>JAIRVB010000008.1 GCA_031254105.1 Chitinispirillales bacterium
CTTCGTTGGCTCATAATTAATGTAACCCAATGCCATTGTTAAAAGGGGGGTTACTTATGGGTCAAAAAGAGAAGAAATCATACCTTGAATCTATTCTTCCACGGTATAAAGCCTCAGGCAAACATGCCAAGAAATTGATACTTGATGAGTTCTGCGCGGTATGCGGATACAACCGTAAATACGCTATCAGATTGCTCAATAAGCCTTGGTGTTTGCCCCCTTTATTGTACACCGTTAAGGCTAAGCCGCTGTTCTTAAAATAAATTTATCAGGCACCTTAAAATCAATAGTCGAGTGAGCCCGAATAGCGGCTAATAGATTCTTGATTCCAATTCACACTGAATCCTTATTAAAAAACGATACCCGTATTTTTTTGAGTTTTTAAATAACCAATTATTAATTATCTGGGCTACTTCTCGTCTTATTTCATATTCATCTTTACAACCGTTACTTTTTGCTTCTATTTCTTCGTCAGACCCAATATCTATTGTCATTTCGTAAAAAAGTTCCTGCCCACGACTATTCTTTTCTCTTATAATACCAACAAAGTCACCTTAACCACGAAACCTCCATGTGCTTCGCAATTAATCAAGGTATACATATCACTATCAGGGGTAAGCGCAGATGTACCCCTTGGATGATTATGTATAAATACTCTATCTTTTAACTCTCCCTCATTAAAAGAAACACTATTTTCATCGCCACTTCTTGCAAAAACAAACCGTCCGGATTTGTCTAAAACTACCCCCACCTTATAATCTTGTATATCTTTTATAGCTAAGCCAAAAGCGTAGAATATATCTTCCTGTTTTTCTTTGCTATACTCACCATCATCTTCATCAGACAATTCGTCTTTTTTGATTTCCCATCCATTGAGGTTACTACGTCCTATATGTTCCTGTATAGCTTTTATCGCAGCCACTTCTCTTTGTAACATAAGATTTCCCATTAAAGTATCATTATTTACCACTTTTATTATTCATGCTTACAACGACAAAGTGTCCTTTTTAAAATAATTTTTTTTCCGGGCAATTGTAAAGTTCCCAAAAATATTCCTAATATAATCAAACTTTTTCGTTCGGTTTAGCCAACCTTTTAAGAGCATTATACATTTTGTTGGCTTCTGTGTCTGATCTGTTCTTTATTTCATCATATCTTGCGTGCAACCCGTGCCTGACAAGCCATGCTAACGCAAATCGGTAGGATTCATTATTTTCTGTAAATTTGGTTGGATCTATGAAATATATAAGTTCTTTTTCACCATTAAGGATTTTTTTCAATACGTTAATAATCGCAGGACTGTCTTCTAAACTTATTTTTCCAATGCAACCTAATGGATCATGAAAAGATACTTTTTCTTTTTTACTTATACAAGCTTCCAAATAACTTTCTAACTGTTTGACACTCTCGTCATATACTATCGTTTTTAATTCAGAATCTTCATCCATATTCTTACTTGTCCATAGTCTCAAAAGATATGCAAGTTGTTTCATCTCGTCATCTTCTATGCGCTGCGCAGATACAAATGCCCTAAACGAGAATGGTTTCCCACCGCTATTCTTTGCAGATAAACAAGAGGCAATTCTTATCCCCTTGCCATCACCATGTTTTAGTTCTTCTGTTGCAGATACTCTAAACGAAATTACCAACGATGTCGCAGGATTGCCTGTTATTTCCCATAAGTAACAAAAACATGTTGGGTTGCTTTGTTGCCCTGTTATTACAACGAATCCACTATACTTTGGTGCTTTATTTGCACCTTGTGGACATTCTCCTTTTATTTCCAATTTGGCTTTGCACATACCACTATTTATTTCAAAAGTCAATTCCCCGCTTGGGTAGGACATATTTTTAATACTGTCAACTCGAATTATTGGTAAAAATGAAAAATGATAGGTTTCAGTATTTTTTTTGTTATCTTTACTAAAAAGAAATTTCCGAAACAAATTTCCTTGTCCGTCTTCAGAGTAAAAAAGGTAGTCGCTTGCATTTTTTGTTTCGTTAAGCGCCTTCTTTGCGAAAGCAATAAAAGTCTGTTCTGTCGAAGACTCTTTATCTTTCACGGTCGTATAATCACAACCCAAATTAGCGTAAAGTTGTTTCATAAAACTGTCAAGCGATATATCAAACTCTTGACAAAATTCTGTTAGTAACCGCACAGGAATTGATGCTTGTCCAGCAATGTAGTTTCCAATTTTCTTTCCGAAACGATTTTGGAGTTTTTCAATTGTCCACTTTTCATCCCTATTTGTTATCGTTTTGTTTTTTTCATCCTTTACTTTGCGCATGATAAAACCCACTGCGGCATCATATTCTGTTTTAGTTTTGGAAAGCACTTCTATTTTCTCCTGTAAATTAATCTTTCTTTTTTTACTTTGCCCAGATATTTTAACAGTTAAAACAAACAGCCCCAAAAATACAATTCGGCTCCATTAAATTACAAAACGATCTGTTTTCCTTACAAAAAAGGATGTTAGTTTTTACAAAAATCAGATGCGTGTCTTACAAAAAAGTGACATAATATTTACCAAATAATATGGGCATTAATACATTGATTTTACGAGTGTTACATAGTTAAAAAAGTTCTTGCAATGCCACCAGGTTTTTTATATACTAATAAATACGGAAGACTTTTAGAGTGATAAATTTAGTGGATTTAATGGGAGCTTGAATATGAGGTTATTGACGCATTAGATTTGGATAAAGTACGCGTGGCAGATATACAAACATATCGTATGACCACCTACAAATACAAAAACTGTTTATGTGAGTATGTATTAATAGGCGATGGAAAGGATACCTACCATGGCTACACATAATAAAATTCATGACTCCTCTTACTATACCACAGGAATTCCATTTCTCTGTGGCCAGCGCCGCTGTTATCGACGCAGCGACATTAAAAACATCTTCAATAGCATATTATCAAATCGCATCACTACAATATTAGACAATCAAAAGAACACACGTTTTGGCAAACGGTTACTAAAACCGCCGTAGCATGGTATCAGCAAAAAACAGGCTGCGGTAACAACATTCACTTTCCACGGCGATATGTTACCGCAGCCGCTTACAATACACTCACTCTTTCGCGAGCAAGGTATTTGTCTATATCGTATCATACTTTTAGACTAAAATCAACAACTCCTGCTCCGAAGCAAGTGTCTTGTAGAACGATTAATTGACGTCTCCTAACAAGGAGTACAAACTAAACAAACACTACGCTTTTATAATAACCTGTTGATTTGGAGAGAAGTATGCAAAAGATATATGCATTTACAATGGATCAAAGTCTACGATACCGAAACGAAGTTTCTGCTGTAATCGCAGGTTCTTTCGGTATTGCAACTTCAATTAATCTATGCCTTGGGCCTCATAATTTGGCCTTCGGTGGTATTACCGGATTATCAATACTACTTGAGCAATTCGGTTTCCCATTAAGTCTTAGTTACATCTTAATCAGCATTATTTTGTTGTTGTTGGGTGGCATTTATCAAGGCAGGTCATTTTTTGTAAAGTCTCTGTCTACAGTAATTACCATACCTTCCTTAATTATGTGTACAAACGATCTTCAGGCATTATCTCCTTATCTTCATCCGATTGTTGCTGCTATTGTGGGAGCTGTACTGCTTGGGAGCGGGGTAGGTGTAATCTTGGCAGTAGGCGGTTCATCCGTCGGCCCCGACACTATTGCGGCAGTCTGTAGCAAGCGGATACCGGAACATATAACGATGTACACTATTGATGGCTGTATAATTTTGGCCGGATTTCTTGTTTTCGGGCCTCACAACGCCTATTCACTGATTACGTATGCCATGGTTCCCTACATAGTAAGAATGGTTAAACAAAGCAGATGGGTCAAAAACTTAATCTATCACCCTGTCAGCAGAGAACGTATCTGTTTTGCTATTAGCTACGGAAAAAACAAGTGGGAATTTTTTGTGTAATGATTATTAAGAAAGTATCGTTGGGAGGGGGCAACTACAAAGTTGCCTCTCTTCTTTCTGAACCTACGCACTGCTACCAAAAATGACCGCGAACGGAGAACATTTTCATAATTCTTCGTCCAGTTAAGCGTAGTTTTCAGTGGTTTTTAATGTCCCACGGATCTTCTAAATAGCTTTCAGAAAACTGTTGTAAAAAATGGCGCTAATTTTGGTTTTTTCCATAAATTACGCAATTATTACAACAATATTTACGCATATAAATCAATACAGAATTAAAAATTATCTTATATAATGTGTTCAATAATATTTTAGTACAACAATACTGCGTTGTAAAAAAAATTTTTTGTACTTGATTTTCTTTCAAAATTAGGATATACTAATAATATCGGGATACTCATATTTTCAAACATCTCTTTTTAAGGAGGATTCGTATGAGAAAAGAAGCTGTAAAAATAAGAAGTGGATAGCAATTAAATGCACACGGAATTATGACAAAACATGGAGTTCAAAGACAAAAAATCCAACTATAACGTAAAGGAGTGAAAGAATAAGGAGACATTCATGAAAACAGAAAAATATGAAATTTTTGGCAGCTTTGTCAAAGAAGCCCGTTTAAAAACGGGGATTTCTCTCAGACGATTTTGCGAGGAATATAATTATGATCCAGGAAATCATTCTCGGCTGGAGCGTGGTTTATTGGCTCCATCGGATTCCGAAAAAAAACAAAGGAAACTCGCAAAAGAGATCGGACTTTTGAAAGGAAGCGAGGAATGGAATGAATTTTTTGACCTTGCGGCTGTTTGTAGGAAGAAATTGCCACCATCCATTATATCTGATGATAAAAAGTTTATGGAGCTTATGCGAATCATCAAACCAAAATAACCCAGAAAGGAACATGTTCAATGTCATTTTGTTGCCGTATGTAAGTAGGATTTTTCACTTTATCACATTTCTCGAAAGGAAGTCCCTAATGTTAAAACAATCACAACTAATTATTCCACTAAAAAGAAAGGTGTGTAGAATAATACTAAATGATTCCCTTTTTAAGGTTTTTATTAAATGCATCTCCCCCTAATCTCTAACTTCCGGAAGGAGTGCTACGATGTTAACAAAAGTAATAAAAACAACCAAAAAAAGTAAAGTAAATGGTCGTGCTTTAGTTGTAAATGGTGTTTTATATGAGAATAGTGGTTTATTTTCTCATGATATTGAGATAATGGTCGAACGCATAATGCACATAGTACCAGAGAAGGGATTGCGTTCTAAGTTCGGCTATGATGCTCTTTTGTCAATGGATTTGAAAACGCTCCGAATTGACCAAAAGGTATTCTATGGGCCTATCAGTTATTACCGTTGGATACTGGCCTTATACCTGTGTTACCACACAATTCTTACTAAGAAAGGAATACTATTCCATTCTGTTAAAGAATGGGCTGCTTTTACGAAGGGCGATATTAGAGAATATAAAGAAATTAAAAACAAAGCACTGGTTCTTGCGCGTAACCTTATGATTCCAAAGAAGGAACTTATCAATATTTTGCAAGAACACAAAAATGCGTTACAAACGTTTGTTAGCGATAACAAAGGTAAGGTAGAACCTGATGATATATTGGATTCTGCTGAAAGATACATGGGAAAAATTATAGCTTTACGATTTAACATTCCGGTGAATGTTGGGGAACAGAGGATTAGAGAGTTCACTGAGTTCAGAGAGATAATTAAGTGACAGTACAATATCATTAAGCGCGAGCGGGACTTTAACAATTTTAACAGCCGGACAGGAGGGGTGCCTGTCCGGCTGTTAATAAATTCAACGCAGACCATCCAAATTCAAAAACATGCAAACAAAATATGGAAGCAACCTATGTCTCATCAGGTAAACCAGCATCAGATTTTGAAATCTGGCTTGAAGAATAATTAACCAAAGAAGCAGCTCCAGTATAACGTAAACAACAAACTTGGTATGCTTTTAGCGCTCCAAAAGTGCTTATGGAAGAAACGCTCACCTACAGCCGTGAAAAATTCCTGCTCTCATTCATGCGCCGGTTAGAGTTATCAGGAGACTACATCCCTGACGATTTGCAGCAGCTCGTTTTCCTCTACCTGTACCCGTACCCGTACCCGCTAAAAAATCCACCCGTTCCTGCTCCCGCTCACTACAGCTTTATGCCTTACAAATCCGGCCCTCACTCATTCCAACTTGTTGAGGACACCGAAGTTTTTGAGAAAAAAGGGTTTATAACAACAAATCCGTTTAAAATAAAAAAACTTCCCGCTGACCTGCCGGAGATAGAAAACGCCGCGTCAATTGAACATCCGCGCGGCAAACCGTTAGTCCGAAAAATCTATCTGCTCTACCCATATTTTGCGGTAATCAGGAATCTGCCGGAACGCTGTTATAATAAAGTTCATCCGGACATATATAATAATTCGACTTCAAAATAGATGTCCGAATGCAGAAATAAAAGATCAGATCACCTCATTTCTGCATTCTGCATTATTATTTAGTCATCCCTTAAAAAAATGTTTTTATTAATAATGTGAACAAGAAAGTGAAATAATTGTTAAAAGAATCTGCTGGTAAAGAGTTATTTTATCTAAAAAACTTGCATATAATTTCTTTAACAGGTGGGTAAAAATGATTGGTAATAACGTAGATAAAACCCAGCATAAACTTTTCTCGACCCTTGATGAGCTTCTCAATCCCAAGCATCCTTTGTTTGCGTTGGGTAATCGTATTGACTGGTCAGAGTTTGATTCATGCTTTAAGGATTATTATTCGACTAAAGGCAGGCCTGCTAAACCGATTCGTCTGATGGTATCTCTTCTTCTTTTGAAACAGATGTACGATCTTAGCGATGAGGGTGTAGTTGAACAATGGGTTCAAAATCCCTATTTTCAGTATTTCAGCGGCGAGAATGTTTTTCAATGGGTTTTTCCCTGCGCCCCCTCCGATCTTGTTCATTTTCGCAAGCGTATAGGAGAGTCCGGGGTACAGAAGATATTAAAAGTTAGTATTGATATTCACGGTAATGCAGCGCATGAGCAAACAGTTATCGCCGATACAACAGTTCAGGAAAAGAACATAACTTTTCCAACGGATATAAAGCTTCACAGCAAGATTATTAACAAGTGTAATGAAATGGCAGAAAAAGAACATATTATTTTGCGTCAGAGTTACAAAAGAACTACCAAAGCGCTGCTTCTTGCACAGCGATTTAAAACCCACCCTAAGACTGGCCAGAAAGCGCTGCGGGCTCAGAAGAAGCTTCGCACAATTGCTGGGCGGCTATGCAGAGAACTTCGCCGTAAGTTGTCACAAGATAGTTTGCTGCGTTACAAGAATGCTCTTGAATTGTATGAAGAAGTATTAAAGCAGAAAAAGACAGACAACAATAAGATTTATAGTTTGCATGAGCCTGATGTTTATTGTATCAGTAAAGGTAAAGATCATAAAAAATATGAGTTTGGAAGTAAGGTTTCGATTTTAGTAACAAAGGACAGCGGTATTATTGTTGGTGCACTTTCACTTGATACAAACCTCTACGATGGCCATACGCTCCCTCAAGCTCTCCAACAATACGAAACGTTAATGAATAAAAGACCTGGTGAAGTGATAGCTGATCGTGGATATAAGGGCAGAAAGTTTATAGAGCAGACCATTATTTCTACTCCGACAAATGGCTGCAAATCATTAAGCGCAAATGAAAAACGAAAGATAAGAGATAAGTTTAGACGTCGTGCGTCAATAGAACCTGTTATCGGACATTTAAAATCTGACACAAAGCTTAAAAGAAACTATCTCAAGGGATTGCAGGGTGATAAGATTAATGCAATGCTTGCAGCGGCTGCGTTTAATTTTCGCAAGTGGATGCGGAAGTTTTTTGCCCCTTTAAAAAATTTATTTCAATATCTAAAAAGAAGCGTTTACATAAGAGTTTATTTCAAATACGGGTGTCTAAATAACACTTTTTAAGGGACGACTATTTATTATTTCGGCATGCTGTCTGTCTATTTGTAAATATAAATCAGTATTCCGTGCCCTTTGCCGCCTTCTGCCGCTATCTGAATATCCGTAAAATATCGTTAAAAGTAAGAAAAACAAACAGTGAAATAAAGAAGATAACGGCGATCATATTTATGAGTCCCTGAGTTTTGGGCGTTAGCGGCTTTCCCCGTACAGCTTCTATGAGCAGAAAAAGAAGCTGCCCGCCGTCTGTTATGACAAGAGGGAGCAAGTTTATAAGCGCCAGATTTACCCCGAGCATGGCCATGAAGATAAGAATTGTAGAGACGCCGTGCTGCGCGACCTGACCGGATATTTGTATAATCCCCACAGGCCCTGCCATATCGCTTGCGGCCGCGCCTCCGGTGGTTAGTCCATGTAACACTCTGAAAATTAATGTTGTGAACTCCCACATCTGCGTTCCGGATCTATAAACCGCGTTTAGAGGAGAGTATCTGATTTTCTGAGTTGCGGGAGCCGCAAACGCGATACCCAGAAGATGCCTGTTAGCTGTGCTGTCAAACTTTGGGGTAACAGTTGTAGAAAAATCACCTTCGGAGCGTTTAACTTTAATTTCAATCGGGCCGTTTTGCGGCGTCCAGTTTTCTGTAAGAATATTGAGCTGTATCGCGGAACGCAGAGTATCGCCATACGCAAAAACAATGGTGTCTCCGGCCATGAGACCTGCTTCCTGAGCCGCGCTGTTTTTCGTCACATTCCCAATGACCGCGGGAACTTCAGGAGCTAATCCCGCCATCCCGGCGTAGCGCTCTCCTTTGACGCGCTTCATTTGTAAATGTAAATCAAGAATTTCCCCTTGCCGGGAAACCTGTACCGTGTAGCTGGTTTTACCGCGTAAAAAGAAATTTTGAACCTCATCCCAGGAGTTTACCGTTTTACCGTTTATTGCGGTAATGCTGTCGCCGGGGAGAAATCCTGCCGCTTGCGCCGCTGAGGCGGGGACAATGGCTCCGACGGTCATATTGCGCATAAACCGCGGTTCATCTATTCCGTAAACATTTGCGATAAAGAGAAATAAGAACGCGAAAAACACATTAAAAAAAGGCCCCGCGGCGGCTACAACAGCTCTTTGCCATACCGGACGGGATAAATACTCATCTTCGCCGCCCCTGATATCATCAACGTTCTCCCCGGCCATCTTTACATATCCGCCAAAGGGGATGGCGCTTATGCGGTACTCTGTTTCCCCGATTTTTTTATTAAGCAGCGGCTGCCCAAACCCAAGTGAAAAAGTAAGTACGCGGATGCCGCACGCTTTGGCCGCTAAAAAATGCCCCAGCTCATGTACGAAAATCAGGATTCCAAGAATTATGAGCCCAAAGATTATCGTTAACATAGAGCCGCTCCATCCGATTGAAATTTAAGCAGGTAACTACTTTTTTCCCATATCAATATAAAACACCTCATCGCTGCTGGCAGCCTGTGGTTTCTGCGCTGCCGGAGCCGCGGTTTGCGGTCTGGGAAGGTTAAAGTCAAAATCAAGGTCTACCTGGTCTTCAGACTTGTTATATACTTGCGTAAGAGCTTCTTTGAGCTGGCGCTCGAATTGGCGGACAAATACTTTTACCCGGTCGATATTTGTGCGGCTGTCAAAAACTATGGATAGAAAAGTTTCGTCATCAACGTTTGCGATGTAGATATGCTTATCTTTCCCCTGATGATACATGGAGTTGAATTCTGTTTCTCCCACAAGAGTCGCTATAGCTTGCGTGGAGGCGCTGTTACCGGCAATAAGCGCTGCCAGCGAGACAATATCAACAGATTCAAGTGTCCCCTGACTTGTCAGCATTCTGCCGTCTTTATTTATGAGTACGGCAAGCAGCAGGTTTGCTTTTTGGATCAGAGGAAGAAGAACACCGTTAAGGCGTTCTATATCCTCAGGAAAGATAATCATATCTTTCATTGCGTATTGTCCTTATTAAAGAGTTTTTTAATAAAACCCTTCTGCTGTTCTTTCATAATTGCGGGATTTACAGGCCGTTTTATCGGTTTTTTCTGCTTGTTCATGTCAACAGAGGTAAAGAATACCTCATCATTGCCGACGCCGTCAACGTTCATGTTGTACATGCCGCTGTCTGTACCGGCTTCCTCTGTGCGGTTCTGAGGAGATTGATGAAAATTCTGTTCAGAGGGGCCGGGGTAGGACTGCATTTCAGTCGACTCAGGCCAAGTCTGCGGAGCCTGACCGGGGCTGCCGGAGGCACGCATTTTTTTTTGTTTCTCCTCAATTTCCCGCTGATATTTTTCAATCTCCATATCAAGCTCTGAACGGCTGCCGCCCTGAGCTGCCTGCGCCGGCGGGTTAAAGGGCTGAAAGTCCACTTGCGGACCAGGTGCGCCCTGGGGGGGCATCTGCCCAAAAGGGGAGACTGTAGAACCATTGTTTAATGGCGCTGCCGGCTGCGCCCCGAATTCAAAAGGATCGAATGACGTATTTGCCGCCGGAGGGGGAATATTGGCCGCGGGTGTCTGCGCGGCAGGTCCGGCGGGCTCCAGAATAAAAGCGTTGTTATAGTTTTGAACAGGCTGCTGTGCCGACTGCGGCGGCGCCTGAAACTGCTGCTGAGACATAGGCGGCGCATTTGTAAAAGCTTGCTGCTGAGGCGGAGCAGTCGGCTCTATAGTGAAAACATCATCATAGTTCTGTACCGGAGCAGCGGGCTGTACAGGCGGCGCCGCGTACTGCTGCTGAAACTGCTGTGAAGGCGTTACGAAAAAAGGATCGTCAGCTGCCGCGGGAGCCGGCGCCGCAGGCGGAGGCGCGGCGTATTGCTGTTGCGGCGCCGCGGGCTGTACATATTGAGGTGCTGCCTGCGGCTGCTGCTGAAACGCTTGCGGCTGCACAGGAGGAGGCGGCGCAAAGTTTTGCTGAGGCGGCTGGTACTGCGGCGCTGCGGGCGGCACATATTGAGGCGCTGCCTGCGGCTGCTGTACGGTAGCCTGCGCTGGTGCAGGCGCTGCGGCAGCCGGAGCGTCTCCTCCGCGGCTTGGTTTTGAATACTTTTTGTTAAGATGATCTATAACGATTTTACCAATTTGCTTCAATGTGTCAAAAACACCTACACCCTTGTAGGCTATACCTTCGCCGTAAGGCAGATTGTATTTGTTAATATGCTTCTGAAGCTCTTCTATAGTAAGAGCGTTTGGGAGATCGCGCTTGTTGTACTGCAAGATAATGGGAATAGATTCTCTCTGATAACCGTATTCGGCCAAGTTGTCCTCAAGGTTCTGAAAACTCTCAAGGTTCTCCTGGATCTTATCAGCGCCGCTGTCAGCTACAAAAACAACACCGTCAACTCCTCTGAGCACAAGCTTGCGCGTGGCGTTGTAATAGACCTGCCCGGGCACCGTATAAAGCTGGAATTTGGTGGAGAATCCCTTGATCTTTCCTAAGTCAAGAGGAAGAAAATCAAAGAAGAGCGTACGGTCAGTCTCTGTAGCAAGAGAAACCATATCGCTTCTATGCTCCTGAGGCGTTTTTTTATGAATTACTTGAAGATTAGTTGTTTTGCCGCTTAATCCAGGACCGTAGTAAACGACCTTTACGCTTATTTCTCTGGCCGCATAGTTAATTGACGCCATGTAGTCATCCTTTGGTTAAAACTGATGACGGGATTTTTCAGTTAGGTTAATAATTACGTTACTATATATTTCAGAAAATAATAAACAAGAGTCCTTAGGCGCAAAACAAATTGCCTCAAGATTCTCCACCATAATTTTAATATACTATAAATGTACTTTCAAGTACATATTTTTTTAGCAGTGATTTATTGAACGCGAATGCGGAACAGAATGAAATCAAAATATAAGGGAAGGTCTCACCATGGCTGCCGCTTTTAATAAATTGAACAATAAGACGTTCAGTTTATTAAAAGTTTCCGTTATCCCCGATGGGCTGAAACCCTGCAGCGCCCCGCCGCAATAACCCCCCAAACCCACAATGGGCTAAAGGAGGAGCGGGATGAAAGCAGGGGCAAGATGCTTCCGTGTGCGGGCGGCAGGCTGCCGCCCGCACACTTACGCGCATATATTATGCACTTGCATCACATACCGCTTGCGCCTCAATCTCAGTATACGGCAACCCCTTTTTTTCTTCATTGGAGAGTGTAAAATTTCTCTATAAATCCATCTTTCAGTCAATCCCAAAACAGATGCGGAAATAATAATGCGGAATGCAGGAATAGAGAATATTTAATTATATAGCAAAAACTCTGTCATACCTTTATTTTTGCGTTCTGCGTTATTATTTCCGCATTGATCAGCAAATCATCTACACACCCTCTCATTTCTATGACTCATCCACGTCCTAAAAATCGCGGGGTGTGAGTAATCCAGCTTTTTGCAAATTCCTTGCCGATGTCGCTTCTTCGCCGTTTAAAGCCCGATGAAGCAGGGTTGCTGCCTGCACGATATTCCTGTTTTGTGACCGCCGCGCCGCGTTTTGTTCCTCAAGCGCGCTCTGCTGAGGCGCTGAAAGCATAGAAAATCTGCAGAACAAAAATATCGCGAAAATGGCTGCTGCCGTACCTAATGACGCGCAGGCGCTTAAAAAAGCTTTGCTTGCGGCTGCCGCCTTTTCCGAATCTTTACGGCTGAGCGCAGCCTGTATGGATTGGCTGTACTTTGACGAAATGGCGATAATGCGCTTTTCCTGAAGAAGTATATTGATCGACTCATATACTTTAAACTCACAAAGACAGCATGATTTGACTATACTGAAAACAGTACGGCTGCCGTCAAGAAGATTTAGAACATAGGCTTCAGGCGCCGTAAAAATATCAATATCAACGGCTTGCGGTTCAGCTCTGTTCGCTTTTACAAATACCGCGTCGCTTACGATATACTCTTGCATACGCACCCACTCGTCAGCTCTGCGCATACCCTCCATGATGATGCTTTCAGTTGTAATATTTACAGCTCCGCACACCATGGAAGCTATGCCCTGAAGCGAATTAAAGCGATATGTTCCGCTCTTCCATGTCAAAAGATTGCAAGCGATATCCTCCACACAGCCTTCCGCGAAGCTTCTGAATTCCTTTGTGCTCATTAAGCTGCGCTCTAGAATGCTTGAACAGAGACCGCTCAGGCTGCCGGAATGGGCGTTAAAAAGCTGGCTGAGATGTTCTGATGATTTCTTTTTTATGTCAATCAAATAATTAAAAAGCTTGTTCCTCAGACTCTCATCACCGCTTTGCGCGCCTGCAATAACCCCATCCTTAAAAATAATGATCCCCTCACGCTGGTCACTCGAAAGCGACAGCTTGCCCGTAATCTTCTGCTGGGTAAGCAGATTGAAAACATCCGCAAGTATAAATTCCGTAAGATTACCGCTCAAAACCATTTTTTGTAGTGATCCTTCTTGTGCATGGTGTATCGCGTCTTTTTATATCGCGGGGTTCTGCCCCTGCGTAATATTTTTGTTGTACGGGCAGATCTTGCGGCTGCCCTTATTTCTTTTTTATAATATCACCCACAAATTCCGCAAAACTTTTAACATTCCTGATAATCGCAAAAACGTTATAAATCAAAAGTATGGATACCGGATACACCGGGTTTAAAACCGTACGGCTTGGGTAACTTGACTGAAAGGTAACCGCCCAGTAACACGCGCCCCAGATAACGCTTGAAAGAAACAGAAGCAGAGCGGGTTTTAAAACCGGTTCCGTGTCAAAAAATTTATCCGTCCCGGGCAAAATGCAGCCAACCGCGCATTTAAAGAAATTTGTACGCAGCTGCGTCCAGTCTTTATATTTTTTATGTAAATTGTTTATCGCCGATGCGCTGTTGTGCAAATTATCAATCTCCTTATAGCAGCTGGAACACATCATCCCTTTTCTGCATCTTCTACAGATAAGCTGACCGCAGATTCTGCAGGTAAAATATTTCTTTACCCTGGAACCGTTGCTCCAGTAAACTTTATCGAGTATCAGCAATACAATCAGCAAACTTATAAAAATGGCAAAAGACGCCGCTGAATTAAATCCCAAAAACGCCGCGCCCCAGGTTTTTGAGTTCAGGAAAAAATTTTTCGCGTCAGCGAAAAACAGTTTACTCCAGAAAAAAGCGGGGGAGATATGGGGCTGCATGAGCCTGCGCAGCGGCGGGTTATCGCCGGAAAAGTAAAGATCGTTGAGTCTTATGAAGCTGTTTACTTTCGAAGGTTCGAGTTTTGCGGCTCTGTCGATCAGGTTTGCGGCCTCAAATCCCTCTTGTATCTGAGCGAGATTGAACAGAGCCGCCGATTTTTTTGGCTCTTTTTTAATAAGATCATTATAATACTTTTCGGATAATTTTATGTTACCGAGAAGATACGAGATGTTGCCCGCGCAGAGAAGGGCTGTCGGATCTTGCGGAGCAAGCCGCAAAGCGTTATCCAGAGCGCCGGCCGCTTCCCGGTGATCGCCGCCCTTAATCGAACTGATGGCCAGAGAGAGGTGGCTGAGGTAGTTTTCAGGTTTTTTTTGAACGTTTTCCTTAGCTAACTGGTGCAGACTGTTTGAAAATCCCTCATTGTTGACTCTCTCAAAAACAACCGCGGTTGAGTCGGGGCGCGTATTATTTAGAAACAGATTTGTAATCCAATTGTCAACTGGAGCAAGAACAAGGATTACGCACGCAAGCGTAAGCAGTTTTTTCTCGGCGCCGCTTAGAAACTTCCATATCATAAAAGCTATAACCCACAGCGTTGTGTAAACGCCAAAAACCAGTGTGGCTGAAATAACAAAAATGCTCGATATCGTACGGAACTTAGGCGGCGCGATTTTGCCGAAAATAATGTCTCCTAAAAAATGGACTCCATTTGAGAGGTATTTTAAGGAGAATATTAGAAAAACCGCGCAGACAAAAGTAAAAAGCGTTGTGCGTAAAAAGCGGTATTTCTGATAGACAAACGCAAGCTGCGTACGGAAGGATTCTGATGTAACGGCCGTTGCCTCTACAATAATGTTTGAGACAGATGAAAGTATGGCGGCCGGAAAATTATGCCGTCCCTTTTGAAACGCGCTCCAGTACTGATCCGGATCAAAGCGTTTGGCCCATGTGTAGCAAAAATCAGCCTGTTCAGCCGATAATTTTTCAAAAGTGCGGCCGGCTAGAAGAAGCTGCCGGCTGAGCAGGGGAGCCGCCGCGCCTCCAAGGTTGAACATGGTCTTTTCAAGAGCAGTCATGCAGCTTGCTGCCCGCGAAAGCTCATTGTGACGGATAAACTCAAGTGAGAGAAGCCACAGCGTTCCTGGATCGGAAGCTGCCGCGGTAACCGCGTAACCGTAAAATTCCCCGCTGTTCTCCTCGTCAACAGTACCGCTCAAATAGTAATACCAGGGGTTGTTGGATCCGCGCTGCTGGCGGAGGTTCTGCGCAAAAAGTTGTTTTTCCGATACTGTTTTGGAGCGCACTGCCAAAAACTCTTTATCGGTCAGATCAATACGCTCCAAAAACTCCGTTCTGGCCGTAAGAGCGTATTCAATCTCTTCAAACCAGAACTGTGAGGCGGCTCCATTTTGCGGCCACGCGCAAACAGCAATCAACGCGGTAACTGCAGACCACAGAATCTTATTTTTCTTTATCATTTTTAGTTAGATCCGGTAGGGAACGATTTTGCGATAGTTCCGCTATTTAAGACATGTACAATTATATGTGTATAATATAATTATTGGGAGGTGTAAAATTGTATATGAAAAAACTGCTGAAATAGAGCAAATCCGGAAATTAATGACGCTAAATAGCGGAAATACAAAGAGCCAGGTTATCTTTTGTCTGAGATAGGCATGCGGAAATATAGAATTCACAGAGAGAGAAATAATTTAGTTTTACAGTATAGAGGCGTATTGTTAATACGCCGCTTCTATCCTGCCGCGCCTTTAAAGCGCGGCAGATATTGCGCTGTGCTCTTATTTTTCAATCTTATTTACAATTTTGCTCAGGCGGGATTTCTGGTTAGCAGCCTTGTTCTGATGAATCAGACCGGTCTTAACACTCTTATCCAATACCGAAACCGCTGCCTTCAGGGCGCTTGCCGCGCTTTCCTTGTCCCTGGCTTCAAGTACGCCCCGAATTGCTGTCTTTATGCGGGAACGGTTCATGCGGTTAACCAGATTAGCTTTTTTACTCGTGCGATCACGCTTTTCTACAGATTTATGCCTCTGCATCATTACTCCTTAAAGTATAAAAAACAGTCGATAAATGTCATAATTATGGCAACTGCTAAAAATAATATAATGCGGGAGTTTAAGCAAACAATTAATGTAAACCCGTGAAAAAAGTTATTAACCCCAAAGTCCATTAGGCAGCGCTGCGGGGAATTTTATGACTGGTTCACCATTGTAAACAATTCCGGGAACAGCTTTCGCCAAAATTTCCGTCTTGCCGTCAGCATACTCTTTTACTACATTTCCGCTCTTTACGTAAACAATAGGGATACCCAGCCTCTTGTTTTCCGCGGCCGCTAACATCCAGGCTTCGGAAAAAAATCTTTGATACTCAGCTTCTCTTGGAGTGCCGATAATCAGATCATCATCGTTGTATATGAACATGTTTCCCCTGTCTTATTGTTTTTGGAACATTTCTTATAATAACATAGTAAAAAATCCTTGTTTACCCAAGTTTTCGCGTCTCCTGTATTACGTTTATCCAATGAGATTAGTTGAGTTTTAAGAGCGGTGAAAAACGGGCGGCGCGTGCAGGCGGTGATTATTTGTGATACAGATACGCGGAGAGGAAGCATGCCTTACCGTACCGCGCCATTGTCAGCCGCGCCGGTTTTCTTTTAATAGTTCTCTGGCGTGCTGAATACTAATCTGTGATTCCCCCCCAAGCATTCGCGCAATCTCCGCGGTTCTTTGTTCATCATCAAGTTCACACACCTCAGTTACTGTACGGTTGTCTATAGACTTTTTTGCCACTAAATAATGATGATCCGCGGCTGAGGCTATCTGGTGAAGGTGAGAGATACAAAGCACCTGATGAGTGGAAGAGAGGCTGTAAAGCGCCTTTGAAACTTCACCTGCCAACATACCGCCTATTCCAGTGTCAATCTCATCAAATATGAGCACCGGTATCTCATCTTGCCGCGCGAGAATTGATTTAACCGCAAGCATAAGCCGCGATACCTCTCCGCCGGATGCTGATTTGACAAGCGGCAGGAATGGTTCACCCTTGTTTGTTCTTACAAGAAAACGGATATTTTCGAGTCCATGCGGCCCGGGTTCGGAAAGAGGCTGCAAATCGGTTTTCCACTCACCGCCGTTGAATCCAAGCTGCTCCATGCGCCGTGTTATCTCTTTATCAAAAGAAAGGAACGTCTGCTCTCTGGTTTTTGTGAGGGTTTGACCAAATTTTAAGCATTCACCGCATATTTTAGACACCTTTTTTTCAAGCTGTTTGATGTCGGAATCGGAATTTTCTAATTGAGAAAGACTCTCTTTAGTATGCTGTTTCTTAGCGATAAGATCGTCCAGAGCGCATGAATATTTTTTTTTGAGGCGTTGAATTTTCGCAAGCCTTCCATTTATCTCCTCAATTCTGCTTTGACTGTTGTCACTTCCTGAACGCTGCAGGTAATCGCTGCAAAAGAGATCAAGTTCCGAGCAGGTTGAGAGAACGCTTTCCATATCGTTAATCCACGGCTGAACCGCCGGGTCATATTTGACGAAACTTTCAAGTTTACGTTTGATCTGCGAAAGTTTTTTCTGCAAAGATTCATCTACAGATGAATTAAGGAGCGTAAGTATCTCTTTTGCGCATGCCAAGCGCTGCGCTGACGTTGATAAGAGAGAGAGTTCCTGTTCGAGTGATTCCTCTTCTCCCGCCTTTGGATCAAGAGCGGAGAGCTCCCTGTACTGAAATTCCAGCACATCCCTTTTCTCAGCGAGTTCCCGTGCGCGCTTTTGCGCGTCATGAAGTTCCTGACGGGCGGCAGTGTATGAGTTGTATGAATTTACATAGTCAGCTTTTGCCCTGGCCGCTTCAGGCAGCGCGTCAACCATATCCGCGTGAGTGCTTTCGTTGAGCAGAGACTGATGCTGGTGCTGTCCGTGCAGATCAACTAACAGATCGCCAAGTTTTTTCAGTGTTGACAACGGCAGCGGAACCTGATTTACGTGGATTCTGTTTTTGTCGCTGCGGGAAATTTTTCTGCGGATAATAAGGTTTCCTCCATCAGCTTCTATCCCGCTTTCTTTCAAAAAATCAAGCAGCTTAGGGCGCATATTCTCAATCTCAAGACATCCGCTCACCTCAGCCTCATCGCTTCCGCTGCGGATCATCTCCGCGCTGGCTCTTTCGCCGAGAAGCAGGCCGATTGCTCCGATGAGAATCGATTTACCAGCTCCGGTCTCACCTGTAAATACAGTAAAACCGCTTCTGAACTCCAGCGTCATGTTTTCAATAAGAGCGAGATTTTTTATATGAAGCTCTCTGATCATAAATTACCGCTCATCCTCATTGTTTTGTACCCCTGACCCCACCCAAGTTTTTTGCGCAGGAGAGAAAAATATGATCTTTCCGCAAGCTGAATCAAATTTGAGCGTACTCCGCTGTATGAAACTATGATCTCATCGCCGGACTGAAGCCGCGCAGCTTCCTGACCATCCGCGCTTAAGAGAAGATCGGGGTTTTTCTCATTTATCGCCAAGCGAACACTACGGTCTGATGGAAGTATAAGCGGCCGTTCGGTTAGGGAATGAGGGCAGATAGGCGTAAGCAAAAACGCCTGCACCGTAGGTTCCACTATGGGGCCTCCGGCGCTGAGGGAGTAGGCGGTAGAACCGTTTGGGGTAGCTATTATTATTCCATCCGCAAAAAAATCTGTTATAAAATCAGGGCCGCACCATGCGGAAATAGAGGTAAGCTTTGGGGTGTTAATTCTGTTTATGTAAATATCATTGAGCGCGTTAAATTTACAAATAGTATTGCCCGCGCGCTCAAGCTTCGCTTCCAGAACCATTCTGCTTATGGTGTGATACTCTCCGGATTTGATCCTGGTCAGATTTATCTCAATTTCCTCCGGTCCTATGTCTGTCAAAAAACCAAGTCCGCCAAGATTGACTCCTATAATCGGTTTTTCATAAAAAAAGCTCATGTGCGCGGCGCTCAGGAATGTGCCGTCGCCGCCTACGGAAACAATCGCTTCACTCTTTTCAAGAAAACGCGCTTCACATTTTTCCGCGTGTTCAACACTTTCGAGCTGCTCGGCGAGGTTAGGATGAAAATATACCGGAACGCCGCTGTCAAAAGCCCATCTCTGAATACGAGCCAGCACTTCGGCGGTTTGCGCCGATTTTTTAAATGCTACAACACCAAACGAAGAAACTGGCTTCACTTACTTTCCCTTTTTGATTATGATTATCAATACGCGTGGATTATCGGTAAATCGGGCGTTTTTATCCGATGCGGGGGTGACCCTGTGCGGCCGCCTCTACAAGCGTGTTCGTACATATCGTGCCAATAATTCACGCATTCTTATGATCATTATTAAAAAATTCACATATTTCATTAATCATTTCCCTAAAATCCGGCCATCGGGCCAGAATAGAATCATCCGGTACGGCTGTTTCACCAAGGCAGCGAAAGCCCGCCATACAAAACGCGACGGCGATATGCGCCGGAAGCGGATCTGTCAACTCAAAGCCGTCAAACTCTCTTGCGCCTTCCACAACTATGCCGTCCGGCATTTCGCCGTGACGCACGCCAAGGGGGCGTAAACACTTTTCTAATTGGTCAATGCCATCAGGTTCAAAAGCCCGCAAGCCATCGAGGTTTCTGAAAACAGATTTTTCCTTCTCTTTTGCGAAAGCAGCAGCTATAGTCATGGAAGGCAGCTGCCCTATAAATTGATAGAGCGGAGAGCAGCGTATTTTTTTGCCGGAATTTTCGCTTTTTTGCAACTCAACTGTTCCGCGGACACCAAACGCGCTTTTGCCGTTTTCCTGTATGGAAAATTTACCGCCCATTTTTCGTATAAATGAGATCGCCTGAGAAGCCCATAATTCAAGCGCTACATTGGATAATATAAGGTTTCCCTTTGGCACAAGGCATTTTGCGCTTATTAGCGCGGCGGCGAGAATCTCATCTCCCGGAATATTTATATCAAGAACATCATCGGCCTTGGTGGAATTCACAAAATCAACCTGAACCGTAGAGATCTGGTTTTGAGCGGAGCCAGCTCTCTTTTTGTTTTGCAAAAACTTAATACGCTGAGCGACAGGATCATCATTTTTTTCTGACTTTACGTTGATTGCAAAACCAAAGGCCTGGGCTAACTGGCGAAGCGGTGTGGAGAGGTGAAAATTAATTGTAAAAGAGCGCCGCTCTCTTTTACCTAAAAGAAAAGAAAGTAAAGCGGCGCAGTCTTCCTCTTCAACCATCCCTTTTTTAAAGGAGTCATCGCTCCACTCCTTTACTTTTAATCCTGTCAGCTCATCGAGGCTGACCATTTCCAGCTTTATACCAAGCCGTTTAGCCTGTACGGTAAAATCATTGAGTTGTTTTTGAGAAGCCCCGGCCATCGTTACGGTTTTTCCCATCCCCAAACCAGTAAAAAGATAGATCATCCTGTAAGGAAGAAGCCTGCTGGGGAGTGTTAAAAGCAATGCGGGATCGCTGTCTGACTCAGGGGATATGCACAATATATCTTCTGTCAATTCAAAAGAAGCGTGACCCTGAATACTGCGGCGAATATCATTGATAACTTCAGATTCCTTTACACCGAAAATTCTGATTTTACGTTTTGCCGCGCAGGCGCTCAAAGCTGCCATAAACAGCAGGTCTGGTGAGACAGGAAGTGAAAAATTACCCTGTATTGATTTAGCCGGACGAAGCTTAAGCATCGGTCAATTCCTTTCGCGGGCTTGAAAGCCGTTGCTGTTGAGAAGTGAGACAACGCCGCGGGCTACTTCTTCAGATTCGAATGAGAGCCGGATAGTACCGCCTTCCCCTTCTCTGACCTTCAGAACCTCAATATCTTTTATGTTAATTGATTTTTGAGCCAGTAATGTTGATATGGATGAAATGAATCCGGGTTTGTCTTCGGCCATTACCAAAATATCGTTAAGTTGACTAATAAAACCTTTGTTTGAAGAGGGGATGGTCATCTTGACTGCGGCCGCTTCCTCAAAGCTTTCTTTTAACGAATCACTTTGAAGAGCGGCTTTCATCTTAGCGAGTATCTCAATAAATGAATCGATCTGTTTGGTGACTGCCGTTTTGTTTGTCGCAAAAATATCATGCCACATCTCATAATTGCTTGATGCGATACGGGTCATATCTCTGAATCCGCCTGCCGCAAGTGAAAGAGTTCCCTCAATCCGTTTTTCTTGCTTGCAGGCGTTTAGAACTAGGGCGCTTGCAAGAATGTGGGGTAGATGGCTGACTGCCGCCGCAATTGCGTCATGTTTTTGCGGATCCATTAACACTGTACGGCATCCCAAAAATTTACTTAAGAATCCGGCAAGCTCCAATGCTTTTTCTTTTTGTTTTTCGTTAACAGGTGTGAGAACGTAAATTGCGTTTTGAAAAAGATACGGATCGCTTGCGCCGGGGCCGCTCTTTTCAGAGCCTGCCATCGGATGGCCGCCGATAAAATGTACCTGTTCAGGCAAGTGTTTTTGAGCCGCTTCGGTAATAAGCTTTTTTGTGCTGCCTATGTCTGTTATTACGAGATCCCGGGGCAGTTTCATCTTCCCCAGAGTTTCAATAGTTTTTATTATTGGTAAAATAGGGGAGCACAGTATCAAAAAGTCAGTTTGCGGTATAACCTGCGCTAATTGCGAATATGAGTATCCCTCATCAATAAGTTTGAGTTCTTTTGCGGTTTTTAAACCTGACTGACCGGATAAACCGATAATCTTTCCATCAAACCCCGCTCTTTTGAGAGCCGCCGCAATGGAACCTCCAAGCAGGCCAATACTGTAAATGGTAACGGTTTTGGGAGTAAAACTCATTATGCCTTGCGCTTTCCGTCCCGCACGCGGTTTAAAAGGTATAGTATTTCACCTTGCTTTGTGAGAGGGATGATGTAATCCATATAGTATTCCGTGAGTACCTGCGGATCAATAACGTTTCTCACAAACCGGTTTGTCTTTGCCTGCGCGCTTGCGGTCTTTTCTTTTACACGCTCCAAAATTTTATTTTCCACCTCTTTACGTGTAAGTTTTTTCATTAATTCTTTTTTGTCATTATCATCTATAAGCTTACTGAAACCATCCCTGTCGCTTTGAAATTTACTTTCAGCTACATACAGCGCCCCGTAATGAATCCGCCGCGCTATAGCATGCACAGCGTACACATCGTTTTCTACGCTTGAACCGTACTGACCATCGTCACCCTGCGGACAGATTCGGGGCAGCAGTTTTTTATAGCTTTCTAAAATTTCATGCGACAAATTAACCTGGTTAAACCCTTTTATATGCAACCCGGAATCCGGCATAACTACATTACGCTGAGGACTTGGCAGTCCGCTGTTGAAAGGCCTCTCTTCCGGTGTATAAAAACGGCCGAATTTCGCGTCCATATCTTCATGAAAATAGAGGCGCAGCTCAAAAAGAGAGCGGGTTTTCTCATCTCCAAAACCGCTTTTTCCAGGGATGTACGCAATACTGTTAACGCACCACTGAGCGCGGTCAATAAGCTTAAAGATAATAGTCTCCTCAAGCCCCTCGAGCCGTGATGCGATATAGTTAAGGTCTAATTGTGTCATATTCACCTCACTTTTCATGGGCGCTCATAGGGGGCCCTTACTTGTCCTTACCGCAAAGACAGAAAGCTGTGGCTGCTTTAAACAATGAGACTTTCTTTTCCAGGATTACAGATGGGTTTGCGCCTGAGAGGACCGCTTTTTCTATCTCTATTACAAGAGCGCTTCCCACAATCACCCCATGCGCTCCCGCTTTACTTACCTCATGTACATGCTCAGGGGTTGAGATACCAAAACCCACCGCCAGCGGTTTATCTGTTATTTTTTTAAGCCTGTTGATGGTTGTCTTGACTGATGCGCTAAGCGTAGTGTCAATACCTGTAATTCCTGGACGGCTTACAACATATACAAAGGAATCCACATGTTTACATATATAACACATCCGCTCATCCGACGCAAGCTCACTTGCGATAAACACCCGTCCTATGCCATGTTTTCGCATAGACAACCCAAGTTCGTGTGACTCTTCAGGAGGCATATCAGCGACAAGCAGACTGTCAACTCCGGCGTTCGCCGCGCGTTTGCAAAATTCATCAGCCCCAAGATGTATGATTGTATTGGCGTAAAGCATAACTCCGATCGGAATATCGGTTTTTGAGCGTATTTTTTTAATAAGAGAAAAGAACAAAGAGTGATTCAGGCCGCTTTTTATGGCTCTCTGTGAAGCTCTTTGATTTACGGGGCCATCCGCTACCGGATCGGAAAACGGAAAGCCGATCTCAAGCACATCCGCGCCCCCCTTTATATAAGCATCGATAATATCAATAAAGATGTCTTTGTTTGGATCTCCGGCTACGGCAAATGGAATAAAAGCGGTTTCCCCGCGTGCACTGACCTTGCTGAAAGCAGCTTCATACCTGTTCATATTCAGATTTTAATCCTTAGAATGGTGTGTAAGTAAAAATTAAGTAAAATTATGGTAAACCGGACTTTTCGCTTTATTATATTCAATAATACAATAATATACGTATAGAGCAGTTTAGGCTTTTCAGTTTAATCAATTTAAAATACCAAAATTAGAAAATAATATATTTTGCCGCTTTGTGAAACTGATTTCACAATTTTTCCTCTTATACAACAGCTTAATACGGGGGCAAGCTTATGATGTCTAAATCCGGAAAAGACCTGAGCCTTATTGTAAGTTTAGTTTTGATTTGCGCGTTTTTTACGCTTGCGCATGAGTATAGCGGGACGGTAGTTGACCAGGCAACCGGAAATCCAGTGGAAGGGGTTTTTGTTTCTGTGGGGCACACAGAGCGCCATACCCGTACCGACGCGAACGGCAGATTCGTTTTATCAAAAAGTACTTCTATCGGGTTTAAGTCCCCTGCGCAAAAGGGCATGCAGATGAACGCGCGGTGGAATTTTCACAGGCGCACGCTTGATCTGGGCGGCGCTCCCGGAGTAACCTCGGCGGCTGTTTACAGTCTCAACGGCAAACGGCTTCTTAACAGTCAGGTTCCGTATTCAAGGCTTGTCTCTATGCCCTCATTGCCGGTGGGTATCTATATTCTTGAGCTTAAGGGAGACGGGGGGCTGCGCAGCAGCAGCCGGGTAGTTTTATCAAATAAATCTTCTTCATTTACCTTTAACTCAACGCGCGCTTCCGGTCAATTGCGTATCTCAGATAAATCCGCTCAAACTTTATCATCTTCGGAACGGCTCATTTTTCATCATGACAACTATTTACCTCTCAATCGTGATATGAGCGGCGCTGAGGCAAATATGCGCGTTTCCCTCAGACCTGATGAAAGAAGTTTTGTGTTTGACCAGACAAAGGTGCGCGAGTACCGTTTTACGATAAGTTCCGCTGATTCGATTTTTTTGGAAAATCAGGGGTGGCGTGAGGAGTATGTGCCGACTATTGATATGAGATTCAGGGACGCGTCCGCGTCTTTAGACTCATCTTTTGGAAAAGTAGGGCTTCGCTATAAAGGGTCAGATTATTCTCTGCCAAGATGTTTTGGCGATGGGAGCGGCATAAGACCGCCAAACGGTCCCAAGATATGCCCAAAGGTCTCCTTTAAGGTGAAATTCACCCAGTACGACGAGAATAAACGGTTTTACGGGATGAAAAGAGTTAATCTGCATTCTATGAACGCCGATAACCCAAAGATGCGCGATATGCTTGCTTATGAGCTTTACAGGGAGATGGGGATACACGCTCCCCGCACAGCCTACGCAAATGTATATGTCAACAATGTGCACATCGGCCTTTTCATAGCTGTGGAAGAGATTGACGGACGGTTTACCAAGTCAAGATGGCCGGCTTACGGGGACGGCAACCTTTACAAGGAGGTATGGCCGACCTCCTCTTCGCAAGGTCATTACCTTAACGGCCTTGAGACGAATAATGACCCGGGCGACAATCCCAACGTACAGAGGATGGTTGATTTTTACAACGCGATCAATTCTTCAAATGAAGGCAGCTTTGCACAGAATCTCTCTTCATATATGGATTTTGACCATTTTCTGCGTTACATGGTTGTAGATGTAGCCATTAACAATTGGGATGGCATCAGAGGATGGTATTCCGACAGGACTGCGCTGATGTGGGCGGGCAACCATAATTTTTTTATTTACGAAGAAGAGAATCCGGGAGGCAAAATCTGGCTTGTTCCCTGGGATCTGGATAATACTTTTTATGATATTTGTCCCTATTTTGAAGCTGCGGGAGTACCGCAGTGGAACGAAACTCCGGCGCATTGCGCGGGATACCAGGTTGGGGTTGATAGTTATATCAGAGCCCCGAATTGCGATAAACTGACCCAAATGATGGCAGCTGTTTTCTGGGATCGCTACGTGCAGTTTGGAACGCAGTTTCTTAATGATCAATTCAGAAGCCAGCGTGTGATTGATAAGATAAACAGGCACGCACAGCTGATTTCGCCGCATGTTACCGCTGATCCTGTACTCAGTCACTTATCATGGGCATCTGAGGTTGAAAGGCTTAAAGGATATATTCCAAACCTGGCGGTAAAGTTTTCAAATCATCTGCATTCCATAAAATCGGAGATAGATTCAAGCGGTTATGGTGATCCTTATACAGGAGGCAGCAGGTTTCTGAGTCCTGTTCTGCTCAATAATTTTGAGTTTGCTCCTGTAGTAGGCGCTGTTGACTGGGTGCAGATGTATTATTCCCAGAACAGCGAAACTTCTGTTGCGCATAATACACAAAATCCTCTTTCCGGCACGGCTGATCTGCGCTTTGATTTTACTTTCAGGTCAACGAATAGTCCAGGCGCATGGGATGTATGGAACAATTTTCAGCCGGGATTTCAAACGGCCGTGGATTTTTCTGATCTAAGAGAGATTCAAATTACTCTTCGCGCAGACAGGGCAAGAACAGTGAGAATCGCTCTTGGCAACTATTCTGTTTACAGCGCTGCCGGCGCGTCCAGTGAATACGGTTGGGAAATTACAGCTCATGCTGAGAAACAAACATTGATTCTCAGCATGCTTGATCTTAAATATCCTGATTGGGCGGATAGAAAACCTGACATAAAAGCAGAGGTACTCAAATCTGTCAGAACACTTATCTTTTCACCCAGCGCGCAGATGAACAGTAGCGGATTTCTGACTGCTGATCCTGATGTTGGTTTTTTGCGGGTGGACAATATCAGATTTGTTTATTAAATGAAGCATATATAAAGATCAGAGAAAAGATGTCTTATCATGGCAGGTTTGAAACAGTAAAAACTTTAACCTAAAGCAATATAAATTCTCGAAAGAGCTATGCTTAGATATCCATTAAACCGCAATATGAAATGGTTGAAATGGTTAAATATGTTAAGGGCGCAATATGTTGGGGAGAGAGTAAAAATTTTTCCCTCATCAGAGCTTTCGCGCTAACAGTTATCTCCATAAGTTCATTCGCCCAAACGTTTTCTGAGTTCAAATTTACTGCCGCTGAAGTTGGAGTGAAGACTTTACCGGCGTAATTGACAATCAAAATCCAACTGTTACGCTTACAACTCAAAGATGAATTGAAAACATCGTGCGGATGCGGGCGGCGTTTATTGGTGCGGCAAGGAAAAGGTATCGCTCATTATAGGGGTAAAGTAATTTCTTGACATGTTGTTCACATTGTATTATTTATAGATAATAGCCGGCAGCGTGCGTATATATGTCAGTTTTGGAAAATCCCGCAAAATAATTAAAGACAGTGGAGATTAAGGTATTATGAAGCATCGCAGAACATCACTTTATTCGCCGTTTATTTTGGCGGCTGCGCTCATTCAAACGCTTCTGTTGTTTTGTGTGGATAATCCTATAAATAGAGAGGATCTCGACGAGTCGGAGTGGCAGCCTGAGCTTCCGGTTTACGTAGAGCCGTCTGTTCCGGATGGTTTGAACAGGGACAGAATTGATTTGGGGATTGAGAATGCCATAGTTATCAATTGGGGTTCGGAAAAAGTAGTTGATATTCCCGAAAATTTATCTGTTGAGTTCGATCTTAACGGCGGGCATGTTATTATGCGGAGCACTTCTCCTATCGTCAATGGCATAGATGTTGTGTTGAACGGCGTGACTAAAAACGGATCGCTCAAGATTTATGGCAATCAGAGAATCAGAGGGGTCAGGCTTTATCTTAATGGTGCGGATATTACTAATCCCGTCGGTCCGGCAATAAGTTTTCCTGTAAACGACAATATAAGCAACAATATAGACTCCGTATCGGTCAATTTAGTAGGCGGGGGAGGCCGGAGGAATATTTTGGCTGATGGCGCCAATTACGCTGCGCTTCCCGACAAGGAGTCGGCCAAGGGTACATTTTTCAGCGAAACCCAAGTCGGATTTCGGGGCGAGGGGTCTTTGGAAATACGCTCAAAGTACAGGCACGCGATAGTCGTCGATAACAATTTTAAGATGACAAGCGGGAATATTATAATATATGAATCGGTTGGCGATGGAATACACGTCAACAGAGAGATACTTGTGCAGGGTGGGACATTGCAAATTAAGAGCTCTGGAGACGCGATCCAGAGCGAAGGGAGAACAGTCAGGAATGATATTAATATCAGCGGCGGCAAATTGACATTATGGACTACAGGCATAAAATCTCACGGTATAGCGTCCGATTCAGGTGATGTGATAATAGGCGGCAGTACTGATATTAAGATGACGGTTTTGGGTGACGCGTCAAAGGGGATAAGGTCAAGAAGAAGCGTGAACATCACAGGCGGCAAACTTGATATTACCACATACGGGGATATAGATATAACTCCCGCTCACCTCAGCGAAGATGACGACGCCACAAGTTCGGCTGCCGGAGTAAGGGCTCATGTCAATTTTTTCATGTCCGGCGGCGAACTGAGAGTAAAGAGCTTTGGCGAGAACTCCAAAGGTATAAATGTTGACAAAAACGCTGAAATACTCGGCGGTGCTGTAGATATTAAATCGCACGGAGACGGCATTAAGGTAGACGGAGATCTTATTATTACCGGGGGTAAAGTTACTACACAATCAAGTGATAAAAAAGGTATTGACTGCAAGGGCTGTAATGGCGAAAGTTATAAGCAGGGCGGTACAGTAACAAGTACTGACAGGACTAAGTGGTAATATATCAGATGAAAGATCAGGTTTTAGACAATCTATCCGCTTTTTCGCGCTCCTCACTTAAGGAAGCCAAAACAATGGCGTTTTTAAACAGATTTGATACCAAATTTGTGTTGAAGAACAATATGGTTTTTCATTTTTTAGAAAAAATTCAAAAAGACTATTCTGTACTTGATATAAGCGGCACAGTAATTCAGAGCTATAATACGGTTTATTTTGATACTCCGGATCTGCTTTGCTTTAACATGCATCACAATAAAAGAATGAACCGTTTTAAGTTTCGCACCCGTAAATACCTGAGCAACGGTAAAACGTTTAATGAAATAAAGCGCAAACTCAACACAGGCAAAACTGTAAAATTCCGTCAACGCAGGGATGGACTTGAGGGTATAGTTTCAAAAGCCGGTGTGGAGGCGCTTCCTCCGCTGCGGGATTTGAGTGATTATGATGAACACTTTGAATCTTTAGTGCGCCAAAACGGTTACGGCTTTGTCGGAGAGCTTATACCGTCACTGCATGTTTATTTTAACCGTGTAACTTTTCTCAACAAGCATTTTCCGGAGAGGATGACGCTTGATTTTGGTTTGGGTTATGGGTATAACGGTATGGATTTGATGCTTCCCAACACGGCTATAGTTGAACTGAAGAGAGAAAAGGGGCCGCAAAGAACTCTTTCGCAAAATTTTTTCCGCGGTATCTGCAAGGAGCCCAGCGGTTTTTCTAAATATACGATAGGAATTTCATTGACTCACGCGGAAGCGAAGAAAAACCGTTTCCTGCCCAGGATAAGACATTTGGAAGTTGGCAGAATAAAAGAATCGGAATTTGAAAGGAATGTTGCATGTCCGCAAGAAGCAGTAACAGCAGGATAATTGTCCTGACTGTTCTTTTAAGTGTGTTAGCCGCTTTACATTTCACATCGGGAGCTTTCCCGATCCCCATGGAGATGATGGGCGCCGAGGCTCCGGCAGGTATCGATACCGATGGCGCGCCTGAAGAACCTAAAGTCAAAATTGTGAAATCTCAAAGTGAAAGCGGCACACCAGGGCCTCAGGCGGGTACTGGCTCACCTGCCGGAAAAAAACGCTTCCTTGACATGAATACCCTGTCTCTGTATTTCGGTGAGAACGACTGGAATTTTATAGGTTTGATGACATTGCGTTTTGTCATTAACATACTCTTCGCTTATATCATCATCTCTTTGATCTATGCCCGTGAGCATCGTATAAAAGAGTTATCGTTTAGTTTCTTTGTATCAAATATTCTTATTTTTATGGTAACATCGCTTTTAGCTTCCGTAAGGGTGAGAACAGGTTTTGCCTTTGGCTTGTTCGCCATTCTGTCGATTTTGCGCTACCGCACAGAACAGATCCAGATACGTGAGATGACATTTCTTTTTGTGTCCATAGTCCTTGGCGTAATAAACTCGCTTGCGACAGCTGAACTTACTATTTTTGCGGTTTTATGGGCTAACGTTATCCTGTGTATCTGCGTTTATCTCTGTGACCATATCTTTATGGGTCACACCGACCAGATTATTTTAATTTATGATAATACCAGGCTGCTGGGAAAAGGGATGAAACAGGAGCTGCACGAGGATATAAAAAAGCGTTTCGGGTATGAAGTAGTAAAGGTAGTTATAATGAAAATGAATTACCTGACCGACAGCGCTGAGGTCAAATTGGTATACAGACGTCAGTAACGGCATACCCACATTATAAATATATAGAAACGACCTGTTGGTATACAGACGTCAGTAACGGCATACCCACATTGTAAATGTATAGAAACGACCTGTTGGTATACAAACGTCAATAACGGCATATCCAACGTTGTAAATGTATAGAAACGGCTTGTAGGGAACGACCAGCGGTCGTTCCGCACACCACGCGTCCATGTTACGTTTGGGTATACAAAAATAATGAATAACAACATATTAACGTTAACGTTATATTAATGTTTCAGCGAGGATATCAATAATGACAGCCCCAAAAACAAAAATCACCGCCATCCTCATCAGTGCGTTGTTTACCGCTAATATGGTTTTTGCCGAAACCGCAGATGAACCGGTATCACCCGACACCGAAAATGCCGTTGAAATAACCGGTGAATCAGTAGATTCCGAGGCCCAAACCATCGCAGAGAATACTGATGAACCTGTACAACCTGAAAAAGAAGCCGCAGCCGGGGCTGTTACCGAATCCGCTGAGTCCTCAATCGAAGCTGCTGAGGATGCCGTCGAGTCGTTTGCGCCGTCCAAAACCAAAGTCCAAAACAAAATCGTTGATAAACCTTCCGGTGAGTCCGCCAAACCTAAAGCCAAGACCAAAAAATCCTCAAACGAATCCGCGGCAAGTGAGAAAAACGTTCCTGTGAAGGAGGAAACGAGATTCAAAATGAGCGGTATTCTGGAATCCGGCGTTGACGTTATCACCAGGGTAAGAACGAACAGAAAAGATGAAACAGAGGTGAGAACTGTGGCCCGCGGGGAGATCGATATTTCCGCGCGTCCGGCAAGAGGAATAAGGGCGGAGATCGGAATTGAGTATGATCAAAGAGATACGTTCATCACGATAGACAAATTTTACGGCCAGTACAGCATCCCTGACGCGGGCGTGCTGCGCGCGGGTATCATGAAAAAAGCGTTTGGCCTTGAGGAGCGGGCGGGATTGGATGAACGCTATTTTCGCCGCCGCTCAATAATAAACTCAGGTCTGGAGGATGATGGTTTTTTAGACCATGACCTTACACTCCAGTACCGTCACAATGTGGGCGTTAACTGGCGCTTCATCGGAGGATTTTCGATGTCTGCGGCGCTTTTAAGCACTAACGATGAGTTAACGGATACCATGCGTTACTTCCAAAACTACTCAGCTCACTATCAAACCGGAAATATGGATGTGATCGCCGCCGCGGTGATCCAGCATTTTGTCCCCAAAGAGTGGTACACGACTACCTTTGCCGCTTCTCTTTCCTGTAAATACGCAGTGAAAGAATGGTGGATAAGCGAATCTGAGCTGACTTTCGGCACTAACACAGCCGCAAAAATTCGTCAAGATGAGGAGCAGTTTATTTTCGGCATAAGACAGCAGGAACTGTTCCCTATAAACACTGGTTTAAAAACATTAAGCCGGATTATCCCTGTAGCGGAAATCGCTCTTTACTGGGATGATCTTGAAAACGGTTATTATGAGACGCAGATAAGGGGCGGCTTAACTTTTGGTTTAGGTAATAATAACGCGTTTCAGTTCAGGAACGCTTTCGAAACGCGCCTTAGAACTCAGAATGGGGAGACTAGTGTCAGAAGGTACCGTTACGACAGTGAGATTGTTGTGATTTTTTAAGCAGGGCATAAACGGTTAGCTGGGATTTACTATTAATCGATCAATCCATGATGTCAATAAACTTATAAAAGGAGGCAGTTATGGGACGTATAACTCTATGGTCAACGTTCATCGTAATGACAGCATGCGCCGCCGTATCTGCTGCTGTTCCGACTATAAGGATCACCGCTCATAACAATCAGATGCCAACAGCTGCTCAAGTCAACGCCAACCACTGCGTTGCGTCTAACGGTACAAGCGGTATGAATATTTTTCTGACACCTTACGTTGCTGTTACGCAAGTTGAGGTGAGCGGCGCAAGCAATCCGGCGCATAACTTTACAAGAACGACGTCGGCAAACACGGGCGCGTCGATGGATTCTTTAAGGCGTCGCGGAAACTCTACCGCTACCGCGGGCAAGATACCATTCAGGATAAAGTTCGATAAAAAGGTATCTATGTTTGGCCGTCCATCGGCAAAGAGCTGGACGCTTTTGGCCAACTATTACGATCCCACATTCATGCTGAACGCTATTGCGTTTGAACTTGGCAAACGCATGGAACTTGAATATACGCCGAACTTGTTCTTTGTAAATTTGTACGTCAACGGCAATTATCAGGGACTCTACCAGTTTACCGATCAGATCCAGGTCGGCGAAGCCAGCGTGAACATAGATAAGGATTTTGACTGGCTGGCGGAGTTTGACTACCACTGCCCCAACAGCGCTGCGGACAGACTGAGATATTTCCATACCGGAAACGATGGATATAACATAAATGTAAAAATAAGGTCGCCGGAGTTGGATGAATTACCATTAGTAAATGGTTTGCCGGATACGTCATTAGTGACATACCGTGCTGTAAAAAATGATATCAATACATTAATCAACAGGATGAGCGCAAGCGGATTTCCTGAGAATGGCTACCGCGACCACATTAATCTTGAAAGTTTCGCCAAATACGTATTGATTCAGCTTCTTATGGATAATTATGATTTTAACGTAAAAGCTGAGCCAGGCAGATTATTAGGTTCAAATTACACATACAAAGAGTACGGAAAGAAAATAAAGGCAGGCCCGCTTTGGGATTTTGACCTGGCCGCGGGCGTGGGCAATGATATGACATTCTCACATTTCAATAATTACACTGATATGATAAGGCCCACCCACGCCTTTTACCTGAGGCTTTGGGAAGACCCCGTATTCCTGGCAAAATACAAAAAAGCATGGGACGCCAGTCAAAATCACTTCAGCGCCATGCACTCTTTTATAGACTCGCTGTCTAACCTTTTGTCAAGCAGCGTTGAGGGTTTTGGGGGTAATGTGTCAAACTCCGGTCCCTGCTCCGGCTTTGAAATGATGGGAATGTGTATGGGTACCAAAGGCCCTCTTACCCAAGCAATATTTAATTCGGAGGTTGCGAAACTTAAAACCTGGTGGACTAACCGCGTGACCTATTTTGGTCAGCAAATAAACAATATGAACATAGATACCAGTGTAGATATCCCTGATGACCCTGTATCTGCAGTTACAGGAGCGAATTTTAAAAGCTTCAAAAAGATGACTGCTGTCAGAAACGGTATAAATCTGAGAGTTGCCCAAAACGCGTTTATCAAAGTTTTTAATTTGAGCGGCCGTGAGGTACGCAGTATGCGATTTAAGAGCGGAAATCATTCTGTAAATCTGGGCGGTCTGCCTAAGGGTGTGTACATGGTGAAGGCCGCGGTTGACGGGGAGAAGCAGGTTTTGAGGGTTTCTTTTTCAAAATAATAATGCAGAATATTGTGCTTTTTCTATTCAAAGTCCGCTTTTCAAAGGAATAGTTTCATAAATGAGAAGGCTTTTTTTCATGTTTATTATTTGTTATGTATGCCGTGCTGCTGCTGACGGGATTTTTGAGCCTTTGGACGGTGAAGGTACAACCAAATCCTATTTGACTGCCGGCGGAGTTCCATGGGGGTTCGCGCAGCTTAGTTTGCAGCTTGGATCACGCGCGTTTCAGAGTGACGACAGGCCTTTTAAATTAGGACTTATTCACGATGGCGGTTTGGATACAAGTTGGATAAGCGGTAAACATTTTCTCAAAAACGGAAAGTTAAACTGGGGGGTTGGGTTTAATCTTGAAAGTAGTATCTATCTGCCTCTGCACTATAGTTTTGGTTTTGATTTCAAGTTCGGCGCATTCAACAGAATGGGTTCTGGTTTTGGAGCAGGCCTCAATCTGCCGGTAATAAAAGATCTTATGTGGCTGCAGATTAAATCAGATATTATGTTTGCTATGGGCAGCGCCGCGTTGGGATCTTTTTCTGACGATTATGTTCTGATCGACGGAAAGACGATTAAAACCTGTGAGGCAGCCACATCAATGGCTTATTTGTTTGCCCGCCCTGAGTTAAACGGCTATTACCGCATAGGTAAGCAGATGCTGTTAATGGCAGGCACCGGGTTTCAACTGCCTTTTTGGTCAGGCTTTGATTTTAATTTTAAATCAAAGTCCGGTTTTTTGGACTTTATTTTTGGTATTGAGAAAGAAGAGGTAACTCTCGAAACTAATTCATCAAGTGTAATTTTTGAGCTTGATGGAAAAAAAGTGAGCAGTATCAATGTTTCTGCAAAAGGGTTTATCTTCAATGCCGCTGTTGTTTTTGAGTCTAACTGGTAAACAAATAGCAGTCTGAATATGAAAAAACTGTTTTTGATATCAGTTTGTGTATGCGCGCTTGCGTTCGCAAGCGGGTGTGTTGTTTTTTCTCATGTTCTTGGCGGTCCGAGTACAAATATTGATCTGAGTTATGTCAAATATCCGGATAAGAAGTTCTGCCACTTTGACAGTATTATGAATATCGCTGTTTTATCTTTTAAAAGTTTCCGGGAAGTAACTTCTGATTCCGTATCTAACTGGGATTATATCGGACCGGAGCGCAGCGACCTTCCTCTGGCGCAAATTACAAATGATTTAAAAGCAAAACTTAAGCGGCGTAAAGAGTTTAATGTTTTCGGGCACGGTATAACACCTGAGAAGCGGCCATCTGTTCATATGGTGATTTTTGGCGTAATAACTTACTTTAATATCAGTTCCGATGCATATTTCTCAACATTCAACATCGACAATGGGAAGGTGTGGCGTGAATATGAAGCCAAACAGCGCGGTCTGCTTTCTATCAATTATTATTTTGTCAATTCTGAAAACTGGGAAATACTGCATATTGAAGAACTTAACAAGGGCCTTATAAGAACAACCGAAGGACACAAAAGCAAGGAAGAAGCCTTATCGAGCGTGAAAGGTAAAGATAAAATGCGTGATGCGCTAATCAGTCAGATTAACAGTGATTTAATAACCGCGTTCTTGCCGGTTGATGTAAAAGCCAGTTATGCCTTAGCGACAATCAGGGACAACAGGTTATTTAAAAAATCAGTCACCGCGGCAAAGAAAGGCGACTGGAAAACCGCTGTAGAAATCTGGGAACGTTTTGAGGATGAAAATCCGGAAGAAGCTTATTATAACAAAATGCTTTATAAAAGGTACATCCGGCAGGATCTTGACGGCGCTATTGAGTATCTGTCAACGGCCTATAATAAAACAGGCAATACGGTTTTTTTGAAATGGTCCACAAAGTTTAAAACAGAAAAAGAACTTGAGGATAAATACAGGAACTCCCTGCCGGAGCGGTAATTTTCGTACAGGCGCCGCAGAGAGGCAGCGCCGGCGCGTGCATCCGGATACTTGCGCCGCAACTGATTCACGCTTGTATTTGACAACTTGTGAAATGCAGACAGAGCGCGCATATTGATAATCACTACCTAAAGTTTCATTCGTGAAATGACCAGTTCGCGAAACTCCTGCGCCAGCGCTGATTCCGGTTCTACCATCAGTGTTTTTTCGCAGTATTCGAGCGCTCCGGGGTAGTCTCCGATTTCAAAATAGAGTCTTCCGAGAGCGAAGAGGGCTTCTACATGAAAAGGGTTTATCTCAACGCAGGTTTGGAGCGCTTTCAGGGCTTCGGCGTTGTTGTTAAGGACACGGTTCACAATTCCCAGGTAATAGAGGGCTCTGCTGTTTTTGGGTTCACAGATGACCGCTTCCTGAAAATTGGTCAGGGCCTCGTTGAAGTTTGACTGTGAGAAGTTTGCTACCCCTTTGTGAATAAGTACGATAGTTTTGATGTTGGGAGCGACATCCTGTTCGAGAATTTTTGAGTAAATATTTACAGCTTCAGGAAAATCCTTTTCGTTATGCGCGCAAAGCGCCTCAAGGAGCATTTCGTCCATGTTGTCGGCGCTGACCCCCATGCCGCGCTGACTTGATATACGGATATATTTTTTCCCTTTGGCTGCCGTGACTGTCAGCCCCGGCTTATGTTCCTCAAGCAGATTTACGAAGGAGTGACGGCGCTTATCAAGCTCGCCGTGAAGCTGACGCTGGTATTCACGGATCTCCTGAAAAATAATATCGGATAGACTCAGATTGGCGTTGAGAGCGGCGAGCTTTCTTCTAAGCGGTTCATCAAGCGGGGTTATCTGGTTATTGTTTTTGTAAATCAGCTCATGTTCCACTTCCGCCCAGGCGTCCTGCAAAAATGTTCTTATCTGCACCTCCGCGAACTTTAATTTAAGCCGCGGACAGCTTTGGAGGATCTCCCGCGGGATTTCGACCACCAGGTGAGTAGAGCTGTAGCCAAACTCTCTGAATGTATGCTGCGCTCCCTTATATTCTACCTCATGAACATTGAACGCTTTCCTCAGGCAGCTTTCTACATGATTGACATCTTCTAAAAACGGACAGACAACTCTTGTACCCAGGATATCGTGAATCGGGAGCTGCTCCCCGGTCTTTTTCTCATCAGTCACTCGTTTGAGAAGTTTTCCGTAATATGACGGAAACTCTTTTACCCTGTACTTAACGCCAAAGTGCACGGTAAGTACGCTGAGCGCCTCTTTAAGCTTTGCCTGAAACGCCTCAAGAGTTACATTGTAGTGGGGAAGCTGCTCTGTATATTGCTGCTGAAGTTTAAGACGGTCCGGGTATAAAGAATTGCTCATAATGGCTTACAGCTGTATAGTGAATGGTGAATAACTTTTTTAGAACCCAAAAGCAGAGCTTAGAGCTCAGAAAAACAGAAAAACCGCAGTGAGGGTATAGAATATAAAGTATAGTATATAGCTATGGGGAAGTCAAATTTTTGGTGATGATTATTACAATTTGAATTACCTGATAAGAAAATAAACAGCGGGGAATATTAACCGGTAAGACGGCGCGTTATACGTTTTGATGATCGTTTTTCGTATTTTATTGGTAGTTGTTTCGTAGTACCGACAGACAGAACACCCTGTAGCCACATCATAAATATTTGAATTTTTCGCGGGCACTGTAGAGTTGGGCGATTCGTACTGAAAGTTTGTCGTCAATAACGGTGATTTCACCTTTGGCGAGCATCTTTTTGCTGATGAACACATCTACCGGTTCACCAGCCATGCGGTTGAGTTTTACGACCTGTCCCTTTTTCATTTTAAGAAGATCGCGTATGCTCATCTTGGTCTGCCCAAGCTGAACCGCTATCGGGATATTTACATCAAGAAGCATGTTTATTGAATTTGGCATTTTCTACTCCTTACTTAATTATACATTATTAATTGATGCGCAATCAAGTATTTCTCTGTCCCATAACAAAAAATGAAGGCTATTGACACTATGTGACAATTATACTATTATTCATACATAGCAGGGGATTGTATGGAACAAGTTCACTAACACCCTGTCGGAAGTTTACGCCAAATTTGAGACTGATCCCCTATGATAATGAAAAAATTTTGGAAAACCGCCGCGCTTGCCATGCTGACATCTTTAACTCTTGCAAGCTGCGCAACCATAATAACCTTAAGCGTTCCCCGCACGCCCACTCTCGATACAAGCGGCATCAAACGCCTGGCCGTAATGCCCTTTGAGTCCCCTAACCGAACCTCTCTTTTTAAGAGTGCGGCTCAGTACGCCACTACCGTTGCCACAAGCAGTATTCGGGCGACGAATAACTTTATATTAGTAAGTCCAATAGTGATTGGACCCCGCCGCCGCGCGGGTCAAAACTTTGATGACTTGGCGGACGCTTTATTTATCGGCCGTATAATACAAATCAACGAAAAAACTGATGCACACGAGGGAGAGAGAAAAGATAAAGAGACCGGCGAAAAAGTGAAATATACATATTATGTCCGTGAGGTAGAGGTTGAATTTACATATTCATTTGTACGCTCGCTGGATGGAACGATTCTTGGCCCGGTTACAAGAAAGGGGCATGCTAATGATACAAATGAATTTATTGACAAAATAACGTCTGTAGAGGTATTGGTAAAAAAAGTTATTGACACTCAGATGAAATATATGCACATGGATATTGCTCCCTATACCACTACAGTCTTTCGTTCGTTGGCAAAGGAGCCCGGCAAGAGTATACGGCCGGAAATGAATTCCGCGCTCATGTATGTAAAATCCGGCAATTACATGGCTGCCCGCAACGCCTACGCCGCTATTTACGAAAGCTATAAAAGTATGGCAGCGGCAGAAAATGCTTCTATCCTTTTTGAAGCTCTCGGTCAGACTGAAGCCGGAGCGGATTTTATGCAGCGGGTTTTTAATGAAACCGGAAATCCCAGGGCACAATTTGTACTTGCCCGTTTGAATAAAGAGCTGCAGGAGATAGCGGGAACAAGCGGGTTTAGGGATAAAACAGCCAGAAGTCCGATAGAGAGGGTTTCGGTGACCGCAAGCGATGAAATACAGAGGCATCTTGCCGGTAACGCGAAGGTATGGATTATTAATAAATCGGCGGCGGAAGATGAGTTGATGAACAGCATTGTTGATAATGTGGTCTCCGCGCTTTTGCGCAACGGTGTAACCATAGTTGACAGGCAGAACACTGATTTGATACAGACGGAACAGATATTCCAAAGATCCGGTCACGTAAGCGACGATGATATCGTAAGAATCGGCAGTACGGCAGGGGCGAACAGAATCATTATCATGTCCGTATCGGGTACCGGGGCAGCGCGCCGCCTGCAGGTTCGGCTGCTTGATGTAGAAAGGGGAACTTTGCTTATGCAGAGCGATATAGGGGAAAGGTGGAACTTTTAGCCCATTTCATGTCTGACGTTGAATTGTCCTACTACAAACAATTCGGTCTGATTCTTTTACAAGTCGGAACACAACCACCCGGGTTTTTATTTGTACGATATTTTTTACTTTCCGTTATAGTATTTTCTAAGTATGTAGCTATTTTGTCTGTATCAATCACTATGGGATTGTTGTTATTAAACGCTCCACCTCTTGGGAATAAATTTAATATTTTAAAATAATTATCACTTAAGAATTTATATCTATATAATATTTTTATCCCATTGGCTGTTAATCTATTATCCTTGGTTAAATGTTCTATTTCAATATCACTATTTTCCAGTTTTGGCTTTAATACAAAAAACATTGCATCAACGTGGTGTGTTGCTACATTTTTCGCATTTATCAAATACATACTTGGGGGTTGCAGGCTACTTTGAGTACACCAATCTTTTTGATTTGATTCAATTGATTTTAGATGTTTGTCACAAGTTGACACAGTTCTTTCTCCTGTAACTGATTCTGTGTGTTTTCGGATATTTCTTCGATGAGGTCTTTGAGGTCATCAATATAATTTCTGTTAATCTGATCTTTTTCACTGCCAATACCTCCAAGAGCAACATCTGCACTGGTAATGTTTTCAATGTCTCTTTTAGGTGCTAGAAGTGTTAGCGGAACAACATCTGGGAACTCTTTGTTAATTAATTTTTGATTAAGTGTAACATCGATTATAATCCAAAATTGACAAATCATGTCTTTTTCATTACATATACGTGCCGATATATCACACGCGATCTCATGCATTTTGTCAATTGCTTCTTTTCGCTTTTCAGGCACAATTACGAGAATGGTTGGAATATTGGATTCACGATCATATCCAAGTCTGAACTGTAACTTATCTTCTCTTTTAATATTGATACTTTTTTCTGAGAGAAGTGTATTGTAAAATTCTTTAGCAAGAGGAGTTAGTGTTTCTCTAAGGTTAGGCTTTTCACTAGCCCATCCAAAGAATAATAACAAACTACCCCAAAAAGATTTCTTATTTCTTTCTTGTTTTAAAGGTGTATCACAATGTTTTTCAACACGAGAAGGTAGGTTTTCTTTAGAATTAAGTTTCTCAATGGGATATTTTGTGACAACAATACCTCTTTTATTATCTTCACCATTATCGTCTGTAGTAATATTAAACGACTCCTCTTTTAAAGAACTACTTTGTTCTTCTATAAATTTTTCATTGTCATTGTTGTCGTTTTCATCCTCATATTCAAAAACTATCGAATCAAGACACTTATTTATTAGCATATCTATAAGCGTATCATTTTCTTTCTTCTTTTCCTCTAACACCTTTATCTCTTCTTCCAGTATTCGGATTCTTGCATTAGATTCCAAATCAAGATCAACAGAGATGCCTTTTTTTGCTCGGTCGATGGTCAACTCATTAAATTTATCCCACAGCCTTCTTCCATTTTTGGAATTGAATCGGCTAAGAATAGCACTCCAGCTGTCATCAATGTTTTTGGTGTTCAATTCGTTTTTTAGGTAAGTCCATACTTTGCTTATCATGTCATTTTTTGCTTCCTGAAGACCACTCCCTTGGCCATCTATTAGCAAGTTTATGCAGGTAGCAGTATATATACGGTTTTTTTGAGTTGCAATAAAACACATTATGGGTATAGTATGATCAAATATAGTAGGCACTCTTGGTATTTTTATTTTTCCTAAGCTAACTATATCGTCACACGGGTTTTGCTCTACTGACTGCTCCTCGCCTACTGCAAATATTGAGCTACTCATTGACACCTCTTTGAATATGGTTTATAATGCTATGCTTGTTTTCACTTGAACTTGACTTAGGGGAATTAAGTTTTTTGTGATATGAATCGATACATGCAAAAATCGATCCATACAAAAATGTAGGAGGGGGGTGGGCGAGAGTCAAAGTTCTTTGCAGTTGCGTAGGTCATCATAATTATTAGTGTATATGTGAATGTGCATCGTGATTATTGTTATACTATCTACAACGACATATTCTTTGTAAAAGCAAAATAGTTTATGTATAAAACAATAGCAAGCTTTTTCTTATATTGACGGGCTGCCATTTTATTTGGGCCAATGTGGGGCTACTGTATGCAAGTTTACATCTTTTACTATTTGCTATGTCAAAATTCTTAAAAACATTTTCACTCTTCCTAAAACGCGAATCGGCTAAAACGGTTTTTCAGACTAATATGTTTAATGATTTTTTTGTTGTTTTGATAGGACGGGAGAGGGAGGGAAGTCTCCCCAGACAGTGTCAAAACCTCTAAAATCTTCTGTCACAATTTTTTTTGTACCATTTTGTGATAGAAGGTATAATATTTCAAAAACTAAACTACTGTAACACACAAAGAAAATGCTTAAATCGCAAGCGTTACGCTGCTATGCACTCAAGTAACTTCTTTGCCCCTAAGATGTTAATCACACGCTTGAAATTGTAAGCAAGAAAAGTCAGAGAAAACTCCCCGCTTACGTTTTTCAACCCTCTTGTCAAACAATATCCGGCATCCATGTTTCGCTTGATAGTTCCAAAAGCATGCTCAATAATCGATTTTCGCTGACGGGTCAATTCTTTGTTCGGCGCAATTCGAATTTGTTTTACATAAAGATTTTTGTCATCGTAAATCTTAGTAAAATCAGATTCGGCAATAAGAACGCGATACCGCTGCCCCTTGAAGCAATGGTAGTGTTCAAAGTAGGCACAACTTTAATAAAAAGATGGTTGTCGTCTTATAGAGCGTCAGGGTCAACTGGGGGCGGTTACACATCCGGTAATCGAAGCGTGAGAAAAATAGATCCCCCAAAACTTGAATCTTATCTTGAAAAGCACCCTGATGCGTTTCTCAAAGAGATTGCCCAAGAGTTTTCCTGCTGTATTGAAGCAGCATGGAAAAAACATGGGGTGACTTGAAATCATTTTTGCGCAATTATGTTCTCTGTTTTGACAATATACAAGAGGCTATACAAGGCTTTTTTAAAGTTGAATGGCTATAAACGGCATATCTATGCGATATAAACGTTTTATTAGCTCCGCAATATTCTTACGTGTCCATATACAACCTCTTAGTTTCAACTGTTCAGGGTTCCTGTCCAAAATCAAGTTTCGAATCTCTTTCTCCTGATCAGGACATAGTCTGCGCCCAAAACCAGATTTGCGCCCACGCCTCTTGAGGTTGATACCTGCTATACCATTTATGCGGTAATTTACACGAGTTGCCTTGACATGCCTTTCATTCACATCAAGTATTTCTGCAATCTCTTTGACCTTTTTACCCTGCTTGCTCAACCTGATGATGCTTTTGCGGATCTGATACTGTTCCTCTGGACTCAAATGTTTGGCATTGGTTTTAAGTTCGTTTTCCATGCCTTAATTATATGATAACTTAAAACAAAGTCCAATATTTATTTGGTATCTCAATATATATGCCTGTCCTCAAACAACCGGATTTTGTAGTTGTCCATTTTCTTATACCCTAATCAATTTTGAGTAGCATTTCGCTTTAGCGATTAAATTCCGATCCAAACTGCGTCGCCGATTTTTTTTATACAAAACACTTGACTCAGTTTTATAAATAAAGTATTATTTAGGGTGAAAGTGGTACGATTGAACATGAAAATGTGTAAAAATGTGTAGTTTTTGGGGGATTTGTGGCAAGTTTTTTCGGCAATTACGATTATTCCGTTGATGCTAAGGGCAGGGTGAATATCCCGTCCAAGTTCCGGAAATCGCTTTCTGCCGAGGATGAGGAGAGGTTTTTTGTCGTTCGCGGGCCAAAAAACAATCTTCGCGCCTACCCAAAGGCGGCTTGGGATAAGCGTGCGGATAAGCTTAGCGCGCTGCCTGAAACTCCCAGAAATCTCTCACTGAAGCAGATGATATTCGGTAATCTGAGCGACTCTACGCTTGACGTGCAGGGGCGCATTATGCTTACGCCTGATCTGATGGATTATGCGCAAATTACTAAAGAGGTAACATTGGTAGGTATGTCCGAATACATCGAATTGTGGGAGACCGGCAAGTATAAGGAGCACATTGGCGGATCACCGAAGGATTTTGATGAGGCTTTTTACGCCGTTGAGGCTGAGCTTGGTGAGAGCGGTGATGAGTGAAACCGGATACCATATTCCGGTGCTTCTCAACGAAGTGCTTGAGTTGTTGGTGACCGACGTCAATGGCGTATATGTAGACGGGACACTCGGCGGCGGCGGACACTTTAGAGCGATTGGACAGAGTGTTTCTGAAAAAGCAACGGTCATAGGGATTGACCGTGATCAGCAAGCGCTTGAAAACTTCAATAAAACAGGTCTTTCCGGTATCAGTGCAAAAGTAATTATAGAGAGGTCAAGGTTCTCGCAGTTTGATTCCGTTTTGCAAAACAATGGTATAGATAAGGTTCAGGGGCTTTTTGTTGATCTTGGTGTTTCTTCCCGCCAAATTGACGAGCCTGAGCGCGGGTTTATGTACATGAAGGAATCCGCTCTCGACATGCGGATGGACAGCAGCGCCGGCTTGACGGCAGCGGAGCTTCTTGAGGAAAGCAGAGAGAATGATCTTGCTGAGATTCTTGAAAAATATGGTGAGATTAGAAACGCGAAAAGAATGGCGTCGGTAATAAAAAGTTATATGAAGCATAATAAAATCTTAACCTCCGCAGATCTTAAAGCGTGCATAGTTAAAGAATACGGCGCAAATGTAAAGATACAGGTTTTCGCTAAACTGTTTCAGGCGCTGCGGATAGCCGTCAACGGTGAACTCGAGGAGTTGGCCGTTTTTCTTGAAAAATCAGTAAAGTACTTAGCTGCGGGCGGCAGACTTGCGGTGATCTCCTATCATTCGCTTGAAGACCGCATGGTAAAGGAGTTTATCCGCAAAGCGGAGGAAGCTTGCGAGTGCGCCCCTGATATACCGGTATGCAAATGTAAAAAGCAAGTTTTATTTAAGCGGGTAAATAGAAAAGCGGTTATTGCGTCGGATGAGGAGATCAAAGTTAATTCACGTTCCAGAAGCGCCCGTTTGAGAGTTGCGCGGCGCACGGAAGCGTTGGGAGTGCTTTAAAGATGAATAGCGCAAGGCAGGTAAAAGCAGCGGAACCGGTAATGCGTTTAAGCAGGATGTTTATCGCGGTGTGCGCTGTTATTGCCGCGATGCTGGGGCCGCTTACGCTTGTGTGGAAGCAGTCATATATAAACCAAACGTCAATAAGGCTTGAGAGCAAAGCTGATACTTTGGGTGCGCTTAACAGGGAGATCGCGTCATTAAGGCTTCAGCACAGTCATTTTTCGTCAACTGCCCGAATTGAACGTATGGCAAAGTCGCGCGGTTTTGAATATCCATCTTCCTCTCAGATAGAGGTTATTGAGGTAAACGCGGTGCGCATTTACAAAGAAAGAAAAAACAGCAGACTCTTGGAATGGGTTAAGGACACTCTGCTGGGGGAAAGAGGTTAGTGAAGCGGTTCCGGATGAGGCTTGTGTTCGTGTCCGCGTTATTATTGCTTTTCTGCTTAGCGGTAGTAGGGAGGCTTTTTACAATACAGATTGTTGACGGCGAGAAGTATGCTTTACGGGGTAAAAACCAGGCGCAGCAGCGCAGAATTATAAACGCGAAACGGGGAGATATATACGATACTAAGGGAAGACTGCTTGCGTCAAGTGTTCCGGGGCAGCTTTCAATGAATGTGGAGATGCTTGGGGCGCGGGAGGGACACGCGTCCGGTAAAGCGGTTCTTCAGCGTATATATCCCAATGGAGATGTCGGCGGTCCGGTGCTTGGTTATGTTGGCAGAGACGGTTACGGACTGGGCGGGGTTGAGTTTTCTTTTGATCATTATCTGCGCGGTGAAGACGGCTGGGAGATGATTCAGAAAGACGGAAAGCACAGGTCATACAGAAAGATAGGTCTGCCGGGCAAAGAACCCCAGGACGGGGCTGATCTTTATCTGACTATTGATATGAATATACAAAGAATAGTCCAGTCGGTTCTTAAGCAGACAGTTGATGCGCTGGGCGCTAAGGGCGCGATGTGCATTGTTATGGATCCCCGCACAGGAAAAATTCTTGCGATGGCAAATGAACCTTCGTTTAACCCGAACCTTCCAGCGTCGTTTACGCTTAGTCAGAGGCAGAATAAATGTGTGAGCCAGATATATGAACCGGGGTCAACCTTTAAGACTGTAACGGCGGCTATTGCGTTACAGGAAAAATTACTTAATGAGAGTGATTTGATAGATGGCAATAACGGAAGATTTGAAATATATGGTGAAGTGATAAGGGATGATGCGCCTCAGAAGCATATCACTTTTACAAACGCGTTAGCCGTGTCAAGTAATGTATGCTTCGCGCAGGTCGCAAACGGTTTTGGCAATGATCTTTTCTACCGTTACAGCCGGGATTTTGGATTTGGAGCTAAAACCGGCGTCTCGCTTCCCGGCGAGGAGGAGGGTATTTTACATCCGGTACGCTCGTGGTCGGGACGCACGAGAGTGACTATGGCTATGGGCTACGAAGTATCAACAACTTTTTTACAAATGATGCTCCCTTACGCAAGCATCGCAAACGGCGGAGTTTTGGTATCTCCGCTTATTTACGAAAGAGTTGAGCGCAAGAACGGAACTGTTATAATCAGCTCAGCGGCAAAGCCCGTGCGCAGAGTTGTTTCGGAAGATGTGGCTGTAAAGCTTCGCGGGATGCTTACTGAGGTGGTTGAAAGCGGAACGGGAAAACAGGCCGCTGTATCCGGAGTTTCCGTAGCCGGTAAAACCGGAACAAGCAGAAAACCTGATGTGGGCGGTTATTCAAGAACTAAGCACTGGTCATCGTTTATAGGATTCCTTCCGGCTGATGATCCTGTACTTTTATGCGGAGTCGTGATTGACGAACCAGGCGGCGGCGTTACAGGCGGAGGAGCGGTAGCGGCGCCTGCTTTCCGCAAAATAATGAGCCAGGTACTGGCGCACCCCGAACTTGATTTCAGTGAAAAAGTGTTAAAAAAGCCCGCTGCCGCGAAAGTTGAAAACTCAGAAATCAACCTAACCAGGATACCTGATTTTTTTGGGGGAGGGAGAGGGAGTGTGTCGCGGCAGCTTGATTCTTTGAATATCGCTTTTCGGTTTGAGGGGCGGGGAGATATTGTCAGGCATCAGACTCCGGCTGCCGGAAGTTTATTGAGGAGTAAAGCGGGCGAGGTTGTTTTGTTTACAGAGGAACAGAGGACGATCGCTGACAGTACCATTAGAGTTGTGCCTGACGCGGTTGGAAAAGATCTCAGGGATGCTTTTAACATTTTTAACAGCAACGGAATTCCGGTGCATGTTGTTGGGAGCGGGTTTGTGAGAAGACAGAGCATTACGCCGGGTAAGATTGTAAGCGCGTCTCAGGTATGTACCCTTTTTTCGGCGCGCGCGGGAGCGCAAAAATAGGGCGCGATAAATCGCACCCGTACGCATGAGTTAAAATACAGGGACGCGATTTACAGCGCTTTGCGCAGGAGTCCAAAAAATAAAAATAGTACCGGCGCGAATATGAAACGAATGTGCCGTTTTGTTTATCAGGAGTATAGCCGTTTATGAAGTTCAGTGAGCTTTTGAGTATTTCGGGAGTAAAAATCATTCATAGAGGCGGTTCAGAAATCGATCCTGTTGTGAGCGATATCGTATATGATTCCCGCCTGGTTAAACCGGGTTCTGTGTTTGTAGCTGTCCCAGGACTCAAAGTCGATGGTGATACTTTTATTATATCGGCAATAAGAGCCGGAGCTGTAGCTGTAATTTCACAAAACTGCCAGAAAACATTAACGGAAGCGCCATGGGCAGTTGTCTCTGATGCAAGAGAGGCTGCGGGTGTTTTGGGACGTACGCTGTGGAATGTTGATATATCAACATTTACCTCTGTTGGGATCACCGGTACAAATGGCAAGACGACAACGGCTCATCTTTTTAAGACGCTCTTTGACAAAGTTGTCGGCAAAGAGTATTCGTGGATGTTTGGGACAATTGAGAATAGTCTTGGAGTGAACAAAATCAGCGCGTCTCATACCACTCCGGAATCCTTAGATCTGTTCAGATATATTGATCAGGCTGAACTCAACCCCAAAAGCTTGTGTATGGAAGTTTCATCCCATTCACTCGCGCTTAAACGTGTGGCGGGGATGAAGTATGATCTGGCCGTATGGAGTAATTTGACACAGGATCATCTTGATTTACATGGGTCGATGGAAGAGTATTATGGAGCGAAAAAACTTCTCTTCACTCAATATCTTAAACAGGGCGGGAGAGGGGTAATCAACATCGATGATAGTTATGGAAGAAGGCTGTGGCAGGAACTCCGGTCTCAAATATCTTTAATGACATACGGCGGAAGTGAAGACGCACAGGTAAGAATAACCGATTATAAATGTGATTGGGATGGATGCCGTGTTACCATTACATTTGATGGTCAGGAGCTGAAGTTTGAGAGTGCGCTGAGAGGTTTTTTCAACGTGTATAACATGACAGCTCTTATAAGCGGTGCGCTTGCCTTGGGTATTGATCATAATGTTATAAGTGATGCGTTCAGGCAAGTATCAACCGTATCAGGAAGAATGGACAAAGTAGATATTGACGCGCCGTTTACTGTTGTTGTTGATTACGCGCATACGCCTGATGCTCTTGTCAACGTTTTAAAGACATCCCGTGATCTTACACAGGGGCGTTTGATTTGTGTGTTTGGATGCGGCGGAGACCGTGACAAAACTAAGCGTCCTGTTATGGCGGGGGCTGTGGCTGAGAATTGTGATCAGACAGTTATTACATCCGATAACCCGCGCTCTGAGAAGCCGAGAGCGATAATCAATGACATTGTTAAAGGTATGCCGCTTGACTTTCCGCATATAGTTATCGAAGACCGTCGTGAGGCTATCAGGTGCGCGTTGCGTAGCGCGCGCAGCGGTGATTGCGTAGTAATAGCAGGCAAGGGGCACGAGGCGTATCAGGAAATAAACGGAGTGCGCCATCACTTTGACGACAGGGAAACTGTTTTGGAAATTTACAAAGAAATGGTAAACAGCAATGCCGCATAATCATAACCAAAAAACACCGCTTACGCTCGGGTCTCTGATTGATTGGGGAAGCGCCGCTTCAGACCTCCCTCAGTCTGCCCGTAACCGTAAGGTAAAGACCGTGTGGAACGATTCCCGCAAAGTAACCGCCGGAGATGTTTTTGCCGCTTTGCGCAGCGATAAAGATGATGGTCACCGTTATGTGCGGTCGGCGTTTGAAAATGGGGCGGTGGCTGCCATAGTTGACAAAAAAGGTATAAAAACGGTTCCGGAAAAATATCGCCGCAAATGTATAGTAGTTTCAGACACGCTGAAATCATTGCAAAAAATGGCCGCGAAATATCGTAAGGAGATGGGATTGCTGGTTGTTGGAGTCACCGGATCAAACGGAAAAACAACCACTCGCAGTTTTATTTCCGAAGTATTGAAAAAAGTTGTGAAAGTTGGTGAAACGTATACAAACTGGAATAATCATATCGGAGTTCCGTTAAGCATTTTAAAATTTGACGGCGATGAGTGGGTTGGGGTTCTTGAAATGGGAGCTAATCATGCCGGAGAGATTCGGCCGCTCTCAAAAATCTGCGCTCCTGATATTGCGGTCATCACAAACATCGGCTATGCGCATATAGGGCTGTTTGGGTCTCTTGACATAACTACTCAGGCTAAGTTTGAAATTTCTGAAGGACTTAGCAAGAACGGCTTCATGCTTCTTAACGGCGATGACAAAAGGCTTGTACAAGGCGCGAAGGAGCGCGGGTTTAAATCAGTTTTCTATGGAACTTCCCCAAAGTGTGATGTGAGAGCCGCGAATATACGTGTTATGGAAGCTTGCGTCCGGTTTTCTTTGGATGGAAATGAGTACTCTTTGTCTATGCCGGGAAGACACTTTATATACAGCGCGCTTCCCGCTATTTACATAGCAAAAAGGTGCCGGGTTCCTGATGATATTATCCATGAAGCTCTTGCTTCATTAAAACCTGTTTCACTTAGAGGAATGCTTGAGGAGAAGAAGGGGATAAGGTTTATTGTTGACTGCTACAACGCTAACCCCTCATCAATGAGCAGCGCCATACGGTACCTCAGCGATGTGACTTCTGACAAAAGCAAAAGGGTTGCGGTTGTTGGGGATATGTACGAGCTTGAACGTTATTCAATCAAGCTTCATCTGAAACTTGGTGAGGAGCTTTTTAAGTCGGATGTACAGAAGGTAATTGCGGTTGGTAAGTTTTCAGAATACATAGCGCAAGGAGCTGTGAAAGCTGGTTTTCCGTCAAAGAAAATTTTCTGTGCCGCCGATTCGGCTGAAGCGCTTAAAATTTGCCGTTCCGTACTTAAAGAGGGAGATACCGCGCTTCTTAAGGGATCGCGCGGCGTAGGTCTTGAAAAGGTTTTTGAAGGTTTTTAATAATGATAAATACTAATCTTGACAATATTAAGAATGTCGCGCCGGCCAGGGTTGCTGTCATCGGGGCAGCCAAAAGCGGAATCGCGGCCGCAAAGTACTTTCATTCAAGAGGTGCAGGCGTTTTGCTGAGCGATAGCTGCAGCCGTGAACGTCTTGATGAGGTGATGCGCGATAATGGTTTGGGTGATATTGAAAGTGAAGCCGGCGCACACAGTGAAAAGGTGCTTGAAAGTGATCTGATAATTCTTTCACCGGGAGTTTGCAGTGATATTGACATACTCAAAAGTGCTGCGGTGAGAGGGATACCCGTGTGGTCTGAGATGGAACTTGGATTTCGGGTGTCAAGCGCGCCGTTTCTTGCGGTAACAGGCTCTTCAGGCAAAAGCACAACTGTTTCACTTTTGGGATCAGCGATGAGATTTGCCGGTTTTGATGCTGTTGTGGCTGGAAATATCGGTTTGCCGGTTATCAGCGTCACTCCTGATCTTGTTGGTGAAAAAGCGGTGGTTATTGCGGAAGTGTCAAGTTTTCAACTTGAAACGGTTGAGCGTTTCAAACCAAAGGCTGCCGCGGTGATCAACTTGATGAAAAATCATCTTGACCGTTACAAGAACGAACTGGAGTATTACAACGCGAAAAAACGGATCGTTGAGAACTTGACTTTTCAGGAATTTTTGGTTTTAAATATGGATGATTCCATCCTTAACGGATGGGCGAAGGAGTTTTCGTCAAAAACAAAAATTGTTATGTTTGGCCATCAAGATAATGGTAGCGATTGCGTATTTCTTTCAGATCAAAGTATCCGGTACAGATTCAATGGAAAAACAGGCGTTATACTTGATGATGTTGGAAAAATGAAACTTGGCGGAAAGCATAACTATATAAATGCGTGCGCAGCCGGCGCTATGGCGCTTTGCGGCGGAGCAGATCCCGACCGCATCGCTTTGGGGTTGTGTGATTTTAGCGGATTGCCTCACAGGCTTGAGTATGTGGCTGATATTGACGGAGTTGCGTTTTATAATGACAGCAAGTCAACAACAGCCGAATCAATTGAATGCGCTGTGACCGCTTTCAATTCAAAAGTGCATCTTATCGCGGGCGGTAAAGATAAGGGTTGTGATTTTTCTGTGATAAAAGACGCGGTACGCGCTAATGTAAAGAGTATAGCGTTGATTGGAGAAGCTGCTGACAGAATGTTTTCGCAGCTTGACGGACTTGTTCCTGTTTCTAAGGCTGCTGATCTTCAAGAAGCAATTGGTAAAGCGTTTAGAAGCGCGGTTAAAGGCGAGAAGGTGATTTTCTCTCCCGGATGTTCAAGTTTTGATATGTTTCGCAACTTTGAGCACCGCGGTGAGGTGTTCAGAGATACTGTGAAAAATTTCGCGTCACGAAAGGCGGCTGTTTAGTGACAGGCAGGTACGGCAAAATGGATATGTGGCTGTTAATAGCCTCCCTTTCTCTGCTTGGGTTAGGGATTGTACTTGTGTACAGCTCCTCGTTTGCCATGGCGCAGAAGAACTTTGGCGGAGCCGACTTTTTTCTGTTTCGTCAAATGACACGCGCGTTTCTGGCTATTATTTGTCTTATGATTTTTATAAATGTCGATTATCACTTTTGGGGTAAGTATAGCGGGATTCTGTTTATTATTGCTGTGTGTCTGCTTCTGTATGTGCTTTTTCTTCCTGATAGTTATGCGATTAAGGGGGCGAAGCGCTGGATTACAATCGCGGGGATAAGGTTTCAGGTTTCCGATTTTGCGCGTATGGCTCTTGTTCTTCTTTTGGCCAAAAAGTGCAGTGAGGCAAGCGCTGATTTCAGCAACTGGAAATCTCTGATTCCTCATTATATACGTATCGGAATTATTTGCGGACTTGTAGTTATGGAGCCTGATTTTTCAACATGTATCATTATTGCCGCGACCGCGTTTGGGATGCTTTTTATGTCCGGCGCCAAAGTGGTTCATATTATGGGAACAGCTGCCATGATGATTCCTGTTGCGATACTTTTAGTGTTGAGAACCCCCTATAGAATGCTGCGTGTTGTCAGCTTTCTTAACTTTTCGGAGCGGCGTGAGGATATAGGGTATCAGGTTTATCAATCTTTAGTGGGGCTTGGGCGCGGAGGCATGTTTGGCGTCGGTCTTGGCAAAGGGGAGCAAAAATATTTTTATTTGCCAGAGCCGCATACTGATTTTATTCTCTCTGTTTTAGGTGAGGAGTTTGGATTTGTGGGTATAATGGCTGTCTTTGCTGTTTTTGCGTTTATTATTTACAGAGGAATGCGCATAGCTCTTAATGCTCCCGACCGTATGGGGCAGCTCATTGCGTTTGGATTTACGTTTGTAATCGCGCTTTATGTTCTGATTCATTCCTCTGTTGTTACCGGACTTGTTCCTCCGACCGGAATACCGATGCCTTTTCTGAGTTACGGCGGAATGAGTCTCATTTTTACAATGTGCAGTATGGGCATTTTACTTAATATATCAAGTCAGTCTAAGCAGGGTTCCCATTTACGCGGAATTGATGGGCGGGTGCGTATGTAGGCGGGAAAAATTACAAACTATAATATAAAATGTACAAATGAGATCAATAAAAATTACAAATGCAATATGAAAGTAGTTTAATGGGTAATTTTGCTGGGATAACGAATGGGACATGCACAGGTATGATCACTATCAAAAAAATTCATATGGTGGGAATTGGCGGGGCTGGGATGAGTCCGTTGGCTGAGGCGCTTTTGTCGCGCGGTCACAGTATAACTGGCAGTGACCGCATACCATCAGTCTCAACACATCACCTTGAGGAGCTTGGCGTAAAGATTCAGTATACCCATGAACCGTTTTTTGTGAGGGACGCAGATCTGCTTGTGTATTCTAGCGCTGTTAAGGAGGATAATCCTGAGCGTGTCTATGCCGCTGAGAATGGAATTCCTGAGTTAAGAAGGGCGGAGGTTCTGGGCGATCTCATGAAATCTAATTTTACTATATGTATATCAGGAACTCATGGAAAAACGACTACGACTTCACTTGTCGGAACTGTGCTGACCGATGCGAACGTTTCTCCTACGGTTCTTGTCGGGGGGATGTTTAAAAATAGCGGTTCTCACGCGATCATAGGGAGAGGCGGAGTTATTGTCGCTGAGGCCGATGAATATGACAGATCTTTTCTGGCTATGTATCCGTCAATTGTCGTCATAACCAATATTGAGGCCGATCATCTTGACTGTTATAAAGATATTGATGACATTAAGGATACATTTATACAGTTTACGGAGAGAGTGCCTTTTGACGGCGCTGTTATCGCCTGTATTGATGATAATGGCGTTAAGGATGTTTTGCCGAAGATCCGCAGAACTGTTGTGACATATGGTGTAGATTCAAAAGCTGATTATATGGCAAGCGCTGTCAGATTTGAAAAAGGGGTTACTGTATTTGATGTTTCATATAAGGGGAAGAATCTCGGAAGCGTTAAAATATCGCTTCCCGGAATGCATAATGTTAAAAATGTTCTGGCTGCCCTGGTCGTTGCATGCGAAACCGGAATTGAGTTTACGGAAGCCGCTCAGAGTGTTTCCCGCTTTCAGGGCGTTAAAAGAAGATTTGAGATTATTGGCAGTGTAAATGGGATTACAATTGTTGATGATTACGCTCATCATCCGGGTGAAATAAGCGCAACTCTTGATGCTGCGCGTAAATGCGGCTACAAGCGTATCTGTGCGGTGTTTCAGCCGCATCTGTATTCCCGTACCCGTGATTTTTTAAACCAATTTGCTGAAACGTTAAGCGGAGCTGATTTAGTTATTGTAACAGACATTTACAAATCGCGGGAACAGCCAATACCCGGTATAAACGCAAAGAGTATTGTCGACATAATAAATAATAATGGTGAGTCAACGGCATTGTATGTACATGACAAGAAAGATATCGCCGGTAGTTTATCAGAAAAGCTTACTGAAGGGGATTTGGTGATTTTTATGGGAGCTGGGGATATTTGGGAAACGGCTCACGATTTTGCTAAAGGGAACAGAGCGAATGGCTAAACGTATTGGAGCTAACCGCAGGAAAGCAATGGCGGAGCAGCGTAAGTACAAACCGCGCCGCGCAAGGAAATTTGCGGGAGTTTTTGCTGTGACGCTGCTCATCGCGGCTGCCGGGTTTGCGGCATACACGTATGGCTCCGCGGTTTCCACACATATTACTGAAGCGGTTAAATCGAATTTTAAGTATAATAAGGAGCTGTATACAGAGTATCAGATAGTAAACTGCGGCAAGAATAACGAAAGCCTGCTTAAGGCTGCCATTGACTCTTTATTAAAGTTTGATTCACTTTCTCTTAAGCGGGATGATGTTTTTAAGGCCGCTCTTGTGATTCCTGAAATAGAGAGAGTGAACATCAGGAAAACGCGGGACAAAAGAACATTGATAAAAGTTATAGAACGCACACCTGTCGCCCTTGTTCAGGATGGAAGTATCTGGCTTGTTGATAAGAACGGAGTGCGTTTCGCGGTAATGCCCGGCCAGTATTATGATTTGCCCCTTTTAAGTTTTGGCGGTGCAAATCTGAGCGATACCGTAGGGCTTGAAATGTTTAACGCAATCAAAAAAACGGCAAGAAATCTCGGAAATACTTTCTTTAAACAGATCTCTCAGATCGGTTTCAGTGACAGCGGGAGTATCAGTCTGATTTTTAAATCAGGGCATACAGAGTACACTATAGGTTCTGAAAATATAGAGGAGAGATTGGCGCGTGTAAAAAAAGTCAAGGAGCGGCTGCAGGAGGAGAATAGAGATCCCGCGCGGATAGATTTGAGATACCGCAGTCTGGCGGTTGTCTCCATGTTGTGATAGTCAGTGCGTAAAGAGTGCGAATAGTTTTTGGATAGTAAATAAAAGGGGGTAGGGTGTGGAAAGCAGAATGTTTGTAGGCCTTGACATCGGAACGACAAAGGTAGCCTGTATCATTACTGAACTTGTAGAGAACGGTGAACTTAAGGTCATAGGCGTTGGCATAAGTCCATCGGATGGACTGCGAAAGGGCGCTGTTGTTGACATTGGTAAAACTGTAAGTTCTATAAAAAAAGCTGTTGAAGAAGCTGAACTTATGGCAGGGGTGGATGTTGACGCGGTTTGGGTAGGCATTGCCGGAAACCATATAAAAGATATAAACAGCAGCGCCGTCGTTACTATAAACAAAGAGGTCACGCAGGAAGATATCGACAGAGTAATTAACACGGCAAAAGCGGTGAATACCTCTACAGACCGAGAAATTCTTCATGTCATTCCTCAGGAGTTTATTGTTGACACTCAGAGAGGGATCAAAAATCCGCTTGGAATGTGCGGTGTAAGACTTGAAACCAAAATCCACATCATTACAGGCGCGATCGCAAGCGCTCAGAACATAATGAAATGTGTGGAAGACGCTGGACTAAAGGTGATCGATCTGGTACTTGAACCTCTTGCTTCAGGCTATGCGGTGCTTGAGAAGGATGAGAAGGAGCTTGGGGTGGCATTGATTGACATCGGCGGCGGAACAACTGATATTGCTATTTACTTTGATGATTGCATACGTCATTCCGCGGTTGTAGGGTTTGGCGGAAGAAACGTAACAAAAGATATCGCGATGGGCCTTCACACTCCGGTTGAAAAAGCGGAAGAGATAAAGAAGGTGCATGGTTGCGCTTATCTGCCTCTCTTAAGAGGAAATGAGTACCTCACGGTGCCCGGGGGGCTTGGCGGTCAGACCGACCGTGAGGTCTCCCGCGAGGTTCTTGTAAGTATTATTGAACCGCGCGTAGAAGAGATTCTGTCACACGCGTTAAAAGAGATCAAAAGAACTGAGTATGCCGAGATGCTGGGAGCGGGTGTTGTGCTTACCGGCGGGGGCTCTTTAATGGAAGGGGTAAAAGATAAAGCGGAAAGCATCTTTCAGATGCCTGTCAAGCTTGGAGTCCCGACTCGCATAGGAGGTCTTACCGATGTAGCCAGATCACCTGTTCACGCTACGGGAATAGGCTTGTGCATGTACGCCGCGGACTCATACTCCGGTGACAAAAAGGGGAAAAAAACCAGCGGCGCAGACGGAGGATACCGCCGCGCAATAGACAAAATGATCTCATGGGCAAAGGAATTTTTTTAGTAATGATCATAGGGGCGCGGGGAGTATGCCGCGTCCCGTTCCCGTAGGGAACGGCCGGCGGCCGTTCCGTTGGCTGCATCAATAATTGTTGTAAGGGCGCGATTTATCGCGCCCTGTTGAAAGAGAAAAGTTAACATCATATTATAACTATCAAACAATGGAGGGGCTATGAAGATTGAGATGGATGAGACTTTCAACGCTGTTGCGAAAATGAAGGTTATCGGTGTTGGGGGAGCGGGTGGTAACGCTGTCAACCGTATGGTTGACGCCGGCCTTACGGGCGTTGAGTTCATAGCTGTCAATACCGATGCGATGGCGCTTGACAATAACCGCGCTCCTACGCGTATTCAGGCTGGTGAGAAGTTGACAAAAGGCCTTGGAGCGGGCGCTAATCCTGAAGTTGGCCGTCAGGCGATGGAAGAGAGCAGAGATAAAATAAAAGAGGTTCTGGTCGGCGCGGATATGGTGTTTATCACAGCTGGTATGGGCGGCGGCACTGGGACAGGCGGAGCCGCTGTTGTAGCTGAAATCGCCAGGGAACTTGACATACTCACTGTCGCCATAGTAACCCGTCCATTTCTGTTTGAAGGCCGCGTACGCGATAAGAACGCCAGAAAGGGAATTGACGATCTGAGAAGAAGTGTGGATACCATAATCGTTATTCCCAATCAGAAACTGCTTTCGATCGCAAATAAAAACACATCGTTGATTGATGCTTTTAAAACCGCCGATGATGTGCTTTATCATGGAACAAAAGGTATCTCGGATCTTATCTCTGTACATGGCACCGTTAACCTTGACTTCGCTGATGTTAAAACAATCATGAAAGGCATGGGAGACGCGCTGATGGGTACCGGTGAGGCTGAGGGCGATAACCGCGCTGTAATGGCTGCTGAAACCGCGATTCACAGCCCGCTGCTTGACGATATATCCATAGCCGGAGCGCGCGGTATTCTCATCAATATCACAGGCGATGAAGAGATGGGTATGTACGATGTGGCTGCCGCTACTGAGGTTATTAATAAGGCGGTTGGGGAGAACACAGAAACCAATATCATATTCGGCGCTGTCAATGATCCCTCCATGAAAGGCAAAATACGCATTACTGTAGTTGCCACAGGCTTTAACACCGAACATATCGAAAGATTAAAAGAAGAACGCAATTCCGGCGGTATGAAATTAACGATTCCCTCACGTGAAAAACAGGTGGTGCAGGAAGCTCTTAATTTACAAACAGCAGAGCCTCAGGCCCCCAGGTCTTCCGCTGAAGCTGTAATTATCGCGCAGACCCCGCACCAGTCAGCCGCAAGTGAACACAGCGCAGCGGCGCGCCATGCTCCTCAAAGCCAGCTTGCCGCTGAGCCGGGCGCCGCTCCCGTCAAAAAAACGGAAGCATTTAAAGGCCCGGGCTTTGACGGCAAATATAATCCGGCATGGGTTTCGCGCGGGAATCATTACGATGTAGGCGCATATTCTCCAAAATTTTCAGGCCTGCCATACGGCAGTGACGATCTGGACGATGTGCCCACATTCCTCAGAAAACAGCAGCAGTAGTTTTTAGTAGTGATAGTAGGGGTGCGGGAGGTATGTGATGTCCTTGCAGTATAGGGTGCGTGTGAGGCGGGCGGTTCTGTTACCGCCCTTATTTTACTTATGATCATTGCGGCGCAAAAATCCATTATCCCAGCGAAAGCGGGGGGATTTTAGTGTCTTATGTATGACAACCTTGCGCAGCTGTAACCTGACATTTCAATATGAACCTTTTGCATCGAGCATCACTGCCAAAAAAATCAGCCTGGAGGCCATTGCATATCACGGCCGCCAAGGATGTGGATGTGCAGGTGGAATACTGTCTGTCCGGCGCTTGCGCCTGAGTTAACGACTAAACGGTATCCGTTACTGTTAAGGCCTGTGGCGTTTAATGTCTGATGCAGCGCATTCATAAGGCCGCAAAGGAGTGTCGGCGCATCATGTTCCGGAATTTCATGTAAGGCGCTGTAGTGTTTTTTGGGGATAACGAGAAAGTGCCATGGAGCCTGAGGGTTGATGTCGCGTATGACAATAGCTTTTTCATCCTCATAAAGCTTTTCAGCGGGGATCTCTCCCGCGATGATCTTACAAAACAGGCAGCCGCTCATCTTTATTCCTTTGAAATGGTGTGGGAATTATGATTTATTATAAGTTATCTTTAAAATAATATTAAGAAAGCCGCTGTATACTAGTTGAAGTTTAAAATAATAATGCATAATGCAAAAATAAAAAATGTCAGAACTCAATTACTTCTACATTAGTAAAGTTGAATGACTGTACGGCGGGGGAAATTGTCAACTCTTAAAAGGCACGGGAATAGTTTTTGATTAGTAGCGTATGTAGTAGGGGATAAAAACATTTTTGACCTTAGCCGGGCATAGTTGTTATATTTAATAATTTGGGAGCGGCCATATCTTTTGTAATATGTTAAAACCGGCGCAGCTCCTTCTATCATAAATAATGAGGCGATTTGATATATTTATGAAATTCACCGTTATTTATAAAATTCTGGTAATAGTTGTTTTTAGTCTGAGCGCAGCGTCGGCTTCTGTGGCTGATATAGATTTTGCGCAGGCTTTCGATCACGATTATCTAAACAACATCGAAGACAGTACTGACGAAGCTCAGCTTCTTGAGGAAGAGGCGCAGGATTTCAGCTCTCTTTTTGATGATCTGAGTGATGATGATTTCATGGGAATCGACACCACCTACGCGTGGAGCAATCACAGAATAAATTCCGGCCGTTTCGATTACCGCACTCTCGGCCCTCAGGATACAATAAAAATCGCGCTTGTCGATTCCGCGCAAAAAAGGGTTTACACTCACCCCTTTAGCAACTATGTTACGTCAAGGTTCGGTCAGCGCAGGTATCTTTGGCATCACGGTACAGATGTTAAACTCAATACCGGCGATACAGTGCGCTGCGCTATGGATGGCATAGTGAGGGTGATTCAGTTTGACAGACGGGGATACGGCAACGTAGTAGTGGTGCGTCACCATAATGGTCTTGAAACACTTTACGGTCATCTTTACAGAGTAAAAGTCGAGGTCAACCAGGCTATTAAATCAGGCGATATGGTCGGTCTTGGAGGCAACACCGGGCGTTCCACCGGAGCTCATCTGCACTTTGAGTTCCGCTATTTTGGGGAACCGTTTAATCCTGAATATATTATTAATTTTCAGAGTTATACGCTCAAAAGCGATACGCTTGTGTTGACAAGAAATAATTTTGAGTACCTCACCGCTATAAGGCAAACCGTTTATCATACCGTACGCAGGGGGGATACTCTTGGAGCTATCGCCCGGCGCTACGGAACTACAGTGAACGCTCTTTGCAGAATGAACGGTATAAGGCCCCGCACTACCCTGAGCTTAGGCAGAAGGCTTGTTGTCCGCACCGGCAAACATATTGAGCGGGAGCTGACTTTGCAGGTTACGGATCAGGTTATGGACGCAGGGCAGTCAACAGGCGGCGGAGGGGATAGTGAGCAGTTGATATTGAATAGTGAGTGATTTTTAGGGCTCAGAACTCAGAAAAAACTTCTGATTAATGATTTGGATTAACGCTGCGGTTATCATTATCAAAGACCCCCTGACTCAGGTCTTTCCTTTACCAAGTATTTTCCCTTAAATAATATCCTGATTCATCGCTTTTGTTGCGGGGATATTTCTTATTCATCCGAATATTACCGCAAGCGCCGCGATTGTGTTTTTTGTTACTGTGATTCACCGGCAGGTACTCAGGGAAGAAAAGTTCCTGCGCAAGCATTACGGTGAAGAGTATGAAAACTACTGCCGCAGGGTGCGAAGATATTTGTAATGGGGGAGTAGTTACAAACAAAAACCCATATTATTTAACTTCATTATTTGCTTTTAACTTCATGCGAGATATAATTTATAAATAAAGTTAAATGCAAGGTGAAACATGGTATTTATTACAAATACACTCGGATTTAATGTAACTACCAAATCGTGGAACGGCAAGGCGAAATTACCCTTTTATCTCAGCGATGCTTACGCAGTACAGAAAGTAACGCTTGATTCTGTGAAATGTTTGTTTATAAAACCAAAAGATAAACTTCATACTCTTCCGGCCATCAAAAAGCACATTGTAAAGATCAGAGAAATAGAACCGCTGCCTACCGTACTTGAACTTGATACCATAAGTTCCAAACAGAGAAAAGCGCTTATCAGAGCGCAAATACCATTTGTAGTGAACGGCAGCCAAATCTATCTGCCTTTTATGGGCATATATCTGCAAGAAAAATACGCCCAGCAAAAGCGGCCAAACCAAACGCTTATGCCGTCCGCGCAAATGCT
>JAIRVB010000054.1 GCA_031254105.1 Chitinispirillales bacterium
AAGGGTAACTTCGCCTTGCCGTTCCACGGTTTGGTAGTTACGTTGATTCCAAGTGCATCTGCAATAAATACCATGTTTTCACCTTGTATTTAACTTTATTTATAAATTATATCCTGCACGAAGTTAAAAGTAAATAATAAAGTTAAATGTGTGGACTTTGTCCGTAATTCTATACCTATTGCCATAAACTCGCTGTTGGTATGGCAATCATATCCTCCCCGAATTGTAAAACATCCTCTCCTGAGTACATCACATAGCCAGTATATGCTTTCTTTCCCTTTATAATATTATCCCTAAACCAAATTTGGGGGGTGAAGTCGCTTTTTGATACGTTATGTCCAGCCTTAACCTCCACGCCGATTAATGCCCCATCTTCGCGTTCTATTAAAAAATCAATCTCTCTATCTCTTCGATCTCTGTATTGATAAAGCGAGTATGCCGCGTCCAAATCTACTTGCGCCGCCAGCTCTTGAAAAACGAAAGTCTCCGCAAGTTTACCAGCGCGGTCAGTGTTCAGCATAACCTCTTTTTTATTCCATCTCAAAACAGATGTCATAAGTCCGGTGTCTGCCGCAAATATCTTCGGGCTGCGACCGATACGGCCATAATCTGTCTTAGTCCATGCCGGTACTTTTTCAAACAGGTAAAGCGTTTCCAGAGCGTTTATGTATGTTTCCACAGTTGGTTTTGATAATCCTAAACTTGTGCATATTGGAGGAATATCCATAAACTTACCAGACCATGACGCAAGAATTCCTATGAGTTCGCGCAAAGCGTTTTGCCGTTTAATGTTTGCGACATCTTTCAAATCCCGTTTTATTAAAGTGTCAATATAATCGTTATGCCAGTCTTTTACAGCAGTTTGCGTTGAATATGAAACAGCTTCGGGATAGCCGCCGCGAAACGCCAGATCAAAAATTTTATCTTTGTCGTATCCGGTAATTTGCTTTGGAAAATCCCTGTCAAATGCTTTTTTTAAGAAAGTTGGTTTTTGACGAAGAATTTCCCCTTGTGTTAAAGGCCGCAAATGCAGGTTTTTAACCCGTCCCGCTAAACTCTCCGACACACTTGGCAGGGATTGAATGTTTGCTGATCCTGTCAGCAGATATTGTCCAGGGCGGTTATTGTTATCAACCACATATTTGATTTCCGGTATTAGATCAGGGGCTTTTTGAATCTCATCTATTACCATAGTCCCCTTTTCGTTTTTTACAAATCCGGTCGGGTCATCCAAAGCGGCAGCGCGAATGCTCTTTTTATCTAACGGCATAAAGATGCTGTCTTTGTCCATTACTTCCTTTGCCAAGGTCGTTTTTCCGGTCTGCCGCGCACCGGAAATGATCACTACACGACGGCTTTTAAGAGCATCTTTTACACTATCGGCATGCCAGCGCGGGTACTCATTCATTTTGTTTCCTGCGTCTCCACAATAGTGGCAAAAAGTGAAATGAAATATCGGCGAAAAGGAAAATAGAAAAGTGGCAAAAAGGAAAATAATACTTGGGCGAAAAAGAAAGTAAAAATATAATATATCTGCTATGATGCTTCCGCAGGAATTTTTTCTCCCCCCATGTCCTTAATTTTAACATGCTCCCAAGTAAAATTGAAGAGAGGGTTACTGCTTATAGGTGTTGGCAAGGGAAATATACTCGCATTTAAAAAAGCTATTGACTGTTTTGATATTGACATTCCGCTCTAAATCATTTATATTATATAGTTACAATAGGTACTTATTGTAATTGATAGTTGTACTTAAACGATGCCTATAAAACTGGATGTTAGCCGATGTGAAGGCCTGGTCAAGAAAATTTGCTTTCTTTGCATGGAGAGAACGATGTTTAAATCAATTTGGAGTAAAAAGAGTAGCTTTCCGAAGAACAAGAAACTTCCCGTTTCATATTTTGTTGAGACTCTCGTTCTTACGATTATGACATTTATTGTTATAGGATGTTATTAATATTATTCGCGCAACGCCAGCGGCTTTCCAAAAGGCCATTAAGACCATCTTAATAAAAATTCCCCAACCTTATTCCTTTTTTAGTGTATTTTAGTAAAAATTTTCCGGTAACACATTTTATTCCCGAAAGTGTTAAATTGTTAAAGAGATACCTGTGTGTATTTATACCTGATGATACTATTAGATTAAGTAAATTAAAGGATGCTATATTCTATGCATGGTAAAGTTAAAGCGGTCAGCACGGCAGCAAGTCTTTTTTTGGCAGCCATTCTTTTCAGCGCCAAACCTGTTCTATCTTCAGAGATCAATTCCGGTGAAGATGATGAAGAGGCTATTGAGCTTGTCCTGGATGAAGATGGCGAAGAAGCGGTTGAACTTGCCGAAGAGATAGAATTTATTGATGATGAAAGCGGACTTGAGAAGATGCCCGAGATACTTGAGTTCGTGGAAGCGGACTATCCTGAGGAGTTTATAAAAGATGGTGTTGAGGGAACAGTTTTATTAGAACTTTTGATAAGCGAAACAGGCGGAGTTGACAGCGTGAGCGTGGTTCACTCACTTCATCCGTTACTTGACACTTGCGCAATTGAAGCGGTTAAGAAATTTAAGTTTTCCCCAGCGCAGGCAGGCGGGGAGAATGTGGCTGTTATGCTTCAGTACGAATACCGTTTCAGTCTCAGGGATGTAATAAGCGTTCCTGAAAGTTATGTTAACTTCAGCGGCCGGATTCTGGAACGCGGTACACGCCGTCCGGTAGGGGATATGCTTGTTGCACTCAAGTTTTTAGATACGCTTTGCAGCGGCGCGGATCTGCCTATGCCGTTTTCTTTTTATATAGAGCAGATAGGCAAGTTTGAAGGGCAAAGGTTAGAGGATGGACTTCTTGTTACGGAGACTGATTCGGACGGGACATTTAAGTTTACTTCACTGCCTGCCTGCAAGGTTCAGGTAAGTTTGGTCTCGCCTGATTACGATCTGTTTATCAGTGATGAGCAGATAGGCAAACTTGAGGAGGTAAGGGCAACCTACTATGTCAAGCGTACTGATTATTCCGATTATGAGCTTGTCGTATACGGCAAGGCAGAGGAGAAGGAGGTCAGCCGCCGTCAGCTTTCGGTTGCTGAAGTAAAAAGGATTCCGGGACTTGGAGGAGACGCTGTTAAGGTTGTTCAGGCGATGCCTGGAGTGGCCCGTCCATCGGTTATGGGGACGGATGTGGTTGTGCGGGGAGCGCCAAGCTGGGATTCCCGTTTTTTTGTTGACGGCGTCAGCGTTCCGTTGCTTTACCATTTGGTGGGCTCTACTTCTATTTACCCATCTGACGCTCTTGAGACAATAGATTTTTATCCCGGCGGTTTTTCAACCCGTTACGGCGGAGCTGTAGCAGGGGTAATAGAGATGAAATCCCGCCGGTCAAAAACAGACAGGCTTCAGGGATATGTTGATTTAAGTATGCTTGACGGATCTATTTTCGTGGAGGGGCCTATAAATGAAAAGGTGTCGTTCATGGCTTCGGGGCGAAGAAATTTTACCGGCGACCTGCTCAACCTTTACTTCAATCACCTCGCTTCCGGTGATATCGGTTTTGCGGTGGCGCCGTTTTACTGGGATTATCTGTTGAGGACGGATATTGCAATTGACAAAAACCATCATATGTTCGTATCCCTGCTGGGAAGCCGCGACAGTCTTGGCCTTTTTATAAATGGTCTGGATGTGGGATCGTCAGAGATAGGGGAAGCTACAAACAGCCTCAACATGAAGTTAATGTTCCATACCCTTACGGCTGGGCTTGACAGCAGGATAAACGGCCGGTGGAATAATTATCTGCGGTTCTCCGGTACTTACCTCACAGAAGGCGGGGCGCTTTTTGGAGTTGCAAAATATGAGTCGAGTTTATATCTAAGTCATTTGCGCAATCAGGTCAGTTTTACGGCAAGCGACAAAGTAACTGTTAACGCAGGCGCTGATATAGAATTAATGAATCACGATATGATTCTTATAATACCATCTGGTCAGAATCTCATTATGCGCGATACAACAGATAACGAGTTGTTCGGCGTTGTCGGCGGATACGCAAATGTAGAGTGGAAACCTATTGATAAACTGCAGCTTATTCCGGGTATTCGTTATGACTACTATCCGGAACTTGATTATAAAGGATCGGTTGTACCCGCGTTTTGGGATTATGGGATAATCAATAACCGCAGAGGAGCTTCCGGAGAGCCGTCGTTTCGTATTAACGGACGTTACGAGATTATGGATGGTCATGTTGCCAAAGCTGCCGTTGGGTCATACAGCCAAACGCCTGAGCCCATTGGCCAGGTAATTCATCCGACCTGGGGCGAGCCCGATCTTCCCGCTACAAAAGCCGCTCAGTATGTAATCGGCCATGAGTGGCGGATCAGCGACATTTTAAGTCTCGACGCGCAAACCTACTTTAATCGTCAGTGGGATGTTCCCCGCAGTTTCGATACGATTGACTATGATCCGAATCTTGAAATTCAAAAGCTTTACTTAAGCGATGGAAAGAGAAGAACTTACGGCCTTGAACTTATGCTGCGCCATATGCGCACGGAGAAATTTTTTGGCTGGATCTCTTATACTCTATCAAGAAGCGAAAGGTGGGACAAAGCCCGTAACCGCTTTGTACTTGCCCGTGAGGATGAACCTCACCATCTGCAGCTGCTTGGAAGCTGGAGCCTCAAAAACGATCTGGATCTGGGCGGACGTTTGCGTTTTGTGAGCGGCAGACCGACCACTCCTATAGTCGGTATAGTAGAAGACGCAAATAGCAAAAGCATCCGTCCGATATACGGAAAACCTAATTCTACCCGTATGGATCCATTCCTGCAGCTTGATTTGAGACTTGACAAAAAGGTCATTTATGAAAAGTGGATTCTTTCTTATTATTGCGATTTACAAAACGTTTTGTGGCCTATTTACAGAAGCCCGGAATTTGTGTTTCACAATTATAACTATACCGAAAAACAAACTATATCCATGATACCGATGATGTCGTTTGGAGTAAGAGCGCAATTTTAAGGGCAAATTATAAATTACAATGTACAAATAAAACAAAATCCATTGCAGGGACGGTCTGTGACCAATCGTTTATTTTTACGCGTTGAAGTTGAATATGTATATACAGGATAAGCAGATTTGATATGTACGGAAGACGATATATGAGGTACATTATCGCAGGCATAACAGCGGCGTCTTTCATGATTATTAGTTGTGAGGACTTCTCTGCTTCCTACCAGCGCGTAGATGCCGGCGCTTTCCGTTTGCTTAATATTCAGTATTATCCGGCGGAAGCCGCTCCGGGTGACATAGTTACGTTGACAGCTGTGTTTGCGGGGAAAGAGATAGACTTGGAAAAATTAATTGACTGGCGCGTATCATACAATATGCTTGTTGATCACTACGGAACCCTAACCGCTGTTGATGATAAGCCGCTTGAGTATCATGAAATCCAGACATCTTTTTTTTCCGGGAATACTCAGGCGGTTAATGTGCGTTTCAAAATACCTGAGGACTGCGTAAGAAGAAGCGGTTCGATTCCGAACAACTGGGCGGATCTGGTGCCATCCTATGTGAAAAGCAGCATACCTCAGGAACTTTTATCAATGACAAAGGATGAGATGGTTGACTTAATTGAAGCTTATGACAGGTATCTTAAGGGCCCACATGATAATTTTACCCTCGACCGGCCTATGTCTATGATTAAGGCTGCAAGTAATGAATGGCAAAAACCGCAGTATTCTGAGGAGTTACACAGCTGCCTTAATACCATACTCCAATTTTTCACCGTGCCTATCCGCATAAGCGCGAATGTGAAGGGGGAGCATACGATACAGAGCACCTATTCTGTTCGCTACAACGGAAAATTCTATAGTTTGGACATAAACTACAACAATAATCCGGATATTGGTTTTGTAAGAGTGTATAAAGTCAAAGGCAAAAATCAGCTCGGATTTGATGAATCGGATCCATTTGTAGATTTCTTCGGTTACTGGCCTGCTATAATAGAAGTTGAAGACGGTTACACATATATCGCGGAGGCTATTGTGTATGCCAATAGTATTGATTATAGCGTTACATTAGGCGGCGTGACTGTAGAGGAGGAATATCGCGTCTATTGGCAGTTTCAGCTTGACGAAGATGAGATAAAGGGTATACCGTACAGTAAATATATGGATATAACCAGCGTACCGGGTCAATTGGGGGCAGGGCCATTCGCATGGATCATCCCTCCCGCAGATAAGCGCATAACAAAGTTTACCTTGTGGGTTTCTGTGACCGATCACGTGACTAATGAACGGCTTCGCCCGCAAGGTTCCGCATTGGCGGAATTTCGCGGATATTTCACTTATAAATAGACAAATTACAAATAAAGCAAAATCCGCCGCAGAGACGGTAAGTGATCGTCAGCGTGTAATATGAGGAACTTGCAACATACAGGAGAAACAGAATGAAACGTATTATGGCCGTAACGGTATCAATTTTTTTCGTACTTGCCGGATGCGAAGATTTTTCCACCTCTCACCAGAACATAGACAGCGGTGAATTCCGTATGCTTAACTTTATGTTTAACCCGGCGGAAGCCGCTCCCGGAGATTCTATTACATTAGTAGCGGTTTTTGCGGGAAAGAAAAAAAACGTTGAAGATATAGACTGGCGTATCTCTTTTAACGTAATGGTTGACAATTACGGCGGGGAAACCGCGATAGGCTCTGAGCCGCTTAGCGTATACGGCAGGATCTTGGATATTTCATTTTCAGAAAATACTCAAACAATAGCTTACAAATTCAAGGTGCCCGAAAATGTAGTAAGAAAAAGCGCTTCTATTCCGGAAAATTGGATTGAGATGGTTCCGGCCCATATCAGAAGTGTCATACCATCGCAGTTTGCCGCGGTCAGAAAAAATGAACTGATTGATAGTATTGAGTATTATGCAAACCAATCTGTTATACCAAGTAATTTTGACAGGTATCTTCCAATCCTGCTGCAATTTTTTACTGTACCTGTTTTGATAACAGCTAATATAAATGGCGAGGGCAGGGAACATAAAATACAAAGCAGTCACTCCGTTCGCTACAACAGGTATTTTCCTGACATAGCTCCTGTAAACAATAATCCTGAGGTTGACAGTATCCTGGTATATAAAGTCAAGGGTGAGAACATTATAAGTTTTGACAATAAGAAAGGTAAGAGTTATGAAACTATCAAATATGATAAATCAAAAACACTTGTCATTTCGGTACAGGATGGATATACCTATTTTCTTGAGGCATTTACGAGCCCGCTAGATTTAACGACAACCATGGATGCCGCTTTTATGGGAGCGCCGCGCTGGAACTTACCGGAAGAGCATGTCTCCTACTGGCAGTTTCAAATGGACAAAGAGAAATCGAAAGGTATTTCTCTCAGTAAGCAGATGGACATAAACAACATGTTCGGAAGACTCATACCGCCGGTCAACAAAAACATAGAACATTTCACCATGTGGCTTACGGTAAAAGACGAACTGTTTAATGAACGGTTCCGCCCGCGCGGGTCAACGCTTATGGAGATTCAGGGAAAGTTTGAGTATAGATAGAATTCAGAGCTCAGACAAAAGAAACACTCTTGCTTTAATCTGAGCTCTATAAGTTATTCGCCGCTGTCATTACTGGCTTCAATAATCCACTCTTTAGCGTGTATATCATTGTAAAGCAAATTAACTTCTTTTTGCGTAGGGTTGCGGTAGCGCTTAATTTTTTCTAATTCCGCGGGTGGCTTACCCTCTTTAAGAGCGCCGCGGTAATCTTCAGTGTAAAAATCTTCAATTGAGGTGTATAGCGGTTCCCTGTTGAACTTCATTGAGATCAGAGAGGCGATCTGCTCGCTGCTGAGTGGTCTGCCAAGAGCTTCTTCGCGTTGTTTTAATGTTTTTGCTAATTTTTTTGGAAAAAAATCGTGGGCTGTGCCGCTATGTTCCATGTATATTTCCTTTAATGATAACGCAACTTCAAAATAAAATGTACGGATGCGGAACGCGGGAATAAGAACATAAAAGTTCAATCACTTCCGCATTACTAAATTCTACTTTTAGAATATACAAAAATTTCCGCTGCTTTTTCAACAGAGATTCCAACAATATCCATATTCCGAAGGTTACTTTGCCCAAGCCCCAGAAACGCGGCCTGCTCTATATAGACAACGGGGCGCTCTATTCCCATTATACGGGCGCCTACTGAGTCTACAGCTACAAAGTCTCTTCCCGCGACAACGAGCTGTGAGTCAAATATGATATTGCGTATGCCTTTAACTGTTGAGGGATGACCGTTAATGATAGAAAGCTGTATGGGAAAGCGCTGGCACATTCCCGCAATAAAGCCATGCAGGTCGGAAAATAGAGATTTGTGTCCGCGCTCATGTTTTACCTCAGGATGGCCGTAATAATCGTTTGCCGGTATGGACATCGCTGTATTTTCCATGGTAAGAGAGATTTGCGCTTTAGGGTGTTCCTTGAACTGCGCCAGAGAGATAATTGTATCAAATGAAAGGATGCGGGGGTTAACCACAACCTCTTTTACCGGACCCCAGTTAAGACTTATACATTTAAAGGGTCCGTGGTTAAGATCGAAGAATTCCGTCTCCTCTTCGGAAATGACATTGTTGATTCCCAATAATTCAAAAATATAATCAGTCTCTCCATCGTTTGAGCCGCCTGCTACAGTTACTCTATAAGGGTTATAACGTTTGACTAATTTTATGAGCGCTCTCATAGTATCCGCCTGAGTACATGAGGATGTGTCGTTTGCGCGGTACAGGGTATCATCAGGTTTTATCGCTACATGCTTATCGGTGAAAAGACCGGAGAGGTTGCCAAGGCACTCAAGAGCTTCCGCCAGACTACGTCCTATGTCGGGATTGTGTACAATTGCCACCTTTGGTTTGTTCATTCGCAGCGCTTCCCCATCTGGTTTTGATATAAATCAGGCAGCTCTTGCTCTAAGCGCAAAAATCTCAGCCGCTTTTTCGATTGAAGTTCCGACAATTTCCATGTTTTCCGGTTTGCTGTGTCCAAGTCCAAGCCGCTCCGCCTGTTCTATGTGCGCGACAGGGCCGCTGATGCCCATTACGCGCGCCCCTACATAATCTACCGCCACAAAGTCTCTTCCGGCAATAATTAATTGGGAATCAAAAACAGCGCCTTGATGAGCCGCCGGATGACCGTTAATAATAGCGAGCTGTACGGGAAACCGTTTACACATACCTGCGATAAAACCGTGCATATCGGAAAAAAAACTCTTTCGGCTCTCCTCTTTTGTTTTTTCGTGGGTGTAGTAATCATGCGCGGGAAAAGCCATGGCAATGTTTCTCATGGTAAGAGAAATATCTGTTTTACGGTGAGATTTGTGCTGCGCAAGGGAGACAATGGTGTCATAGGAAAAGATGTGAGGATTAATAACCACCTCTTTTACCGGTCCCCACTCAAGACTCACGCGTTTAAAAGGTCCCCGGTTATGGTTGAAGTATTCTATATTTTCTTCGGAAATGAGATCGTTGATTCCCAATAGTTCAAAAACATGATTGGTTCCCAGGATACCGCTTGATCCTCCGGTAATAGTTATTTTATTGGGATTATGGCGTTTTATCACCCCAACGAGCGCTTTGATAGTATCAGCCTGAGTGCATGTGACAGTGTCATCCGGATTTGCGCATGCGTCATGAGGTTTTATGCTCACGTGCTTGTTGGTGAAGAGATCGGAAAGGCAGCCAAGATGCTCCAAAGCGCGCTCAAACCCTTTTCTGATATCGTGATCATGCGTAATAGCCACTTTCGATTTGCTCATCGGGCGCGCTTCTCCGGTTTGGTTTCATCGGTTAATGCAGGCAGGAGTTAAGAGAAAAAAGAATGCAAATTTGGGGCCCATTTGGGGCGAAAACAGTTGCTTTGTTTGGTAGCATATTGTATTCTTTTTACTCAGGTATCGTTTCTTATCTTGGCTTGCTATAAGCGGCAGGTAAAGATATTTTTGGATTAACATCTCTTTCCTTGTAAAATTAACCGGGTTTTACCTGCGAAGAATAGAAAATATGGAAATAAGAACAGATGTTTATTTGAGTGACTGCAAAGAACAGCTTAGGTTGCTGCCTGATGACTCTGTTGATTTAATCGTAACTTCTCCGCCCTATGCAGATCAAAGAAAAGATACTTATGGAGGTATTAAGCCAGATACATATGTAGAATGGTTTTTACCTGTCTCAGAACAACTTTTGAGAGTACTTAAGCCAACAGGGACTTTTGTATTAAATATAAAAGAGAAAGTGGTTAACGGAGAGCGCAGTACATATGTAATGGAATTGATTATTGAGATGCGCAAACAGGGGTGGCTTTGGACAGAGGAATTTATCTGGCATAAAAAAAACTGCTTTCCGGGAAAGTGGCCGAATCGTTTTCGTGATGCCTGGGAGAGGCTTCTTCAGTTCAATAAAACTAAAAAATTTAAAATGTATCAGAATGAAGTTATGGTTCCAATGGGAGATTGGGCAAAATCTCGTCTTAAAAGTCTCTCCGCTACTGATAAAATCCGTGATAATTCAAGAGTTGGAAGCGGATTTGGGAAAAATATCTCTAATTGGCTGGATCGGGAAAAAGCTTTTCCGACGAATGTTTTGCACCTGCCTACAGAATGCAGTAATAAAAACCACAGTGCGGCATTTCCTGAAGAATTACCGGAATGGTTTATCAAGTTGTTTACAAAAGAAGAGGATGTTGTCCTTGACCCTTTTATGGGCTCCGGTACAACTTTAAATGTCGCAAACAGAATGAGACGTAATTCCATAGGGATTGATGTTGTACCTGAGTATTATGAAATGGTAAAGAAACAGATAAACTCTGCTGAATTGTGTCTTTGTGAATCAAGAGCGGAATATGGGAAAAAAGTTAAATCTAAAGTACAGCGTGTTTGAGTACGTTGAACAGAATATTGAGACGTTTCATCAAAAGCGCATTCAAAGTCTTGATAATTTAAAACTTGCGCAGGTTCTTAAACGTAAGAACCCTTATCTGTTCAAGGCAAAACATGTTTTAACTGCTGGCGAGATAGTCAAGGGGATTGTAGACGCTCATATTTCGTCAAACGAAGAGACCATTTTCGGCGATTGGCTTGAAGGGCTTGCTATTTTTATTAGCGGTAAAGTTTACAATGGTTATAAGTCCGGCATTACAGGCATCGATTTGGAATTTGACTGCAACGGGATAAGGAGCATTGTAACAATTAAATCTGGCCCGAATTGGGGGAATAGTTCTCAAATAGCAAAAATGATAACTGATTTTAAAACAGCAAAAAAGACTCTGAGAACAAGCAACTCACAATTAAACATAATCGCCGTAAATGGGTGTTGTTATGGTATAGATAATAATCCGGATAAGGGCGATTATTTCAAATATTGCGGGCAGAGGTTTTGGGAGTTCATATCAGGAGATATAAATCTTTATACAGATGTTATAGAACCGCTTGGATATGGGGCCGGAGAGAGGAATGATGATTTTGTGAGATCATATAGCCAGATGATAAATAAGTTTACAAGAGATTTTTCAAATGAGTATTGTAAAAATACTGGAGAAATTGATTGGGAAAAGTTAGTTCACTTTAATTCGGCAATGACAATACTTAAACTATTGAGGTAATCCATGCAAATCTCCGTTAACACAGCTTCCCGTTCCTACCCCGTATTCCTTGACAGCGGCAGCGCCTTGGGTCTTGGGGCGTATCTTAATGAAAAATTCAAAAATCGCCGCTGCTGCCTTGTGACCAACACTACTTTGGCATCAATCTATTCATCCTATATTAATACATTAAAAGAAGAAACCGGCTGCGTCATACATACGGCTCCTGATGGCGAGAAATACAAGACCATTGCCACCTGGAGCGAAATCCTTGACACACTAATCTCAGCGCGTCTTGACCGTTCAAGCTACATTGTCGCTTTTGGCGGCGGTGTGTTAGGTGATATGGCCGGATTTGCGGCGGCAAGTTTTATGCGCGGGATTGATTACATTCAGGTTCCGACGACACTTCTTTCAATGGTGGATTCAAGCGTTGGGGGAAAAACGGCGGTTGACCATCCAATGGGAAAAAATCTTATAGGCGCGTTCCATCAGCCCTCAGCAGTGTGGATTGATATTGACTTTTTAAAAAAGCTTCCATCCCGTCAATTTGTGGCAGGTTACGCGGAAATGTTTAAGTACGCTTTTATAGGCGGAAGCGGGATGTTTACGTTTATAATGAATAACAGGGACGCTATTTTGCGCTCCGAGCCAAAACAGCTTATGGAGAGTATAGAAAAAAGTATCCGTGTAAAGGCGGATATTGTGGGGCGGGATGAAAAGGAATCCGGCAGCCGCGCGCTTCTGAATTTTGGGCATACGTTTGCTCACGCACTGGAGCAGTTTTACGGATTTGAGGGATTGCTGCATGGCGAGGCGGTTTTATGGGGAATGGTTTGCGCGGTTGATCTCGCAAAGCGCAAGGGAACTCTGCCGCGCAGCTGTTGGACGGCGTTCGACCGGATTATGGATGGGCTGCCTCTTCCCGCGTTACCGTCCGTTCCCGACGCCGGAAAAGTTTACGAGGCTATGTTTGCCGACAAAAAGGTATCTTCGGGCAAACTGCGTTTTGTGCTGCCTTGCGCTGAGGGTGAATCAGTAGTCGTGAATGGCGCGCGGGAAAGTGAAGTAATGGCAGCATTAGAAAAGATAGGGGAATTATGAGATGCAAAAAGTTAATATAGCGGCGTTCAATTGGATAAACGAAGCGGAAATGGCACGCATTTTTTTAGAAAATAATGATATTGAGGTTGAAATTGTTGATAGTCAAATTGTGGCTGCCAACCCTTTGCTGGCAAATGCCGTCGGTGGAATTAAATTGACAGTAGATAAGTTACACGCTGAAAAAGCGATCGGTTTATTATAAGGAATATGAAAGAGAACTGAACGCGAATCATAAATTATGGTGTCCTGAGTGCGATTCGGAAAATGTTGAAAAAATAGAGTTGAATGGGATATTGAAGTTTTTATCAATAATAACATTGGGTATCGCGGCGATAGTTGCGTCAAGGAGATTTGGTTGTAAACAATGCGGTCATAAATGGAGATAATTCATTAAACATTACCCACAGCTTCTTGCCCTAAATTATTTTACAGAACTTTCATTTTTAGTTAGATAAACCCCATTTGGTTAGCTAAAAGGGTTGTCTTGATTGAGGTTATGAGCGCTGAAAAATGAAAATAGATATGAGAGTTGTGCCGCAGGGACATTCGCGGCTTGAGCAGGATTTGGAACTTGAAGAGTTCAGGGATGACCTGCCCCCTTTTTCTGAAAAGATACACGCTGTTGCGGAACTTGACAGAATGGGAGAGACGGTTGTCGCCGGTTTGCGTTTTGAGGGTGTCTTTGAGGTTCAGTGCAGCCGCTGCCTTGTTCATTACAGTGTGCCTGTAAAATCAGATCTGCATATCATAATAAAGGAAGAGCATGGGAAGTTTGGCCACTCTTCTGATGATGACGGTACAGATTTCTTTTTTGATGTTAATCATGAAGTAGTGGATATAAGTTCCGCCATTTATGATGAAATAATGATTGAGCTTCCGCTCAAGCCGCTCTGTTCCGAAGATTGTAAAGGGATAGAGATTAAGGGCAGCGGCGTTGTTTTTGAATCGGGCAGATCATCCGAAGAAAAAAAAGAACAGCCGGTAGACCCAAGGTGGGAAGCATTAAAAAAATTGAAAAAATAATCCCTGTAGGGGCGGCCATTGGCCGCCCGCCTGTAATGAAGCAAATAATTATTTGCCCATACAAGATAAGCAGAGCGGATATGCAATAAGGGCGAAAACGCAGGTTCGCCCTTACACGGATGGATTAATTGTAGGAACGATCTGTAATTGCCCGCAAGTAAATAAATGACATATAGTAGGGGCGGCCCTCGCGGCCGCCCATGATTTTATAGAAAAGAAAGGCAGCAAAAAATGGCAGAACCAAAGAAGCGCCAAACCCGTTCCCGCAGCGGCAAGAGACGCAGTCACCTTGCGCTTACGCCTGTAAGTCCCACACTCTGTTCCCACTGCAAGCAGCCTAAAGCTGCGCACAGAGTTTGCGGCAACTGCGGATATTACGCCGGCGCAGAAGTTATCACACCCGAAGATTAACCTCTTAAAGGGATGAAGTTAACAAATGGGAGCAAAGCGGCGTGATCCGTTTAGCCGTTGATGTCCAGAGCGGAGACTATGGGCCGGATGTGACGGTGCGGGGAATTCTTGACGCCCGTAAAGCCGCGTCTGTTCCGTTTGTCACTTATTTGTGCGGCAACCGGGATGAGATAAATCATATACTTGATGATTTGGAAAAAACTGTAAGTTTTGACAGATCTGAATTTATTGTTGAACACTCATCGGATCTCATCAGTGAAGAAGACTGGCGTTCTATGGTATGGAAAAACCGCAAGGGTTCTTCTATTGTGCGCTGTGTTTCGCTTCAAAAAGAGGGTAAGGCTGACGCTTCCATCAGCGCCGGAGATACTGGTATATTGATAGGAACAGCCCTTTTTATCCTTGGACGCGGCGAGGGGATAAGCCGTCCGGCCCTTGGAGCTTTCATTCCGACAGCTACGCATGGAAATCCGGTTCTTGTGCTTGACGTGGGCGCTAATCTCAATTGCCGCGCCGAACACTTGGCGTCTTTCGCGCAGATGGGCAGCTCTTATGTGAGTCGGCTTTTTTCAAAGCCTGTACGTACCGCCCTGCTTAACATTGGGGCTGAGCCGAGCAAGGGGCCGAAAGTTGTGCGCGACGCGGCGGAGCTTCTTGAGAAAAAAGATTGGTATACAGGTTTTATAGAGGGTAATAAAGTATTTTCCGGTGATGCGGATGTTGTAGTGTGCGATGGTTTTTTGGGCAATGTTTTACTGAAAGCTTGCGAGAGTTTCTACTCTCTCGCGGCGGATTTTTTAGCCGGTAATCAGAGTGTTCTTGAACTTCTCATTCATAAGATGGATGTGCTTAATCCTGAAAATTACGGAGCGGTTCCATTTTTGGGTATTCGGGGTACGGTGCTTAAAGCGCACGGAGGATCATCCGTACGGTCTATCAGAAACGCTGTTTTAACCGCTCTGGGCGCCGTGAAAAATAATGTCACGGAATGTTGGAAAAACTAAGCAATCAATGCAGAAATAATAATGCAGAATGCAGAAATGAGAAAAATTAATGACAGAAAAAAATGTGGATTCAGATGTTTTTGATTTCTGCATTCTGCATTATTATTTCTGCATTATAATGAAAGGCGATAGGTAACAGTGAGCGATATTAAATCTCGTATCCTTTCTGTTGGTACATTTGTGCCGGATAAGGTTCTAACCAATAAAGAGATCGAAGGTTTTTTGGATACAAGTGATGAGTGGATCACGGCCAGAACCGGCATAAAAGAGCGGCGCATAGTTGACAAAGAGCACCCCATGAGTGCTGCGGATATGGGTGTAAAAGCTTCTTACGCAGCGATGGAACGCGCGGGAGTAACAGCCGATGATATTGACGGCATCATTGTGGCGACATTTACCCCTGACAATTTTTTCCCGTCCACCGCCTGCCGCGTTCAGTCGGATCTTAAATGTAACAACGCTTTTGCGTTTGATATGAGCGCCGCGTGTGCGGGTTTTGCTTATGCGCTTACTGTAGCAAATAACATGGTTGTTTCCGGTCAGGCCCGTACAATGCTTGTTGTGGGTTCTGAGGTGATCTCTAAAACGCTTGACTGGAGCGACCGGGGTACCTGCATTCTGTTTGGAGACGGTGCGGGCGTTGTGGTGCTTCAGGCGGAAAAAAACCGTAACCCGGTCAGAGGTATTTTGTCAAGTTATTTATTTTCTGATGGAACTTTGGGTGATCTGCTTAAGCTTCCCGCCTGGGGTGATGAGCGTTTTCTTAGGATGAAAGGCAATGAGGTTTTCAAGCACGCCGTGCGTTTCATGACAGACGCGTCTTTAAGGGCTATCACTAAAGCGGGTCTTGACGTTAACGACATAGATTTAATTGTGCCTCACCAGGCAAATATCAGAATAATCAGCGCGCTTGCCGAGCAGCTGTCGGTACCTATGGATAAAGTCGCGGTTAATCTTGAAAAGTATGGTAACACCTCAAGCGCGTCCATACCGCTTGCTTTTGAAGAAGCGTGGCTTGACGGACGGGTGAAGGATGGATCGAAAGTCCTGTTTGTAGGTGTTGGCGGAGGGTTTTCGGTGGGCAGCATGGTTTGCGTGATGTGATATATTGGGGCGCGGGATAGGGCGAATGATTATTCGCCCGCACACGGATGGCCGTATTGCGGCGCATGATAGGGCACCCGCAAGGGGTGCCCGTACAAATGATATGCAATGAATATCCGCATACCCCCACATACGCAAAATGTATGGTACGCCCTGTAGGGGCACCCCTCGCGGGTGCCCCATCATGCGTCCATGCCATGCGCGGATGTATAAAAAATTGCCATATAAAATGGGCACCCGCAAGTGGCGCCCGTACAGGGATCGGGGATCAGGAAATAAAATATGGCGAAAGATTATTCGCCCGTACATGAACGCGGATTGAGAAATTAAGAAACCAAGGAGACGTAATATTATGAAAATATCGATGCTCTTCCCCGGTCAGGGATCTCAGTTTACAGGTATGGCCAAAGATTTCTACGAAGAAGTCCCCGCCGCCCGTTTACGGTTTGAAGAGGCTGACAAAATTTTAGGGCGTGATCTCAGCCGTATCATTTTTGAAGGGCCGTCGGAAGAACTTACCGCAACCCAAAATACTCAGCCCGCTCTTTTCACAGTTGAAGCGGTTATAACCGATTTTCTTATGTCGCAGGGAGCAGTCCCGCAGTACGCGGCGGGTCATAGTCTTGGTGAATACAGCGCGCTTTACGCGGCAGGGGTTATCGGGTTTGAGGATGGATTAAAAACTGTCGCGGCACGCGGAGCGGCGATGGCTGAGGCGGGCAGACAGGCTCCGGGCGCAATGGCTGCTGTTATGGGGATAGACAGGGAAAAAACCATCTCTGTACTTTCGCGGGTGAGAAGCGGCATTGTTGTAGCGGCAAATGAGAATTCTCCTGAACAAACGGTTATTTCCGGTGAAGTTGAAGCGGTCAACGAAGCCTGTGTTTTATTGAAAGAGGTGGGAGCAAAGCGCACGGTTGTGCTGCCTGTCAGCGGCGCTTTTCATTCACCGCTTATGAGGTCAGCGGCGGATAAACTTCAGGCGGCTTTGGTTCCCGTTGTTTTTTCAACACCACGCTGCCCTGTCATAACAAATGTGACGGCAAAAGCGGAAACCGACCCCGCTCTTATGAAAGATTTACTTGTCAAACAACTCATGTCGCCTGTTAAGTGGGTAGACTCTATGATTACATTATCGGCCCTGTCTCCAGATTTTTGCGCTGAGGTTGGACCTGGGACTGTACTTAAGGGGCTTACAAAAAAATGCGCGCCATCGTTAAATGTTATTTCATGTGACACTGTAGAAAATTTATATTCATTGATTAATCAAAATAACCAGGAGTGCGTAAGGTGATAGATCTTTCATCAAAAAAGGCGCTTGTTACCGGTTCGGGGCGCGGTATCGGCAGGGAGATCGCTCTCAAGCTTGCAAAGGCCGGAGCGGATGTGGCTATAAGCGATATCGACCTTGAGACCGCAAAGAAAACGGCGGCTGAAATTGAGGTTCTGGGACGCAAGTCTACCGCTGTCGCGGCTGATGTGTCAAAAGCGGCTGATGTCGAAAAAATGTTTGCGGATGTAATTAAAGCCTTTGGCGGAATTGATATTCTTGTCAATAACGCGGGGATAACAAAAGATGGTCTTCTTATGAGAATGAAAGAGGAAGACTGGGACGCGGTTCTCAACGTGAACCTCAAGAGCGCCTACCTCTGCTGTAAAGAAGCCGCGCGCCCGATGATGAGCGCCCGTAGCGGTAAGATCATAAATATCGCCTCTGTAGTGGGGCTTATGGGTAACGCGGGTCAGGCCAACTACTCCGCTTCAAAAGCGGGTATGATCGGTCTTACGAAAACTCTGGCTCGTGAATTCGCCTCCCGTTCAATCAATGTAAACGCTGTGGCTCCCGGCTTTATCCGTACCGCCATGACAGATAAACTCAGCGATGAGGCTAAGCAAAAACTTGCCGGCGGAATCCCCATGGCAAAGCTTGGCGAACCTGAAGATGTGGCTAACGCGGTGCTGTTTTTGAGTTCATCCCTGTCCGATTACGTTACCGGTCAGGTGCTGACTGTTGACGGCGGACTTGTTATGTAGAGTGGTATTAATCATATTATAAACATTATTAGTCTCTTTTGAAAGGAGAAAAACCGTGAGTGAAGTAGAATCAAAAGTAAAACAGATCATTGCCGAGAAGCTTGGCGTGAGCGAAGAAAAAATCGGCCCGACATCTTCATTTGTAGATGACCTGGGCGCTGACTCTTTAGATCAGGTGGAACTCATCATGGCTTTTGAAGACGCCTTCGAAGTCGAGATTCCCGATGAAGACGCAGAGAAGATGCGCACAGTTAAGGATGCTCTGGAATATCTCTCAAGCAAGCTCTAAGAGATAGTACGTTTAAAAACAGGGCTCTTTGACGCACGGGAAAACTTTGCGCCAGAGAGCTCTTTTGGTAATGATCATCAATGCGCATGATTTATCGCTTCTGTTGACTTGGGGTATGAGGTCGTGTGTATTGATAATCACTGCCAAAAGATTCCCGCTTTCGCGGGAATGACGGAATAAGAATGGAATGATGAAAGCGTTTGCAAGCGGTATGGATCACGCATACCAATAATCACTACTAAAAAGGTTAGTCATGACAAATAGAGTGGTAATTACAGGGCTTGGGGTGACGAGTCCGGTTGGTAATGATGTAAATACATTTTGGACCTCTCTTTGCGCTGGCAAGTCGGGGATAGATAAGGTCACTGCGTTTGACACATCTGATTATCCTACAAAAATTGCCGGAGAGGTTAAAGATCTCGATTGCAGCGGTTTTCTTGACCCTAAGGAAATAAAGCGCAATGACAGGGTGATTCTTCTGGGGCTTGCGGCTGCGCATCAGGCTGTTAAGGATTCCGGTCTCGATTTGAAAAATTTGGATTTGGATAACATTGGGGTTATTGTTGGTTCCGGCATCGGCGGTCTAAAAACTATGGAAACCGAGCAGACCAAGCTGGTGCAGAGAGGGCCGAACCGCGTTTCCCCTTTTCTCATACCAATGATAATAGCCGACATGCCCGCGGGTCTTATCTCCATGCAGTATGGTTTTAAGGGGCCTAACTATGCGGTTGTGAGCGCGTGCGCTTCCGGCGGACACAGCATTGGCGATGCGTATATGATGATAAAGTGCGGAATGATGGATGCCGCGCTTGCCGGAGGAACCGAAGCTGTTATCACGCCTCTTTCATTTGCCGGATTCTGTTCGATGAAGGCGATGTCGACAAGGAATGATATTCCGTCAAAGGCGAGCTCCCCGTTTGACATTAAGCGTGATGGGTTTGTGATGGGAGAGGGCAGCGGTATAGTAGTTCTCGAAAGTTTGGAGCACGCGCTTAAAAGAGGAGCGAAAATTTACGGTGAAATGTTTGGGTATGGGGCGACCTCTGACGCGCACCATCTCACTCAACCTGCCCCTGAGGGGTTGGGGGCGCAGGCGTCTATGAAAATGGCGGTTAAAAGCGCTAACCTTTCTGTTAATGATATAGATTACATAAACGCTCATGGGACCTCAACGCCTTTTAATGACAAGGGAGAATCTTTTGCCATATCGCAAGTCTTTGGCGAAGCTGTCGATAAAATAAATATCAGTTCGACAAAATCAATGACAGGGCATCTTTTGGGAGCCAGCGGCGGTATTGAGTTTATCGCTTCGCTTCTTGCGGTAAGGGATGGAATCATCCCTCCGACAATTAACTATGAGGACCCGGATCCGGAGTGCGCTCTCAACTATACTCCTAATACCGCGATTAAAAGAGAGGTACGCTATGCGTTGAGCAACTCCTTTGGTTTTGGCGGACATAACGTATCGCTTGTTGTCGGAAAGTATCAATGAGTTTTGTGAGACAGAATAATAAAATTTTAAGTTTTGTCAGTGGTTTTTTTTTTCGCGGTAAAAAGAGTGTCGGGCAGTTAAATAAATTTCAGAAACTTATAGGTTACTGTTTTAAGACTGAATCGTTACTGAAGCACTCACTTACCCACAAGTCGTTTGTCAGTCAGGAAGATACAAAGGGATTACTGTCAAACGAACGTCTTGAGTTCTTAGGCGACTCAGTGATAAACTGCCTCGTAACCGAGTATCTTTACTTTACTCATCCTGACAAAAGCGAAGGACAGCTATCCAAAATAAAATCGCTTGTTGTCAGCCGCAAAATTTTAGGTGAGATAGCGAATGGGCTCGAATTAGGTAAGTTTTTAATAATGGGGCCAAGCGAAGAGAAATCGGGAGGGCGTTCCCGGATGTCTACAATGTCAAACGCCTTTGAAGCGGTTGTGGGCGCTGTGTACCTTGATGGAGGCTTAGTCCCGTGCAAAACACTTTTAGAACGCTGGCTTTTCGGCAGGATAGAGGGTTTTCTTGGGGATGAGAGCAACATAAATTATAAAAGTAAAATTCTTGAGATGGCCCAGCGTGACGGTTTTGGTATTCCGCGCTATGTAACAGTGTCGGAGAGCGGGCCTGATCACGCGAAGCAGTTTAAGGTAAAAATAATTATAGGCGGCGTTGAGATGGGGGAGGGGACAGGGCCCAACAAAAAGCTTTCCCAGCAGACGGCCGCTCAGAACGCAAGCATGAATTATGATAGAGAATTAATATTATCCCGTATCAAAGGAGAGCAGGAAGATGAATTACTTTCTCAGTGAAGAACAGCAGATGATCGTTGACACCGCAAGAGAGATTGCCCACAAGAAGATTATCCCGGTCAGAGAGAAATATGATCATGAGGGGATTTTCCCCTGGGATGTGGTACAGGCTCTTTCTGAAGCGGATATGTGCGGTTTATATATCCCGCAGGAATACGGCGGGTTTGGCGGCGGCGTCTTTGAACTGTGTCTTGCGGTTGAAGAGCTCTCTAAAATTGACGGCGGAATCTCGCTTGCAATGGCAGCCACTGCGCTTGGAACTTTCCCGATTCTCCTTCACGCATCGGAAGAACAGAAGAAAAAATATCTGCCAGGAATCGCGGCAGGTAAAACAATTGCCGCGTTTGGTTTGACAGAAGCAAACGCGGGAAGCGATGCTCTTGGCATGAAGACCACAGCCGTTCTTGACGGAAACGAGTGGGTGATAAACGGTACAAAGCAGTGGATCACAAACGGTGAGAACGCTCAGGTCTACACAGTTTTCGCAAAAACAAATCCTAACAAGGGCGCGCGCGGAATCTCCTGCTTTATCATCGAAAAGGGAACGCCCGGTTTTACATTTGGCAAGCATGAAGATAAAATGGGTATTAGAGCGTCAAGCACAACAGAACTTGTTTTTCAGGATTGTCGTATCCCCAAAGACGCGATTCTTGGCAAAGAGGGTATGGGTTCTATCGTAGCGATTCACACGCTCAACAACTCCCGCCCCGGTGTTGGATCACAGGCTCTCGGTATCGCTGCAGGAGCGCTTGATGACGCGGTAAAGTACTCACGCGAACGCGTTCAGTTCGGTTGCGCGATCTCTTCATTTCAGGCTGTTCAGCACATGCTTGCTGATATGGCTACAGAAATTGAAGCCGCCCGCGCGCTTCTCTACTGCACAGCCCGTATGATTGACGCTGGAGCAAAAGACTTCGCGAAAGAATCCGCAATGTCAAAGCTTTACTGCTCAGACGTCGCGATGCGGGTAACGGTAGACGCGCTCCAGGTAATGGGCGGTTACGGTTACATGCGTGAATACCCGATGGAAAAGCGTATGCGTGACGCAAAGATTACGCAGATTTACGAAGGAACAAACCAGATTCAGAGAAACGAGATCGCGATGAAATTAATTAAGGAAGTCGCGTCGTCGTAATTTTTTTGTGGCATACGTAGGGGCGGCCATCGGCCGCCCGCACACCCCGCGTCCGTACATTACATGCTGTGCATATGATATATCCCGAATGTGATATATTAAAAATATGATACACCCCCGCACATATAATGCGCATGTTTTTTCATATATCCGTATATTGTTTATGTGTGTGATATGCGGACGGCAATGGCCGCGCCTACGGGGGATTCGGACCCCATATCAAATATTTTGAGCGTGTAAAATTTTTTCTGTAAAAATTAATCTTTCAATCATACAAAGATAATGCGGAAATAATAATGCAGAATGCAGAAATATTAAAAACTCTTAAAATACATAAATAAACTATTCAACTATCTTATTTGTTTTATTTCTGCATTAAACAAACTAAATTACAAAAAGTAATTTACACTCTCAATATGTTCGAGACCCTCAATAACAGTTTGCGGTTTTAATTTTTTCATGCATCCCCAATGAATAAGAGGACATCTGTTTCCGCCATGAAGATGGCAGGGACGGCATAGCATTTTGAGTTCAAACACTTTATAGGGCGGATTCGCATAGGGGTAAAAACCGAAGTGACGCGTTGTGGGGCCAAAAATTACACCTGTCTTTACCCCGCAGGCGCGTGCCAGATGTGAAAGGCCGGTATCGTTACCAAGAGCAAGCGAACAGCGGCTCAGCACTTTGCCGCATTCGTTAAGCGTAAGTTTGCCTGCTAAAGACAAACAATTCTCTTTTATACGCTCAATAGCGGCGTTTGCTTCAGATATATCCTCTTTGCCGCCAAGAATTAAAACTCTCCACCCTTTAGCCGCGTAATGCCGCCCGACTTGTACAAAATACTCTAAAGGCCACTGCTTATTTTTCCACGCGCTGAACGGGAAAAGCGCGATTACCGGTTGTCCATTCCCTTCATTCTCCCAACGCCGGAAACTTTCCGGAAGCTGATCTCCAAAATCAAGTTTAAGCGCCGGAACCGGAGTAAGCGTGTCTCCGCCGACCGCCTTGATATATGCGGACGCAACTGCGTACGCGCTGCCGTAGAGGTCAATGCGAAGTAAAAGTAAAAGGAGTCTTTTGATACGCGGCTTTTTGAATACGCCTGTAACCGTATTTATCCCAAGAGATTTTAGCAGACGCCTGCTTTTAGAGCTGTTTTGCAAGTCGAACACCAGATCAAAATCATCTTTGAGTATAGCTTTACAAGGGAGTTCTCCCTTCTTTATACCAATGACAGATGATAAACGCGAATCACCTTCAAAAAGAGAGGCGTAGGCGCTGCTTGTCAAGAGGGTTATCGACGAATCGTGATATTTTCCATTAAGATATGTGATGACAGGAGATACGAGAATAACATCTCCCATGGAAGAAAGGCGTATAAGCAGGATTTTCATATTTGAAATATCCTTAAATAATAATGCAGAATGCAGAATGCAAAAATAAAAATAGGTAAGTCCAAATCATCGTTAAGCAAATTGGTTTTAGGTTTTGATTTTATTTCTGCATTCTGCATTATTATTTCTGCGTTATCTGAGGAAGAGCAGCGCAAGCGTTCCGGTTACCGCTACCCCTCCCGCAGCAGCGGTGATTATCCAGGGCAGGAGGTTTTTTATACCACTGCTGCCATCTATGGCTATCCGTCCGGTTGGGCGTCCTGCAAGGGGGGGAGTCCATTGGGGGATAGAGGCCGGATTGTGCATGCAGCGCTCAAGAACATCGTATGGAGAGAGGTCTGAAATCTCTCTCAGCACGCTGTAAATATCGTACCCCATCTCCGCGGCGCTTGCATAGCGGTCATTGGGGCTCAGGCTTAAAGATTTTTCTATTACACGCACAAGACGGTCGGGAAAAACCATGTTATGGCTGTTGAGCGGCCTGTACTGTCCCGAGGTCTTTTTATGAACGAGTTCCGTTAATGTTTTTTGCGGAAACGCGCGGCTGCCTGTAACCATCTCATAGAGCACCGCGCCCAAAGAAAATATGTCACTTCTGTGATCAAGGGGCTGGCCGTTAAGCTGCTCTGGACTTAGATACACAAGTGTTCCCATGATTTTGGAGCCGACAGTGTGCAGACTCACCTCACTTGGTCTGGCAATGCCGAAATCCATGAGTTTTACAATGCCTTCACGTGATATGAGAATATTTTCCGGTTTTACATCTCTGTGAATAAGTCCGCGGTAAATTTTACCGTACAGTGTATAGTCTTTAACGTGCGCATAATGCAGCGCCTGACATACAAAGTGAGCTGTTGAAAGAGCCGCGGCTAAAGGCAGTTTACCCAATTTGGAGATCAGATGTTTTATGGAGACCCCATCCACAAATTCAAGTTCAAGGTAAGGGTAAGGATACTCCCCCTCAACATAACCAATATTAAATATCTCAATAATATTTGGGTGGCGTATATCAGCAAGTATCTTTGCCTCAGTGAAGAAGCGTTCCCTGGCATCCTCTTTGTGGCTCTGTTTAAGGATCTTTACCGCGCGCACCACCTCAAGCTCTTCGTGCCACACTTTAAAGACGCTCGCGCTTCCCCCTTCGCCGACAAGGCTTTGAACGATATTAGGCCCAAGCTTGTCACCGGCGGACGGCATTGTAAACGGCTGCTCATAGGGGTTAGTTACTTCCGCGGCGTTTACATGAAAACGTTCCTGAGAGTTTGCAGAACTGTTCATAATACATTAAATATAGTAAAACGCGCTGCCGGACAGTAGACGTAATTATTCGACTTCGTTCAAGAGTTCAGGCGGAGTAACCCGGATATCTACCGCGCTGTCTCTTTTCGTAACCGTATTCGTCCGGTTTTCTGTTTTGTTTCTCTTTTTTGTACTTTTTGTTATATGCCAATCAAATGAAAATAAAGCGGATGGGTGTTTGGATGTTTTAAATTCTGTACAGCGTCCGTATGCGTGTTTTATATACGGCAGTTTTCTTTGTTACTTGAGAAAATATTATTATTTCCGGTTATCTCCCTCCTGGGGGTAACGGTATAATTAATATACCCGATGGATTACTTTTTGTGCTTATAAAAGAGTTTTCCCTTGGTATATTAAGTTTAACACCATAAGCAGATTCCGCCCATTTCGCAAGTCTTGTCAAGTAATCTTTGACTTTAGGGTCTTCAAGAACTCCTGATTTTGCGTAGATAGGCTCGTTTACACTTCTAAGCTCATTAGTGAGAAGCGGTTCATCCGGATGCAGCCTTCTGAGTTCATTAATGACAACTTCAATACCATAGTAAGTTATAACACTTCCGGGCCGTTCCTCAAAAATATCGGTTTCCAAACCCTTAACGAGCGCAATACGGCATTTTTTTGAGCCAACAAATGCCAAATCCCTAGCTCTACTCCTTAATTGCGCCAAAGACTTAGCTTCTTTAAAAAATGTAATCAATGAATCTTCGCTCTTTACATCGCCAAGCGCCGCGCGTTGCGCAAGTGTGTGTGTTTTTTCTGATTTAAGCCAGTGTCTTTTTTCTGAATCGGTTAGATTCAACAAACAAAGCATCTGAACCGGATCCGGGATATAGTGTTTTGCAAGCGCTTTCTGTATATCAGATTTAAAGGGTGGTAAAAGCCTCCATTCTGTCATATTTATCAACCGATTGGAAGCAGATTCTCTTAAATCTCTGTTATTATCAAAAAGAGCGCTCACTAAAATTTCAACGATGAGCGGTTCTCTGATAAGACCATTATATCCTTCACACTTCGGAGTACCGCTTCCAATTTCATATAAATCCAATAAATATTGCCTATAATAGTTATAATCAATTTTTCCCATAGAAAACGCACTAAATAAATGGCGCGACGTAGTAGTTATCCCTTTTTGCTCAATCATTTCAATCAATTTTTTCTCATTAGCTATGAGTTTTTGTTCAAAAACAGGAGTATTTGTGTCTGTTTTGGCTTCAACAACGCCACAATTCAGAAAAACGCTGACCATCAATGGCCAAATATAATTAAGTTTCATTGCGGCCTTTCAAACGGAAACATGTCGTAATATGGAACAACTCTGACAGCGTTAGGATTTATCTTGCGTATAAACGAATCTTCTTTAGGCAGTTTTACTTTAACGCCATAAGTAGATTGAACCCATTTTGCCAATTTTGTCAAATAATCTTTGACATTTGTATCATCATAAATCCCTGTTTCTTTATCGTAAACAGGCTTTTCTACGCTTCTAAACTCCTTAGTTAGAAGCAGTTCATCAGGATGTAGTCTGCTAAGTCCCTTAATGACAACACCAATACCATGGTCAATCATACCACTGCTGGGATGCTCTTGAAAAATATCCGTTTCCAAACCTTTAACAAGAGCAATACGGCATTTTTTTGAACCAACAAATGCCAAATCCCGACCCCTATTCTCTAATTGTAAATTATTCTCAGCTTCTTTGAATAACGTAATTAATGAATCTTCACTCTTTACATCACCAAGCGCCGCACGTTGCGCAAGTGTGTGAATGTGTTCTGATTTAAGCCAATGCTTTTTTTCTGTCTCGGTTAGATTTAATAAACAAAGTATCTGAACAGGATCTGGGATATGATGTTTTGCAAGCGCTTTCTGTATATCAGATTTAAAAGGAGGTAAAAGTCTCCATTCCGCAGCTGTTGTCAACATAGTAAAAGCAAATTCTCTTACTCTTTGCTCATCATCGGAGAGTGCACACACTAAAAGCTCGACTATAAGCGGTTCTTTGATAAACCCGTTATATCCTTCCCAACTAAGAGGGCCGCATCCAATAACGCTTAAACCATGTACATAGTCCCTACGATTATGAGCAAATTCTCCCTTAGATATGTTAAGCACTTTTTTTACTGCTGAGGTTTCAATAATACGGCCTTTCTGCTCAGCCATTTCAATCAGTTTTTTCTCATTAGCTATGATTTTTTGTTCAAAAAGCGGGATATTATCAACAGTTTTAGCTTCAATGATGCCACAATTCAAAAAAACAAACGTTAGCAGTGTCCAACCGTATTTAAATTGTTGAATGGACAACTTCATATAACCTTTCTTACTTGAATAGACAACAATTACTTTTGTTTATTTTTTTTAGCAGACGGTTCGGGTTCGGATGGTGGAATCGGCATAGGTGTAAAACTACCACCGAATATATTACTTTTCGTGCGTATAAAAGAGTTTTCTTTCGGTAAGTTTAATTTAACACCATAAGTGGATTCTGCCCATTTTGCGAGTTTCGTCAAGTAATCTTTGATTTTTGGATCATCAATAATTCCTGTTTTTGTATAGATAGGTTCCTGTAAATTTCTAAACTCGCTGTTAAGAAGCGGCTCATCAGGGTGTAGTCTGCGTAGTTCCGTAATAACTGCGCTGATACCAGAAACTGATATAACAGTAGCTGGGAGGATCTTAGAAATATCTGTTTCCAAGCCCTTTACGAGTGCAATACGAGATTTTTGCGAACCGACAAATGCAAGATCTGCTGCAACATTCTCAAAATCATCAAAAATTTTAGCTTCCTTGAATAATGTAATCAATGAATCTTCACTCTTCCTATCCCCAAGGGCCGCGCGTTGTGCAAGCGTATGCGTTTTTTCCGATTTAAGCCATTGTTTTTTTTCAGATTCTGTTAGATTTACCAAACAAAGTAACTTTACTGGATCTGCAAAGTCATGTTTCGTAATTGCTTTTTGTATATCAGATTTAAAAGGAAGCAAAAGTCTCCATTCCGTGTGGTCTGTCAACCATTTAAAAGCCAATTCTCTAACACGCAGCTCATTATCGGAGAGAGCGCATACTAAAAGTTCAACAATAAGCGGTTCTCTGACAAGTCCATTGTACCCTTCGTTAATTAGCAGACCTGTTCCAATATGGCCCAAGCCGAATATCAACGAACTACGACGATAATCAGCTTCTTCTTTAGAAAGCAGATTAAATACATCTACAATAGAACCGTACATACGAATGCTCTTCTGTTCAACCATTTTGATCAGTTTTTTTTCATTAGCAATAATCTTCTGTTCAAAGGCAGGGAGAGCGTCAACAGGCTTAGCTTCAACGTTTGTGATGCCGCAACTCAAAAAAACGCTAATTGTCAATATACAGCTATATTTAAATTCCATTTACAAATCCATCTTCTCAATTTATTAACTTTGTATAAATAATTTTACTTTCTCTATTTATGGAATTGCGCCAGTTGCCTTTGTGAAGCTTTGCCATTATGTTTGTAAATTGTGGTATATGTCCCTTGTACTGACTTGCCGAGCAAACAACCCCCATATAAGTTTTCTTTGTTACTTGAGAAAATATTATTATTTCCGGTTACCTCCCTCCTGGGGGTAACGGTATAATTAATATACCCGATGGATTACTTTTTGTGCGTATAAAAGAGTTTTCCCTCGGTATATTAAGTTTAACACCATAAGTAGATTCCGCCCATTTCGCAAGTCTTGTCAAATAATCCTTGACTTTAAGGTCTTCAAGAATTCCTGACTTTGCGTATATAGGTTCCTCAACACTTCTAAACTCATTCGTCAGAAGCGGTTCATCCGGATGTAGCCTTCTAAGTTCGTTAATGACAACGACAATACCATAATGAGTTATAACACTTCCCGGCTGTTCCACGAAAAGATCGTTTTCCAAACCCTTAACGAGCGCAATACGGCATTTTTTTGAGCCAACAAATGCCAAATCTTCGGCTCCATTACTTAATTGCCCCCAAGTTTTAGCTTTTTTGAATAATGTAATCAATGAATCTTCGCTCTTTACATCGCCAAGCGCCGCGCGCTGCGCAAGTGTGTGTGTTTTTTCTGATTTAAGCCAATGCCTTTTTTCTGAATCAGTAAGGTTTAACAAACAGAGCAGTTTAACGGGATCCGGAATATAATGTTTTGCAAGCGCTTTCTGTATATCAGATTTAAAAGGTGGTAAAAGCCTCCATTCTGTAGAATTTATCAACAGATTGGAAGCAAATTCTCTCAAATCTTTGTTATTGTCAAAAAGAGCGCTCACTAAAATCTCAACGATGAGCGGTTCTCTGATAAGACCATTGTGTATTTCGCACTTTGGAGTGCCTCTTCCAATTTCATATAAAACCCATAAATATTCTCTATAATAGTTATAATCAATTTTTTCCATAGAAAACGCGCTAAGTAGATGGCGCACTACTGATGACTTAGTAGATATCCCCTTTTGCTCAATCATTTCAATTAATATTTTCTCATTAGCGATGAGTTTTTGTTCAAAAACAGGAGTATTTGTGTCTGTTTTGGCTTCAACAACGCCACAATTGAAAAAAACAAACGTTAGCAGTGTCCAACCGTACTTAAGTTTCATCTCAAATTCCTTTCTGTTTACGTATACTTTAACAAATTGTTCTACCTAATCCCGTTCAATATTTTGTAAACGCAACCATTGTCTTTGAGGATTTTTACCATTGCTGTCACGTGTACCAGTAAACGTTCCCTGCATTGGCCTCATTCTAAAAATAAATGTTGGAAAATTATTCTTTCCAGACGCTTGATAATTCATCACATTCCCGACTTCATTGACATCATCCATCCAATTAGCAAATGGACCGTGACTTAACTCATGAACCATTACGCGGCTAATTGTTTCTGTGTTTGTATAGGTAGTTAACGCGTTAAAACCTCCAACATTAACGCCGGCAATAGGAAACCACAATAATGTATTCGCAGGATAGTTATTGTTAATTCGCTCTATTCTTATAGAATTATTGTTAAAGGAATTTGGTATTATTTTAACAGGTTCACCTTCTCCAATAAAAATAGTAGTAGTGTCCCAGTTTCTAAGTGTTCCTGTTGAGTTGTATAAATTTATATTTAAAGTAACATTTGTACCTCTGGTTATTGGATTAGTAATTGTCCAAACTCCACGAGCATTCTCAACATGAACAACAGTTTCAATATTGCCCGAACTTGTTGGTGTTATCCTGCTGTTAATAGCATCCCGCAAAGCGGCTACCTCTGCATTAGCTTCTACACCGTCCATCCATGCATCAAGAACGCCATTTCCATTATTATCATAAGGAATATCAAATTCTTCAAACCAAAGTGTAGCATCCACAACCGCCTGACGCAACATTTCATTAGTATATGCTGCTAACACCAACTCTGTTGGCTTAAATGACAAGTTGGAACGGGGGCTGCGACTATCATAAACTTTGTAATAATGTATTCTGACCCCTTTTTTCACAAAAACTTCCACATTAAGTGTCCTTAATGAAACATCTTCCCCAGAAGCCGATACCCCCATAACCTTAATTTGAGCCCGTCTATGGCCGGAAACGTTCGCTGCGGTAAATGTAATTGTTGTAGTTGCGTTTCCCTGTACTGGAAAGTTGTTTTCTTGATTGACATTTACAACATCGGTATTAGTGCTTTTTACATAAAAACTTTCAACCCCCAATGCTGTTGCTGTTCCGTTAATAACAACATCCACAGTATTTGTCCCACCACTTGCTACAGAAATATATACTGAGTCTCGGGTATCAGGATTACGCGCTGGTTGATCTAGATTACTTCGTCCGCTGTATAACGGATCATCAAGAGCCACTTTATCAAAACCATACCATGTATCTTGATTTTTCGAGAACTCAATTTCTCTAAATTCTCTAGTTGTGTTATTTGTTTTAACACTTTCATTCACATCATCCCCGCACGAAACCGCAAACAGCGTCACAGAAATAGCAGCAAATAATATTTTCAGTATCTTCATTTTTAACTCCCGAACATGAAAGAGTGTAACTTGTTTTCGTTTTAGTTAGTAATTAATACAGGTTCATTATCTATTACTTGACTGTTAAAACTGTTTTTTGCTGACAAATACTCTGATGTTACCATCTGGGATATTATACAGAATGGTAGCATCGGGGTTATCTCCGACAATACTATAGTTATTCGAAAATATTATAGGTTTCCCTTTAGTCCTGTCGGGTGTTAACGACCAAAACAGATAATTGCCGCCCTCCTCTCCTGCGCGGTACAATCTGACTTTTGTGGTTACAGCGCCCGGAATTCGATTCATGTTAGCATCCAAAGCGGTAACTTCCGCTTCAAAACTTGAAACTCTTGTTTTTTTGTGTTTCTGAACTTTCGCCCGAACAACCCGCGCATGAGCTCCATTTGCTACGATATGGATTCTCCGTTGAAGTGTGTGAGGATTCCCTGCCGCCTCAATAGAAAGATTCGTAAAAACAGGAATATCTTCCGCCACAGTAAAGACGCCGTAAACAAACCGGCCTAAAACATCCGTTGTTGGCTGTATCGGTAAACTTTCGTAAGCGCCCATATCGTAACGGTCTCCGACCGGACGGTCAAAGCCGACAAAATCAGTTTCGAATCCGACAGTGTCGGCGGAATACCGGCACGGGCTATCCTGTTTTAACTTCAAACCATCGTCATAGGTCGCAAATTTTCCATCGTCACCGGCAGGCAGGTCAACATCAACAAAACGCGGATCATCCGAAATATTGCCGGTACCCTGATAACCATTTGTCACACAAGAATAATTAACTGTAAACTTTGACCCGCTCAGTTCGCCATATCCGTTTTTGAGATTGTTCCATAAAATGCTGTTGTGGATAATCGCGGATGAAGAGCTGTCCCTGTTTACAATTCCGCCCGTTCCTTTAATTGAGGCATTGTTTACGTTAGTGCTATACAAAACGGATAACATTCCCGAATTGTTATAGATAGAGCCGCCATTTCCCGCAGCGCTGTTTTTAACAAATACACATGTAGACAATGTAACATTCGAACTATTCAGATAAAGCGCTCCGCCGCGGGAAGCATGGGCGGAATCGGTTCCGGCGATATTGTTTGCAAAGGCGGTGTGATTTATCAAAGCATAACCGGCATCATTCAAAAACAAACCGGCTCCGTTTCCCTGAAGTGAAACATTATCTCTGATTACGCTATTCTCTATTGTTATGGATGCCGCGTTAGTATAGATACCCGCGCCGTCTGACAGAGAAAAGTTTCTTATTATTGCGCAATTAACTATTGTGGGTATACGCTCGGTATTATGGATACCTGCACCTGAGTTGTTACTTCCTGTTCCATTCGCGACCCCGCCCCTGATAGTTAAGCCTTCTATTCTTATCCCTCCGGAACCGGGATTTCCATCTGTCATCATCACACGGTAAACGTTGTCGTTCATGTGCTGCAGATCATTTGCTGAAGGCGGCCAAGATTTTATATTTTGATCATTCTTACTTAAATCTCCGCTCAAAATTGTCAAATACGGTGATCCTTTAGGTTTCCTTCCAGTTTCATCACCATTAAACCCGCCAATGATCTCTATCCCCGGTTTAATCAAAAAGGCAGCCGACCTCGGGTCATTCTGATTCGTTTTATATACCGGGTAATAAGTTCCCTCAGCCACCCAGATTTCCTTACCCTCTTTTTCCGCTTTGTCTATAGCTTTTTGCAGACATTTGTACGCGCTCTGCCAGGAATTCCCATTCTCCTGTCCTGGCAGCGCGGGAGATTTCTCATTTACAAAAATCCGGTAGTCCGGTGACTTTTGCACATTTATCACGTACATTGTCTTACCGCAGTTCTGCGGATCTTTTACCTCAACTGTGATGTCGGTTGATGAGCTGTT
>JAIRVB010000009.1 GCA_031254105.1 Chitinispirillales bacterium
AGTAAAGTATTATACATGTATTTGCAGAGCAGCGGTAGGATCAGAAAAACTTGATTCCAATCAAATCATGATCGTGTGTGAAAAATCGGAGTGGAATAAGGATATTTGCAAAGTAGCAATAAAATCAGAAAAAGTTGATTCCAATCAAATCATGGCAATGTGCGGGTGGAATAAGAATATTTGTGAAGTAGCAATAAAATCAGAAAAAGTTGATTCCAATCAAATCATGGCAATGTGTGGATGGAATAAGGATATTTACGGAATAGCGATAAAATCAGAAAAACTTGATTCCAATCAAATCATGGTTGTGTGTGAAAAATCGGAGTGGGATAAGGATATTTTCAAAGGAGAGATAGAATCAGGAAAACTTGATTCCAATCAAATCATGATCTTGTGTGAAAAATCTGGGTGGAATAATGATATTTGCGAAGCAGCGATAAAATCAGGAAAACTTGATTCCAATCAAATCATGATCTTGTGCAAAAAATTGAGGTGGAATGGAGGTATCTGTTGTATAGCAATAGAATCAGGAAAACTTGATTCTAATCAAATCATGACCTTTTGCAAAAAATTTCGATGGGATCAATGGGAGAGGTATATTTGCATAGCAGCGATAAAATCAGAAAAACTTGATTCCAATCAAATCATGACCGTGTGCGAAGACATGACCGTGTGCAAAAAATCAATGGGATATACAGATATTTGGGAAACAGCGATAAATTCAGGAAAACTTGATTTAAATCAAATCATGAAAATCGTGATCTTGCATGATAGAGTAAAGTATTATACATGTATTTGCAGAGCAGCGGTAGGATCAGAAAAACTTGATTCCAATCAAATCATGATCGTGTGTGAAAAATCGGAGTGGAATAAGGATATTTGCGTATCAGCGATAAAATCAGAAAAACTTGATTCCAATCAAATCATGATCGTGTGTGAAAAATTGGAGTGGAATAAGGATATTTGCGTATCAGCGATAAAATCAGAAAAACTTGATTATAATCAAGTTATGACCATGTACGAAAAATCGGGGGTGGAATAAGGATATTTGTGTATCAGCGATAGCATCAGGAAAACTTGATTCCAATCAAATCATGATTATATGCGAAAAATCGGAGTGGGGTGTGAATGTTTGCGTATCAGCGATAGCATCAGGAAAACTTGATTTCAATCAAATCATGACCGTGTGCGAAAAAGCAAAACATAGTACTTATGTTTGTGCCAAATTATTAAACATGGGTAAGTTTAGCTTGATGTCTTTGTATGAAGTGTGGGATTATAAAGTTTGGGGGAATTTAGCGAAAGAAGGATGTTTAAGTGGTTGCAAAATAAAGGAATTGTGTGACTTTTTTTTAAATCATAGTCGATGTAGACTGTATAGTATGTGTCAAATAGCAGGGATAAAACTTTCTCGCTGTAGTATGATGGAGACGAATAATAGTGGTTATTGGAAGGATAATGAGAAGGGTAATTATTATGCGGGTGGTCGTTATATTGTGACGGAAACTACTTGTACATGCCGAGCAGGAAGAAGGACAATATGAGCCCCATTTTCATTGTAGGCAATCAATACCGTCCTGCGTATAAAACGACTGGCACTGAGTGTTACAAATAGAATTTTAATGATTCTGAATTCTAATATTTTCAATTCAAAATTCAGAATTCAAAATTTCCTAAAAAAGTTCATGCGGAAACACTCCGCTCTCTTTAATCCGCGAAAGATACTTCTTCAAATCCGGCAGCTTGGAACGGTCGATCACCATAATAGCGTCATCTACAGCGATAACCGCTACATTTTCAAGGCCCACGGCGGTCAATGCAAGTTTTGATTTATTTACTATCAGCGAGTTCCTGCACTCCTGTTCAAAAATTAGCGTACCGGCTGCGGTGGTGCCGTTTTCACCGCTTCCATAAATCCGGCTGAGTGATTCCCACGACCCAAGATCATCCCAGTTAAACTCTCCGGCGACAGCGCTCACTTTAGCCGCCTTTTCCATGATGCCAAAGTCTATTGATTCTTTTGGACAAACTCTGTAAAATTCCTCTACCGCTTCGGCGGTAAAATCTTTTTTGGCCGCGTCCATCGCCTGATTATAAAGATCGGGCATATGCAGACGGAACTCTTCGAGGATAGCGCCGGCTTTCCATACGAACATCCCGCTGTTCCACAGGAATGTGCCTGAATCAATGAACCGCTGCGCGTTATCCGCGTCTGGTTTTTCAACAAATCTTTTAACTTCAAAGGCGGATATATCTTCATGGGAAGGAAGTAAATCCCCTGTTTCAATGTATCCGTAACCGGTCTCCGGCCTTGAGGGTTTTATGCCAAAAACAATGAGGCCGCCCCTGTTTTCGGCAAGTTCCGCGGCAAAGGTTACGGCTTTGGTAAACGCGGAGACCGGCCAGATAGCGTGGTCTGCAGATACAACAACCATAACCGCGTCATTTTCTCTTTTTTGAATGATGCTTGCGGCAAGCGCAATCGCGGGAGCGGTATTTTTACCCACAGGTTCGGAGATAATCTCTACATCTTCAGGATTTTTAAGCGTAAGCATAACTTTTTGGGCAATAGAAGCTCCGGTGATAAGCATCGGCTTAACCGCGGGCGAACAAAACGCCCGCACCCGTTCAAGCGTCTCCTCAAGCATACTGCGCTTTGCGTTTGTGCCGATTGCGTGGAGCTGCTTTGGAGCGCTGCCGCGGCTCATAGGCCAAAACCGTTCCCCAATACCCCCAGCCAAAATAACCGGAATCGTTTTCATACTGTCTGATAATCCTTTGTGATAATGCAGAAATAATAATGCAGAATGCAGAAATTAAAGATATGGTAAAGTTTGCCGCATTATTGAGCGTTTTCTATTTCTGCATTCTGCATTATTATTTCTGCATTAATTTAAAAGCTTCTCTTTTAAACTTTTTACCGCGCTGTACGGTATGTGCAGATTGCCCAGTTCAAATTTGTTATGGTTGCTGCTGTGAAAATCTGAGCCCCCGGTAAAAGCTAAATCATTTTTTTTGCAGATTTTCAGATAATGACGCTCCGCCGCCCTGGGGTGCTCGGTGTGGTATACCTCTATTCCCTGCAGCCCATCCCGTATAAACTCAGCGATCCGTTCATCTACGCCGGTGACCCCCGGATGAGCAAGCACAGGGACACCGCCGGCTGCTTTTATAAGGTCAAAAACCTCTTTGGGCGACATTTTTAATTTTTCAACGTAGGCGGGAGAATCATAGCCGATAAATTTATCGAACGCTTCTCTGAAAGAGTAAACAAGTTCTTCACGCAGCATAGCCGCAGCGATGTGGGGGCGCCCGATTGCGCCCTCTCCCGCAATATCGAGAACTGTCTCAAAACGTAGATCTATGCCCTGTTTATTAAGGTTGGAGACGATTTTTTGGGCGCGCAGAAAGCGTGCTTCTTTCATTTCACTTAGTTTTTTGACGAATTCCGGGTTATTGAAGTCTATATAATATCCAAGAATATGAATATCCGTACCCTGAATCTCGCTTGAAAGCTCAACCCCGGGTATTACTTCAATCCCCATCTGTTCTCCAATTTCCAGAGCAAGCGGATATGCGTCTGTGCAATCATGGTCTGTTATGGAAATTGCCTTGAGCCCTTTGACTTCGGCAAATTCCATAATTTTCTGCATAGTGCAGTTTCCGTCGGAAAAAGTTGTATGAATATGAAGATCAACGTATTTTTTTGATTGGTCTGTTTCTGGCAGCATCCTTCTTTAATTTATCATTTAACGTTTATTGTTCTGTGAATAACATAGTAAAATAATTTATGGGCAGGGGTTTTGAATATATTAAGTTATGAGAAAGTTTTAGTAATGCAGAATGCAGAAATAAAAAAAATTGAATTTTTTGTTTCCGCGTTTATACCTAAATAGACAAATTTTTTATTTATAATTCTGCATTTTAGTCATCTTGCATTTCTGCATTCTGCGTTATTTAAAGAAAGGGGTTCAAAATGAGCGATGAACATGAAGACAAACGGCAGCAGGCAAACAGCGATTCTTTTGAAGAAAATCTGCGTCAAATTCTTTCCGGCGATGATGAACACTCACCCGCTGCGCCAAGACACATAGCGCCAAAGCCGCGCGCAACTCCGTCAAAAGCTCTTAGTGAAGCCGCCGCGCCGGAACAGAAATATCCGTTTTGGTCTGCATTGATCAGGGTAGCGGCCTTTGCGGTAATGGTCGGACTTTTGGTGATGTTTGTATGCAGAACAATGGGGCAGTAGGGGCAAATTACAATGTACAATGTACAAATTACAAATGAAGACGTTGTCTCGAACGGGTTAAAACCGGCGCTGCACAGGTATACATTCGGCACCATCCTATCGCGGACGCGGCAAGTTCCGGCGGTGTTCCGCTAAAATCTTATTTGGGCATTTATGGCATTGCCGCATTCGAGCTTCATGAGGCTTTTCATGGATTGCACCAAGGCATCCCGTTTCTGCATGGACATAAACCCTTTTTTACCGATATAGGATATGGTGGCATTCATGGTAATATTGTTTATGTAGGGGATGCGCTGCCGGAGATAAAAACATTGGGCGATATGGTAGATCGCCTGAACCGATTTATGAATGTAGAAACAGAAGAAAAGTTGCTTGACTCAGAACGCTCTATTCGGGAATGTGACAAGATACAAGAAACATGTGTGGCTACCCGATGTAAAATTCTTTTGGGGGATAGGGATAAGCCTGTTAAAAAGGTAATTCACATTTTTCCTCACACAGGCTTTAATGTAAAGCATCTTGAAAGCCTGACGGCTGATAATCCGGATGTAGACACTTTACTGGCCTCAATTAGCCGTATTTATCCCGACCATGAACTAATTGACAAAGCTAAAGAATTAGGACTGAACTTTATCTGCGGCAATTCCCATGCTATGGAAATTTTTGAAAATGGGCTTCCCCTTGCTTATGCGATTCGTAAATTCCTGCCGGAGTTGGAAGTTGTTGTTTTTCGAGATCGGGTTACCAGTACCCCGTTGGATGAGTTTGGTTCCGGTATAATTCAGGATTATGGGAAGGATATAGCTTCGGAATTAGGTAAAAAATAGCGAGGTAATAGAACCTCATTCAATTTCCCCCTCCCACCCAACGTATATTACTAACCACACCCAACAAATTCGGAATAAACTCCGAAAAAAGAGGAAATATGTCATAAAATTGGAATGAACCCCGAAAGTATATCAGCCGTCCGGAGTATTTGGATTTCGATAAAACCAGGGGAAACGAGGAGCTCCCTTTTTTGTTGCAATGTAATGCTGCCGCCGTTTCCCGTATGCGCTTACAATTTTAAATTTTACCTTCCGCGCGGTCAATCTCATCTTTATCCAATTTGCGCATTTCTTCTACAATTTCATCTAAAGATGGTTCAGGAATTTCATATTTTTCTTTTGTGTAGTCTCCTGCGCGGCGTGCGTTTTGTCTTAAAAATACCTTTGTACCCTCTGCGCCTAAAGCTTTCTTTAACGCTCTCATTCCTACGCTTTGGATTGTCATAACATCATTAGTATCAATAGTAATGGTCATTTGTTGCCTCCTATAAAATCTAAAGGATTTATAACCTTAACACTCACCTTTAAATTATTACTTTTGTTTACAAACTTCTTATCCACAGTCAGCAGGTAATCTGCTTTTGCGCTCTCTGCAAAAGCTATATGAAAACTATCATACTTTCCCACTCCTATAGCGGTTAGGGCGTCTGCCCGCTTTTTAATATTAAGTGTGTATGGTAAATGCGCACTAACCACACTATTATACAAAAGCTCAACATCTTCTCTTTTAATGGAATCGCTGATTCTATTAAACTCAACTTTTACCGCAAGACTGCCTAAAATATCAAAATCCATAAGGGGATTTAATATTGCTGCAATTGCTGCGCGTTCGTTTACAATTTTATCTTGATCAGACTCGTCAAACGGTCTGCAATAACAACACGTATCAAGATAAATTTTCATGTTCTTTACGCTCTGCCTTGTATTTAGAGTACGATTATACCTGCTTATGTATTAACACTGCAAATTTTATACTATTAAGATACGTTGTGCCGTCATAAAGTAGGGACAAGCACGTATTTTACAGAATTTTAACGGTATTATCAAAACAAGCGTGTTAAAATCGTTTTTAGGTTCAGGTATAATTCGGGATTATGGGAAGGATATAGCTTCTAAAACGATCACATTTCTTTGTAAAATATTCCATATCTGCGCAGGAGAAGAAGTTCAGAGAAGACCTGTTTTACCATCTTAATGTTTTATCTGTTTTCGTTCCCTCTTTGGCGGAGCGTGCCGGTGATATCCCTCTTCTGGTAAATCATTTCCTTGCGCAGCATGGATTTCAGAAACAATTTGATGAAAGCGCGATGGACGCGCTTAAAGCGTACGCTTGGCCCGGCAATATTAGAGAGCTTAAGAATGTGGTGGAACGCACTTGCGTATTAACGCGGGAAAAAGTTGTTTGCGGTAAAGATATTTCATTTTTGCGGGAGGGTGGTATGCCTGTTCGTGAAACAGAAGTTCCGGCTGATACAGAGGGTAATTTTGCTATTGAGGATGCCCCGTGTTCAATTGCCAGGCCTCTAACTGCTGTTAAGAAAGATATGGAACGCAGGCAGATAATTCATGTGTTGAAATCAGTTAATGGTAACAGGGAAGAGGTAGCGAAAGTTCTTGGCATCTCTCCGAGGACTTTATTTTATAAAATGAAATCATACAATCAACGCGCCCGGCAGTCCTCACCATAAATTATTTTATTTGAGGTTTGTCCAGAGCGGGAGCGGGTACACGTGGAGTATGGTTTAAAAGACGAATACACAAAAACATTTTTGGATATTATCGGCAGTTTCAATGAAGTCGAAAAAGTTGTACTTTTCGGTTCACGGGCGACAGGAACATATAAAAAAGCGTCTGATGTCGATATCGCGTTGTTTGGAAAGAACGTAAGCGCCGGTCTCGCCTGCGCCGTAAAATTCGAGATAGAAGAAGAAACCGCCATCCCTTATTTCTTTGATATTGTAGCTTATCCGCTTATTAAAAACGAAAAATTAAAAGAACACATCGATACAAAAGGTGTTGTTTTGTGGGAGAGAGATAAGGTGAAAAATGTCTAATGATGTACGTTGGAAACAGAGGTTTCAAAACTTTGAGAACGCCTACAATGTTTTGGCGCGTATGATGGAGAGACAGAAAACAGCGCCAGATGACGAGGCGGTAGAAATGGCTCTCATTCAAGCTTTCGAATTTACATATGAACTGGCATGGAACACAATGAAAGATTATCTTGAATTTGAAGGTTTTGACAATCTTGCGGGAAGCAAACAAACGATAAGAACAGCTTTTCAGGCGGGCCTTATTGATGATGCGGAAGGCTGGCTTAAAGCGGTCGAAAAAAGAAATATCGCAAGCCATGTTTACAATGAGGATATTTTGTCCGAGGGCGTTGTGTTTGTCAGCGAAAATTACTTTCCGTTGGCTTCAGAACTGTATGCGGTTCTGAAAGCGAAGTTATGATAAAGATGCTGCTTTCTGGCAGATACCGCTCGGTTCAACGCGCAATAACAACCAAAACTATTGTTTTTAATCCCTGCCAAAATGCATATTTCTTTTCTTATCTGCTTACTTGAATAACCTTACTTATAACCAGGAGTGCGATAATGATATATTCCGCAGAAGTGCAGCACATGTGCAAGGTCGCTAAAGGCGTCGACCACGGCTGTGCGCCCATTCCCCAGGAGGGTAAATGGGTTCAGGCTAAAGAAATTAAGGACATCTCAGGGCTCACCCACGGTGTGGGTTGGTGCGCCCCTCAGCAGGGAACCTGCAAGCTCACTCTTAATATTAAGGATGGGATTATTCAGGAAGCGCTTATCGAAACAGTCGGCTGCTCAGGAATGACTCACAGCGCCGCAATGGCTTCTGAGCTTCTGCCCGGTAAAACAGTGCTTGAGGCGCTCAACACAGACCTTGTATGCGACGCGATAAACACCGCTATGCGTGAACTTTTTCTCCAGATCGCTTACGGAAGAAGCCAGACGGCCTTTTCTGAGGGCGGGCTCCCCATCGGAGCCGGTCTTGAGGATTTGGGCAAGGGACTGCGTTCGCAGGTTGGCACAATGTATGGAACAGTCGCTAAAGGTGTGCGTTACCTTGAGATGGCTGAAGGATACGTAACAAAAATGGCGCTTGACGAAAATGATCTTGTAATCGGTTACGAGTTCGTGCATCTCGGCAAGATGATGGAGATGATCGACAAGGGAACAGACGCCAACGAAGCGCTCAAAAAAGCGACCAGTTCCTACGGCAGATATAAAGAAGCTGCCAAATACATCAACCCCAGACACCAGTAACAAGAGCTTATTCAGGAGGAAATATACAAATGGCATCATTATTTGAAGGATACGACAGAAGGATAAACCAGATCACTCCTGTGCTTAAGCAGTACGGCTTTGCTTCGCTTGAAGAAGCCGGCAAACTGTGCAAGGACTCTGGCGTTGACGCTTACGCTATTACAAAAGAGATTCAGCCGATCTGCTTTGAGAACGCCTGCTGGGCGTATGTTCTCGGAGCGGCTATCGCCATAAGGAAAGGGCAGACCAAGGCAAGCGAAATCGCGAAAACTCTTGGCGAAGGTTTGCAGGCGTTCTGCATTCCCGGCTCTGTCGCGGATGAGCGGAAAGTCGGAATAGGGCATGGCAACCTCGCTTCCATGCTTCTTCTTGAGGAAACAAAATGTTTTGCGTTCTTAGCCGGGCACGAATCGTTTGCGGCCGCGGAAGGCGCGATAGGTCTTGCCAGAAGCGCGAACAAGGCGCGCAAGACCCCGCTTAGAGTAATTCTAAACGGTCTTGGCAAAGACGCGGCTCAGATCATCTCAAGGATCAACGGCTTTACTTATGTAGAAACCAGGTTTGACTACGGCACAGGTGAACTTAAAGTGATAAAAGAGATTCCGTATTCAAATGGTGAAAAAGCGGCTGTGAAATGTTACGGCGCGGATGATGTACGCGAAGGCGTAGCCATTAACCGCCACGAAGGCGTTGATGTTTCCATTACAGGCAACTCAACAAATCCAACACGTTTTCAGCATCCTGTCGCGGGCACTTACAAAAAGGAATGTATGGAAAATGGAAAGAAATATTTCTCAGTAGCCTCGGGCGGCGGCACAGGCCGCACACTCCACCCCGATAACATGGCCGCGGGCCCTGCCTCTTACGGCATGACCGATACCATGGGGCGCATGCACTCCGACGCTCAGTTCGCGGGATCATCATCTGTTCCCGCTCACGTTGAGATGATGGGCTTTATCGGCATGGGCAACAACCCGATGGTGGGAGCTTCTGTTGCTATAGCTGTCGCGCTTGAGCAGGCTAAGGAGAAGGTACCCGCGTAAGGAGTATAAGGGGCTCTGCTTAGGATTATGGGGGGCAGCCGCGAAGGCTGCCCGTACGACAGTGTAGAAGCAAGCTGCTAAGATATGAGGCGGACACGCAGGTCCGCCCGTGTCCATGTATATTGTAAGGGCAGCCCTCGCGGCTGCCCTTTCCCGCGTCCTCTCCATCATTAAGGCGGTTTGTTATTTTGATCATCGAAAAAAAAATTACACGCGAAACGCTGGCAAAAATCAGGGAAATTGTAAAGGCAAAAATTGATGAATGACAATTATTTTGACCGGTGGCAAAAAATGTCTCTCACGGAGCAAATGGCAAATATCGGCAGTGAAGTTTACCGCGCGGGTTCATGGAAGTTGAAAAACAATGAAAAATACTCGCAAAAGGCGTTTGAAAGAGCCCTGGAGCTGATTGATCTGAGTCTCGCCTGTAATCACCGCCAAAGCGCTATCAGAGAAATCGCGAGGGTGAGAGAGTTTTTTTGCGGGCTGTTCTTAAGTGACAACACGGATGGTTTTGAGTCGCTCAATAAGTATTTTCATTATTTTGCGCTGAGTCTGAAGCGTTAATAATACTGCGCATTTTCTATACCTCATTTTATTTTTCTGAAAATTTTTATTGCTACTGTCGTTTAAATGTGATATTATTTTGAGTAGTGCTGTTTTCGGTGAGGCGAAATGTAATAGTGTATCTACCCTAATAATCAAAAATGAGGTTTGCTATGCGCCGTGTAATGCAAAATGTACCTGAGAAGTGCGTAGGCTGCAATCGCTGTGTAAGAGCCTGTCCTATCCAACAGGCCAATATTACAACGGAAATAAACGATGTATATACTATTAAGATTGATCATGAATATTGCATTACCTGCGGCGCGTGCCTTCACGCCTGTCACCATGGCGCCAGAGATTTTGAGGATGATACGGAACGTTTTTTCAACGATTTAAAACGGGGAGTAAAGATAAGCCTCTTTGCCGCTCCGGCGGTTAAGACTAATTTTGAGAAATGGACGCACGTTCTGACATGGCTGCGTCAAATTGGGGTATCCGGTATTTATGACGTTTCGCTGGGAGCGGACATCTGCACCTGGGCGCATATTCGGTACATACAGAAAAACGGCCCCTCACCGATCATATCGCAGCCTTGTCCAGTCATAGTAAACTATATACTGATGTACAAAAACGAACTTGTTAAGTATCTGTCTCCTGTACACTCTCCGATGCTCTGCACTGCTGTTTTCATGAAAAAATATGAAAACTTGAACACCAAAATTGCCGCTCTCTCCCCCTGCATCGCTAAAATCCACGAATTTGAAGCAACGGGGCTTGTAGAATACAATGTAACTATTAAAAACTTCTACAAATACATAGAACAAAACCGTATCACAATGCCGAAGGAAACAAGCGGTTTTGACCACTATGACGCAGGACTCGGATCGCTGTATCCGATGCCCGGCGGACTTAAAGAAAACATCGAACATTACATAGGCAAATCTCTGCGTGTTGATAAATCAGAAGGGCAGAGTGTAGTTTACAAAGCTCTTGATGAATACGCAAAGCAGCCGCGCGCAAACTTGCCGGTTGTATTCGATGTTCTGAACTGCGCGGAAGGGTGCAATTTTGGTACAGGATGCAATCACAATGATTTGAATATATTTGAAGTTCACACTCTGATGGATGATTTGCGCCTTGAGTCGATCTGTGATGAAAACTGGCGGTATCTTGACGAACTCTTTGAAAAATTCGATAATGATCTTCGTCTGACCGATTTTATCAGAACGTACAAACCGATACCGGTACGTAAAGCCCACATATCATCGGACAATCTAAACGAAGCGTGGAGAAAACTTGATAAACACGATGATGTGGAAAAAAACTACGACTGCGGAGCGTGCGGAAGCGACAAGTGTATCGATATGGCTGAAAGGATCGCGATGGGAATAGACACCCCGCATAACTGTCTTGAGCTTGCTCACCATGAAACCAAGAAAAAACATGACGCTTCCATCAGATTCCAACAGACAAACCTCAAGGACTTTAAAAGGATTATTGATGAGGTCGGCGCTATAAAGCAGATGACAGGCGATACGATGTCAAGCGTAGCGGAGGTCAACAAAGCGATAGAATCAAACCGCCGCATGGCAAAAGATATCGAAAAAATCGCGCGTCAGGTTAATATTATCGCCATCAATGCGTCTATTGAGGCTGCAAGAGCGGGAGAACACGGCAAGGCGTTCGCAATGGTCGCCGAAGAGATACGAAAACTGGCGCAAAGCTCAAGCACATCCGCTCAAAGGACAACGGAAGTATCGGCAAAAGCAAGCGAAGCGATAGGCACGATCACCGACACGATATACAAAATAAACGACAGCGTCAACGCATTCTATGACGACGTCAATACCATATCCGAAAATACGATGGAGATGCTGAAGGATGTTTGTAGTGATGATTGATACGTGATACATGCCGCATGAATATGCATCCGTGTACCGTACAAACATCCGTGTAAGGGCGGCAGCCTGCCGCCTGCGTATCGTGCGTCCGTACAATATATGGACATACGCGGAGTGTAGCGGGCGGTTGACAACCGCCCGCTACGTGCGCTGGTTATTAGTTTACATTATTACAACAACATCGTGTTCTTTGCCGTCGGTAAATACGGGAATAACGTTTCCATCAACTCTCTTGCCGTCTACGGTGAGGCTTTTTACCCCTTTGCAGACATGGCTTTCGTTTTTGACGGTTATATTAAACGTAGCTCCGCGGAATTTTCTGACCGCTGTAAAACCATCCCATTTTGATGGGATACATGGATCGATAATCAGGCCGTTGTAGTCGGGGCGGATACCCAGAATCCACTGAGAAACTGTTACGAAGTTCCATGCCGCTGTACCTGTAAGCCATGAGTTTTTCGCCTCGCCGTGGCGCTTTGCGTCTTTACCGGCGATCATCTGCGAGTAGACGTAAGGTTCCATGCGGTGAAGGTCGCTTATCTCCTCGCGGTAGGCGGGAGCGATCTTGCTGTAGTGCTCAAAAGCGTGTTCACCCTGACCAAGGATAGTTTCTGCGATGATAATCCACGGATTGTTGTGACAGAAGATACCCGCGTTCTCTTTGTAGCCGGGAGGATAGGAACTCACCTCACCTAACTCTACATGATACTTTGTATAAGCGGGATTAAGAAGTACCATACCGTGTGGTGTATCAAGGTATTTTCTGGCGGATTCAAGCGCCTTGGCGGCGTAACCTTCCTCTATGCCAACTTCCGCCATTACGCAGAACCCTTGCGATTCTATAAAGATCTTACCCTCTTCGTTTTCCTTGCCGCCTATCTTGTTTTTAAAATCATCGTAGGCGCGCACAAACCATTCGCCGTCCCACCCGGCGCTCAAAATAGTCTTCCTCATGGAAGCGATATGCTCAAGGGCGGCGGCAGCTTCTTTCTGTTTGCCAAGCTGCTCAAGAATCTTAACGTAGTCTTTACCGATGCACACAAACATTCCGGCGATCAGAACAGATTCCGCGTTCTTTCCATCTTTACTTGTAGTTGTCTGGAAAGATTCATCGGGTGTTGTAGAAAAGCAATTCAGGTTAAGACAGTCATTCCAGTCGGCGCGGCCGATAAGAGGAAGCCCGTGAGGTCCTGTGTTATTTACCACATGATAAAATGAGGCTGTAAGATGGTCAAGAAGCGGTTTCGCTCTGCTCACATCATTGTCAAAAGGAACAGATTCATCTAAAATTTTCCAATCTCCGGTTTCCTTTATATAAGACGCGACCGAATAGATAAGCCAAAGGGGATCATCATTAAAATTACCGCCAACCTCGTTGTTGCCTCTTTTTGTCAGCGGCTGATACTGGTGATAAGCGCCTCCATCCTCAAACTGGGTTGAAGCAAGATCAATAATTCTCTGACGCGCGCGGCCGGGGAGCTGGTGCACAAATCCCGCGATATCCTGGTTCGAGTCGCGAAAACCCATACCGCGGCCAATACCGGATTCAAAATAAGAGGCGCTGCGCGACATATTAAAAGTAACGATACACTGATACTGGTTCCAAATGTTCACCATTCTGTTAAGCTTGTCATCGCCGCTTTTTACAGTGTAACGGGAGAGAAGATCATCCCAAAAAACCTTAAGCTCTTCACGCGCTTTGTCAACAGCGGCTGATGTTGAGAAACGGTTTATCATCTCCTTGGCTTTTTTCTTATTTATGATGCCGGGAGCTTCCCATTTGTCATTGTTGTCATTTTCTACATATCCAAGCACAAAAACCAATTCCGCAGTCTCTTCAGGCTCAAGGGTGATATTGAGACTGTGAGACGCAATCGGGCTCCACCCGTCCGCTGTCGAATTTCTTGATTTGCCCTCTATAACAGCCTGCGGATTCTCAAAACCGTTGTAACGTCCGGTAAAGCTGTCGCGGTCGCTGTCAAAACCGGTTACCTGTCTGTTTACAGTGTAAAACGAGAAATGATTGCGTCTTTCGCGGTACTCTGTCTTATGATAGATAGTCGAACCGTCTACCTCAACCTCACCGGTGTTGAGGTTGCGCTGAAAGTTCGTAAAATCATCATGCGCGTTCCACAAACAGAACTCAACCATCGAAAACAGCGTAAACATTTTCTGCTTGTCGGAACTGTTCGTAAGGGTAACCTTGTGAACTTCCCCATTAAAACCAAGGGGTACCATAAAAAGCACCTCCGCGCTTATTCCGCCGCGGCTTCCCTTAATAACAGTATAACCCATCCCATGACGGCACTGGTAATCATTAAGACCGCTCTTTACAGGCTTCCATCCTGGAGACCAGAAATCATCCCCATCCTTTATATAAAAGTAACGCCCGTTCTGGTCGATTGGCACATTGTTATATCTGTAACGGGTGATGCGGCGCAGACGCGCGTCCTTATAAAAGCTGTAGCCCCCGGCAGTGTTGGAAATCAGCGAAAAAAACTCCTCATTGCCAAGATAATTAATCCAGGGATGGGGAGTCTCCGGCGTAGTAATAACATATTCTCTCGCCGCGTCATCAAAATACCCGTATTTCATATTTGCCCCTTTTAGTAGTGATTATTGCGGCACATGATATGTACCGCATCCATACTTTTTTGGTTGTGATTATTATCTGTAACTCCCCGCAAAGACGCGGGAAACTGCTCTTTATTAAATATGGAAAATATATTATGTCATAAATACATCAAAAACTTAGAAGCAAAACACAAAATGCGGAATCGTAAACTCTTAAATTGGCTTACGCCGAGTTAAACAAGTTCCGCATTTCGCATTTCACATTCCAAATTTTTAAACGGAGGAGAGAGGATTTGAACCTCCGGTAGGGTTACCCCTACGCAGGTTTAGCAAACCTGTGCCTTAAGCCGCTCGGCCACTCCTCCTGAAAGAAGAAGACTAAATATAGTTCTTTGCTCTGAATTAAACAAGTCCTTTTGTTAATGATTATACTCTCGCTAATTCTTTCCCGAAATGAACAGCATCTTTATCCGGGGCGCCCTATTTCAAATTCGCATTGTACTGCCACCCCTTGCGGGGCTGGGGCAAACTGGTATTGGGCCAAATAAATTTATACGGCGGATTACCTTTTGTCCAGTAACCGCCAAACCGCCGTTACAGGTTCGGCCGATTGAGCCAACGCGGGCGCGGTGTTCAAATCGAAATAGAAGCGGATTGAGAATGGGGCGGCGCTACAGCTTACGTATTCTCCCCATACCATTATTGACCGTATTGATTTTAGGGTTTCCTTTATACCGTATATCGCCAACTCCCGTAAGCTTCGCGTTCAGAGTATCGGCTGCCCACACTTTTACATCGCCTACTCCTGTAAGTGTGACATTAACATTATTTGCCTTGTAATCCTGCGCGCTGATATCCCCAACGCCTGAAAGCAGTATATCCAATTGGCTGCCGTTTCCGCTGTAAACTTGGATATCTCCTGCGCCGTTATGAGTAATGTTTTTTAATTCAGGCATATATATATCTATATCTATATGGTTCGAATGGTACCTGTTGCTGCGCTTGCGGTTATCAATACGCAAGATGCTGCCGCTGACTTTAGTTGAAACTTTGTCTAAAACATCTCTCCGGGCGGTAACAGTAACCCTGTAATCTTTGCCGGGTCGGATATAGATATCCGCTGTGCCGTCAAGCGCGATACTGCTGAATCCCGCGGCATCCCGCTCCTCGCTTTCCATGTGGTAATAACAGCCTGTTACAAATACCGCTATTAAAGCGATTGGCAACGCAAAGATAAAACCCCTGTTTTTCATCTCAGAGCTCCAGTTGTTTTGTTGTCGGTAAATATACATGATTCTATCTAATAGAACACCTGAAAATTGGAATTTTGTTACCGGAAAAATGTTTACGTTGCTCTTTATTTATCAGCTCCTCTTGTTAATATCAGACGATTATAGTGGAAATAAACAATTAACAGGAGAGGAATGTTTATATGGGAGTTTGATTTCTGATTTTATCGGGTGAATGTGCGGGATAAATTAAAAACAGGTAATCAACCTTTTATTTTTATGGAGGGAAAGATGAAGATATTTAAAATGAAAATTGTTATGCTTGCTGCGGTAATTTGGTTTGGCGGTTTGGCGGGGGTGTTTGCGTCGGAGTTTGCTAGTACGGAGCAATTTGCGGCAAACTCTATTTTTTATAATGTTAGTAGAAGTACCGGTGATAATAATCCAACAGATCCCGGTAACTGGCTTAAGTTCTGGAAGCGCCATTCCGGATTTGGGATCGACAACCCATCCCCTTGTGCTGTGACTGGTTGCACTAACATGGCTGGAGTTGGCGGTCACGTAGTAAAAAACTCTGCTGATACATTGTTGTGTAACAATACAAGTAAAGATGTTTATATTTTGCCAATTTGTAGAACAGATAATCATTATCGAAATAACAATATGATGACTACCAAGAATACCATAACCGCCGTAAAGCTAAAAAACTATGGTACTACACCAGGGGCCCCATGTTATGGCAATTGTCCTGGTACGGATAAGAGAAACGTGCCGGGATGTGTGCAATAATATTATTTTTGTAATCAGTAAAAATATTTCTCGGAATCTGATCCCTCCATGATATTAATGGCCGACAATTGTGGAGGGTTTTTTAGGTATAACGGCTACATCTTTTATCTCAATCAAAAACAAACTCTTTAGGAAGAGGCGCGGTAATAGTCGTAGACTTTTTCGTAACCGGATGCGGAAAACTGATCTTATGCGCATGCAGATATAACCGTTTTATCAAACCTTTTTTACGGACAAACAGCTTCTCATCAAGCTGTTTGTTCCCGTACCGTTCATCCCCCAAAACAGGCGCTCCCAAATGCGCCATGTGCACTCTTATCTGATGCGTTTTTCCGGTATGCAGTAAAACCTCAAGCCGTGAAATATCATTTTCATACTCAAGTATTTTATAACTTGTACTTGACTCACGCCCGTCATCCTCCACCCGCATTTTCATTCCGCTGTTTTTGCGGTCTGTTCTTTTTAGTCCGAATGTAACGGTGTCTTCAAACTTTGGGGGGCGGTTATGACAGACAGTAATATATTGCTTTGTAAATTTACCGGCGCGCATATCATCATGCATGATCCTCACAACGCCTTTATTTTTAGCAAGCAGTATCACTCCCGATGTATCGCGGTCAAGCCTGTGCATGAGAACCGGGGTTCCGCCGACGGCTTCTTTCTCATCACCCTTTGACATTATATAAGCCGTTGCCATATCAATCAGATTATCATGGCTCAAATGCCCCGTCCCCGGATGCACCACAAGCCCCGCGGGTTTGTTACACGCAAGGATTGATGAATCCTCAAAAAGTATCTTAAAATTATGCTTAAAAAAGTCGGTTCTGGTAATTTTTACAAGCGCGTTCTGCGGTTTTGCTTCAGCTTCAAATTCCGATTCGTTTACATCTATTTCGAGGATTTCGCCGTTTTTCAAACGATGATCCTGTTTCACCTTTTTGCCGTCAATACGAATGGAGCCTTTACGTATAAGGCCATAAACCTGCGAGAGGCCCATTAAAGGCAGCCGTTTGCGTAAGTAGCGGTCAAGACGGCATCCCGCTTCTGAGGGTCCTGCGGCAAGCGTTATCATCAGTAACCGTTATAGAGGCCGCTGATGGAGGTTCCCATGTTGGTGTACATGATTGCGCGGGCGAACAGCTCGGCTACAGAGATCACCTCAAGTTTTGGGAACTTTTTCTCCTCGGGAATGAAAACCGTGTCTGTTACGACAAGTCTTGTGAGAGAAGAGTTTTGCAGTTTCTCGGCGGCTTTACCTGAAAAAACAGGGTGTACGCAGCATGCGGAAATCTCTTTTACACCAAGATTTTCAAGCACTTTAACCACCTCTATAATAGAACCGCCGCTGGCGATCTCATCATCAAAAATCAGAGCGCGTTTTCCCTCAACATCACCAATTACGTTATGTATATGTGGATTTTCAGTGTCGTCGCTGCGGCGTTTGTCAAGTATTGCCATAGGCAGTCCAAGCCGTCTTGCGTAAGCTCCCGCGTGCTTGGCGCTTCCGGCATCGGGCGCTACTACAACGCAGTTCTCCGTACCAAGATTGGTAAAGTGTTCGCACAAAAGTTTGCCTGCGAGAAGGTGATCTACCGGCATCCTGAAAAAACCCTGAATTTGCGGAGAGTGCAGATTCATGGTCATCACCCGGCCGGCTCCCGCGGTACAAAGCAGGTCGGCCATGAGGCGCGCGGTGATGGAGATACGCGGTTCATCTTTTTTGTCTGAGCGGACATATGGAAAGTAGGGGAGCACTGCTGTGATTCGACCCGCGCTTGCGTGTTTGGCGGCATCAATCATTATCAGAAGCTCCATAATCCCTTCATTAACAGGAGCGCATGAGGGCTGAACAATGAATACATCCTGACCGCGCACGCTGTCGCAGATTTTGACCTTAATGTTTTCGTTGCTGAATTTGCCAATTTCGCATGCGCCAAGTTCAACGCCCGCGTGGGTGCATATAGCTTTTGCCAAGGGGATGTTGGCGTTGCCTGAAAAAATCTTGAGAGGGCCTACCATATAATCATGCTCCATTCTTACGCGCGTCCCATTCAAACGTAATGTCCATAATGGAATCGGAAATGAGTTTTGGTTGAGTTATGGTTTTGGGCTCGAAGTAGAAATCACCCTCTTCAAGAGAGAGCATCTGAAAAACCGCTTCCCGCCCTGCTTCATTTCTGTAAAAACCGTCGATCACATTGCCTTTACAGAAAGTGAGATATCCTTTGCGTCTTCCGGCATAGATGTGCAGAACCCCTTCGCGCCGCCCGATTTCCAAAAACTGGATCGCGTCAAGCAATGTGGTTTGCTTGAGGTTGCCGGAAAAAACAAAACTTGTGCTGTACTGCATCGCGCCGCTTTCCGCGCCGCGCCGTTTTTTCTCCAAAAACAACACCACACCGCCCGCGGCGGCAACTCCGCAAATCAAACCGGTTATAATAATCCAAACTGGAATGACCATTTCACACCATCCTTAAATAATACCGCAAAATGCAGAATGCAGAAAGCAGAAATAAAAATCAGGATACCTTTAATCTTTTATTCATTTCTGCATTCTGTATTATTATTTCTGCATTACGCAGTGTTGTCTCCCGGATAAGTAATATAATCTTTTACACGGGCCACGTTTTCAATTCCTTTAATTTTTTGTATTCTTCTAAGTATCTGTTTAAGCTGATTGCGGTCATGAATCTCTATCTGAAACGCGCCGCGCGCCTGCTGGTTCGTGACTTTTATCATTGCGTCCGTGACATTGGCCCCTGAGTCGCAAAGCACATGGCTTATCTCAAAAAGCATCCCCGGACGGTCGGTTCCGGTCAGTTCAAGGGATACATAAAACTTTTTCTGCTCACCTTGATCCCAGCTGACCTCAATTTTGCGTTCACCGTCCGTGTCAAAAATTTCGGACGTCCGGCAGTCGCAGCGGTGTACCGAGATCCCTCTGCCCTTTGTAACAAAGCCGATTATAGGGTCTCCCGGTATCGGGTTGCAGCATTTGGCAAAACGCACCATAAGGTTATCATTGCTGCTGCCGACAAGAATTCCCTGCGTCCGGCCCGTAAAGGTACCGACTAACCGCGATACCATGTTTGAAGACATCTTTTTCTTTATTTTACTCGCGTGAAAATACTGCATTACGCGGCTTACGGGAAGCTCGCCGGTTCCCGCAAGCTCATAGAGGCGCTCTATGCTGCTCAGGCCAAGAAATTTTAACACTTCCGGCACATGTTCATTAAAAGATGAGTTCGCGTGCAGTCTTTTATAGGATGTTTGAATAATTTTTTTGCCCAGATCGACGCTCTCCTGTTTCTCGGCATTCTTTAACCACCGGCGGATCGCTCCGCGCGCTTTCGGCGTCTTGGCATCTTTGAGCCACTCGATTGAGGGAGTTTTGGAGTCCGAGTGCAGAACTTCAATTGTCTGGCCATTTTTTAAGGTTGCGTTTATCGGCTCAATTTTACTGTCTATTTTTGCGCCTGTGCAGTGTAGCCCAAGCTGAGTGTGAACAGCGAAAGCAAAATCAAGTACAGTAGCGCCGCTTGGCAAAGGGATAAGATCGCCTCTGGGCGTAAAAACAAATATCTCAGCGTGGAAAAGGTCAATTTTAAAAAACTCATAAAATTCGGCGGAATCGGTAAGGTCTTTCTGCCATTCAATTAAGTTTCGCAGCCATGAAAGCGTTTTGTCTTCCTTGCTGAAGCTTCTAACCTGATCACTGCTTTTGTAAAGCCAATGCGCGGCAACGCCGTCCTCAGCTATTTCGTTCATTTCCCAGGTGCGTATCTGCATCTCAATGATTTTGTTGTGTTCTCCGAAAATCGTTGTGTGCAGCGATTGGTAACCGTTAGATTTTGGGGTGCTTATGTAATCCTTGAACCGGTCCTGAATAGGTGTCCACATAGAGTGAATCTGCCCAAGCACATGGTAGCAGTCCCTTATGGAATTAACTATGATCCTTATCGCGAGAAGATCAAAAATCTCTTCAAATGGTTTGTTGCGCTGTACCATCTTGCGGTAGATACTGTAAAAGTGCTTGGGCCGTCCGGCGATAACGGCTGTGATCTTATCTTCCTCAAGCGTGGCGCGCAGCGGACTGGCGAAATTATCTATCGCGGTTTCCCGGTCAAAGTGGTACTCCGCTACTTTTGCGGCTATATCTTTGTACTCCTGAGGGTGAAGGTGTTTAAAGGCTAAATCCTCAAGGTCAAGTTTAATTTTCGCCATGCCAAGCCTGTGCGCGAGCGGTGCGTAAATGTCAAGAGTCTCTTCCGCTATCGCGCGTATTCTCTCAGGTTCAAGATACTTAAGTGTGCGCAGGTTATGGATACGGTCGGCAAACTTTATGATAATAACACGCAGATCCTTGGCCATTGACAGCAGCATCTTGCGGTAAGTTTCCGCCTGGCGCTCCTGACGGTTTCTCATCTGTAAGGCGCGTATTTTGGTCACACCGTCTACGAGCAGCGCGACCTCTTCACCAAAAAGTTCGGATAACTCCTCTTTCGTAGTAGATGTATCTTCAAGCACATCATGCAGAAGCCCCGCGGCAATGGTTATCGCGTCAAGTTTTTGCTCCGCGAGAATAAAAGCAGTGGCGACAGGATGCGCAAGAAAAGGCTCGCCCGATTTGCGGAACTGATCCTTATGCGCGTGCCACGCAAAGAGAAACGCGTCTTTTATGAGTCCGGTCTGCACCTTGGGATTCACCTCAACTATCTTGTCAAGAAACATCTTAACAGCGGCGTCGGGGGAACCGGAGGGCAGAGTTTTCAGAATATCGTCCATAGTTTAGCTTCCAGTTACCAGCTTTTAATTACCAGCTGTCAGATGCAAGATGGGTGTTGTTCACTCTTGTTTTTCTGGAAACTGGTAATTAGAAACTGGAAACTATCTTACTCAGATCTGTATCGGATACACTACTTTCTAAATATACTACAAATCCACTACAATTATTGCAGGATAAATTTATATCCGGCGCATCATTCATTATTTTGTTTTAATTCGAGCTTGTCTTGCCTGTGCGGATTTCAGAATAGAGCCTCATGTTGTTGTTTTTTAGAGTTATTACGCTAATTTTTTGCCGGAGATTGAAACGGACTGGGATTGAGTCAGGGTGAAGGTATTTTGGGGATGATGAAGAACGCAAAATTCAGGATTGGATTTTTGAGAGGTGGATCATGAAAAACGCGTGGGAAAAGGCGGCCATTGGCCGCCCTTAAAAACACCTTTGCCACTTATCTATCCGCGATTTGCTTCACTAGATCTGCTCCTTTTGCTGCTTAAACAATCCCAGCTTAAACTCCACCTCTCCAAGCAGGAAGCGCAGTTCGGAGGTTTTTTCTACCGCGTCCTGAACGAGCTGCTTTTCGGCTGTGAGGTTTGTTATAGAGGCTTTTACATCCTCAACGAGCATGCTTAAACTTGTAATGCGGTGTTCGGCGTCTTTTATGAAGTGTTTTTCCCGCGCAAGTTCTCTCATGCGGCGTTCTACGGAATCCATCATATTTGTCATCTCTTCCACTTGAAGGCTTACGCTGTCTATCTCTTTTGTCTTGTTGTTTATGGTTTCTATCTGAGTAGTGGCGTGACCGATAAGCTCATTAAGGTCATTTATCTTCTTTTGTGTAGAGTTGACAAGCTCTCTGCCTTTGTCGATAGATTCTATGCGGATCTCCATATCTGAGACTACAGTGTCCACATTAGCGATCCTTGCGTCTATCGCCTCGATTTTACTTGTACGGCGGCTGATCTGCTCCATCTCGTTTTTGAGATTTTCAAGCAGCTTTTCTACGCGTAACAGTTCCTGACCAGCACTGTTTATCGAAACCTGATGCTGCTTAATCTCATTAATCTGACTGGCGTTGTATTCTACAATTTTATTAAACCCCGCGCGGTCACGCTCCATCTTTTCATTTACTTCGCCAACGTATGACTGAAACTTTTCCACACTTTTCTCCGCGTCTGTGGCGAGGCTTTGCAGTTTGAGACGTATTTCGCGGATGCGGTTTTCCTCCTCAAGCAGCGCCTGTTTCTCTTCTGTTAAACGCACCATCATGTTCTTAGCTTCCATAGACTGAATGGATATTGCCGAGAGCTGAGCTATGACCTCATCTACCTGCGTTTGTTCCTTGGCCAGGCTTTGAATTTTCATGTTAATGTCGCCAAGAAGATAATTAAGCTGGTCAAGCCGTTTTTCAGTTTTTTCAACCATGATTTTACGCTGCAGCTGCGAGTTTATCCTCTCATCAATCTCACTGACCATGCTTCCGAGGCTGTCGATTTTTTTCTGCACTTCGTCAATAAGCCGCGCCCTGTTCTCAGTAATCATTATCTGCTCGTCAACTTTGCCTGAGAGAGCCTGGAGATTGTCAATTTTCCTGCCGACTTCGTTTATCTGATTTTCCTGCTGCTTAAAACCCTGCACTTTGTTTTCAAGAATCTCAAGGTTGCAGAAGAACTCCTTTACTTTCTGATTCGTATCATCGATCTCAACGCGGTTATTTTGCAGTTTTTCCTCCTTACCGCTTATATCCTCAATGAGAACCTTGACATCCTTCAGTCTGGATTCAAAATCCGCAAGCTCTTTCTCCTGCCTGGTAAGAGCGTCTATCCGGTCATCAACCTCGTTTACCTGAGATTCGATTGATGAAATGCGCAGAGTTATCGCGTCAATGGCCGTCCACTCCTTACTTACCTCTTCTATCTTCATCTTAACCTTGTCAAGTGATTTCTCATACTCCATAACCTGCACTCTGCTCGACTCAGCAATTGACATGTGCTTGTTAAGAGTGTTAAAGATAGATTCGGTATTTTTGGCCGCGGTGTGAATCTCATGCACCCGTTCGCTTACGCTGCTGATGTTTTTACTGTGACGTTGAATCTCAGTAAGCCGTTTTTCAAAGTGGCTGTCAAGGGTGCGCGTCTCCTCTACTTTTTGAGACATCTCCTTCATTACCTCTTTAAATCCGCGTATTTCGTTTATTGACTCCTGTGAACGTTCCAGCATATCATCAATGTGATTTATATTTTTCTCAGTTTTTTCAAGAGACCCAAGTTTTGTCTGGAGCTGCTTAAGATCAATATCAATACGCCAGATCATCTTATTAAGAAGCAGTGATTCTTCATTTGCCTTGTCAACAACCACACGCTGCTTTTCCAGAGCTGTAATTTTTGACTTAACATATTCGGACAAACTGTTCAGGCTCTCAAGCTTCTCACGCATTACACGAAAGCCTGAAACCTCCTGTTCCATATCAGCTACTTTACCGCGAATAAAATCGGCGCCGGCTTCGGACTCATTCCACTTGTTCAGGGTGGTATTGAACTGCTCTTCCCATGAGCTTAACCGCTCTTCAAACCGCATCATCTTATCATCTAATTTTCTCTGGCGCTGCTCAAGCTCATCCGCTTTTTTAGAACTTTCCTGTTCCGCGTCTGCCTCAGAGGAACTAAGCTGCCCGATAATCTTATCCACCTTTGCGTTAAGATTCTCTATACTGTTTTCAGAAGCGCTGATACGCTCCAGGGCCTGCTCCATTACGTCTATGCGGCTTGAAAGCCTGTCTAAGCCTGCGAGAAACTCATCTGTCATAAAAAGAACTCCTCTTTGGGAAATGTGCTCTCCCTGGTTATCTTCCACTCTCCCTGAACTTTTGTAAAAAACAGTCGTTTGGCGTTTTCAAGCCGGTTAAGGTTAGTGCTGTATACCTGTACGAATTTAACTGTAGCCGAATTGTCCGTAAGATCTGTAAGGACGATACTGCTTATGCCCACTTCGATTGTCGAATATATCTGAAACGTGCGAAGCTTGCGCTCCCTGAAAGCGTCCCATCTCTGAACCCCGTCCCGAAATGAGTTAACAGAATAAAATTGCGAATAAGTTTCAATATCTTTTGATTCCCAGGCGGATTTCCAGTTGTTGACAATTGTTTCAAACTGCGCTTGATTCGCATCATGTTTCTGCCGTATGCGTTCTTTTTCTGCGCTTAGCTTCTGAAAATTGATGGCGGTTAAATGTTTTTTCCCCTCTGTTCCGTTAACGATTATTACGGGAGTGGCGACACCGGCGCCGAGTACGGCTCCCAGTTCAAGTATGTCGGGATTTGAAAGAGCCATGCATCCACTTGTATGCAGAGGCGGGATATTGCCTCTTTCGGAACCGTGTATCCAGATGCCGTGTCCGGTTCTTCTCGCGTTCCGGTCCTCTTCGTTCGGATAGTCAAGCACAAACGCTACAGGCCCGTAAAGAGGTGAAACTGAGAGTTCGCTTCTGTCCTTGCGGCCTACGATGAAATAATTTCCCTCAGGAGTTTTTTTATCGCCTTCGATAAGTTTTGGCCCGTGACGCTCTCCGGTTGCCATCGGAAAAGCTCTGCTAATCTTCCAGCGGTCCTGCTCATTTTTGAAAAGGTAAAGCACTTTGGCGCTCTTGTCCGCAAAGATAATATAATCTGAAAACCCCGCGGGAATACCCGCTTTAAAAATATCCACAAGCGGAGTTTGCGTAGGCGGGGGAGGTTCGGGTTGAGTTTGCGGCAGGTCGTTTTGGGTTTGCGCCGCGTATTGTTCAGAGCTTGAGGATGGATCGTACCCTTCCGGTAAAACAGTAGCTTCTAATTCACCGATAACGGGAGCGTCACCCTCACCGCTTTCATCTGTCTGTTGGACGTGCCGCTCACCCTGATTAGGGGTTGAGGGGGTAAATTGGGCGCTTAGGGTGGAGGAGATCCAGGGAATCGCTTTTATGGTTCCCATTATGACTCCTGCCGCAAGTAATAACGCTATTGCGGCAATAGCCGAGACTTTCGCGCCTTTAACCGCGCCCGGCAAAAGCCTTGAGAACTTTTTTGGTGAGCGTTTGCCATAGGCATGTGAGATTTCACGGGATCGTTTCCAGGTATTAAGCCGGAATTCGATCTCTTTGAGCTTATATGACAAAAATTTATTGAGATTCTTCCACATAATCTATAAATTATACTATTTCTGGCTGCCCCGAGGCACTACTTTTATTTAATGAGATAAGAGTTCTAAGATTTTTCAGCACAAGCCTTACTGTGGAGCTGTCCGGTTTTTCAGAGAAAAGCGCAGGACTTATACGGTTGCTGCTTTTACAGTAAAGGGCTGCCTGCTCACTGTTTACCACAGGAATAATTTTGCAGTAAGATACTTGAGAGAGACCTAAAAGCGCTCCCTTGCCTGTGATAACAAAGTCTGTAACAGCGATGAGCGCGGCTGTTCTTGTAATTGAAAGAGGCGGCAGGCATGGGAAAGGTTCCTCCGTAAAGCTTACGCTTTCCCCTTCCAATCCGCCAAAAATATAAAACTGTCCTGCGCCCGATTTTTTAAGCTCACGTATCAGCTCGCCGCACCAGGGTTTGCCGAATCTTTTTTCGAGGTTTGCCAGATCAACGCAGATTAACGCGGGTTCTCTTTTTAGTTTATGTTTCGCAAGCAGCTGCGCTACCTCCTCTGTTGCGGCTTTGGGTACGCCCCAGCGCACTTTTGAATCGGTGTAAGCCCCAAGCAGTTTTGCGAATACAGTATTGCGCTCCCACAGGTTTGAACCGCCGCCGGACGCGGGTTTAAGCCGTACATTAAGAAAAGGATAGGTTCCCGCTTCCTCCCAGCCCATACGCAAATGAGCGCGGCTGAGAGCGCAGAAGTAAGCGAGGCATATATTGTACCTTTTTTCCAGATTAATGCAAATGTCAAACGCGCACCTTGAAATCTCTTTGCGTGTCTGGTAAAACGGTTCGTTGTATAACGCAAGCTCTTGAGGGATATATTTTATGACGGTCGCGTTTTTCAGTCCGATAACAAAGGAGACGTGAGCTGCGGGACAGAGAAAAGTCACTTTTGAGTCTCTGTATTTGCCAAGCATGGAGAACAGGTTCTCCAACTGGAAGATCATTTCGGTTCTTTCTTGCGGCAGGATGATAAAAATATTTGAGCTGCGGTTTATATCCGCCGGAAGAGCAAGCTTGCTTTTGTCTATTTTCTTGCTAAGAAACCAGGAAAGAACCATTTTTGAAAGAGCGGGGCCGATCAGGCGAAGCCCTAATCTTTTAAAACGACCGATTTTTTTTGCGTTTTTGTTCATTTTCATTCTTAACTTGATGTAATTTTATGAAATATGCTTTCAGCTCTTTTTTGAGCCGATTGCGTAAAAACCGGGAGACGGTTCGCCTGCCGGGGCGCTTGTCTCACTACTTAAAAATAGCACCGTACAGGGCCTGGTGCAAAACTGTGGCTGTTTAAAGTTTAATGAAAGTTAATTATGGTTTTACGATTCATCCATTTTCTGTTGATATTTGTTGTTGTTGGAGTCAGTGGTTTGGGTTTTTTGGCCGGTATTATGGAGGAGAAGCTGCCTCAGCTTGGGATTGCGGGGCCGCTGCTGCCAGTTATAGTTCTGGCTGTTTTATTGTGGGTATTCTCCAGTTTTGTTTGGAAGCGCAGAGAAGACGCGCGTGAGAAAGAGTTTCACAAAAAAGTTGAAGAGATCCGCGGCAAAATTCTATCTGAGACCATGGCCAGGATCCGTTCCAGCCAGGATACTGATAAAAAACAGGGCGATCAGCCCGCTACTGGTTCGTTCAGAATAGACTCCTCATCAGCGGATACAGTTGTTCTTTTTAACAAAGAATCGGGGAGTGAGGTAAACGAGCAGCTTAGTTACATGCTTTATTTCATGAGTTACAATTTTAAAGCTTACAGCGCGGCGGCTTTTATTTACGATCCTGCCCGCCGAACGCTTACGCTTAACTGTTACCATTCGAGAAGCATGCACATTTTACAGAATGTGCAAATCCCGTTTGGAGCCGGAGTGGTTGGCAGGGTGGCAAGCGAGAATAAGCTTTTCATGAGCGGCGACCTTTCATTTTACGCTTCCGGTGCGAATGAACCGACTTACTATTCTCATCAGGAAAGCATCAGTTCGGTTCTGGCTGTGCCTGTTACTGCCTCCGGAAATGAGCTGCTTGGCGTTTTGTTAATCGACAGCAAAGACAAGAACGCTTTCAGGGAACAGGACAAGGAGCTGATGAAAAGATTCTCTACGATCGCTTCCGCTCTCATTGTTAATATTCGCATGAGCGCTAACCTTGAGCAGGCTGCCAGAACGTTTCGCCTGTTTTACGAAGCAAGTCATAAATTCTCTGTCGCGCTTAAGACTGATGATATTTTTACAGCTCTTTTTAACATAGTGCCGCATGTTACTGTATCATGCGTACGTATGGTCACTATTATTCACGATAATACGAAAAATTGTTTTAGAATACAACGCATAGCAGGTCAAAAATATGAACTGGCTGAGGGGATGGAGATACCGCTCAACCCGGGTATCTACTCATACGCGTTTACTAAAAGCCAGGCGGTCAATATTGCCGATTTTCAGGCGCAGGGTAACAGCAGGTACTACAGGTTTGCTCCCAATGAACCCTCTAATCCCGCTGTCCGCTCTCTTATTGTATTTCCAATTATGGGCGGTGAAGACCGTAGGTGCGTAGGGCTCTTTTCTGTGGAGAGCGGCGAGCCCAATATATTTAAAGAACATATTGAGCAGATACTCACAACTGTTATTGAGAACGCTTCTGTTGCGATCACAAGATCGCTTCTTTACCTTAAAATGGAAAAGCTGGCTACTACAGACGGCTTGACCGGACTTAACAATCACCGTACGTTTCAGGAAGCTATGGCCCGCGAGTTTGAAAGGGCGCGCCGCTACGACCGCCCCCTCTCGGTTCTGCTTACGGATATCGATCACTTTAAGTTATTTAACGACACTTACGGACATCCGGTGGGAGATATTGTCCTGCGTGAAGTCGCGAATTGTATTCGTAAAGCGGTGCGTCTCAACGATATTCCGGCGCGCTACGGCGGAGAGGAGTTTGCCGTAATCATTCCCGAAAGCGATGAGCAGGGCGCTGCTATAATAGCGGAGAGAATCCGCAGCAGCGTTGAACAGTGCGTGATAGTAAACGATGGCAAGGAACTGCGGGTCACTATAAGTATCGGCTGCGCTTCATTTCCGCCGCACGCCTGCAGCCAGCAGGATCTTATAGATTGCGCGGACAAAGCGCTCTACGCGTCTAAACGGGCCGGGCGCAACCGGGTTTCAATTTATAACACTGAAATGACAATGACTTGAGATATTTAATGCAGAAATAAAACAAATGTAAACATGAACATGAAATAGATTTCATTATATGGCTAAAGGATCTTAAGGATCTTAAAAATTTCTACATTCTGCATTATTTAACATAATAAAGGATTTATACTTATGAAAAAAACTAAATTTCCAATCGCCGCCATAGCTGCTGCGGTAATACCGCTTCTGTTTCTTAATTTGTGTTCATGTTCCAAAAGCGCTGAGGATGGGGGCAAAAAAAAGTTACAGGCTGCGGTAGATCCGCTTGTCCAACTGGAAAAGATAAAGAATAGTCTGGAGAGTCAAAGCGCACCGTCCGCTATTGGTGTCGCGGTATCAAGTGATGAGATGGTTGCGCGTCATATGTCTACGGATGAAGCCCGGGCGCAGCTCGCAAAATCCATTGAGAATCTGGCAGGCTTTGCTGTTTACAAAAGTATTACACGGTACAATGATGAAGATAAGGTTTATAGAGTTTACACTCTTGTAATTCCCGATCCGCCGTCCGGTCATACGCATCATGCGGGCTGCGCTCACCAGCATTAAATTAAACGTATGCGCCCCGGCCAAAAATAATTAAAAAAGTTCTTGCATCAGGTATAAAAGTTGGTTATATTATATCCCGACTTTTACATTTTAAGAATTGAAAACGTCTCTAACATGTTTATTTTATTGATATTACAAACATTTTTTTGTTACCAATAAAGTTATGCTAACGTTATTTTTTTTAAGAATGAGTTAAACACTTCCAGTCTTAGATAGGC
>JAIRVB010000011.1 GCA_031254105.1 Chitinispirillales bacterium
AAGGGTAACTTCGCCTTGCCGTTCCACGGTTTGGTAGTTACGTTGATTCCAAGTGCATCTGCAATAAATACCATGTTTTCACCTTGTATTTAACTTTATTTATAAATTATATCCTGCACAAAGTTAAAAGCAAATAATAAAGTTAAATAATATGTTATACAGCACTTTGTATAGCAATAACTATTTATATTCTATAAAATTTCCCTCACAAACCGCATCAACAATTTTTTGACTCTTTGTTGACATTCTGTCAAAAATCTGACCTATCCTTTTTTTGTCAACATATTTTAAAAGCTCCCGCACCGCTTGTATATCTTTCTCTTTTTTGCTTGCCGGATTTCGCTTGGGATTCGTTAAAAGCTTTTGAAGTATATAAGCCTCCGGTTCAGGAACAATAACCGTATGCCCATTGTAGTTAAGCGAAAGGGGATAATCAACCAACATATTAACAATCCTCAGCCCCTCAGCTTTAATTCCAATGCTTGGAATTTTATACGTATCCTGCCCCTCACCCAAAACACGGGTAATAAATTCCAGTTCTAATAAATCTTCCTTAACAAATTTTCCAACGCCGGATAGTAATTCTTCTTTATACAAAAACCCTTTTTCTTTCATTCCCTCAAAAAGTTTTATACTACTCTTAGGCCGATTGAGATTCATATACAAAAAATCCACATCACGAGTTCTAAGATTGGGTCTGAAATCCGATTTGAAATGAAACTGGTAAAGATACTCTGCCCATGAGCCTATTAACATGACATAGGGAAGTAGTCCCTCACGGTCGAATACTTCTATAATATCCCCAAACGCTGCCTGCTGTTCACTTTGCATAAATTAATCCTTTACGATCTTACAAATTTGCTTATATTCAACTTTCAGCCGTTTTAAAACCGTTTGTAAATGCTTCCGTTTTTCAATTCCCCTGCAAACAAGCTCAACTTTTTTCCTGTCTTTACCCAGATAATCAGTTTTTATTTTATTATTCTGCCTGTACTTCAAATAGTAATAATCATTACCGGAAATATCTTTTGTAACGATAGTCCCTTTAGGCAGCAGCATAATCTCCCGTAAATGCGCTTCCTGCATTTCAAGGTTGCGCGCTTTCTCTTCTTTTAGTATACCATATATAACCGTTTCCATAGAACCTCCTAATTACATTATACCCTACAAAAACGATGCCGTCAATGTATTTGTGGGGTAAATAATATATACGTACTATGTCTTTTCCAGCTTAATAAAACATCATTTTATCAACACATTTAATATGGAGACTCATTATTAAAAATTTACTATGAACTCCCTGAATAGTACCGCCAAGAAGGTCTTTGAGCGCTTCTTGAATATCGGATACACTCTTAATGTCATACATCTCAATGAAGTTAGCTATCGCGGCCTTCTTCTCTGGGCTCATTTTGTTTCGGGACATAAAAAATCCTTCCTAAGGTTAATTATTATTTTAACATGGAAGGATTTAATTTACAGAAAAATTTTTACACGCTCAAATAAACCAAAATATAAAAAATCAACTAAATACTACCTATAACTCACAAAACCCTTTTATATTAAAAAACAAAATTCAACAAAAACTAAATGAAATCTTAAAAAACGTTTCGGTTACAGCAATTATTAGAAAACGAATATAAAAAATCAATAACTTAAAGTTACATTTTTATTTGAGCCAACGCGCAGCGTCAAAAAAGCATCCCCTTTTAGCACTCCTCCTAAAGAGGAGAAGCTTTACTTAGATGAAGCCGCCGTACTTACAAGGCCGGGTCAATTAACGTTAGCATCAATGCCTCTTTTGATTAGATTCGGATAACTACAAAAATGTTACATGGCGAATTAATTCTATCCAGCTTTTTTGGCTTTGCTTTAGCCCCTTGAGGAGTTGGGGGTGATTGTGTGGCGTTGCGTTGCGGGATGTTCCCCGCTGGAGGGGGTAGTGGAGAACAAAAAGGATGTGTTTTTGTCCTTTTTGTTCGAAACGAGGGGGAGACTTCCCCCTTATATTAAGCTTTTGATTTTGGCTTTGACTTTAAGTTTTTGACTTTAACGATTTTAATTGTATAATTAAAAAAACAGGTAATCTCTCGACTATGGAGCGGTCTCAATGCGCACGATTGCTGTTCTGAATTACAAAGGCGGGGTAGGGAAGACTACATTTACGATAAGTACATCGCAGGCGCTCGCTATGTCGGGATTTCGGGTTTTGGCTATAGACAATGACAGCCAGCATCACCTGTCATTGTTGCTTGATGAGGATGGGCAGCGTCCTTTAAGCATCCGCGATATCTACCGCTCTTCAGTCGGGGTTGCCGGTAAAAAGCTGATGGATTCCATAGTAGAAACGAATCTGCGAAATTTTCATGTTATCCCCTCTCACGCCGAACTTTCGGGACATGACATAAGAGATCCATATATTTTACAGAAAGCGATAGGATACTGCAGCCTTAACCGTTTTTATGATTTTATTCTAATCGATAACTCTCCGGGGATCGATCTTTTACAGGAAACGGCGCTTCACGCGGCAGATGAGATATTCGTTCCGACTGAACTTTCATATTTCGCGGTAAACGGTATAATTGAGCTGCACCGCATCCTGGCAAAAAGATTCAGGGATTGCTGCAGTATTACAAAAATCATCGCTAACGGTTACAGGGGTACAAATAAACACGATGAATATCTGGAAGCGCTTAAAAGCCTCTACCCTGAAAAAATAACCGAAACCTACATCCCCTATGATACTGTGTTTGACACCTGCATGAAGGAGCAAAAGACCCTTTTTATTCATAAACTCTTCTCAAAAGCCGCCGCGCATTACCTGAAGTTAATCCACGAACTTTTTGATCTTGATGAGAAAAAGGTCTGGGAACAGGTATGCGATGTAAAGCAGAGCCAGCTGCGTAATGAGGCGCGCCAGAGGATTTTCGATCAGCAGAAAAAAGGTCAGGCGCAAGGCGGCGGTCCGGAAGGTGAAGAGAACTCTAAACTCAAATTGCATTTTCAAAGACAGACGGAAAGCGATGATAACCCATTTTTTAAAAACAGCCGTTACTGAAACCGCGAGTTATCTGGTTCTTCGCTTTCTGTTGAAGAACCGCTTCCCAGCATCAATAACTGTTATTCTGTTGGTAAAGTAACCGGCATTTACTTCAGCGGGTGGGAGGATATGCGTGTTCAAATCCCCATTCTTCCCACCCCACGTTAAAACGTGGGGTTATATACAACCGAAACGGTTGTGTGTCCTTCCTTTACGGATTGTACTCCTGAAGAACCTCAGGATTAAGAACCTTCAGCTCAATTCTGCGGTTTGTCTGACGCCCGTCAGCGCTGTTATTATCAGCTTTGGGCATCGTTGGGCCGTATCCTTTCGCGGAGAGGCTGTTGACTAGCTTAGGCTCGGTGCTAAGCATAAAGTGGTACACCGATTCCGCTCTTTTCTGGCTTATGGACATATTTGTTTCCATCCTGCCGATATTGTCCGTATGTCCGCCTATCTCAATCTTGAGTTTCGGATACTTTACAAGCATTTTCGCAATTATAGTCAGATAGGGCTTTGCGTTGTGCGGAATATCGGTTCTGCCTGATTGGAACTGAACCGCGTTGTCAAGAGTCAGCATTCCTGTTGAAAGGAAACTTTGCTCCGCTTCCGTCCGTCTTGCCCTTTCCTCATCCAACCGCTTTTTGGTTTCGGCCAGAACTATCGAATCCGCTTCCCTCTGCTGTCTTGCTGCCTCTTCGCTCACCCGCATCGCTTCAGCCATAGCTACGGAATCATCATGCGCTTTTTGCGCCAGGGAACCTGCCAAGTCAGAGAGCGAATCAGCCACTGCTTTTGCACGGATTGAATCGGCATACGCGCGTTCCGCCGCAGCCTGCTCGCGCTGCGCCGAACGTATGGAGTCTTCTTCCATTTTTTGAGCCATACTTGCCTTTTGATCGGCCAGCTCCTGGGCCTGTCTTTCGAGTTCCGCTCTGGCGGCTAACTCTTCACGTCTTTTTTCAGCCGCTTCCGCGCGCTTTCCGGCAGAGACATCAAAAGAGATCACTATGTCGCCGAACAAACGGTATGATTCAAGCGGCTTGACTCCATCTGTTTTTTTCGAAACAGCAATATCTGAGCCAAAGAGAAAACCTGTGTTGTACGGTGTCCTGAACATGATTGACGGCGTAAACCAGAGCGGATCCGAGAGATTAGGTTTTTTAATGTTTGTGCGTGAGTTAAGTTCAAATCCGATTGTAAGAAAAGAGTTCGGGTCTATCTGAAGTCCCGCGGCTAAAAGCAGCAGGTCGGTCTTGTCTTTGCCAAAGTTCATGACATACGCTTCATTGAAGTGGAGCTTAAGGGCAATATCATTTTCTCCGGCTACAAGCGACTGTGTCAGCTTGAACGCAAGCCTTGTCTGCTCCTGAGTATCAAAAAAGTCATAGCCGTTGTAATTCTTCTCATCAATAAAAATAATGTTATCATTGTTGTGCTTAAAGCCCTGAATCGCGTAAACCTGCGCTCCCAGCCTGAACGGTATGGTTTGCGGTGTCGGATATATCGCGAGACCGCCGGTAAAACCCCCAAGCGTAGGGCCGTAGTTATTGCCCGAATAAGAGTTGCCGTAGAAAGGAGCGAAGAGAAAAGCGTCAACATTGCTCCTTATCCCATAGGAAACGCCAACACGGCTTGTGACAACATTTGTATTGACAAAGTGCCTGCCGCTGGTAAAGTTTTCACTTGGTTTGGAGTAGGTTCCGCTGATCGATATATTGAGCCTGTCTGCCCCCAATGGTTCAGCGGCGGCTGTCTGGGAAAGTCCGCGGGTACCCCAGTATGAGGTTGACGGTACGTTACGCAAAGTGCCTTCATCATAAATATCTGTTCCGGTGTTCGAAAAAGACTGATTGGTTAAAACTGCGCAACTCAACAGAGCGGATAGGCAAAATTTTTTGAGATTCACAGCAAACACTCCTTGCTATTATCCTGAGTTGTATCGGTCAATATCAGTAGATGGTAACTGAATCAACAACATTATAAATATAACTTTATAGAAGGTGCATTGCAAATAAAAAGAGAATAAATACATATCGCTATACGAACTCAATTTCAAAAATAATATAGTCATTCAACTTGAAAAAGAGCCTTATTAATGCAGAAATAGATGTTCAAATACAGAAATGAGGTGATCTGATCTTTTATTTCTGCATTCGAACATCTATTCTGAAGTTGAATTATTATAATACTGCATAATGCGGAATGCAGAAATAAAAACAGTTTGTTCAATTATTTCTGCGTTAATGAAGCCATTTTCTGAGCCTGTAAAGTTTCTCTATAATTCATCCTTCAGTCAATCAAAAACAAACGCATAAATAAAATGGCTGAACGCAGAAATAGAAAACACTTAATACAACAAAAAGAATCGGCCATATCTTCCTTTTTATTTCTGCATTGATCAGCAAAATTACATAGATTCATTTACATGCTCACTATAAATTGTCTCAACATTTGCTAATCTATATAAAGTTAGAAACATCTTTGAGAAGTTTAAGAAGTTGCAGCGGTTCGCAAAGAGGGAAGGCAGTGTCCAAATGCAGGGCAAAACTATAGAACATGGCATAAGTATGGCCATCAGGCATCCTGAGGCAGGGGTAGAGCTGCTAGCGCGCACCTTCGCCCGGCACTTTCAGGGCGCACCTTGGATAAATGGAGATCTTAAAATGAGGTTCTGTATCCTGTTTTTAAGCAACCTCCTTGACGGCGGCGTAGAGAGAGAGGTCTCCGGCCGTACACTTGAGAAATTAGTAAAAAAAACAGTAAGCTTCGGGATACGGCTCATGAAAAGATGGCCCGACGAGGGGCTGAAAATGCTTGTCGCAATGATAATGCGGGAACTGAAGTGCAACCAGCACTGCTCGGAACTTGAACAGCAGTATTTCTGTGAAGAGGTGATCGCGGTTTTCTTTCCGCAGGAGGCGCAGAAGACGATTCTTGCCAAGGTTCTGTGAGTAAAATAAAAAGGGCGCGGAGATCTCCGCGCCCTTAAATATTATATCTATAAATATATTGGTGATAAATAATATCTTAGTACTTGATCGTTGCTGTCACTAACCCTACAGCCGGACCAACAAAAGCTCCCTGCCAGTTATCCATGCCAAGAGCCATGTCAAGCTGGAGGAAACTTTTGCTCACTCCGAAACCGAAAGTGGGGGTAATTGTATGTGTACCGAGGTATTTAATGCTGTTTTCAACTTTATTAATATCTGATTTCTCAACGTCTATTACGAGATTATAACGAGCTCCGGCTCTGAGACTGACAGCATCGAATATCCAGGCATTTTCCCAGGTATTTTCTAAACCAACTGGTATTCTGTGGACATGAAATCCCCTCCAATCTTTATCATCTTTGTTGGCGTTGTTTTTAGTGTGGAAAGCAACTCTGGTAAATGCATATCCCGCAGCCATCTCAGCTGTTTCGAGTATGTTGAACCGGCAATCCAGATACATTTGAAATGCTGAAATTGAAGGATACATGCCATCCAGGACTACAGGATCAACACCTGATTTAAATTGATACGTTTCAGTCGTATAAACTAAGCCGGCTGACATATCCAGGTCGCTGATAGAAAATGCCGCTTCAGCTCCCATTTCAAGATATGAACCTTTTTCCGAAGCTACTTTGGCTGTAGTAGTTCCGTCCACAGTGCGTTCATAGTTAACAGATGGAAAACCAAGGCCAAATTTTGCAAGAAGCATCACACTTTCCAAATCAAGTCCTGCCGACAATCTGGCTCCGGGATTTAAGAGAGAACCGTCCCTTTTATCCTCGATGTTGTTATTGTTATCCTTAATATGGGAATTTGCATTGGCATATTCAAAGAACAGATCCGCACCAATCTTAAACGTCCCCAAGTTAACTCCCAGGAGCAGGTGCGGGATGTTTACATGACTTTCATCAGCAGGCAATGGGAGGAATGGATTGCCATCTACATAATCTAAAAATCCATTGGATACAGGACCCTGATTTGCCAAAAAACCAATATGAATCATTTCGCTTAAAGATTTTGTGACAGTTATCGGATAACCGTTTCCATAGGTCGCCTGCATATGGTTTTCATATCCAAGCATGCATACAGGATACCTGCTTATGTCTGAAATGTCGGCAAATTTGGCGCCTGCCAGCGCAGCTGTGCGCGCGTTAGGATAGAATTCGTATGTTTGGGCGGATATGGCTGCCGCAATCGTTAATACAACAGCCAGACATTTGATTTTTGAAAGACTCATAAAACCTCCGTAATATTATTTGTGAAAACGTGTTAAGTATCTCGGTTTTTACAGAACAGATAAAATAATTATAAAACTTCATAACCCGCAAATAAAAATTCATATAAAACGTACAAAACCTTTCCGCTATTTTTTAATATCTGTCTCCGCATTCTGCATAATTATAAAAACGCCGTTTCTGTTTATTTCCGGCCGTCCGCTCTCTCCCGCTTTCCTTTGTCCGATAAGCCTGCCGTCGAGGCCGTACACTTTTGCTCCCGGCGGTATCTCTATTTTACCGTTTCGCTGCGTTTTTATTACGCGTCTGGGGGCGGCCGCCTGTGCTGAGCGTGAATTACCTTTTGCGGCAGATTGTCCGGGCTGATACGAAACAGATGTAACCGCGTCAGGCAGAGCCGCGCTGAGAGCGTATATCATTGCGGTGTTCCAGTTTATGGCAATTTCGTTGCGGGCGTAGTCGTTTTCGTAGTCATACCAGCAGGTTGCGGGCAGAGAGGCGCATTTTTGCCTGTCTAACTGTGGGGAAGCGACAGCGCCGCTGTTATCATCCATGGATTGGCTGGTCGGCCCGCCTACAAGATATCCCGGCCACGTTCTGCCGCTTGCTGCTGAACGGCGGCAGTGAGGTTTTTGGGGGGGATTGTGGCCCAGCTGGGTAACAAAGGAGCGTCCAAAATAGTTTCTTCCAAGCAGGTGGCTGAGGGCATCCGCAATGGCGTGGCGGTATTTTACATCTCCGTTTTCTTTATATGCGGAGTGAAGAATGTACGATGTTCTGGCGACCATTCCGTTTGACCCCCAAACATTGCCTGGATATGTGTTTCCATATCCGTGCGCTTGACTGGTATTTACAATCCCGTCAGCGGTACTGATAAGCTTGGCCCGGATAGCTTCTACGCGCTGCGGATCTCTTCCCGGTCTTTGGGAATTAAGATACGTAATGGCGGCTATGGGAGCGACGTTACTCCATTCTATCCGGTTGGTAAGGTTGCCGGCGTTTAAGGAGAGACGGTTTTCCAGATCGTCAAGGTATTTTGATTCCCCTGTCGCTTCCCACATCTCGGCGGCAGCCCAAAGTCTCTGGTCGCTGTCGCCGCCGCCGTATTGACCGGTTGAAAAAGCGGACTGGTCAGCGGCTGCAAAACTGCTTGACACAAGCAAGTCGTAGCTGCGTCTTGCTTTTGCTAAACATGAATCCGCAAAAACTCTGTCGTATTGTCTGTAAATTCTTGAGGCCTGAGCGAGCATCCCCACAAAGCTTCCTGTGGCTGCGGTGCTCCAGGGTACAAAAAATCTTCTGCCTGTTTCCCGTTCTGGCAAAATGTTGCCGCAAAAGTTAATCGCGGAGAGCTTGTGAGATACTTTGGCCTCGTTGGGGTACTGCATCTTCGCTACCCAGTCAAGGTTCCATTTTACTTCTGTGAGAAAAGCCGGGATCTGGCCGCTTGCGGACACGGCGATAAGGTTTGTATTGCCGAGTACGTGGCTGAAGTGTTCCCACGCCTTAAGCATCATAGCTACGGAAACCCCGCTGTTTACAATGTATTTATTGTAGTCTCCGGCGTCATGCCACCCGCCTGCCGCGTCTCTGCGCACGTCAAGACCATCAGATCTTATGTATCTCATGGAAGCGGTAGCGTCGTCTAAATGGCACGCGCCGTGATTGTATGTGACTCCGTTATAAGAAGCGCGGACTCCTGTGGGAGAACCGCATCTCCAAAGGTACATCCCAAGCATTAATGTCCTGTAGGCTTCGGTGAAAGCGTCTTGCGCTATTCTGAACGCCGCTGAACGGCCAAAATTGGCGGGCGCGGTTACGCTGATGTAGTAGCTGCCGGGAGTTGTAAGTTCTGAAAAATCAGCTATCCACAAATTTTCTTTTGTGTCGGAGTTGTGTATAAACTCCCTTATTGTGTCTCTGTATACTACCGTGTTTGTAGAGGCGTTGTTTACAGTATATATTACTCGGCTCAGTGTGCTGTCGGCAAGGATAGACGCTTTTTTGGGAAAGTCGGGAATAAAACCAACTGAATTCAACCGGATATTGGGGCTTATCGTTTGGGCGGACAAATTTGAAACTGCCGCTAATATGCAGAAAGTCATAACTGCTGCCGCTGTCCGTTTAAATGCACTTGTTTTCATACGTTCTCCCTAAAATTATTGAGGATCATGATTGAGATTTTCTTAACCCAGTAATATAATTCCAGCTAATTAGGAGAGCGGATTTTTTATTGATCCGGAAATTATGCGGATTATAGAATACGGGAATATATCAAAACATTCAAAGTGCATAGAAAAACTGTCTCAATTCATATCGTTTTATTTTAGTGTTGAATAGCTGAATTACAAAAACCATTTACAACCTCCTAAAAAAGATTGCCTTTGATCCCTCCCAAACGTATTTTCCTTTTTATATAGGAAATTTTATTTTTTTGTTGTAACTGAAATTATTTACTGTGCACTTGAAAAACATTAATTTATAATATCTTTAAAGAAACCTTAAGCCGGGAAAAGGAATAGAGAAAGGTATGATGAGGTCATCGTGTTTAAAAGTGTTGGCGGTTGGGGCGCTGCTCCTTGGTTTGGTATCATGTGGCGGCAGTTCGGGCGGGGAGGCGGGATTTCCACGTTCTAAGACTTTGTATCTGGCGGGATCGCAGTGGGGTGATCCTAACACGTTTAATCCGCTTGTGGAGAACTGGCAGGCAGCGTGGCCGGTAAATGACCGCTTTAACCTGATGTACGAACCGCTTATTACCTATAATTCACTCAACGGAAAATTTGAGCCGCTTCTCGGTACGCTTGTCTCAAGCGATCCCGATAAAGTAGTTGTTGATATCAACCCGGCGGCAAAGTGGAGCGACGGGCAGCCTGTTACCTCAGCGGATGTCAAGTTTGTCTTTGAGATCGGCCGCCGTTTCAGAAACGCGGCTACCGCTTTTGCGATTGATTTTACTAAAGAGATTCTGGCAGAGAAGCTCGAAAACGGCGGCGAGCGTCTTACATTTGTTGTTAATAAAGAGAGCCGCAACAATCCGCTTGTTATTCTTGATCATTTACAGGCGATTCGTATTGTTCCCGCCCATGTGTTTGAGAAACTGCTTTCTGATAACGGCAATGATCTGAGCGCTGTTCAGAAGCTCAAGATCGATAAGGATCCTGTTGTAACGGGTCCTTACAATCTCGAAAATTACACTAACGAAAGAATTGTGCTCAAGCGCCGCGCCGATTACTGGGGCAACGATGTCCTTTACGGCGGTAAGGAGCCGGCTCCGGAGTTTATTATTCACCCTATATATAAAAATAACGACCATTTCGCTATCGCTCTTCAGCAGGGCAAGCTTGACGCTTCGCAGACATTTATGCCCAGAATCTGGCTCAAAAAGAAAGATGGCGTAAAGACCTGGTATGATGACGCGCCTTACTTTGTTCCCGGTACGATGCCGCTTCTTGTTATCAATACAACTAAGGCTCCTCTTAACGATAAGAACTTCCGCCGCGCTATGGCCGCGGCTATCAACTACAACGATATTAAGGAGCTTGCGGTTTCAAACTACGCTTCGGATTTGGAGCCCGGTCTTATTATGAACCAGGGGCTTGAGAAGAAGTTTTTCAGCGCTGAGGACGCCGCTGAGTTTGGCGTGAAGCATGATCCTGAACTTGCGAAGAAGATTCTGGCTGACGCAGGGTATAAGTCAGTTTTAAAAGCGGACGGCACTCTTGACCACATGCTTGACAAAAATGGAAACCGTCTGCCCACACTCTCTATTATGGTTCCCGCTGGCTGGTCAGACTGGGAAGCTATGGTTAAGCTTGCCGAAAAGAGCCTGCGCGCAGCGGGTATTGACGTACGCGAGGGGCCTGTTGACGCGGGTATCTACTGGTCTTCGCACGGTCCCGGAAATTTTGACATCGTAATGCGTAAGCTTGCCGAAAACGTCACTCCGTCTCTTCCCTGGGGTCGTTTTGAGGCTGTTATGTCTACGCGTAACTGGCTGCCTGTGGGCGGAGACAACTGGATGAGTGAGAACCAGGGTCGTTACAATCAGCCCGGAACTCCCGAATACAGGCCTGAGGTAGATAGTTTACTTAAAGCAATTCCGACTATTTCCGACGAAGCGCAGCTGGCGGCGGCCTATCGCGAGCTTAATAAGATTTTCATGCAGGATCAGCCTGTAATTCCGTTGTGTTATCTGCCTGAACAGTTTTACCAGTTCAGCGCGAAGCAGTGGAAAAACTGGCCTACCTCAGACAATCCTTACGCCCCTCCTCTTCTGCCCTGGGTAGGAGCGAGCACGAAAATTCTGTGGAATCTACAGTTGGCTAAGTAAAACAGTTAGTAAAGCAGAAAGGCTAACTAAAAATGTTAAAACAGTATCCGACATTAAGGTTTATCCTGATGAGGGGGGGGTGGTATTTTATCACCTTCCTTGTCGCGGTAACGATTAATTTTTACTTGCCGCGTCTTGGGAAACATAACCCGGTTGACATTATAATGGGTAAGTCGGGCTCCGGTATGAGTACCGAAGACGCCCGTATAAAAGAAGAGATGTACCTTCAGGAGTTTGGACTTGTAAAAGTCTCAGGCAGCGGCGCAACGCGCGAAATTGTCCGTGACTCTGAGGGAAAGCCTGTAAGAACTACAGGTTTTGAGCAGTTTGTCACCTATATCGGGATGTGTCTCAAGGGCGATCTTGGGACTTCGTTCCAGAAGTATCCTAAGAAGGTGGTAGACGTAATAAAGGAAGCAGTGCCGTGGACGCTTGCGCTTCAGATACCTACGATCATCTGCGGATGGATCGTGGGTAACGTGCTTGGCGCTATGGCGGCTTACAGGCGGGGGATTTTTGACAAGGTGTTTTTCCCGTTTGCTTTGGGGTTGAGCGCGTTTCCGTTTTTTGTGTTCGGGATGCTTTTGGTTTACTTTTTTGCGGTTGGATTTCATTGGTTCCCGGCGATGGGGGGGTACGCGAATAATGTTATCCCAAGCTTCTCGTTTGAGTTTTTCTCATCTGCCGCGCACCATTATGTTCTGCCTTTCTTTTCGATATTTTTGATTTTGGCGGGCGGTCAGGCTATAGGTATGCGTTCGATGGGTATCTATGAGCTTGGCACCGACTATATCAAGTACGCGAAGTGGCTTGGGCTCAAGGAGAGCAAGGTGCTTGCTTATCTTTTCAGAAACGCGATGCTGCCGCAGATCACCGGTCTCGCGCTTTCTTTGGGTGTGATGATAGGAGGCGCTTTGATCACTGAGATGATATTCTCGTATCCGGGACTTGGAATGGCGATGTTGACCGCTATACAGAACAACGATTATCCGATGATCCAGGGTGTTACGCTCATAATAACAACATCGGTTCTTATAGCAAACTTTACTGTTGACGTCCTTATAGGATTCCTTGATCCCCGTGTCAAGGCCGGTCTTCAGATTGGGAAGGGGAACTAAGGGATGAAAATTCTAAAAAATCTGCTCAAATCGCCTATGTTTATTATTGGGGCGGGATTGTTTTTTGGTACGCTTTTAATTGCGCTCATCGGGCCCATTGTTTACAATATGACAATGGACAGGGTGGGGGCGCAGTACGCCGCCCCGGGGGGCGGGTACCTGCTTGGACTTGATGACCTGGGGCGCGATTATGTCTCTCTTCTGCTCTCCGGTCTTCGTTCATCGTTGTATGTGGGATTTTTGGCGGGGATCATCGCTACTACTATCGGGACTCTTATTGGGATTTACGGAGGGTTCAGAGGCGGTTTGGTTGATGATCTTCTCAACATGATGACTAATCTCTTTGTAGTGATACCGCAGTTGGTCATCCTCATCCTCATCAGCGCAAGTCTTCAGGAAGGCCGTTCACTCACGCTCATTGGCGTGATCATTGGGCTTACCGGGTGGACATGGAGCGCCCGCGCGGTCCGCGCTCAGGCTAGCGCTCTAAAGAGCAAGGATCACATCTCTCTTGCGAAACTTAACGGAGACAATACCTTGCGAGTGCTTTTAGTTCATATTCTGCCATATATCTTTTCGTATGTGTTTATGGTGTTTATTATACAGGTGGCATCGGGGATTTTGTCGGAGTCGGCGATTTCGATGATCGGTTTGGGGCCGCTTGACACGGTTTCTTTGGGTACGATTTTAAATCAGGCCAAAAATACCGGCGCGCTGGGTGATGGTGTGTGGTGGGCGTTTATGCCCGCGACCGCAACGATCACTGTTATCGTGTTTGCGTTGTATCTTCTTAACACGTCAATGGACGGCGTCTTCAATCCACGCTTACGTAAGTAAATGGGAGCGTTATGGCTATATTTGAAGTAGAAAAACTTGGTCTTCACTATCTGACCCGCTTCGGTCAGAAAATACACGCGGTCACCGATGTATCCTTTTCTATGGATCAGGGTGAGATTCTTGGGATTGCCGGCGAGTCGGGATGCGGCAAATCCACACTGGTAAACGGGCTCATGGGGCTTTTCATCCCGCCGCTCTATCCGACATGCGGAGATGTGCGCGTGGACGGGGAGTCGCTCATGAACCGTACACCGGAAGATGTGCGCCAAAATGTTCTATCCCGCAAGGTGTCCATGATACCTCAGGGAGCGTTCAACGCGCTTAATCCTACACGCAAGGTCAAGGATATCGCGGCAGATGTTATGGCCGCTCACATGAAGGGCATTGATAAAAAGCAGATTTATGAGCGGTTGATTGAGAGATTTAATCTTTTTGGGATGGATACCAAGCGCGTACTGAACTCTCACCCCATTCAGCTTACTGCCGGGGAGAGGCAGCGTTCGGTTATCGGTATCTCCACACTGCTCAACCCGCAGATGGTCATCGCCGACGAGCCGACCTCAGCTCTTGACGTGACTACACAAAAGGTAGTTATCAAGATGATCTTTGATCTGCTTGAGAAGGGCATTTTTTCGACGATGATCTTTATCACCCACGAATTGCCGCTTCTGCGTCACGTGGCTGACAACATCGCTATTATGTATGCCGGAGAGATCGTTGAGAAGGGAACAGCGGAGCAGGTCGTTTTTGATCCGCGCCATCCTTATACGAAAGCTTTGATGGGCGCGATGCTCAGTGCTGAGCCGGGGCAGAAGCAGCGTAAGCCGACGGCTATTGAGGGCGCGCCGCCCAATTTAGCTAAGCCTATTGAGGGGTGCCGTTTTGCGGAGCGCTGCCCGTCGGCGAAGCCGGAGTGTAAACAGAAAAAACAGGAGATACGAATTGTCGGCGACAGGCAGGTGAGGTGCGACTATGCAGAGTAACAATATTTTCACCGCTGTAAACAGCGTCTGTTCATTTGGCCACGGCAAAAAGCTTGTAAGAGCTGTGGATGATGTGACATTCCATATCGCCGATGAGGAGATAGTCTCTATTGTAGGCGGTTCGGGGTGCGGCAAAAGCGTTCTTGCCAAGATGATGCTTGGACTGCATTATCCGTCAGCGGGGACGTTCCTTTACAAAGACAAGCCTATCACCGATCACTGCGTTCACTGGCGTGAGGTGCAGGCAGTGTTTCAGGATCCGTTCAGCTGCTTTAACCAGTTTTTTCCTATCCGCAACCAGCTCAAGGCTGCCTTTGGTATTTACAAAGACAAACCATCAAACAAGGAGATGGAAGAACGGGTAGACCAGGCGCTTCTCGCTGTAAACGTCAAGCCGTCAGAGGTTGAGGGCAAGTACCCCTTCGAGCTCTCAGGCGGTCAGATGCAGCGTATGCTTTTAGCGCGCATCTTCGTTCTCCGCCCGAAAGTTCTTATAGCCGACGAGCCGACAAGTATGGTTGACGCCTGCGTACGCGCGAATATCCTTGACTATCTGATGAAACTCAAGGAAGAGTTGAAAATGACGATCGTGTTTATCACTCACGACATCGGATTAGCCTATTACGTAAGTAACCGCATCTTTATCATGCATAAAGGCAAGATCATAGAGCAGGGCACACCCGATGAGGTCACGCAGTCGCCAAAGAGCGAACATACGATACAGTTGTTAGAGGATATTCCGGAAATTAACAGGGAATGGATCAAGGCGTAAATCCGCAGGGGAGTTGCGTGCAACGCCCCGGTTCTTGCGCAGGTACAATGCCTGATCACAGTATATGGCTGCGCGGGAAGAGATTGGGTTGGCCGTTGTATGAGTGTCAGGTCATGTGTCCGTGAATTTTAAGGGCGCGAGGATAAGGGCGTTGCACGCAACGCCCGTACAGGGAATTATGGGTAGGGGTAGGGCTTGTCCCTGCCATTTTTATATCAGGGAAAAATATGGCGCGGATTTCTGCGCCAAAATCAGCAGGCAGCATTATGGTTCGTTACAACATCGATGAAGTAAATGAAGAGATGATTCTTGGGGAGTCAATATTTTTGCCCTCAGGGGAGATGCTTCTTGCGGCCGGGTATCAGATTAAAGAGAGGTACCGCGAGCGGCTCAAGCAGATGGGTTACACCTCTGTGCTGGTTCATATTGATGGCACCGAGGATGTAATACCTGATGATACTATAACTCAGGAAACTCAGCGGGAGATGACCGTTGCTCTTAACGAGTCGTCAAAGGAGCTTGCAAGCGCCATGGAGCGGTTTCGGGCCCGCAGTAATGAGCATGTCAAGGATGTAATTGCAAAGAACCGCCAGTATCTCAGTAAATATATCATGACTTCCGGAATGGCCGCGGCGCTGCAAAAATTTATAGATGAAATTGTGAGTCACGGTTCGGTTGTTCTTAATATGTCGGCAATGCAGCAGGCTCATCCCGCGCTTTTGGGTCATGCCATGAACGTGACGATTACCTCTCTTTGTATCGGCAGGAAGTACAAATTCTCTTATGAAGAGATGAAGCAGCTTGGAATCGGCGCGCTTCATTACGATATAGGTATGATTGTTACCCCTCCTGAGGTTATCGCAAAGAAACCAAGTCAGCGCAGCGAAGAGGAGAAGCGGGCTTACGCTCAACATACATCCTTGGGTTATGTTATGCTTACGGAAAACGCGTCGGTTCCCGCTACAAGCGCCGCGGTAGTTTTGCAGCATCATGAGCATCAGGACGGAAGCGGTTATCCTTTAAAACTCAAAGGTGACAATGGCCCTCCTCTTAAGGATATCTCGCGGCGCAACATGATTCACCGCTTTGCCGAAATAGTAATGGTAGCCAATACTTACGATATGCTTACAACTGGCCGGGAAGTAGAAAAGAAGCTTGACATCAGAGACACGATAAGAGAACTTATAAAAATGAGCGGGACTGCCGCTAACTCTGAAGTCGTTAAAGCCCTTGTGTCAATTGTCCCGCTTTTTCCTGTCGGCGCGCGGGTTCGTATAGTAAACGCGCCTCGTCCGGAATTTATCGGTTTTATAGCGGTAATCGCAAAAAACAACGCCGAACATTTGGAATCTCCGCAGATTATTCTCTTCCAGTCAAAACACCGTCAGAAAATCAAACCGATTCTTATTGATCTTGCGAAGCATACGGGATTTGAGCTTGAGCTTTTGGTTTGAGCGGTTTTCTATTGCCATTTTTTTTAATAATGATATAATATAATTAAGAAGCAGTATAGCTTTATTTGCGATTGTGTAAAGAGGCACAAGTAAATTTCCTGCAAGGCATATCTGTGAGTTGGAGTAATCTTCCAGCAAGGAGGTTGTATGAGCGGATGTTCAGAATTGATCCGTGAATCCGGCAGCGGTCAGCAGATAGATGTAGAGATGGTTTTTGTTGAAGGCGGAACGTTTTCTACGCATTATGATGAAAATGAGATATTCCCGCCGCCTGTACTCCTCGGCGATTATTACATCGGAAAATATCCCGTAACCCAGAAATTATGGAAGCAGGTTATGGATGGTTCAAATTTTTCACATTTCAGGGGAGATGATCTGCCTGTTGAAACCGTAAGCTGGGATGATACTCAAAAGTTTATAAAAAAACTAAATATTATGACAGGTAAAAAATACCGTTTGCCTGCTGAAGCTGAATGGAGATTTGCTGCCGCCGGAGGAAAAGAGGGTAAAGGGTATAAATATTCAGGAAGTGATGATATTGATGATGTGGCCTGGTGCAGTGAAAACAGCGATGCCAAAACTCATCCCGTAGGTACAAAGAAACCGAATGAACTAGGCATATATGATATGAACGGTAATGTATGGGAATGGTTTGCGGATGAGTTCGGCGTATTTAAAGCTCAGACAGATTCAGAAAGCTTCAGGACGGTTCCTGACCGTATTTTTAGCGGCGGCAGTTGGGTTTTTCCATCAAGAGATTGCCGTGTGTCTAATCCAAGCATTAGTATAGCGCCAAGCTTTAGGTATTTTGATTTGGGTTTCCGTCTGGCGTTGTCTGTTTGACAACGCAGGATAATGCCCTGTTTTCGGAACTCATAGAGGTCATTTTATATAGTTTTTAATTTTTGTACGTATATCTGGCGAACATAAGCATTTGTGTGTAAGTTTACTCAATACTATATCACCCCAACAAGCTCCCTTACTTTCTTCATAGTAACAGCCGCCGCTTCACGCGCTTTGGCTGCTCCCTGCCGCCGTACCTCTTCGACATAATCAAGATTTGCGGCTAACTCTTCCCGTTTTTGACGGAACGGCTGAAAGTAATTCCACAGCGTCTCAAAAAGTTCTTTTTTCGCATCGCCGTAGCCATAGCCGCCCTCTTGGAAACGCTGTGCCATTTCGAGAGATTTCTCTTTTGCTGCGAAGAGTTTATAAATGGAGTATATAATGCTTTGATCCGGATCTTTAGGCGCTTCGACAGGTGTTGCGTCTGTCACGATGCTCATAATTTTTTTGCGCACCGCTTTTTCCGTAGCGAAAATCTCGATTGTGTTGTCATAAGACTTTGACATTTTTTGTCCGTTTATACCGGGGATAATCGCAATCTCCTCGGTGATTTCCGGTTCCGGTATTGTAAACGCTTCCCCATAAGTTGAGTTGAATTTTATGGCTACATCCCTCGCTATTTCTATATGCTGCTTCTGGTCTTTACCAACAGGAACAAAGTTCGACTGAAACAGCAGTATGTCGGCTGCCATGAGCACAGGATATGAGAACAGTCCGTTATTTGCTGGGATACCCTTCGCCTGGCTGTCTTTATAGGCGTGGCTGCGTTCAAGAAGTCCCACTGGGGTCACATTGCTCAGGTACCATGTCAGCTCTGTGACTTCCGGCACATCAGACTGCAGCCAGAAAACTGATTTTTTAGGATCTATCCCAAGCGCCATCATATCAATGAGCGCGTCTCTTGAATACCGGGCCATTTTTGGCCCGTCAAACAGGGTAGTGAGACTGTGCAGGTTTGCGATAAAGCAAAAAAGCTCTCCGCGCTCCTGTGACTCAACCATGGGACGAATCATCCCCAGGTAGTTTCCGATATGAAGTGTTCCCGATGGTTTTATTCCTGATAGAATGCGCATTTTTTATCGGCTCCGGATTTTGATTATGTTTCTATGTGAGAGGCAGCTTCTAAAAATAATATAATGTAGGGATTTTTAATGCAAAAATAGATGTCCAAATGCAAAAGCCGGAAATTGCAAATGTTATTACATATTGACATGGCAATGATTTATGTTTATGTTAATTTATCTTATAAGAAAGCAGGGTTTATAAAAATAAAATAGGCTCAAGTAACAAAATCACCCTTTTCAGGTGTTTAAATATATAGAGGAGAAGGTAATATGAATAGAACAGGCGGTGTGGTTCTGGCAATTTTTCTTTGTATCGGGGCGGCGTTTGCTCAGAATGAGGGTTCCAGGCCAAAAATAGCGGTTTGTGTGACTGGTGAAATCGGTGAGAATGAGAAAAAAATTTTGAGTGTAAAAATACTCACCGGACTTGTGCAAAGCGGACGCTACAGAGCTGTTGAACAGGGAGAGGCTTTTTTCAGAGAGTTTCAAAACGAACAGGACAACCCCATAGACGATAATCTGATTAGCAGACTGGGAAAACAGTACGGTGTTCAGGTTATTTGTATCGCGGATGTTACCCCTGCTTTTGGCTCTAACCATATCTCCGCCCGTATTGTTGATGTTGAAACTGCTGAAGTAGTGGCAATGAGTAGTGCTTCCAGTGATCTAAAATCCATGAACGATGTAGATAACGCTTCTAAGAAAATTATTGCGTCTATACTTGATAAGACGAGATCGGAACCGGTAAGAGTTAAGGCTTCCGCTCCTCAAAGCGCTCATGCCGGTTATAGTGAATCAGAGCCTTCAAGCGCCAAAGCCCGCGCGAGTTATGAATCCGCTGCAAGATCTCAGCCACAGTATTATTATGAGAATTTTACAGGCATCCAGAGATTGGGAACATGGGTTGTAAACACGATGGTTCCTGGTGTGGGGTCTTTTGCCATAATGAATGATAACGTTGGCGGATGGACTCAGGCCGGGCTTTTTTTTGGCGGATTGACACTTTTTATTTACGGAGCCGGAGAATTATCAGAAGGTTCGCATTTCAGTGAAGATTACTCTGGACACGGCGAACTCGCAATCTGGCTCGGATTTGGCTGTTGGGCATTCAACTCTATCTATAACATTGTCCGTTCCTGCACCTACAATAAACCAGATCCTAATAGAAGAGCTTACAGCAATGCCTTTGAGGGTTTTAACTTAGCGGTTATGCCTGACAAACAGGGGGAATTTAAAACGATGTTGCTTTATAATAAGACGTTTTAGCAGATCAACAATCAATTAATAAATTGGCGTGAAAAGGGCGGACGTAGTGTGCCGCCCTTTTGCTTTATAATGGATAGTTGCGGGGGTGAACTTGAGCGTCTCTTTGGTTGTTAATGGAATTTTGAGGGGGTAACTTTAAGTTTTCTCACATCAAAAAATTTAAGTGGAGAAAGTTTAAGGTTTTGACACAGTCTGGTGGGTAACGTAGAACAAAAATGACCAATGGCGTCTTTTTACCATTGGTCATTTTTGTTCGAAGCGAAGGGGAGATTTCCCCTCTTATATTTTTTTTATCAGTTCTGAACTTTTTTAACCTTAGTTCCCAGATACTCAGGGTCAAAGCTGAAGCTGTAGTACAGAAAATCGCCTCTGCTCTGCCTGTATTCCGTGAATCTGTCGGGAACTACCATACTGCGCAGCTCTTTATCATCGGTGACATCGCCGATTTTTACAGGTATAACTTCGATTCTTGATTTATTATCCTTTGGAGTGACAAGCACTTTTACTATAGTGCCGACCTGGAGCTCCACATGCGCTCCGTCTACATTCAGAGGAACTGGGTTTGTGAGGTCGCCATAAGCCGCCTCGAAACGTTCTCTGTCGAGATTTTGGATAATTTCCAGATGGTCGCCCTCTTTTACCAAAGGTGCGTCGCCGCCGCATCCGATTGCAAAAATTGCCGCCAGAGCTGTCAGAACTGTAACTTTGAAACGAACCACAGAATCCTCCTTGTATAAAGTTTTTTTGTAAGGGCGTTACTTTCGTACGCTCTGTTTGAACCATATTTTGATATAAAAATAGCTTAAGGAAGTAGCTGCGTACAATATGGTTTATCCGTGCCGCTTTTGCTGCTGCCCACTCTATAATAATACAATTAAAAAAATGTAATGTGCAATATTTTTCGCTAATTTTTTAGAAGATAGTCAAGTATCAGCTGCACTCCGTATCCTGTGGCAAACTGCGGAATCTCTCCCTTTGGGGAGCTGTCGTTCCACGCGGTTCCCGCGATATCGATGTGAGCCCACGGAATATCCCCGGTGAACTCCTTGATGAACGCTGCGGCGGTGCTTGATCCTGCGTACCCTTTTTTAAGTTTCGAGAGGTTGCGGAGATCGGCGATTTCACTTTTGACAGAGTCGCTGTACTCCTGGTAAAGCGGCATCCTCCAGAGCCTTTCGCCTGTTTTTTCTCCTGAGTCAATGAGCTTTGCCGCTAATTCGTCATCATTTGAAAAGAGTCCAGCAGCAGTATCAGCAAGTGAGATTAAAATAGCGCCTGTAAGAGTAGCAAGATCTATTATAGAGGCGGGTTTAAATCTCTTTTTACAGTAGGAGATAGCGTCTGCCAGTATAAGCCTCCCTTCCGCATCGGTGCTGCAAATTTCAACAGTCAGCCCTTCATAAGATTTGTAAATATCACCCGTAAAGAAAGCTTTTGAGCCGATGGCGTTATGGCAGGCCGGTATTGCGCAGGTTACGTTGATTTTTGGTTTAAGAGCTCCCAGGCTTTTCATAACTCCAAGTACTGCGGCCGCCCCGGCCATATCTGAACGCATAGTTTCCATGCTGCCGCTGGGTTTGAGATTGAGTCCGCCGGAGTCAAAGGTAACGCCTTTGCCAACAAGCAGAACATTCTCTTTACTGCGGAGATTACCTGTATACTCGATTATTATAAGCCGCGGAGGATAGGGAGAGCTTTCCCCGACAGCTTTGATTAGATTGAGTTTCAGGCGGTTTATATCATGCTCGTCCAGTACCGTTACTTTCATACCGCTTGATTTTGAGAGGTTTTTAGCCTCTTTCGCTAAACGCGCAGGGGTCATCTCATGCGCGTTCTCGTTTACAAGATCCCGTGCGTAATTTACAGACTCAGCGATGATTTCGGTTCTGCTTATCTCCTGTACAGTGATGGAGCGGGAGCTGACTACGTCAATAGTATCAATAGAAACAGGTTTTTCGCTTTTGTACTTAACAAATTTATAGCTGCCGAGAATCGCCCCCTTAAGCGCGCTCAGAAGTTCCATACTGCTGAAACGTTTTATCTCAGGCAGTATAACAGAGACGCGCTCCTTTTTAAGTTCCAAAACTTTCTGAATCCCCTTGGCGCAGGCGGTTTTAAGGGTACGCTCCGTACACAGTTCCTCTTTGCCAAGACCGCAGTAGATGTTTACCGCGTCAGTCCCATGCCTCACAGATACTTCGCCGCTTGTGCCCTTAAAGTCGGGGGGCAGTTTTTTTGAGTCTTCAAATATAAAGAGAATTCTTATGGAAGACTTGGCGGTTTTCGTGATTCGTATTTTCATAACAGGCAGGACTCGTTTCTATAAAGTTTTTTATCAGATATTTTTCTGACTTTCCGGTCTCGAGATATTTAAAAATAATTTAAATCATACGTTTTATGGTGATTTTTAGTAATATATGATTTTTAGCATGCAAAAAAAGAACCGGAAGGCTATAACGATAATCAAGAAATCAAAAATTAAAAAACAATGTCTTTAAATTTGCGTAAATAATTGATCGAGGGTATGATTTTGCTGAAAGTGGGGAATATCCCAGTCAAAGGCCGGGCAAAGCCCCGGCCCTCATATTAAAATTTTGATTTTTGCGTTGCCTTTTTACGGGAGCGGATTTTGCTCTCATGTTTTATCAAGCTTATTATTGAGAGACAGATACGAAAAGCCGCTTCCTGTTTGGTTACTTCACCTTTTAAAGGGATGGATTTAGATTAATGGCCGCTAATATCGAACAACAAGAGAAAGAGAAAAAGCCGGATGAAACACCGGCTCCTGCAGGCAAGTCGGGCATGCTTCGAATATTTCTATGGGCTTTTATTCTCACAGCTCTTTTTGCGTATATATTTGGTTCTTTCGGAACCCCGCCGGTCGTTACAATTCCATACTCTGAATTCAAGAAGCAGGTCAGAGAGGGCAATATTTCAGAGGTTTTGGTTAAGGGCAATGTGTTAGAGGGAACGTTCGTGTCGGACTATGAGTCTCATGTCAGAGGTGACAGTCTGCGCTACTCCAAATTCACTACCACAAAGCCGGATTTTGACGACAGCGACCTCATGGGGCTTCTTGAAGCTCATGGGGTGAGTGTGACAGCTAAGGCCGGCAACAACTGGTTTTTGAGTTCACTTATTCTTCTTATCCCCTGGCTTCTTATTATCGGGTACTTTATATATGCTGGTTCCCGTTTTCAAAAGCAGATGCGGGGAGGTACGGGGTTCCCCGGGAGCAGCATTTTCTCTGTGGGAAAATCTAAAGCCAAACGGTTCCGCAGAGAGATGGCTAATATCAGTTACGCTGATGTCGCAGGTTTGTCAAACGCAAAAAAAGACTTGCAGGAGATTGTTGACTATCTGAAAGACCCAGGTAAATTTGCGGCTCTTGGCGCCACGATTCCCAAAGGCGTACTCCTTATGGGCCCTCCGGGAACAGGAAAGACTCTCCTTGCCCGCTCAACCGCCGGTGAGGCGGGAGTGCCGTTTTTCAGCACCTCAGGTTCTGAGTTTGTAGAAATGTTCGTAGGAGTCGGAGCTTCACGGGTAAGAGATATGTTTGAGACCGCTAAAAGGGAGGCCCCTTCACTGATATTTATTGACGAACTTGATTCTATCGGACGTGTACGGGGCAGCGGTCTTGGAGGCAGTCATGATGAGCGTGAACAGACGTTAAACCAGATTCTCACAGAAATGGATGGTTTTGAGTCGCATGAGTCGGTAGTAATAATTGCCGCTACAAACCGCCCGGATGTGCTTGATCCGGCGCTTACCCGTCCGGGCCGTTTTGACCGCCAGATCACTCTTGATCTGCCGCAAAAAGCCGCAAGGCTTGACATCTTAAAAATACACAGCGCAAATGTACCTGTCTCTCCAGATATAGATATGGAGCGTATCGCTGCCCGCACTGTAGGTTTTTCAGGCGCTGAGCTTAGAAACCTCGTAAATGAAGCCGCGCTTTTAGCGGGAAGAAAAGGTAAAACAATTGTTGACGCAAAAGATTTTGATGACGCGCAGGATAAAATTTTGCTTGGCGCGGAACGGGAAGATAAGCTTAACGAACGCGAGAAAAAAATAGTCGCCTATCATGAAGCCGGGCATGCGCTTGTAGCGAAACTCATCCCCCATACCGACCCGCTCCAGAAAGTTACTATAATAGCCCGCGGCAGAACCCTCGGGGCAACTGAGCAAATCCCTGACAACGACCGTCACAACTTTAACCGCAACTATCTGCTCGCGCGCATCTCAGTTGCTCTTGGCGGGCGTGTTTCGGAGATGCTCGTTTTTGAGGAACTTACAAGCGGAGCCGCTCAGGATCTGAAACAGGTTACATCTATCGCGCGTAAAATGGTTTGTCAATGGGGTATGAGCGACAAAATAGGTCCCGCAACCTTTAGCCAGGGCGAAGAACATCCGTTCCTAGGAAAAGAGATCTCTCAGCCAAAAGATTTCAGTGAACACACCGCGCGCCTTATTGATGAAGAAGTTCAGAGAATTATCCTCGAACAGCAGGAACGGGCGATGTCCGTTCTATCCGCTAACAGAGATAAACTTGACAGTCTGGCGGCCGCTCTTATGGAGTATGAGACTCTTGAGAACGGGGAAGTGGACAGGATTCTTGGGGTGGCGGGTATGCCGAGTTTGAATTAGGGGGTATATTCCTCAGTCCCCATGTATTCTCGCAATCATATCCGCCAAAAGTTTCATAAGAAACTGGGCGGCATTCTCAAAAGCCTCGCCCGCTATCTCATAATTAACGATAATAGTGATACTTGCATAGGTCAAATTACTGAAAAGTTAATGTAATAAATGTAGCTGAAGATTACAAACGGTTGAAATGTAATAAAATTATTTTTATAACGCGCATATTATGGAATTAATTATATTCGTATAGGTTTGAGATATGAGATGAAATAATAACCAGTAACATTATTCGGTAATAAACTTTGGTATTGCTATGACAAAATCAAATATCCTCAAAATATTCCCCGAACCTCATATTGGCAGATGTAATAGAAATACAGCAGATATTGTGCCATTTTTGGATTACTCGCATCCATCTAAAATACTTCTGGCGCTGTGAGCCTGTGAAGAAACTGCCATCCATCAGTTTTAATCAATTCTTAAAAAACTTGCTTTCATCAAATTCCTTAAAAGGGGGTTGTGCATGTCTAAGTTGTTTGTTAGTATTATGCACTTGTTTTTTACTACGGTGATGTTTTTGGCTTTTATGTTGGCAGGATGCGGAGATAATGGTGACGGTGGTAATCCGGCAGGTGAAGGAGGAGGTGGTGGCGATCCCAACATAACATACGGATCATTTACAGATTCGCGCGATGGTAAGTCATATAAGACAGTAACAATCGGTGGTAAGATCTGGATGGCAGAAAATCTAAATTATCAGACTGATAGTAGCTGGTGTTATGCTAATGCTGATTCCAATTGTACCAAATACGGCAGATTGTATACTTGGTCAGCAGCGCTGACGGCTTGTCCTTCCGGTTGGCATTTGCCTGCAGATGCAGAGTGGACGGCTTTGACAGATGCGGTTGGCGGTTCCCCTATAGCGGGTATAAAGCTCAAGTCCGTATCTGGTTGGCGGTATTATAGTGGTATTATTAGTACGGATGAATATGGATTTTCGGCGTTGCCTGGGGGCTACCGCTTCAACGGTGGCGATTTCTTTTATATTGGCAGATACGGCGGCTGGTGGACGGCCACGGTGGATGATGCTTCCTATGCGTACTATCGGGGCGTATTCTACTACTTCGAAGGTGTGGGCCGTAACAGCTACTACAGGAGTGGCGGGTTTAGCGCGCGTTGTCTTAGGGACTGAGCGTCAGTTCGGTGTATGGTATACAGTTTGGTGTAATTCCCTACACTGCAAAGTTTAGCGAACAGCGGGTATCCAGACCCTGGAGCCGAATCCGCGAGGTTAGGTTTAATACCAAGTTGCACTCTGAATTTCTGTTTGATATAGCCGGATCATTCAATATTCTGCAGAATTTTGTAGGATTGTTTGTATGATTTAGATCGCAGCTTGGATTAGTCCTCACAGCAGGCGGCAATGTTTTCCCCGCCGCCTAAAGCGCCATCGGCGGCATGAGGCGTTCTTGTGCAGGTATAAAGTGTCAATTGGTATATTTTTTACTAACCCGCCGTTAGGCGGCTGAGAATTGGAAATTTTAACTTTCTTCAACCTGTTCGATAGTAATATTCAGTATCGCGGCAATTTCTTTTGACGAGAAACCTTTATTACGAAGATTTTTTACCGTTTCTTTTTCGCGTTGTTTCGCTTCGTCAATTTTCCGTTTCGCTTCTTTTGCTTCTTGTCTTGCTTCCTCTGTTTCCCGTTTCGCTTCCTCTGCTTCCTGTTTTGATTCCTCTGCTTCCTGTTTTGATTTGTTAATTACAAAAGCCTGCTCCGCAATTTCAATGGCTTGCTGCTCTAGTTTTCTGTTCTGTTTCCCGAACATCCCTTCCATAGCTTTACGATAATATTCTTCCTTGTCTAACTCTTCACGAGCCTGCGCGTCGGCAGCTGCATAATGAAGGATTTCCAGTACCGCTTTGATTTCAGGATCATCAACTTCAAGGGGATAACTTTTTGTAGTTTCGCTGCCGCCTATAAAGTTAGCCTGTTCAAATACCGAAAGCAATCTGTCAAGCTTTGTGCTCAGACTTGGTTTGATTCTTTGTGTCTGAACAAAGTACGCGCTGTGAGTCAGCTGTTCAACAAAATCATCATGTGGATGAAGCTGTTCATTAGTCCGTAAATCCCGGTAAACTGGAACATTGCCAAATGCGGGTGAATCTACCGACAGGTTAAAGCCTAATATATATATTGATATTATAGGAAGTTCCGATTTTATGTATTCCGTACCCAGATACTCTCTGAAACGGGTAACATCGGCAAGGTGCATAGCTTTCTGCATCTCAATAATTACCCGTTTTTCGCCCTCTTCTTTGGTTTTTATAGTAGCGGCGAAATCCATGCGAAAGAGCGTAAGTTTTCCGGTGTCTTTATCGAATTTTGTGTGTTCACGGACAGTCGGCTCAAGAGAAAGTACTTTGCAATTAAGAATAGTTCCAATGAAAAATTTAGCTGTGCGGTCGTTTTCTAAAAGCCGCTTGAATGTCACATCGTAAATCGGGTTGGCTATTATCATCTGTGTCCTTTTGATCCAGGCTTTATGAAATGATAGTGATACGAAACACTGAGATTATCTAAGAATATTATATTTCGGTCAAAAGAGGTATCTTTACAGAAATGGCGGAATCAGACAAAAACCACATCATCAATATAATAAAAATATTTAAAAGTAACAAGAGCTTTTGGGGAAGATGAAAAGTTTTAAAACTCAAACCCATCCAGTATCACATTCGAAATCGCGTAAACCGGATAAATTTCAACCTTCCCCAACACTCCAAAATTCTCAAACGAACACCTGACTCCTACTTTGCTGTTCTTTTCCTGCATAAACAGATGTAAACTCGGCGTAGCCCCTTTCACCCCGGATTTTACCTCAATCGGGGGGACTATCATATTATTTTTTTGTATGACATAATCAACTTGCGCGTTACTCTGCTTTTTTTCCCTATGCCAGCAGTACAGCTGATACGGCATATAACATGAAGAGGCTTTTAGTATCTCAAGCCCTGTGAACATTTCTACAAGAGAGCCCATATTTATTGTTTTAAAGTCTTCGGCTGTTATTATTTGCGAAGCGTTAAAATTGAGCGTTCGTAAGAATATCCCAGTGTCTAAGAGCAGCATTCTTCGCCGTTTAAAATTGGCGCCTGCCCCAAGCGGGATGTTCTTTTGGCCCTGCCTGTAGGCTTGCAGCAGCATCTCTTTTTCTAACGCAAGTAAAAACTCTTCAAATGAGAAAGGGTGCAAGTATGAGGAACGTATTCTGCAAAAAGTCAGGGCAAAATCTATATCATATTTGCCCCAATTTCTGCATTCTGCATTATTATTTTTGCATTTACCTGAAAGCCTGCTCCAAATCCCCAATGATATCATCAATATGTTCCGTACCTATCGACAACCGTATGGTGTTAGGCATTATTTTCTGCTCCGCCATTTCGGTTTCGGTTAGCTGGGAGTGGGTCATGCTTGCCGGGTGGGTGACGAGAGATTTTGAGTCCGCGATATTGGCTACAAGTGAAAATAATTTTAGTTTTTCAACAAAGTTTCTAACATCATCCTTGCTGCCTTTTATTTCAAATGTAAAGATAGAACTCGCCCCGTTTGGAAAATACTTTTGGTATAGACCGTGGTCGGGGTGCGATTTTAAAGAGGGATGGTTTACATTTTGTACTTTCGGATGTTTTAACAAATATTCAACCACACGTAAAGCGTTTTGCACATGGCGTTCTATCCGTAAAGACAATGTTTCAAGCCCCTGCAAAAACAGAAATGAGTTAAACGGACTTAGCGTAGCGCCCATATCTCTCATTAGTGTAGCTCTTATTTTTAGTACATAGGCGATCTCTTTTGCGGATTCTGTAAATACAATGCCGTGGTAGCTTGGGTTGGGCTTTGAGAGTCCGGGGAATTTATTGTTTTGAGTCCAGTCGAATTTGCCTGAATCTATTATACATCCGCCCAAAACAGTTCCGTGTCCGCCAATGAACTTTGTAGCTGAGTGTATAACAATATCAGCACCGTGTTCCATGGGACGAAAAAGAAAAGGCGTGGCAAGAGTGTTGTCTACAATAAGAGGAATGCCAAACTCGTGCGCTATGTTAGCTATAGCGCTAATATCGCTAATGGTAGAGTTTGGGTTAGACAAGGTCTCTGTAAACAGCGCCCTTGTATTTTCGTTGATAGCTTTTCGGAAATTTTCTGGGTCGCTTCCGTCAACAAAGGCGGTTGTGATCCCAAAATCCGGCAGAGCGTTTGCGAACAGGTTGTATGAACCGCCGTAGATGCGTTTGTCAGATACGATGTTGTGTCCGGCAAGCGCTATATTTTGTACCGCGTAAGTGAGAGCTGCTGCGCCTGAAGCTGTAGCAAGCGCTGCGGCTCCGCCTTCAAGCGCCGCTATACGGCGCTCAAACACATCTGAGGTAGGATTTGAAAGTCTTATATACATATTTCCGCCTTCTGACAATTCAAATCTTTTGGCCGCCTGTTCGCAATTATCAAAGACATAAGCGGTTGTCGCGTAAATAGGAACCGCTCTTGAGCCTGTAACAGGATCGGGCGTTTCCTGTCCGACGTGAAGCTGCATGGTTTCGAATTTATAATTTTTTTGGGTCATTTTTAGTTAGTTATCCTTTCTGTTTTTAAGTATCACGTTATATAATACGCGTTGCTCTGAGCCACATAATATAATAAATAGCGGTTGTGAGATTTGGGAGAAAAGGGCAGCCGCGAATTGTCCGGGGATAAAACTGCTTGGTGTAGCCTGAGCGATACTTTCCGCTTTTGCGATAGCGCCTTTCATCCCAAGAGCGCCTTCGGTCAACACAACTTTCGCGCCGTATGCGGCTAAAAGTTTTCGCCTCTCAACGCTCATGGTGTCAGGCATTGTAAGGATAACACCGTACCCCTTTGCCGCGCCGACTGCAGCAAGTCCGATTCCGGTGTTACCGCTTGTCGGTTCGATAATTACGGAATCCGGTCTTAAAAAACCTTTTGCTTCAGCGTCTTCTATCATCGCTCTGGCGACCCTGTCTTTTACGCTTCCAGCGGGGTTAAAATATTCTAATTTTGCGGTTAACTTTACAGTTTTTAATGATGAAGAGCGGTCTGCTCAAGGTATTTTATCGAAATGTTCTAGCGCATGGAGACATCTTTCATAGCTATCAATTCGCCATTACTGTTCTCGGCAATGTCAATCATAAACCTCAATGCGTATCTTCCTCTTGAAGATATTTTCATAGTTTTACTCTATTTTTAAGAGAGATGTCCATTTTTTGATATTTCACAATATACTTAATGTTAGCTAAACAAATAAAAAGTAGATAACTCACTAATAAACATTGTAGTATTTGACTTTAGTATGTTATAATTAGTGCAAGGTAAAACTTCTAAACCCTTTAAAAAGCTTGCACATGTATGTACAAATACGAAGATAATCAGATTTGTTTTAGTGATTTCGGTCAGCCTTATGGTATGGAGATGTATCTTAACAATCGTTGACAATCGTTGGATTAAGAAAGCTTATGCCATTCTCTGGTGAAAGATTGATGTTTGAACGGTGTTTTAGTATGGTTGAACGCAAATGTGGATTGAGATTGATTACAACTAAGCTATATTAAACTAAAGAAAGAGGCAATCCTTCATTGTGTTGCAATGGCATTGATACGTTTGAGGAAGAAGAGGAAGTGCATATTAAAGCGGTGAAAAGAGAGATTGTGGGGATTGAGAGGGAATTTGTAAGTGTACAGGGGCAAATGATTAAGTATTTAAAGGAACTTGGAATATAAAGAAAGTGAGATAATTAAATATGGAAAAGAAAAAAATATTTGTAATTATGCCATTCAGCGATGTTTTTTTTGAAGTGTATGAAATGATAAAAATGCAGTTTGAAGATGATTTCATTTTTAGCAATGCCGGAGAAGAAAGCAACCAACAAAATATTCTTAAAGATATTATCCAACCTATATTTGAAGCTGATATTATTATTGCAGACCTAACAGAACTCAACCCGAATGTCTTATATGAGTTAGGAATTGCCCATACATTTAATAAAAAAACAATTATTATTACACAGGATGAAATAGCAAAATTACCCTTTGATTTAAAATCATACAGAGTTCAAAACTACTCTATTCATTTTAAAAAATTTACTGAACTTATTACCAGTCTTAAAACTAATTTAAATGGAGCAGTTGACGGAAGTATTTCATTTGGTAATCCGGTAAAAGATTTTTTATCTCTTGAAAAAATTGAAAAAACGAATTGGTTTGAAGAATCGATAGCGGTAGACCTGCATGATGATTCGGAAAAAGGTTATATTGATTTTTTAGCTGATATTGAAGAAGATGTAGAGAAAATTACTGATGAAACAAAAACTATGAATGAAGAAATGAATCAAATGACTAATGATATAAATAAAATTATCGCAGAAATCGAACAAGTAAGTAAAAACGGTGGAGACGGAACAGCATCATCTATAAGAAAAAAAACAAAAAAAATTGCAAGTTATATTGATACTTTCGGTAAAAAACTACGCAACCATAATACGAATTTTAATAATTTATGGGATAAAATAGAAAATAGCACTTTAGGATTGATTGAAAATAAATTTACTTCTGAAGACGAAAACAAAGAGCATTTGATTACATTCTTATATTCATTAAAAGGTGTACAAATTGAAGCTATTAAAAATCAAGAACCTATGAATAATCTAAAAAATGTAATACGGAAGAATAAAGGTATTGAACGTTCAATGAATCAAGCGATTAAATTTATTGAAGAAGACTTAACGAGCTATTTAAATTTTATAGATCGAATGTGTACATCAATTGATAAGATTATTAATAAGAGTAAATTTGTGGTAAGCGAAATTGATTTTTCAAACATATCAGCCTTGAAGGCGATAAGCAATGTCTAAAACTGCATTGCCAAGAGGATGGAAAAACGTTACGTTGGGAGAACTGGTAGACAAATGCACTGTCAAGAATCACAATTTTGCTTATTCACTTGTCTTAACAAACTCAGCACAACGTGATATTAGAATTTCTTGGGTTAAAACAAAATAGCGATTTGTATGAAACAGATCTAAAAAGCTTCCCATATCCAGAAATTTCTACTTGAACCTGGACGCGGCTTTACATTTGAGTCGAGACAGAAAAGAATTTCATTTGACGGCGAGGACTACCGTATTGATATGATTTTTTACAACTACATTACGAAATGTTTTGTGTTGATAGATTTAAAAACAGGCAAGTTAACGCATCAGGATTTTGGGCAGATGTTTTTGTTTATTTTATTACTTAAACGACTAAAATGAGGATAACAGAAAATTTCAATGCAAAATTTGCCCTACTGTATTCATTTTCCTAAATGCGGCGGATGCACCACTCTTGATCTGCCTTACGGTGAGCAGCTTGTACGCAAGAGAACATATCTTTCGGGGCTGTTTTCGCGGCTTAATGTAGAGATACCGCCAATCGCCGCCAGTCCATACCCTTTGCACTACCGCCACAAAGTACAGCTTCCATTTGGCATGTCGGGTAAGGGACGGGAGAGGAAACTTATCCTTGGATGTTATGGTCAGGATTCGCACACCGTTGTTGATCAAAAACAATGTTTGGTTCAGGATCGTGACCTGACCGCCGCCGCTCACGCCATACGGCGATGGGCGCAGAAGTCCGGTCTTGACGCGTACAATGAACGGACAGGAAGCGGATTTTTGCGGCATGTTATCTTGCGTAAAGGCTGTGCGACAGGTGAGATTCTTATCGGTCTTGTTACTAACGGCGGGCGTCCGGCAGGTTCCCGCAATTTCGCGAAATCGCTTATGGAAGAGGCGCAAAAAGGGATCAGCGCAAACTCCCGCATTGTTGGTGTGATACAAAATATCAACACACGTAGCACAAACGTAGTGCTCGGTCAGCAGGAGGAGGTGTGGCGGGGAAGCTCATTTCTAAAAGAGAAGCTTGGAGAATACCGTTTTAATGTTGGAATATCCACTTTTTTTCAGGTCAATCCATTTGCTGCGCCTCTGCTTTACAATTTGGTATTGGAACAGGTGCCGGAAGGCTCTGCGGTTTTAGATGTTTACTGCGGTGTGGGAACGATTTCGCTTTGGGTTTCTCAGAAAGCATCGCGCGTTCTTGGCATAGAAGAGAATCCACACTCTATCAGGGAAGCGGTTGCCGCTGCGCGCAATAACGCGGTAAACAATGTTAAATTTCTAACGGGTGATGCGGCAATACTGCTTGCTGACCGCGCTTCGGGTTTTGACGTCGCGATTGTAGATCCTCCACGAAAAGGGTTGGAAGAGAAAGCGCTTGAATCACTTAAAAATTCTCCGGTATCAAAAATAATCTATGTTTCCTGCAATCCGGAAAGTTTACTTAGGGATATAAAAATGCTTTCCCCGCACTTTCATCCCGATAGTCTTACAGGTGTGGATATGTTTCCGCATACGAGGCATGTTGAGTGTGTGGCGGGGTTAATAAAGAATAAGTAGGATTGTTGACATTTATGAATAAGTTGACAAAAGTATTTAATATTGCCTTTTTTCTCCGCGCCAAAGAAGGTTTTTACAGGGAGTTAAAGCGATAAGTTCATCTAACTCTTTTGCGTTGACGTATTGTACATATATTTTTTCGGTTTTATTAAAATTAATTCGATATTTTCTTAGATATGGTTTCTTATATTCGTATTTTTTTTCAAAAATACTGGTATCTTCACCGTATACTTCATGTCGTGTTCACTATAGTATTTATATGCTTTTATTTTGCCTTCTAAAGTTTTAATATCACCGTTATAGTTTAAGTATCCTTTTTCCATAAGTATTCCAGTACCCGATTGATAAAGACGGTATTTCCCATTAGAGTTTACCTCAAGCCAATTTGATAAACATCTTTTTATTACATCAGATATAGTCACTGTTTAAATCCCTTTTTCAGCATAACCGGATGAAGCTGAAAGCAGGATAAAAATAGTCATCAAAAATTTTAAATGATTTTTCATAAAGCGTCTTTCATATTTTTGAGTGCAATAATTATCTTTTGCCCAAAATTTTAAGATAATACATTTATTTTTTATGACTCAATATTTTTTATTATCCGTATAATAATAAGCGGCATTCCTCAAACAAACGTTACGAAAAGTGGTGGGCGGGGATTATCATCCTGTTTGAGCATTTTATGTATATTATTGTTTCATATCTGAATTTTTCTCAAATTTTCCGTTTGTAAATTCTAATTTCAAATTCTGGCTTTATGCGATTTAACATCGCTGGTTATTTTTTGCGCGTTTCATTGTCATTTATTACATAATTTCTCTTCCCAAATATTTAAAAAAACAGAAAATTGCTATAAATATTATCATGGGAGATATCCATACCATGTGTGAATTACCCGTTCGCAAACCCAATCGTTTAAATGGTTATGATTACAGTCAAATGGGCGCATATTTCATAACCGTTTGCACGAAAAACCGCCAAAAATTGTTTGGCCACATCATTCACCCCATGGTAGGGGCGACCTGTGGTTGCCCGTTGTATCCACCACCACCGAATCCGTTGTTACCATCGAATCCATTGATTGCATCACCGTTTTGGGGGAACGGCGGGAATGGGGACAGGCGACCACAGGTCGCCCCTACGATGACGGTGGGGATGGGGAATGGGGTGATGGCTGCATATACAAAATTATCAAATATCGGGCAAATCGTAAAAAATGAAATCGCGATATTACCAACAAAATACCCAAATGTAAAAATTGATAAATATGTAATTATGCCCAATCATGTTCATCTGATAATTAAAATCACAAATATCGGATGGTTCACAGATGTGACGGTTTCACGGATTATTAAACAATGGAAAGGCGTTATTACTAAAAAAACAGGTTTTTCCATCTGGCAAAAATCATTTCACGACCACATTATCCGCAATCATGTGGAATATTGCCGGATTGCGAAATATATTGATGAGAACCCGGTTAAATGGATTGATGATTGTTTCTATATATCAATTAATAAAAATAATCAAAAACTTTAAAGCCTGTGTTCTAAATCCTGAATTGGATTTGGAAAAACAGAATTGCAGGATTGCGAGTTATTTGGGTCAGCTTTCGCATTTTATATGATCGCGGCGCATCGATTATAATAATTAACCTTGTCCAATCCCCCGTTCAAAACGTATATTTGATGGTCAGCTAAGAAACAATAGCTTCACATTTGATCACTAATCTTGCTTTTTCAGGTCATAGTAGCTTTTCGGAGTGTAGCGCAGTCTGGTAGCGCACCACGTTCGGGACGTGGGGGCCGGAGGTTCAAATCCTCTCACTCCGATCTTTCTAAATTAGATTTTTTAGTCAGCTATTTAACCGTTACTTCTCTCCATCTCTCATCTCAGGGATTTTTAGGGTAAACATGACAGGTATGAATAACGAGCCGCAGACTGAAACCAGCGTTTTCAATATAGAACAGCTCCGCACTTCGCAGGTACGGGAGCGTATTGCGCAATGTCCGGCTCTGATTTTGCCTCTTTCCGGATGCGAGCCCTTTGGCAGTGTGGGAGCGCTTGGGGCGGAGTCCATTTGTGTCAAAAGTGTGGCGGATGCGCTTTCAGCCCGTTTTAGCGTTTTGACGGCGCCGCTTATCCCTTACGGTTGTTCAACGCCATTTATCTCGTTTGCCGGGGCAGCAGGGGTAAAGCCCCGGACTTTCATCAATATGTTGTGTGAAATATTGCATGGGTATGTTTTTCAGGGTATCAACAGGATATTTGTGTTAAATGCGGTTCCATTCAATACAGAACCGGTGCTTGAGGCTTTATCCAGACTGAAAGTTAAGTATCCTGAGATAAAAACCGCGCTTTTTAGTATTGGTGTCGGTGATATGAGTATGGAGGCCAATAAACAAAATGACGGTATTGACCGCAATGACGCACTGATATTGTCGCTGCTTGCGTATTTATCATCAGATATGATTTCTGAGGATGAGGCGCCGAAGGCCCTGATCAAAAAAAAATTGGAGCATAGAAGCCATAGGGAACGACCAGTGGTCGTTCCGCATCCGCATTACAAAAATTGGAAAAAGCGAGGGAGGGATCCTCAGAAATTAGCGGCGCTTTTTCCACAAGGAACATTTCTTGCGGCAGATGCGGATATAAGCGGCCAGCAGGGCAAAGTTTTTTTTGAGCGTATAATTGAAGACGCAACGGCAGAGCTTGAAAAACTCTTATGCCAGGACAGCAAGTAAGGGGCAATGTACAGATTAAAAAATAAAACAAAAGGCGATGTCTGTTGTAAGGGCGGCAATCTGCCGTCCGCATATCTCACACACGTATTATGTGTGAATACGTGATGATGATCTGTTGTAAGGATGATAACAGACCCATCCGCAATCTTGCATACGTACCATGGTGTGTAGATATGTGAGGATGATCCTGTGTAAGGACGGTAACAGAGCCGCCCGCAAATGCTGGAAATGAAAAAATTATTTATGGATGAAAGGCGAAGCTCCTAACTAAAAATGCTTGACAACATAGCACAAAAGACTCTCCCTAACGGGTTGAAGGTGATCTGTCTTAAAAAAAGCGATACACCTATCGTTTCTGTTCAGCTGTGGTATAAGACCGGCAGTTTTTATGAGCGTGACGGCATAAGGGGTATAAGTCATTTTCTTGAACACATGATGTTTCGCGGTACATCGTGGATTAAAAGCGAGGAGCACTCTGGGCGCATAAGCGAACTTGGCGGGCACTGCAATGCTTTTACTGCTGAGGATGTAACCGCTTTTTTTAACAGTGTTCCTAAAGATGGGCTTGACATGGTGCTGCGGCTTGAGGCTGACCGTATGGATGGACTTCTGCTTGATCCTGATATTTTTGAGGCGGAGCGGGGTGTGCTGACTGAAGAGTACCATACTTATATGAATAACCCTGTTACAAAAGCTTTTCTTGAGTTTCGCCGGGAATTTTTTGGTACTTATCCCTATGCTGACAGCCCTTTAGGGCGTATTGAGGATACGAAGAGCGTTACTGTTGACGATTGCAGAGAGTATTACCATTCCTTTTATGTCCCGCAAAACGCGAATCTTGTGGTTGTGGGTGATTTTGAAAGTGAAGAGCGGATATTTGAAAAGGCCCAAAAATGGTTTGGGAGCAAATCGGGCAGTGTGATTAAACAGAGCGCTGACGCCGCTAAGTTTAAGCACACGCAAAAAGCTCATGAGATGGAGCGCCGCGTTGATTTTGATGTGCCCGTATTAGTGTGCGGTTTTCCCGCTCCGCACTCCTCGCACAAGGATGCGTTGCCGCTTGAGATTTTGCAGATTGTGCTTAGCGGCGGGGAATCGGGCCGGTTATACCGTGAGATGGTGAGAAAAAAGTCTATTGTGATAATGGTCGGCGGTATGAACCAGATGTTTCGGTATGCGGGTATGTCGATGTTTTTTGCGATATTTACGCCTGATATACCGGTGTCAAAGGTTCGCGCTGAGCTTGGGCGCCAGATTGACATTGTGAAAAAAGATGGAATCACGGCTCAGGAGTTCCAGAAGGTAAAAAACGCTACTTTAACAAACCGTACCTTTGAACTACACTCTGCTGAGCACATAGCGCAAAGAATCGGTTACGGCGAGGCGCTTGAGGGTGATTACAGGCTATGGGTAAGCCGTCTTGATAAACTTAAGCATCTTAACAGGGATGAACTTGTAGAAGCGGCGGTTCGGTACTGGGACAGTTCAAAGATGCATTCGCTCTACTTAAAGCCTCAAAAAGTGAGCCCTGGGCTTTTTGTGGCAGGATTTTTTAGGAGGATATTTGGGCGGAAATGAGATCACACGTGAGGGATGTCCATACGGTTAAGCTTGGTTGGGGCGAGTAAATATTCGCTGTACACGGAGGAATTGTAATCGCAAGATAGTTTTACCGGGTTCGGCTGCCCGGCAGACTGTGTCAAAACTCAAAACGAGCGGCATTGACAAAAAAAATGTTGTTTTTGAGCTAAATTCTCAGCCCATTTGTCAATTGGTCTTGACAAATCGACATTTTTGACAAAGATTTGATACTTTTGACACCGTTTGTCGGGGGGAGTCCCCCATAAACTTGTTTATTGAACCAAAGGCAGCGGGCGGTGAAGCTCAGCCTCCGTATATAAAATTTTTATTTTTAATTTTGAAATTATAGTTATAGAAAGATAACCAAAAATGTCATTCAGATATCAATTTCCTCCGAAAGAGGAGAGTGTTTTACCCAACGGACTGCGACTGATCCTTCTGCCTGACCATACTCAGGAGGGGGTGGTTGCGGCTTTGCAGATGCCATTTGGGCGTTTCAGTGATCCTGTAGGGCTTGAGGGGATAGCTGAGTTGACTATGGGTGTAGCGCAAAAAGGCACTCAGTCTTTGTCATCTGAGTTGTTTACTGAAAAGATAGAGTTTCTTGGGGCTTCGGTCAGCGCAAATACGGGAGAGGAGCATACTGTTTTTGAGTTGAGGGCTATGTCCGTTTTTTTTCATGAACTTATGCCGCTGTTTTGGGAGATGATTTTTAAGCCGGCCCTTGATAAACGTGAATTTGACATATATAAAAAAGAGACTATCACCGCGCTTACTGTCGACGCGTCAAATCCGGTCATGCTTGCTAACAGGCATTTTTACAGAGAACTCGCCGGAAGCGCGCATCCGGTGGGCCGTTTTCAAACGGCTAAATCACTTAAGAGCATAAGTATTGATAATTTACTTGATTTTCACCGTCAGTTTTTTTCAGTTGCTGACGCGCTGCTTATTGTTGCCGGTAATTTTGACACAGCGGAGTTTAAAGAGCGTTATATGCAGCTTCTGTTCAGCGCGCCTTCCGCAAAAAGCGCTTCTGTGGTGCAGGCGCAGCCCATAGAACAGTTTGAATCCGGTTTCAGAATTGTTGATAAACCGGATTCAACTCAGGCCACAATATTTTTGGGCCATCCCCTGCCTGGGGAGGATTGCGGGGAGCATGACGCTATAACGCTTGCAAATTATATTTTAGGCGGCGGCAATTTCTCATCAAGACTCATGAAAAGTGTGCGTTCGCGTCATGGCCAGACATACGATATATCATCCTACCTTGTAGCGGAGCGCCGTTTCGGAGCGTTTCGTATAGCGACAAGCACACAGAACCGCAGTGCAGCGGAGGTTTATACCTCTATTTTAGATGAGTATAAACGATTTTGCGAAGATGGTGTGACTAATGAAGAACTTGAGAAAGCGAAAAAATTTGTAATAGGCAATATCGCTTTTCAATTGGAAGGGATAAACAGCGTAGTGGAGAAACTTTTGTGGCTGAGGTTTTTTGGCTATGAAGATTCTTACATCGAACAGTTTGACAAAAGAATGGAACTGCTTACTCCGGACGTTGTCAATGACGCAATAAGACGCTATTTTTCCTCCTCAAAACTTGTGACAGTAATAGTAGGCCGCAAGCTTGACATTTTTGATCAGTTTAAAGACAGGGCCGCTGGTATAAAGTTGTTTAATTACCGCGATCCTGTCAAGTGATGCGCAAAATTTTTGTAATTTGTAATCTGTAATTTATAATTTGCATTTATGACACTGTTAGGTAAAACACAAAAAAATTTGTAATTTGCAATCTGTAATTTGTAATTTGTGTATATCTATGGAATTCGTAGTCCTTAGCATAGGCAGCAATCTCGGAGAGCGCGAAAAGTTCATTTCAGCGATGGAACTTGAACTGAGTTCGCTTTTGATAGAAGTAAAAAAGTCCAGCCTTATGGAAACAGAGCCGGTTGGGATGAGCGGATCTCAGCTGGCCTTTCTTAATAGATTAATAGCAGGTTATTATAATGGAAATCCGCATCAATTGTTAGAGTCTTGTCTTGCTATAGAATCACGGCTTGGACGAAAACGCCTGGTAAGCGGGTCAGGAAAAACAAAGAATTCACGCACCGCGGATGTGGATATTCTTATTTTTGGAAATCTTGAGATAAATTGCGCTGATATTACTGTTCCTCATCCGCAGATTGTAAACAGACGCTTTTGTTTGGAGGGGCTTTGTCAAATAGATTCAGGGTTGGTTGTGTCCGGAACAGGCAAGAGTGCGCGGCAATTATGCGAAGAGATGAATGCGAAGATAAAGGCGCAGAAAATAATATTTATGTCATGACGCAGGGGCGCTGCGCGCAATGTCCCTGTATAGATAGCGTATAGGGCAACCTCGAGGGCTGCCCGTACATGAGATAGTATAGATCGAGGTCTGTAAAGAAATGGATCAGGAATTAAAGTTTCCCTCACATGTAAATTATTTATGTGTAGAGGGGGTTATAGGGGCGGGCAAGACGTCGCTTTGCAATTTTATGGGAGAGCGGTTTGGGGCGCGGCTTGTTATGGAAGAGGTGGATGAAAATCCGTTTTTACCAAAATTCTATTCTGACAAGCGTTCGTACGCGTTTCAGACGCAACTGTGGTTTCTGCTTTCACGTTATAAGCAGATTTCGGTTATGGTTGCTCAGCAGGATCTTTTCCACAGTATGACCATAAGTGATTACATGTTTGCAAGAGACCGCATATTCGCTTCGATGAACTTGCAGGATGATGAACTCAGCCTGTATAACAATATCGCCCGTTTGCTTGAATCCGCCATTCCGCGGCCCGATCTTGTTGTGTATCTGCAGGCCTCAACAGATACGCTTCTTAAACGTATAGAGAAGCGCGGTCGCTCGTTTGAGTTTAATATTGAAGCAAAATATATTGAGGAGCTTAACGATGCGTACAATTATTTTTTCTTTCACTATACGGCAAGCCCGCTTTTGATCATTGACGCCAATGACATTGATTTTGTCAACAATACGGCTGATCTTGAGGAGATTGTGGAGCAGATTGTAAACGCTAAGGCAGGTACTAATTTTTATCATCCCATTGGATCTCAAAAATGAAGATAGTAAATTCTCCTCCGGAGATGAAAAATTTGTCGCTTACCGCTCAGAGCGGCGGCAGCACCGTTGGTTTGGTGCCTACAATGGGCGCGCTTCATGAGGGGCATCTCTCACTTTTGAAGCTTGCTTGCCAGTATTGCGATTTTTTGGTTATGAGTATATTTGTCAACCCCGCACAGTTTGGGCCTGCGGAGGATTTGGCAAAATATCCCCGCCCGTTTGAGAGGGATTGTGAGCTCGCGGCTGCGGCTGGCTGCGACTGTTTGTTTGTCCCTCAACCTCAAGATATGTATCCGGAGAATTATAGTACATATGTAAATGTTGAGAATATTTCGGACACTCTCTGCGGAGCAAGCAGGCCTGCGCATTTCAGAGGTGTAACAACGGTAGTTCTGAAACTATTTAATATCGTATCGCCGCAGATAGCTGTTTTTGGACAAAAGGATGTTCAGCAGCTTGTTGTTATTAAACGGATGTGTCAGGATCTCAATTTATCTGTAAAGATTTTAACAGCTCCGATAATCAGAGAAGAGAGCGGGCTTGCGATGAGTTCACGCAATGTGTATCTGTCAGAAAAAGAGCGCCGTGAGTCTTCAGTGATTTACAAAAGTTTAATGGCCGCTCAGGAACTTTATGAAAGCGGAGAGCGCAGCGGTGAGGCGATACGGCGGAGAGTGCGTTCTATTATTGATAAGAGTGATACTGTAAGGCCTGAATATGTTGAAGTTGTTGACACCGCGCGGCTAAAGTCTGTTGATAAGATAGACAGGAAAGTTATTGCGGCGCTTGCCTGCCGTACAAGTGAAAGTGGAACAAGGTTGATAGATAACATTATCCTCGGAGGTGATTTATGAGCGGTATTTCAGATGTGCCGGTAATATACAATCTCTTTCCGCGACACTTTAAGAATATTGACCAGTGGTGTGATGAGATCCCTCATGTTAAAAAGATGGGGTTTAATGCGCTGTTTGTCAATCCATTTCATGAGACCGGGTTCTCAGGCAGTTTGTACGCTGTAAAGAATTATTATAAGTTAAATCCGCTTTTTCTGAAAGAGGGGCAGGAACCTTCCGACTTTGCGCCGCTTAAGCGTTTTGTTGATGTGTGTCAAAAAGCCGGGTTACAGCTTATTATGGATCTTGTAATCAATCATACAGCTTTTGACGCTGATCTTACAAAAACGAATCCTCAGTGGTATAAGCATGAAAAGGATGGCAAGCTTTCAAGTCCATTTGCCGTTGATCCGGACAATCCATCAAATATTACAGTATGGGGAGACTTGGCCACGATTGATAATAAATTCAGTACCGATAAGAAAAACTTGTGGGCGTACTGGGACTCGCTTGTCGCGTATTTTCAGCAGATGGATATTTCGGGATACCGCTGCGACGCGGCTTATCAGGTACCTGCGCAGTTATGGGCATTTCTTATAAGCGCGGCAAAAAAACGCAATAATAATACAAGGTTTTACGCGGAGACTTTAGGCTGTCAGGTGTGCGAAATTGAGGCTTTAGGCGTTGCTGGATTTGACTATCTGTTCAATTCGTCAAAGTGGTGGCAATTTGATAAACCCTGGGCTCTTGAGCAGCATGAGCTCGGCAAAAAAATCGCGCCGTCGGTCTCCTTCCCTGAATCTCATGATACGGAACGTTTCGCAAGCGTCCCGCCCGGTTCATCACAGGCGCAGAAGTTTCGTTACGCTGTCGCCGCTATATTTTCAAAAGGGCTTTTGATGCCTCAGGGCTATGAGTTTGGCGCGACAACCCGTATGGATGTGGTCAGGGGTACCCCTAATGACGTTGACGTACACAAATGGGATTTAAGCGCGTGGATCGCAAAAATCAACCATCTTAAGACTACAATAAAAATATTGGAAGAAGAGGGCAGCTGGAGGGCGCTGAGTGATTTCCGTCATCCTTTTATCTTCCTCGAAAAGAAAAGTGATCTGGGTAATGAAAGTGTATTTGTGTGTATAAACAAGAATATGACATCCGAAACGCGTGTAGAGTCATGGGCGCTTCCTTCTGAGATTAAGCAGTGCGGCAAAGCTCTGCAGCTTATTCCTGAAGAGATGCCTGAAGGGAAGATACCCGATGGATTTATGCTTGAACCGGCTGATATTATTCTGTTTTTCAAGTAATAAGCCCAGATTGTTCATTAGAATTTTATAATATTTGGACAACAGCTATTCTCTCCCTCACCGCGCGCTGGAGGTGCGCACAGCCGCTTCGGTTGTCGTTAAAGTCCTGTGTTTCAACACGGGGGCTGGCGGGAAGCGCGCAGGGGCGTTGCTCGCAACGCCCGTACAGTTTGCCGGCAGAGGCAAGCGCCGGGTTTTTGCGTGTGGCTCTTCAGGGCACGTAGAAAGTCATAATGGGAAATTGGGAATAAATTATTTTAAATATCTCAGTCAACCGAAGCGTTAATACGGATTACGGAATTTGTTTATGAATTGTGCAGAAAAAAAAGCTTTGTTTCTGGATCGTGACGGCATTATTAATGAAGATTGCCGTTATCCTCACAAGCCTGAGCAGATTGTTTTTAAAGAGGGGATATTTGAACTTTGCCGTTATGCTGCCGCAAAGGGATATATTATTGTGGTTGTCACAAATCAGGCAGGGGTGGCAAAAGGGTATTTTACTGAAGATGATGTTAAAACTCTTCATATATGGATGAGTGAGCGGTTTAAAGAGAATGGCGTTGAGATAACTGCCTTTTACTACTGCCCGTTTCATCCAAAAGGGGTTATTGAAAGTTACCGGTTCGACAGTGACTGCCGCAAGCCTGAACCGGGAATGCTATTGCGGGCGAGCATAGATCATGGAATTGATATTGGAAGGTCACTTATGGTTGGGGATAAGGAATCGGATAGAATCGCGCTGAGTGAGCTTAAGAGTATTGTGCTTAAGAGTGATTACGTTAAGAGCGGTTATGATATCGAATCTCTGAAAGACGTTTACGAATATTTGAGTTAGGAGAGCGGCTCTGTTATGGCGAATAGCAGTCTTAGTGTAAAAAAAGAGGAAAAAAGGACAACATCGGCGCCGCAAGATACTAGCGGGTTTAAGCACTGGAGTCTGCTTTGTATAGGGATTCTATTTATTGTCACAACGGTTGTATTTTCCTCATTTGTATTTTCTGACAAAATGCTTGTTGCTTCAGACCAGATGCAAAGCGTTGATATGAAGCAGCATCTGGCAAACAGCTTTGTGGAGCATAAACAGTTTCCTGCCTGGCTAAGCACACGCCTTGCGGGTATGCCTTCCGTTGACGCGCTTTTTGGCGACGCGCTCTATCCTCCTACTACGGTTATGCGGCCGTTTGTTCCGGCGTACCGCATTTTTGGCATTCAGATGGTACTGCACATTTTTATAGCCGGCGCGTTTTTCTTTTTTATGATGCGTAAATCATTTGGAACGGGACGCCTTACTGCGTTCACCGGCGCGATGTTTTATATGTTAAGCCCGCAGTTTGTAAGCCATGTACAGCCCGGCCATGACGGAAAGATGTTTGTTATTGCGTGGCTGCCATTTGTAATTTGGCGGCTGCGTTCGCTTTTGAGTCTGCCTACCTTGCGCAACGCGGCCCTTATGGGTCTTGGCATCGCCATGATGATACTTACATCTCATATTCAGATGACTTACTTTGTGCTATGGGGTGTTTTTCTCTACTGGGTGACTGATACCGTTTTAACTATTGTCAACAAAGAAAAAATAAACGCGATTCTCACCAAAGGCGCGTTTTTCTGGACAGCGGTAATATTTGGCCTTGGAATTTCATTTGTCCAGTTTTTCCCATCGTTCATGTATGTCAGGGAGGCGTTTTCTGTAAGAGGAATTGACCGCGGGTTTGAACATGCCGCTTCCTGGTCTATGCACTGGGCGGAATTTTTCTCGTTGTGGGTGCATGAGTTTGGTAACGCTCTGCAATATTATTGGGGGCAGAACTATTTCAAGCTCAATACCGAGTATGCCGGAGCGATACCGCTGCTGCTTTCTGTACTGGCGGTTGTGAGCAAGCCTAAAAGTGTGTGGCGTATATTTTGGGCGGCTATATCGATTTTGGCTGCAGGTTACGCTCTTGGGGCAAATACACCGCTTTTTAACGTACTGTATCATATTATCCCCGGAGTAAAAAGCTTCCGCGCGCCGAGTATGATAATGTTCTGGTTTACGTTTGGAACAATACTTCTTTCACTCTACTTTGTTAAGGATCTGCTTGGCGGCAGGTTTAATTTAGACGGGGAGAAAAAGCGAAAGTGGACGCTTGGCCTTTGGGGCGCAGTAGGAGCTGTTACTCTTATTGCCATATTGTTTTCGATTGAATCGTTTGTAAGCGGTTTCAGCCGGTCGATGATAGGCGGAGGAGACGCGCATAGGGTTTTTAAAATTAATTTCGCTGAAAAATTTGTTCCTGCCCTGTGGCTTTGGTGGTTCTTCTGCGCTTTGTCACTGGGAATGCTTTTGGCTGTTGTTAATGGAAAACTAAAACCTGCGGTACTCGTTTTTACGCTGCTTGGCTTAAGTGTGGTAGATATGATAAAGGTGAACAGCCAGTTTATAGAAGTTGATAATCCGCGTAAATATTTTTACACCAATGACGCTACGCTCAATGAACTAAAAAGTGAGTTTCAAAAAGCGCCATTCAGAGTTTTTTCAGTTCCGCGGACATTCCCGACACAGAATCAGGAGGGGGTATATGGGCTTGAGGGTGTGGGAGGATTTCACGACAATGAGCTGAATTCCTACCGTGCGTTCAGAGGAGATCAGGGCGATTCACACTATTTGGAAAATATCACAGAGGTTTCTGCGGATGGCCGTCAGATGAGCCTGAGTATGGCAAAGATGATTGGCAATACTCCGTTTCTTGACCTGGCTGATGTTGGTTACGTGCTTCTGCGCGCAGGGTCGGGTGGGATTACCAAAGTGAAAAATCATACCTCTCTGGGACGCTTGTCTTATGCGAGTGATTATGTAGTGATGCCAGAGGAACAGGTGACTGGCGCGCTCAGGTCAGGTTCTTATAATTACAGAACCACAGTGGCTCTTCTTGAGGAACCGCAGCTTCCATTCTCATCAGTAAAAGAGACAGATTCTGATGGACATTCCGCAAAACAGTTGAAAGTTGATTGGAAAAAATATTCACCAAATGTAAGAATCGCTTCTGTCACAATGCCCGCGGATGGATTCCTCAGAATTTCAGAGGTTTACTATCCGGGGTGGCGCATCAGCGTAAATGGATCTCCTGTCAAATACTATCGCAGCGACATGACATGGATCGCGGTTGCGCTTAAGGCCGGAAGCTACGAGGTGCTCATGGAACCAAAGTCACTTTATATGGACAATGCCCTTAAGGTATCGCTTGCGTTTACAGCCATAGCGGCTGTGGTTTTGATTTTACCTTTTGTCAGGAAAAATAGAAACCGTATTATGAAGGCCAAGATATAGTTATTCTATTAAAAATAATTTGATTGCACTTGAGTATATCTTCCGGCATCGTTCTCTCGCGAAGGCGGTATCGGGGTTATCGGGCTGTAAGACAACCTATTGTTCCGATTTTTTGTTCTGAATTCACAGAGAAGAACAGTAGGCCCCGCTTTCGCGGGGCGGCGTGAGGGCGGCCTTTTTTACTGATGGATCGACTATATCTCAAATTTCTCAAAGCTAACCAAAAAACTGACTTAAAAAATGAATTTACAAAATCCGTTAATTGTACAGAGTAACAGCGCCATTCTTCTTGAGGTAAATAACCCGCTGTTTGTTGAGGCGCGTAACGCTGTAAGCCAGTTCGCTCATCTTGACAAAAGTCCTGAATATATTCACAGTTACTCCATAACGCCTCTCTCTTTATGGAATGCCGCCTCTATGGGACTAAGCGCGCTTGATGTTGAGGCGCGGCTTGAAAAATTTTCCAAGTATCCGCTTCCGCGCAATGTTGTTGATGATATAAAAGAGTTAATGGGGCGTTACGGCAAGTTGATACTTGAAAGTGCAGGCAATACAGGGTTAGTGCTTCGCAGTGGGGATGAGAAGACGCTTGCGCATCTTTGTAAACACCCTGATTTAAAGCCGCTTGTCGGACAGTGGGTTGATAAAAACAGTGTTGAGGTTCCTGCTCGGTATCGCGGGCTTATAAAGCAGGTGCTTATCAATCTTGGGTATCCGGCGCATGACAAAGCTGGATATGTGGACGGTGACCCTTTTTCTATAGGCTTAAGAGAAACTACCGGCGCAGGGTCTGATTTTGTTATCAGAGAGTATCAGCGTCAGGCGGCTGACAGCTTTATTGGCAACGCGGCCTCTCCCGGCGGGAGCGGCGTGGTTGTGCTGCCTTGCGGCGCGGGTAAGACCATAGTGGGAATTTACGCTATGAGTTTATTAAAACGACGCACGCTTATTTTAGTTACAAACGTCACAGCCGCGCGTCAATGGAAAAGAGAGATTCTCGACAAAACATCTTTATCGGAAGATGACATAGGTGAATACAGCGGTGAAGTTAAGGAGATAAAACCTGTAACGCTTGCCACTTACCAGATTCTTACCTACCGTAAATCAAGGCAGGGAGCTTTCCTGCACTATGATATTTTTAATTGTCAAAACTGGGGTTTGATTATTTATGATGAGGTGCATCTGCTTCCGGCTCCTGTTTTTAAATTTACAGCGGATATTCAGGCGCGCCGCCGCCTTGGGCTGACTGCTACGCTTGTGAGGGAAGATGGATACGAGAACGATGTGTTCACACTCATCGGCCCTAAAAAATTTGATGTACCCTGGAAAGATCTTGAGCGTCAGGGGTGGATTGCTACCGCAAAGTGCGTAGAGGTGCGTGTTGACCTGCCGCAGGCTGAAAAGCTTCAGTATCTCTCCCTTACCCCAAGGCAGCAGATCCGTCTTGCTTACGAAAACCCAAGCAAACTTGCCGTAGCTAAGCAGATTGTTGATGACCACAAAGGCGATAATATTTTGATAATAGGTCAATACATCTCGCAGCTTGAATCTTTTGCAAAGGAGTTTGAAGCGCCGATTATCACAGGCGCTACGCCCAATAAACGCCGTGAAGAACTTTACAGAGGGTTCAGGGAGGGCGAAATAAAGGTACTGATACTTTCTAAGGTGGGCAATTTCGCGATCGATCTTCCGGACGCCAATGTGGCGATTCAGATCTCCGGCTCCTTTGGATCACGCCAGGAGGAGGCGCAGAGGCTTGGTAGAATACTGCGTCCCAAAAAACGGGGCGGGCAGGCAGTGTTCTATTCTATCGTTACAAGAGAATCAAAAGAGCTGGATTTTGCCATGAACCGTCAGATGTTTTTGACGGAGCAGGGGTATTGTTATGATATACAATATGTGGAGGATTAGAAGTAGGCGTCAAACCATAATCCTCCTTTTTCCACATACCGCAATTAACTCCCACTCCAGTCTAAAAAAGAGTAAGCCGTCTAAACCGCAAAAGGTTTGAAAAATACCTCAAAATGAACTGTAATAAAATGGCTCTACTGATGAGACGATGACTATGGGACTGTTTTTTGGGCATAACATAAATACGGTATAATGGAAAATTTGGGCTTAACTCCCATTCAATTTTATTCGACAATGCGCAGTCAACAGAGACAATTTCCCTGTAGTCCAATAAATTTTTGATTTTAGTGGTATCTAAAATAAGGTGTTATTCGGTATTCATTCCCAATTGTCCGTTAGAATATTTTTTGAAAAATGAAAAGTATTATTCCTAATGGACACCATTAGAATAATGCATTGGCAGTTAATGAGTTATAAAAAATATCCGTTTACATAGCGTAGTTCAAATTCGGTTTATTGATTATTTATCCAAATCAAGTTATCAATTGCGAATACAAAGATTATGGGGCATTTGTTGTTTAATGGACAATTTGGAATAAAATTTACGGAGAAATTTTACATGCTCTCATAAATATATATCTTAAATGACAAGAAATACGGCATTGCTCAAAAAATATTTTTTAAAGAAATCTTGTTTTTCATTCTTGCCTGATGTATTTGTATATGATATACTAAATAAAAAGCAGGTTGTGCTTATCGTATATATCATACCATATATATAATGTAATAGTTAAGAGAGGGGAGTAGGGATGATGATGTTGAAGAAGAGAAATGTGGCTGTTATGACGCTTTTGGTTGTGGCGTTAACCGCTTTTGGCAATGACGCGATGCAGAAAGCTCTTGATGGGAAGAAGTTTGATGAAGCTGTCAAACTGGGAGAGGCTATTTCTGCCGATTCGCGTACTGTTGAGCAGTGGATTAGCTTAGGGCTTGCCTATGAGGGTTTAAAGAACGCTGTTGAGGCTAAGAAAAGCTTTGAAGGCGCTATGCGGGCGAATCCAAGCCACCCCGGAGTGTATTTGGCTTATGGAAATTATGAACTGAGAACCGGACAGAATCAGGATGCTATAAAGCATTTTCGGAGAAGCCATCTTCTTGAGTCCAGCGCTGCGGCGGCTGAGGGTATGGCTATAGCGGCAAGCCGCCTCAAAGATTGGGAAAGCGCCCGCGATGCCGCGGAATCGGCGATCTCTCTTAATCCTGACGCGCTTGAGTCCCGCAATATTTTGGCGACAATTCTTTTTGACGCCAAAAATTACGCGGCCGCCGCGCCTCATCTGGAGTATATAGCTTCCAAAAAGCCCAAAGAACTTGAAACATGGAGAAAACTTGTCGTCTGCTATGAAAGTACGAAAAACCGCGAGAAGCTTGCGTCTGTAGATCCGCAGATTATCGCACTTGACGCAAAGGATATCAAGTCCCGCCAGAGGCACGCTGAGTACTCTTTAGAAAAAAATGATACAAAAACAGCGCTCAATCTTTTTAAAGATCTGGCCCTGCTCACCCCTAACGATCCGAAGCCGTTTAAAAATCTCTATGAGGCTTCTCTTAAAGATGGTAACAAAAAGGATGGAATCCTCTATCTAAAAAATTATGTAGTTCTTGATTCAAGCGACGCTTCTGCGATACGTCAACTTGCGGATCTGCTCTTTGAGGCAAAGGATATGGACGGCGCTCTTGACGCGTACCGTAAAACTGTCAGACGTAACGCGAATGTCAAAGGCGTTTCCAAGAATTACGCAACTATAGTTCTTGATAAGAAACTTGATGATGAAGCTTTAAGAGTGATACTAAGAGCTGTTACTCACAAGGAAGCCGATGCTATTATGTACGCCGCCGCCGGTGATATTTACACAAAGCGCAAAGATCATGCAAACGCTATAAAGATGTACGCCGCCGCTCTTGATCTCGACAAGCAGAATCTCGCTCTTCTTGTTAAGCTTGCCGAAGCGCAGGCAGCTTCGGGCGATATCAGAAACGCTATAATCTCCTATGAACAGATCGTTCTGCTTAATGATAAGGCTGTTAATGAGTATAAGATACTTGCAGACCTCACCACCAGATCCGGCAAGGAGAAGGAGGGGATGGATATCTACAAAAAGTATTTAGTTAAAGCTCCAAACGATCAGGAGACCGCTTCAAGAATCGGTTTGTATGAATATAAGAATAAACAGCATAAGGAAGCGGTCAGTTTCCTTACAAAAGTGCGCGACGCCAAGCTCCTTACCACCGAAGTTCTGTTTGCGCTTGGGGATTCATATCACAAACTTGAGGATTGTAAAAACGCGATAGCCAGTTTCGAGAGGGTCAGAGCCGCGAAACCCTCTAATCAGGTGCTTGCTAATACTTTGAAGCCGCTGGCTGAATGTTATGAGAAAAACGGAGACAAGGCTAAGGCCGCCGAAGCGTACACCGCTTATACCGCGCTTCCAAATGTTAAGGACGCCGAAGCTTCCTATCTTAAAGCCTATCTTCGCGAAGATACGGATAAAGCCGGAGCGATCAGGATGTATGAGGCCAATACAAAGGAGTATCCCAGAGATTACCGCAGCTTTATGAGACTTGGACTTATTTATTCACAGGAAGCCGCTACTCTGCCGCAGGCTGTAACGAACCTTCGCACAGCTTCGATTCTGGCAGATACTGTCTCACTGATCTGGAAGACTCTGGGTGAGGTTCAGGGCAAGCTTAAGAACGCCGACGGAGAGCTGGCCGCTTATTCAAAGCTTCTTACTTTGCAGCCTAATGATGTTACCGCTAACAAGCGGGTCGGTACTATACAGATCAACCGTAAGCAGTTTGCTCCTGGTGTTGCAAGTCTCGAAAAAGTTGTAGCCGCTGATCCTAATGATTTTGAGGCGCGCATGCTGCTTGCGACAGGTTACGCAAGTACGAACCGTCCTAAGGAAGCGGCTGACCATTTCAGGAAAGCCAAAGAGCTTAAGGCTGATGATGTGTCTATCAGGCTCAGTCTTATTGACGCTCTTGGAAAGGCTGGAGATACTGCAGGGGTAAGGGAGGAGAGAAAATCGCTTTCTGAACTTGACCGCAGGATCGCTGCAACCGACAAAAAGAATATTGAGGCGCGTCAGCGTCTTATTGTTTACAGCATGGCTCAGAAGGACAACGGAACCGCCTATGTTTTCCTTAATGAACTTGCGGAGCTTACTCCCAAAGATCAAAAGGTGTTCAAAAACCTCTATGATATTGCAATTGCCGGAGGTAAGAAAAAAGATGCTGTTAACTATCTCAGAAAGTATATCGCTTTAAAACCGGAAACAGCCGAGCCGCATAAAAATCTTGGACTTCTGCTTTTTGAAGAGAAGGATTTTGACGGCGCTCTTGTTGCTTTCAGAGAAGCCCGTAAACTCGACCCTCAGGTAAATGGTATCTATAAAGAGTTTATGACCATTCTCATACAGAAAAAACTTAATGATGAGATTCTTGTTGTCGGAAACGCAGCTATCGCCGCAAAAGAAATTGACGCGGCAGGCTATACTGCTATGGGCGATATCTACAGGGCGCAGAACAAGCATGCGGACGCGGTCAGAATGTATAAGGCAGCGCTTGACATAGATACTAAAAACGTGGCGCTTCTGGCGCTGTTTGCCGAAAGTCAGGCAAAGAGCGGCGATTTGAGAAACGCGGTTATCTCCTATGAGCAGGTTATCGCCATGAACCCTTCTGCTGTCAAGGAGTTCAAGGATCTTGGAGATATTCAGATGAGGCTTGGAAGTCAGGATCAGGCGATGGCTACTTACAAAAAGTATCTTGAGAAAAATCCTGCGGATGAGCAGATCGCTCTTGTTGTCGGAAACTTTGATCATGGGAAGAAGCAGTATCAGAGCGCAGTCAGATATCTTGAAATGGTTAAGAAGAACGAACTGCAGACTATCACATATTTGTCTAACCTGGCGGACAGCTACTTCCAGCTTAAAAACTTCAAGAAAGCCGCTGAGCTTTACGACAGAGTGTGGAAGTCAAAACCCACACCGGCTCCCGCTGTTTTGAGAAATATTTTGAAGCCCCTTGGAGAAGCTTATGAGGCCGACAAACAGCCCGTTCAAGCAGCTGCCGCGTATGGCGCTTATGTGGCGATACAGGGTGTGGTTGACCCGGAAGCCTCTTTTAAAAGAGCGGCTCTAATAGAGAAGACAAATGAGGCGCAGGCTGTAAGAGATTACACTGCCAATACAAGGCTCTTTCCCAGAGACGCCAGAAGCTTTGTTCGTCTTGGAATGATTCAGGCGCAGAAAAAGGAGACCTGGGAGCAGGCTGCCGTCAATCTCAACGCAGCTGTAAAACTTGTAGACAACGATGCTGATGTCTGGCTGGAGCTTGCAAGGGTCAACGGTAATCTTAAGAGAACCAACGAAGAGTTGGCCGCATACAGAAAGTACGCCGCGCTTAAGCCGCAGGATTTCTCCGCAAGCCGCCGTATCGGTCAGATTTTGTATGAAAGGAAACAGTTCCAGGAAGCTATAACACATTTAGAAATGTTTCTTACTACAAATGACAAAGATGTAGAAGTTCTCCTGATGCTTGTTGACGCTTATGAGGGAACGAACAGGCAGCCTAAAGCCACCGAGCTTCTTGCGCGGGCAAAAACTCTTAAACCCAATGATCCCGGTGTGCGCGAGCGCCTCTACCTCATGTACAAAAAGGATGGTCAGAAAGCCAAGGCTGAAGTTGAGATCAGAGACCTTGTCGGTATCTCAAAAGACAACAAACACCGTCTTATGTATATAGGCGATCTGATTGAAGCTAAGAAACTGGCCGAAGCCGCCGCTGTAGCCGCGGAAGTCCGCAAGAGCGATCCTCTCAATTTTGACGGTCTTATGGCGGCAGCTGATATTCAGAGATTACAGAGAAGGTTCCCTGAAGCTATTGAGACCTATAAGTCTGTTCTCTTTATCAATGAGAATCACGCTCCGGCCTTTTTCGGAAGAGCGGAAGCGCATCTTGGCATGTCTGAGTTTGACCGTGCGGAATCTTTCTATAAGAGAGCCATTGCCGTAGATCCAAAAATGGCCCGCGCCGAGCTTGGACTTGCTAAAGTGTATAATGCTCAAAAGAAAAGAGACCTGCGGAACGCTCACTTAGCCAAAGCGAGAGCGCTTGATCCTAACAATAAGGAATTTATTGAGGAACTTAATCAGCTTGCTAAGTAGGAACCAGATTTAGAAGGATGGAAGGGTGAACGCGAGGGTCGCCCCCACATGATAGAAGAAGATGGCACAGCTTAAAATCTGTGCCTTTTTTATTAAGTTGAGAATTTTATGAACCCTTTTTTTATTTGCCTGTTTTTGATTGTACCGCTGCTTTTAGCCGGATGCGCTTCCGCTATTCGTAATAGTGGAGAAGATTCGGCATGGATAAAACTTGAGGAGATTGATAATGACAGTCTCTTAGTACTGTCAAGGAGCGTAGAGCAGAGGCTTGAGAATCATAATCTGCTTTTTGTTGATGATGAACTTGAACAATATCTTGATGAAATACTTTCCCGTCTCGCATCTCCTCATGAAAAGCAACGTCACAATCTAAAAATAAAAGTTTTGCGCAGCCGCCGGATAAACGCGTTTGCCTATCCTCACGGAACAATTTTTGTAAGCGTTCCTTTGCTTGCAAGAATTACTAATGAGGGGCAGCTTGCCGCGGTTCTGAGTCATGAGCTTATACATATTGTCAACAATCACGCCGAAAAAAATCTGATAAAATTAAAGGAACGTTCCGGAGCGCAAATTCAGCCTCATCCTGATCTGGTATTTTTGTTCGGAGAGGGGAGGCATGCGGGCAGCGCAGCCGCGGTTTTAAGCGCATCACTCAGAGGCTACTCCCGTGAACTTGAGAGAGAGGCGGACAGCCTCGGAGTGTTCAAAATGGCGGCAGCCGGATATCCGCACGATGAGTTTTTAGGATTATTTTTACTTTTGCGGGATTACGTTGTTACCGAAAATGTTGCTGAAATCCCTTTCTTCAATTCACATCCGCGAATTACCGAGAGGATCAGAAATTATCACAATATTATTAATAACAGTAAACTTGAGAAATCTGATGGCGATAAGAACGAAGAGGTATTTAAAACCAGAGTAAAAAACGCGGTATTATATGACGCGCGGATAAACACTGCCGCAGGCAGAGCGGATCTGGCGGAAGCGCAGCTTGATAGAGTTTTGTCAATTGAAGTTTGCAATGCCGAAGCTCTCATCATGCGCGGAGATTTAGAGCGTCACCTTTCTCCCAGAAGCACTGCCTTTTTCTTATGGTATGAGAGCGCTCTTCAATGCGATTCTGATAATACTGGAGCTTTACGTGCTTTGGGATATGGATATCACTCTATCGGCAATTTTGAGAAAGCGCGTGAGTATCTGTCAAAATACAGTGAGCTCGCGCCGGATGCCGCTGATATCAAAATGGCCGAGGAGACGCTTCGCAGATGTTTTTAGCAAAGATTGATGCTGTGTGCGGTTTCACCATCAACAGGAAGGGCTTTCTTATTCCAAAGAAGGGCGGACACGCAGGTTCGCTCGTACAATGCGGGAGGCTTAGATCCGTCATTCGCTCGTCGTCGGGAGCGTGTTTATCGAGCCGTAAGGCAATCCATTATTCTTTCTTTTTAGTATTAATCATCATGTTTCTGTTCACAGGCTGCGCAGACAGAATGTCTGTGAAACGGACATCATTACCGCGCGCCTATACAAACGAGGCTGGATTTACATTTGAATTGTCCGCAAACTGGACAGGCCGCTCAGGTGAGTTAATGACGGTTCTCACCTTAAATGGTCTGGACAAGGAATTTATTCAATTAAAAAAGCATCCTTTGTCAACTTCATTGCCGCATACTGAATTGTCAATCCATGAAGATATGCAACCATATGAAACCGCCGAAATAGTAATGAATAACCTTCGCGCGTCTCCTGGTATTTTCAGTTTAACCACAGAAAAGCTTACCCCCGCTGTAGTTGACGGTAAAGAGGGCTTTGGGGTCAGAATCTCATATTTCACGGAAAACGGTTTGGCCCGCCGTTGTTTTATTTACGGATTTATTAGCGGTGAGCGGTATGTGGAGATAGGATTTTATGCGTTGGCTGAACATTATTTTGATGCAGGACTGGAGGATTTTTTTGCGGTAGTTCATAGTTTTATTGTAAATTAATTCCCCTGCATCTTCAACAGTAGTTACAAAACCTGATGTTGCGCAGCTAATTAAAAATCAAGAGCTTAGCGAAATCATGGTTTTACAGGTTTCTGGCAAACTGTTTTGTTAGGAGCTATTTCCGTTCGCTTCCATCAGCGCAATGGAAAACAACAGATATATTTTTAATGTTACAGGTAAAAATAATTATGAGAAAAGTACGGAATTAATAACTTTTACTACATCCTCAGGATTTTTAAACGGAAAAAAATGATCTCCATCAAATTCATGAATATTGCATCCAATATTTGAATAATCTTCCCAGGATGACAACTCTTCCGCTGATACATTATCTCCTCTTCCGCTGAAAACATGAATAGGACAATCAATTTTTTCTTTTTTACTTTTATATGTACTTTTTTCTGTTATCTTAAAGTCAGATATAATAACAGGGAGAAATAAATTCATCATCTTCGGATCTGATAATAACTCTGGCGGCATACCGCCTAACTCAACAACTTTCTCTTTAAATTCTTCTAACGGCAGATTATGAAATATCACTTCGTCCTTTACAACATGGTGAGGCGCTCTTCTTCCTGAGAGAAATATATGGGACGGCGTTTTTTTATTATCTTCTAAAATCCTGTAGTATAGCTCGTACACAAGCCAGCAGCCCATACTGTGTCCAAACAACGCGTACCGGTTATCAGAAATTTTATCCTTTATCTGGCGGTATATATCTTCTGTCGCTGACGCAAAGTCATCATATAACCGCGATTTACGTCTTGTGCCCCGCCCTGACAGTTCTACAGGGTGTAATTTTATTTTATTGTTTAAAAATGGCTTCCATTTGTAATATACAAAAGCGCTTGCGCCCGCGTACGGCACACAAAATAACGTTATACTTTTCATGATACCTGAGCTCCGTTAAATAATCCCAAACACCGAACTGGCAATAAACAATACTGAAGTAACTACAATAATAACATATATTTGAAGTAAAAATGTACTCTTAGGCATATCCAGCATAGAGTAATAACCGGAGCTGTACGTAATAAGCGGAATTGTATCAAGAGGTAAGAGATAGCAATTTCCGGAAGCTATTGCCAATGTTATGATTATGAGTTCCGGGCTGTAACCCATAGATTGCGCAAGATTAATAAGCGGCAGCGCCAAAAGCATGACGACAGAAGGGGCGACGGGCATAATTATCAGTATGGTAAAAACAAGCGCAACAGTAAACGCGATAAGTCCGGGAAGCGGCATTTGACTTTCCGGAAAAAAAGTTATTATCCATTTAGATACCCCATTTATATCCATTATCTTGCCTAACGACAAAACGGTTCCTACGAGAAAGAATGAATTAAAGTTTATGCTTTTAGCGAAAGAGTTCCATTCCAAGACTCTTATACCGGGGAAAAACATTATACACGCGCCTAAAATGGCTACCACTACAATATTGATTTGGCTGAACCAGGATGACATAATCCATAAAACAAGCATAAGCGATGTAATAACAAGCACTTTCTTTTCTTTTGAACTCATTTTTGGAGGAACGTCTAATTTTTCTATAAAAGTTTCAATCATTTGCGAGTTTATTTCCGCGGGTTTATATATTTTACAAATCAGTATCCAGGCAACAGGCAGCATAAGCAGCACAATGGGAACGCCGACAGACGTCCATTGAATAAATGAAATTGTTTTATTGGTATATGTTTCCAAAAGGTCAATGGCAAGCAGATTCATTGTACTCCCGACAGGAGTAGCGACTCCGCCAAAAAGACAGGTGACAGGAATAGCGATCATAAGCGCTCTTCCGGTTTTTTTCCTTGCCGCGTCATCCTCAAACAATTCTAAAAAACGCAATCCAATGCCCATAAAAAGCGCGCATATAGGTACGCTTGAAACAAAAGCCGTAAGCGGCAGTATGCACAACATGATTGCTAAAAGCATACTCTTAATATTTTTACCGAATTTTCTAAGCAATAAAACCAGGATTCTTTTTGAAAGCGGCAATTCTGTAAAAGCCGCCGCGATTCCAAATGAAGCAAGGATGAAAAAAACAACTGGATTTGAAAATCCCGACAATGCCGCGCCAAGTCCGGGCGCTATGTTGATAAGCGGCATAATGCCAAGCACAGACCAGCATATAATAGTTAATGGCAACGCTTCGGTAATCAAAAGAATCAAAAATACTACAGCCAGCGCAATAGTGCGAATCGCGCCGGACGAAAGGGTTTCTGTTCCCTGAATAAAAAATGAACCGATAATAATAAGAACCGAAAACAATATAAAAAAATTCTTTTTAATATTCATGCCGTTATTAATTTCCACCGCGCCATCTTCCTTTGTATTCTGTAAAAATTTCAAGATGATCTAAAAGTTTTACTACAAAATGTTCAATCATATCATCTAAAGTTTTCGGATTATTGTAAAACGCGGGCATTGGAGGAATTATATGTACCCCCATATTAGATAATTTAAGCATATTTTCTATATGTATAGAGTTAAGCGGAGTTTCTCGCGGACACACTATAAGTTTTCTGCGTTCCTTTAGACAAACGTCTGCAGCTCTGACAATAAGCGTATCTGAATAACCGTGTGCAATCGCACTCATGGTCTTCATACTGCATGGCAAAATAAGCATTGCATCGGTTCTAAAAGAACCACTGGATATTTGTGCGCTTAAATCATTATTTTCATATTTGCGATAACATAATTCAAATAAATATTCCAATGAGTATTGGGTTTCTATTTGCAATGTTCTTATTCCCCAGTCGCTTATAATAAGATGTATTTTTGATTTGGGTGATACATCTTTAATTTTTTCAAGAAACCTCACGGCGAATATTGTTCCTGTCGAGCCTGTTATACCTAAAATTATTTCCAATTTATCACCTCATAATTTTATTCGAGAAATAAAATTTTACTTTCAATCTTCTGTGATGATAATCCGGTTAAATATTCAACTACAACGGGTATGAAACTCATCATAGCGTAATGTCAGTTCCGCTTTTATCATTTGTTAATATCATCTCTGAAATCAAGACCTGTTCAATCAAACTCACCGCCATTTTCCGTACAAGGTCAATTTCTTCTTTCGTTATTTCATCAAAATGAATTCCGCTGACAATAACGTAGTTGGCATTCCATTTTTTACGGAGAATTTCAGACAGGTCATGGTTTAAATAATTTTCCCTATGATACGGAAAAGCAACGTTTGCCATACACTCACTGCCAACACAAACAGCTCCGATATGGCTTGCACCGCCTGTTAATAAAAGACATAAATCATTTCCCATCATGACTGCCTTTAATATTAGTTCAATATGTCCTTCTTTTGCTGAAAACTCTACCATTCTCATCAGCTTCATATAAGTTTTGGTATCGGCGGAATTATAGGGCACGAATCTATTTTATCAGGGTCAATTCTAAAACGTTCGTCGTAAAGTTCCCGCTCCTTATTCTCTGCTGGTTCTGTATCACGGTATGAGTAGCAACAAGTATTGCATATATATGCGCTCCAAACATCACCTTTCGGTGATTTTACCATAAATACAATATCATCTTTTCCGCAACGAGGACAAATCATTATAATTCCTCCTGTTATTTTAAATTTTTATTTATATACTCAATCCATTTATCTGTATCTGGCGGTCTTTCTAATAACTCTGTTTCCCTTGCAATATCCGGTGCAACAGGTGTAGTCGCATCAATAATGATTTTAGTATTCATTCCTGCCGGTTCGCTTGTCGGGTCTAACGGTACACCCGGACAATTTGGTATTATCACTACATCTTTATCTCCGCGAACTCTTGTTGTGATTGCCCACATTACTTGCGGTAAATTAAACGGGTCAACAAATTCGTCAACTATTATAATAAATTTGGAATAAGGTATTCCGTGAGGCGTAGACAACAAACGCATAGCTACAGACTTTCCAAATCCTCCAAAACGTTTTTTTGTTGAAATTATAACGCCGATTCCATGCGTGTACATAGCATTAACAGCTTGTATTTCAGGAAAATCACGTTTGATTTGTTTATAAATCGGTATACTTGTATTAAGCGCAAGCAAAAAATCAATTTCCGTCCACGGAATTCCAAGATATAAGTTCTCAAATATTGGGGATTTACGATGTGTTATTTTAGTTATAACAACTTCGGCTTGATTACGTACTCCCGAATAGCTGCCCGTGAATTCTCCGAAAGGACCCTCTACGCGACGTACTCTTGGGATTATATAACCTTCAAGTGCAACTTCACTTCTTGCAGGAATATCCAAATCCCCGCTTTCTGATTTTGTAAGCTCCACCGGTTGACCTTTTAATGCTCCCGCGAAGTCATACTCTGACTGCGCATATTCAATAGGAGTACCGGACATAAAATTCATAAGAGGGTCGTTTCCGATACATATTACAACAGGAAGCGGCTTGTTTCTTTCTTCTGCTTTCCGTAAATTAACACCAATATCATGGAAAGGCATAGCTTGAATACCTAATCTGTTTTTACCTTTCACCTGCAGCCGATAAGTCCCGACATTTTGCTTGTCAAAATTATCGGGGTCTTCAGGGTCTTTTGTAATAATCAATGGTTTTGAAATGTAGAAACCGGCATCAAACTTATTTATACGGTATAAACTCAAAACATCAAATAAATTTATATTCTCGGTTATCTTTACTTCTTTAATCGGAGCATCCTTTGAATTTACCCATACGGGCTTAACAGGATAGTCATCCCAACGGCTGTTCAATTCAAAAAACTGTTCTTTTATTGTACTGTTTTTGGGCATACCGAGCATTAAGGCATGATTTTTCCACGAGCCGTGCACATTTAAAACAACAGGATTATTATACCCCTTTATACGCTCGACAAATACCGCGGGACCCGCCTCAGTATCCGGCGCCGCCCGACCTATGGCGGATAAGTCGGGTTCAGGCGCCAGTTCCTCCTTTATCCTTACCAATTGGTTTTCTTTTTCCAATATAAGTAAAAATTCTCTTAAATCTCTGTACAAAAGCTATTCCCCTTCGTTAAATCAGCGCGGGCAGTCCCCGGTTTTAATTCACTAAGTCCCCCTGTTTGGCAGACAGCTTATTTTGTATAAAATCAATAAGCATGGATACGTTCTCAAACATATCCAAATTCATCTCGTCGGCTTCACAGGCAAACTCAAACCTTTTCTCGATCTGAACGATTAAATTCATAATTTGCAGCGAATCAAACGCTAAATCATTAATTAACGATGTTTGTTCGGTTAATTCCGGAATCATCTCTTTCAGAACGACATATTCATCGTCCATTAAAATGTCTTTAAGCTTTTGCAAAATTATTTCCCTTTTCATAATAACCTCCCTCCGAGTTTATAAATAAGCCTGTACTTAGTACTGTAATCAGATCAGCCGCGGAAAACATGTGACATATGAGATTTCTGCTGATGCGGCAAATAAAATAACCGGACAATGTCATCCGCGTAAACCATCCCCTCAAATGTCAACATTATATGCGTATCCGTAATCTGAACGAATCTCATTTCCTGCAGACGGCGCAGTTCATTTCCGAATATGGTCATTACATCAACGCCGAATTCATCATAAAAGGGCTGCGTCTCATAATTCATAGATTTAAGACCGAATACAATACGTTGGATCATCGCCTCGCGCGGACTGAAATCATACGCTCTCATAATAGGCAATTCGCCGTCTTTCAAAATGCGCTTTGTGTAATGTTCAATATTTATTTCATTTTGAAATAAAACGTCGTTAATACATGAACGCGCGGAAGCTCCGATGCCAAGCAGATCCTCGCCCGCCCAGACCATTTTACGATGAACATGGTTATGGGCTTCATTTATTGAAAAACTAAAATTTGTGACTGCCAAATATCCGCTGTGTAATATTGTTTTAAACCCTTGTTTTACATAATCGGCTTCTTCTTCATTGCTTATTAATTTTATGTCCTTACTCCGCAGCTTTTTAAACATTATAATGTTTAAATACGCTTCAAGTTTATATATGGTAATATTTTCAGGATGAAGCTCGATTACCTTCTCAACCGTATCCATCCAGCTGTCAAGTGACTGCCCCGCCATTCCGGACATAATATCAATATTTATGGAGGGAATTTTCACTTTTTTTGCCAGTTCAAACGCTTTAGTAAAGTCAGAAACGCTGTGGTTTCTGCCGTTGACGCTCAAAACTTCATCATCCATACTTTGTAATCCCAGACTCAGTCTCCTGAGATTATGTTCTCTTAACAGCCGCAGTTTTTCCTCGTCAGTTTCAAGCCCAGGCCGCGCTTCAAAACATAGTTCATAATCGGAAGCCAGATTAAAGCACTCCTTTACTTTTGCCATAAGCTTATTAATTTGAGACCCTGTCAGCTTTGTCGGAGTGCCGCCGCCGAAATAAACGGCGCTTGTTTTTTTGGAGCGGATAAAAGGGTTGCCGCTGTACAGTTCCATTTCACGCAATAATGCCTGTACATATTCATCCGGAACCGGTTCGTCTCCTATTTCTACGGCTTTGTAATAACAAAATTCACATTTTTTATGACAATAAGGAATGTGAACATATAAATTAAAACCTTCCGGACTCCATAAAGATTGTAAATCTTTTTTGCTCAGGAAATTAGAAGGCGGGTACTGATTGATAAAATCTTCTCTTGCTAATGTTAATTCCATTGCTGCTCTCCTCTTAGATATCTGTATAATATTTTACCGGTTTCGCTTTTAGGAATTTCATTAATAAACTCAATTTTTTTAGGTACTTTATAGTCCGCTATGCGTTCTCTGCAATGGTTGATAATTAACTTTTTGTCAAGATTTTCCTTAGTAACTATAAAAGCCTTTACAGTCTCGCCGTATAGTTCCGACGGTTCGCCGATCACAACGGTTTCTTTGACCCCGTCCAGTTCCATCAGCGCTTTTTCAACTTCGACAGGGTCAACTTTCATGCCGGCTACGTTAATAAAATTGCTCTGCCTTCCGTGTACATATACATATCCTTCATCGTCTATAGACGCTATGTCGCCGAGACTGAGCCATCCCTCTTTGAATTGAGAATTAAGAACTTGAGGATACAAATACCTGGACGCGTCATTTTTACTTTTAGTAGCTAATACTCCTTTCTGATTTTCGATTTGCGATATCTTAAACTGCCTGTCGCCCAAAGGCTTTCCTACAGAAAGTATATGTTCACCTGGATTATTATTGAGGCACATTGCGCCTGTTTCCGTTGTGCCGTAAATCTGCGTAATATACGCGCCGCAGAAATCTTTAAATTTTTGAATGGTATTGGCGGGGGTAGGCGCGCCGGCGGTCAAACATAATCTCAAAGAATGCGAACTGTCAATTTTCACTTTAGAGTCAAGGATGATCTGATATAAAAACGGCACTGCGACTAATGCCGTAACATTATGCTTTACAATATTTTTTATAATATTCGCCGGTATATAATCCGTATAGAAAAACACGGTGGCGCCTGTATATAACGGCGCAAGAGTACCCGGAACTAAACCGAATGAATGACAAACCGGAGATGTGACAAGGAATACGTCTTCATTAGTGATACCGGCGGAATTTAAAACATCTTCAATTTCGCCTTTTACCGCGTCTACAGTTCGGATTGCGCCTTTAGCGTTGCCGATTGTTCCGCTTGTAATTTGACATATATAATCCCCCGGATAATATTCCGCGGCAGCGGATATATTTGCTTTTTCCCAAATAGCGATATTAGCAGCCTGTTTTATTACAGTAAATCCGTAACTTGTAAAATCAATCTCTGAGCCGGCTAAAGCAAATAAATAACCTGTATTCGCTGAATTAATATGATAAGTCAATTCATTGTTTCGGAATTTACTGTTCAGAAGAAGCGCGCAATGACCGGTAATCTCAGAAGCGCATAAACAAAAAACGAACTCTGCGCAATTTGGCATACAGATGGCAATAGGAGCCTCGGGAGTCAGCTCTAATTTTTCAATTTCCGAAGCGATAAGATGAATGTTTCTTTTTAAATCATCGTAAGAATATGATTCAGCCCCGGATAAAATAGCGGGCTTATCCGGAGTAGTTTGCGCATTACGAATGATTTGACTGGTTATTTTCATAAGCATATTCCTTTTCATAATGATGATTATTGACTTTATGAATAAAACCGATGTTATTGAAGTGTTATTTTATAACTAATTAAACTTTAATGGGTTACCTCCATTCACTTTTGATTATTAATAACAGTTGTTCAAAAATCTACGAGGTTACAGTTACGGTGGATTTGCAATAGTCGAGCTTCTTACACTATCCGTTCATACCTGCGGAAGCGAAGATGGAAGAAAAAGTCAGAACTTATTTCAAAAATACCGTAACTGACATCAAAACATTCATTTGGTACAGCTTAAGGAACATCACATACTATAAGAAAAACTTTCCTCACTGTAGATAATTAAAGTATAACATATTCTAAATGGTTTTGCAACATATATATCGTTTTTTGCGCAAGGAAAAATACTGTTAGTTTCACAAAACTTTAACAAAGACTTAACCGTACCTATTCAGGTAATTTGTCATATGTATCTGTTGCGCGATATTGTGAAAATTATATGTTATTAGTAAATTAATGACACCATAGCGGCTCCATTTTATAACTTGTTGGTTTTTAATAGGTTGCTGCCATAAAGAATTAATTATTAACTGATGTTACGCACTGGATGGTATCTCCAGCCCCGATGAGGCATCATATATTTAACGATGGGTATGGGAGTAAGATGACCCATGACGCAGACGCAGGAAGTCATCTGCATTCACATTCACATCTCCTAAGAATATGGGACATGCGCTCGCTCGTAAGCATAGGGCTGCACCCTATGTTCGCATATTACGCCCCTTCGGGGCTTAGAGTATTCTGCGTAACATCAGTTATTAAGTAATTCGTCACGTCTCAATCGGTTTTTACAACTATATCTATTCCCTGATATATATTATTGTTGAGGATGTATACTATAAATTGGGAGACTCTTATGCGCTCAGTAAAAGCGGATGTATTCAGGGGGACGCTGTTTTTCGCATTTACCATTTTTTTTGCGGGGGTTATAATGTCCGGCGGCTGTTCACATAATCAGGAGATAAATCCATCCGGCTCTTCATCAGAAAAAACGCCGGGTAACGATTTATTTAAGCCTCCTGGTGAGGATACGTCCTATCAGCCTGATCCGCAGAACCCTGCGGCATTGGCGGATGAGAAAGAAAACTTCCATATCTATCTTTGTTTCGGTCAGTCAAATATGGAGGGGCAGAATTGGAATGGCACAACGCCGGTTTACTATGATGCGATACCTGCCATATATAAAGAGGGTGTGGATCTGCGTTTTCAGATGATGGCTGCGGTCAATATGCTTGCTAACCGGCGGGTTATGGGGGAGTGGTTTTTGGCTGTTCCGCCGCTTGTGAGAGAAAATACCGGTTTGAGTCCTGCCGATTATTTCGGGCGGACATTAGTTGCCGGAATCGCTGATACAAATATAAAAATCGGAGTTATTGTTGTAGCTGTAGCGGGAGCCCACATAGAGGGTTTTGAAAAGGGAAGCGGTGCGAATGACTATTTTAATACACGTCCATCGGATCAGGACTGGATGAAAAATACTGCCGCTCTATACGGCGACAATCCATATCAACGCCTTGTTGATATGGCAAAAATAGCTCAGGAAACCGGAATCATCAAGGGCGTTATAATGCACCAGGGCGAATCGGGCGCGCTAAGCGGCAGCTGGGGAAACAAAGTAAGGGGTATATACGATAATCTGCTGGATGATTTGGGGCTTATGTCAAATTCTATCCCTTTTCTGGCAGGTCAAACGCTCGGTATTAACAATAATCTTATCAATGATTTACCTAATATCATGCCAGGAGTCGCGCATGTAATTTCGGCAGGCGGACTGACCCATGGCGGCGATAATATTCATTTCAGTTACGAAAGCAGCAAGACCTTAGGCGAGCGGTACGGTGAAAAAATGCTTGAACTGAATTATAGATCGCCATCATCTATAAAACAAAGAACTTCACGTCCGGACTGACTTAATGCAGAAATAAAACAAGTGATAAAATTAAAGTTGTTGGTGCAAAGTTATTTACATATTATTTTACTTTGACCGCTTAAGTTTTTGTTTTCCAATATTTCTGCATTCTGAATTATTATTTCCGCATTGTTTTTTATGAAGGGGGTATTAAATGAGACTTGACATGACTATCCCGTCGCTGATATTTAACAGAGTGTCTCAGGCTGAGGCTGTAGCTCCAACTCCGGCACGTATTACGCAAGGCGGAACTGGAGCGGCTGAACAGGCAAAATCGAACCCCTGGGGGCCTGCCGCAATACTTACCATATCGCCGCAAGGATATGCGGCTTACGAAGCCAGCATTAACAAAATTGAAAATATTGATGACGACGCCGCAGAGGGAATGACGGAAGCCGCTAAAACCGCCGGATGTCAAACTTGCCAAAACCGTACTTATGTCGACGGGTCAAACGACGGCGGTGTAAGTTTCCAAACACCTACGCATATCGACCCAGGCATTGCGGCATCAGCTGTGGCAGCTCATGAGGGCGAACACGTAACCCGTGAACAGGATAAAGCTGAGGCTGACGGCAGAGAGGTTATAAACCAGAATGTGCGTCTGCATACATCCATCTGTCCGGAATGCGGTATCACATACGTGTCGGGCGGCGTGACCGAAACCACAACAGCCGCGAAACAGGAAAATAATCAGGGAGAAGATACGTCCGTGTAAGGGCGGCAATCTGCGGCCCGCATGTCACGCGTACGTAATCGTACATGGACTATGTACGATATGCGGGTATATCTATTGTGTCTCATGTTGCGTATGGGCGCGTGGTAAGAGGGCGTTGCACGCAACGCCTGTACGGGTATTATGCGTTGCATCAGCAAAAATGCTTCTGCAAAAGTTCCAGATCAAGCTGTGGATACACCGGGAATTTGTCAAGCAGGCTCTTTACCATCGCGCTGGCGTCAGAAGCGGCTCTTTGGTCAATCACATATTTTGCCTTACTTGGTTTCCCCGCGTTATTACCAGAAGCGATTGTTTCCGGTTTTGTGTTTAAGAGAACAAGTTTGAGTATAGCGGCGATCTCTTTCATTTGTTCTGTTCCCATCCCCAAAGTTGTTACGGCGGGTGTACCTATACGCAGACCGCTTGTGTACCATGGGCCGTTTTTGTCGTAGGGCAGGGAGTTGCGGTTCAGTGTGATGCCGCAGTCTCTAAGAGCGCCTTCCGCCTGGCGTCCGGTTAGTCCGTAAGGTGTAACATTTATAAGGAACAGATGGTTGTCTGTGCCGCCTGTAGCTACTGTCATCCCTTGTTCTATGCAGAATCCGCTCAGGGCAGCTGAGTTTTTTACAATTTGGGCGGCATAGTCCTTAAATGACTGTGAATTAGCTTCTGTAAAAGCTACGGCTTTTGCCGCCATACAGTGCCCAAGCGGGCCTCCAATGACAAGCGGGCATCCCTTATCAACATTTTCAGCGAACTCCTTTGTGCACAGTACCATGCCGCCGCGCGGGCCGCGCAGTGTTTTATGAGTAGTGGTGGTTACTATGTGAGCGTGGGCGACAGGATCGAAATCACCGGTAAAAACCTTACCCGCCACAAGTCCGGCGAAATGCGCCATGTCAACCATAAATACAGAACCTGCCTTATCAGCGATTTCCCTCATTCTTTTAAAGTTGATTTTCCTTGGGTAAGCGCTGTATCCGGCAAGCAGTATAAGCGGTTTCAAATCCATTGCCATTTGTTCGATATTGTCATAGTCTATAAGCCCAGTGTTTTTATCGACCCCATAGCTGAACGCTTCAAACATTTGAGCGGAAACGTTATGGCGGTAACCGTGCGTCAAGTGGCCTCCGGAGTAATAATCAAGGGCAAGAAGCCTCTGATTTCCAAGTTGCGCCCTGAGCTTGTTCCACGCTTCCTGTGAGAGGTTGGAAGGATTTGTCTCGCCAAGTTTTTCAAGCGCCGGCATTTCGACACGTGTGGCAAGAATCGCCCAGTACGCGATTAAATTAGCGTCTGCTCCGCTGTGCGGCTGAACGTATGCGTGTTCACTGCCAAAGAGTTTGCAGGCTTGTTCCGCGGCATAAGATTCTATATCATCTATATTATCACATCCCGCGTAAAATCTATGGTGAGGAAATCCTTCGGCGTATTTATCGGTCAGAAGATTTCCCATAGCAAGCTGAGTTGGCAAAGAGCAGTAGTTTTCGCTTGCGATGAGTTTAAGGTTTGAGCGTTGGGCGGCGAGTTCCTTAACAATTGAAGCCGCGATATTTGGGGTTACTTTAGCGACTTCCGAAAGACTGGCTAAATAAGCAACTAATCCGGTATCTGCTTTATCAGGACTAACCGTTGATAAATATGAGCTGAGAACGTTGTTTAACATTATGAAACCCTTTTGTTTTATTATGGAAATCTCTGTGTGCAATAGAAAATAATTTATGATCTCTTTTGGTAGTGATTATTAGTGTGCGGAATGCGTGCTGTGTTCATGCTTAGGCGCGTGGAAAAAATTTCCGCAGGAGGTGAAAGATCACTTTCCCGAATTTGAAGCGTACTAAATTTTCACGCCTGTTATCTTATAAATTTGTTCGTTGGTCATTCCGCTTTCTTTCAATTTGAGGGCTATTTCCGCCGCTCTTTTTGTTTCGCCTTCTGCCCGTCCTTTTATTTCGCCCTCTGCAATGCCCTCTTGTTTAGCATCATACTTTGAACCCTCAATAAGCGCATGCTGCGTCATTTGCGCGTCTAAGATTGCGTCATACGTATCGCGTTCTTCCGGAGTCAGGGAGCTTTCCAATACGCACTCAACCGCTTCGCTTAATTCTTTATTTTCAAGCAGATCGGCAGGTATCTTATCTGTCTCGGTATGAATTTCTGTAAAGTACCGCAGCCACAGGTCAAAATAATCCTGCTCTTTTTTGCCGCAAGGTTTATACTTGGGAAGTTCTACAAATACAAATTCAAGTCCTTTTATCCGCTTCTCTGTATTTTCAATATTGACAATTTTGTAATGGTGATAAAAAACCTCTTTCATTGCAGCATCTTTTTCAAAAACATCATTTACTAAACTAAGCAGATAGACCGGCTGCGCGAGCTCGTAACTTGCTCCCTTTTTTACTTGCCTTACATAAGCTTTGCTTGCATTAAAAAGCACCCTCATTTGGAACCATGTTGTCCAGTGCATCTGCATTTCAACAATAAATTGCCGCCCCGCCTTATCTTTGCAGCGAACGTCAACAATGCCGTATTTATCGAATGCGGGCAGATCTGGGAGCATCTCATTGGATTCGTATTCAATTGACTCAATAACTCTGTCGCCCTCAAATTTGAGAAGTGAATTAAGCAGACTGATACACAAATGTTTGTGTTCGCCAAAAACTTTTTTGAACATTAAATCGTTTTTAGGGTCAAGATACTTTGGCATGAGAAGCACCTTTGCCGTTAAAAGTATTATCAAAGGCAATTTTTCAGCCTTAGCATACGTAGTTGTTGCGCAACTTGTTTAAAGTTGGGAAAGCGCTTTTTAACTCACATTTTATATTGTATTTTTGCTTTATGCAAGGAAAAAAAGAGTTTACCCATAAGATATTTTACAGCGCAAGCCTGGATGCGTTAGTTCCGGCAGATGATTTTTACCGGCGGATTGACCAGCAGCCCTGATCTTCATTTTCTACACAAATCTACCAATAAATTATGGCTCAGAAGGTCACGCAAGCGTTGACCCCGTTGTGTTTTTCAAGATCTGTATGGTTGGCTATCTCAATAACATTAAATCCGGCCGCGCTTTGATCCGGTTTCGCAGCGACAGTCTTTCCATACGGTTGTTTTTGGGCCATGATTTAGACGAGGCTTTGCCTTATCACAGTACCATAAGCCGTACCCGTCAACTTTATGGTTAAGAAGTGTTTGTTTCACTGTTTAAAGAGGTATTGCGTTTATGCGTTGAAAAAGGGATGGTATCTGGCAGACGACAGGCCGTAGACAGCGCTTTTATTAAAGCCAAAGCCAGTATGGATTCACTGCTTGAAAAAGAGATATTGGATGATGTAGAGAAATATGCCGGTGAACTTGCCCAAAATAGTGATCATGAAGTTAAACCGGCAGTTACAGTCCAAAAGAAAAAGCACGCTGAAAAATATCGTATTTAGTCGTTTTCCGTGAGACCAAGTTTTGCCATTGCGGTTTTAAATTGTTCGTTAGAAAACGCAAAGACCATCGGAAAGGCGTTAAACTCGGCTTGGTGGCGGCTCTTTAGGGTTTTGTAATTATTCATCTTTCAGTCTCCTCTATATTCTTTTTATATGCTGCGGCGATAGCTTCTATTTCGGATGTGCAGAAGTGGTTGAAACCGTCATTAACACACATCGTAAACACTTCAATGGATATGCAGATGCCTGAAATGGACGGCTACCAGGCTACGGCTAAGATTCGCGGTTTAGAAACAGACAAAGCTAAAAAAATACCGGTCGTCGTCCTGTCCGCCAATGTATTAAAATAAGATATCGAAAAGAGTCTGAGCATAGACATGAACGCTAATACCGGTAAACCTGTGGATTTCGACGAATTATTAGCCATAATGCGAAAAAATTTTTCTTAAGTAGTGATTATATGGGCGCAGGGGGGGGCAGCTGCGGCCGTGCATGGAACAAAACCGCAGGGGCGATTCTGTTCGCCTCGCATATTACATGCGGCGCGGACGAGCAGTATCCGTACATAAACCGTCATTCCCGCGAAGGCGGTGATCCATCGTTCTTTATTTATCTTGTTTTTCCCCACAACCCACTGCTCACTATGTATTTTTCAGTTAGTGATTGTTGCTGTGCATGTATTCATGCGTCTTGATAATCACATTAAAAAAAATAAAAACATGCATAACGATAATCATTACTAAAAAAATGCTTATACAGGTTGAAATCACATCATTTGCAGTTGATCCCAATAGAAGCATTCCGCTTATTATTCTGAGGGAGCTTGCGGGTAATCGCTCTATAGCTGTTCCGATAGGCCCTCTTGAGGCAAGCGCCATAGCGATGCATTCTCTTCAGGTGCAGACCGACAAGCCTCTTACTATTGATTTGGTGAAGATTACAATCGAGCAGTTGGGAGCCTCGCTTCTGAGAGCTGTCATAAGCGATGTGCAGGAGCAGCAGTTTACTGCCGTTCTCCAGATTCAGGCGGGTTCTTCAGTTAAAGTAATTGAGAGCAGGCCCTGTGACGCGATAGGTCTGGCGCTTAGATGCAATTGTCCTATATTTGTAAAAGATACAGTTTTTGCAAAAGTTAATTCTGATGATGAACTCTCTGAACAGGAGAATCTGCGGAAACATATCAAGTCAATTGATACTGTTGAATTCGGCAGATTTGTTTTGGAGTGATATAGTTTGGGCGAGTGATCTTCGCCCGTATTTAATTTTAAATATCGAATATTGGGGCGAATAAGATTAGCTCGTACTTAATATCTAAAGAATATATTATGATGCCGTAGAATCCGGAGATCCGTTTTGGAGTGAAACTATGTCTATACTAAAAAGAGTTTTTTTGTCGCTTGGAATTTTAAGCGTTGCTGCGGGAAATGTATTAGCTGCTGATGATGGCGGATCACCGCTTTTTAAGAGGGCGAGAGATTTTTACGCGGCCGGGCAGTATGATTCGACAATAGTCATCATTCGGGAGCATTTAAGGAGGAATGGCCGTGATCCTGAGTCATTAACGTTAGTGCCGCTTATCTCCGAAGCTTATATACGCAAAGGGGAGTATACGCAGTTTCGCCGTCTTGCCGATATGTACCGCCAGAAGTTTCCGGAAGCTCCGTTTACCGCGCGTCTATATTATCTTGATGGTATGGCGTACGCAAAGGAGGAGAAGCATACCCAGGCGCTCATGGCTTTTTCCAGGGCGCTTGAGACTGGAGTTTCCGCCGAACTTTTTAATCTTACACTATCTAATACAGAGCATGTGTGCGGCCGTACGCTTAGTGTAGAAGAACTCTCATCTTTATCAAACAAGGCTGAACTTCACGGGGCGATGCTTGAAATTGTAAGATTCTGGGAGGTGCGAAAGCTTGCCTCTGCGGGTCAGGTGGTACGGGCGCAAAACGGCGCTGAGGAGTTTAGAAAACTTTATCCCCGTTCCCGCTACATTGAACAGATAAAGGATCTTTTCGTCCGCAATAAGGAACAGAAAAGAAGCGCCGCGGTACAGGTAGGTATGCTTGCTCCGCTCAGCGGCGACAACGCAGATATCGGTAAAATGGTTTTACAGGGAGCGAAGCTTGCGTTTGACAATTATAATTCACGTACTCAAAATCCTCTTAAGCTCATTGTCTACGATACAAAGGGTAGTCCGGTAGAAACCGCGCGCAGGTCAAAAGACCTTATGCTCAAAGATCAGGCCCCGCTGTGTATCGGACCTGTTCTTTCAAACACCGCGACTGTGAGCGCGGCGATGTTTGCCGATAAAGATATTGTAATGATCTCTCCTACCGCAAACGAAAACGGGATCTCCTCCATTGGAGATAACATCTTTCAGATGAACGTAACGGTAGGTTCCATAGCGCAGAAGCTTGCCCGGTACAGCCTTGATAATCTCAACATCCGTGAATTTGCGATTATCGCTCCTGCCAATAGCTTTGGCTTTGCCATGTCTGAGGCGTTTAAGGAGGAGCTTGGCAGACGCAATATTGAGGTAGTGTTTGAGGAATACTTCAGCGACGGGATGCACGATTTTAGCCCTATACTCAGGCAGCTTCGCCATATGCTTTTGTGCCGCCATTTGGAAAAACTTGCCGCGGACCGCGGCAATTTGCAGAAGATAACGCAGATCTCCAGGGCTGACAGTATCAGATATGCCGACTCAACACTTGCCGTAGGCGGACTTTTTATGCCTCTCAGCGCGGATGATGTTGTAAAGCTCGCTCCGCAGGCGGTATTTCACAGAATCCGCACTCAGATGCTTGGAGCTGGAGGATGGAATGACAAGAGCGTTCCCCGTGAAGGGAAACGCTATGTTAATAACGCGATAATCGCCACAGGCTTTCAGCCTGACTACACAACCGCGGTGTGGAATGAGTTTGACGCGGCTTATAAGGCGCATTATAATGAAGAACCAAACAGTATTGCCGCCCTCGGTTATGACGCGGCGAAGCTTGTCATTAAAGCTGTTGAGGAGACAGGCGGAACAGATGCCGCTAAGTTGAAAAAAGCGTTAAGCGGGGTGAATGGCTATAGCGGACTTTCCGGTATTATCTCTTTTGATCCGGCCACAGGCTCAAACAGTGAGGCGATAATAATGAAAATCACTGAAAGCGGTTTTTTGCGGGTACAATAGAAATTTTATATAACGCCGAAATAAAATGTCCGAATGCAGAAATGGGGAGAAGAACTATAGCAATGGATCTCCGCCTTCGCGGGGGTGATGTTCACTAAGCGTTCGGGGATGAATGGATGGTTCTATTTTTTATTTCTGTATTAACCAAACGGTCTATCTATGAGAAAGTTGCTATATTTCCTCGTTGAAGCTGTAAGAGGGTTTTATCAGGCTAAACTGATGACCTTTGTTTCTATAATGACCATCACGGCTACTCTTTTTCTTATCTGCTGCGCGTTTATCGGTTTGATGAATATTGACGAAATGCTCAGACGCAGCGGGGAGCAGGCGGATATCGTGGTATATCTTACGGATAACGCTTCACTTGACGCGTTTATTCAGGCAAAACTTATTGACACTTTAAAAAATATGCCTGAGGTAAAAAATGTGGAATTTGTAAGTAAAGACAGCGCATGGGTGAGGTTCGAAAAGCTGTACGGCAGAGAGATGCTTGAGGCTGTTGATGAAAACCCGTTTACCGCTTCTTTTGACATATCATTATACGAAAGCGGCCAGTCCGGTGGTGCCGCGCACCTGTTACAGGAGAAGCTTTCCGCCTTAAGCGGTGTAGAATCTGTCCGCTATTCAAGGGAGTGGCTTGATTATATTAAAAAAATGCGCGACCGTTTTTATATTATTTCGGTGGTGGCCGCGGTTGTGATATTTCTTGCCCTGCACTCTATTATCTCTAACACAATTAAGCTTACAATCTACGCTCGTAAAGACCTTGTAAGAAATATGCATTATGTGGGCGCGACAGATCTTTTCATAAAGATGCCGTTTCTGCTTGAAGGGATGCTTCAGGGGCTTATCGGCAGCTTACTTTGTATATGTCTGATGTTCAGCGCAAAATTTCTGCTTACTAATCTTTCCATAAACTGGTATTTCTCCTACTTGCCGTTTATTATTGTGATAGGGGTATTTTTCGGGTGGCTCGGAAGCAAACTCGCTGTTCGCAAATTTTTAGTTTAATCATTATATCCGCTTTTTTACTTCCCTTGCAGCTTTTTGCTCAGAGGGGAAAGAGCGCGGAGAGCGCTGTAACTATTGTCGAAAGAGAGATTAAACAGAGGCAGGGAGCGCTTGATTCCGTAAAGACAGAGCTTGAGAAAGGGAGAACTATACTCAAGGAGCTCCAAAAAGAGGAGGGCAATTACTTAAGCCGTTTGGAGCGGCTTGAAAGAAATATCTCTGTTTCAAGCGTATATATAGGAATTGTGCAGCGTCAGATTGATACAACGGAACAGCTGCTTGTAATATTGAATGATTCTCTTGGTAAAGCTGAAAAAGAGCTGCTAACGGCCAGAGAACTTATGAAACGGCGGCTGCGCAGCGCTTATATGACAGGTGAGGAGAGCCGTTTGCAAATGATTCTTACGGCAAAAAGCCCCGTTGAGTTTCTTCACCGCATCCGTTTTTTTCAGGATCTTAACAGCTACGATAAACGGCTTGCCGAATCTATCCGCCGTAGCATTATATCGGTAAGCGGCCAAAGAGCCGTTCAGGAAAAGAGCAAACAGGAGCTTGAAAAGCTGTTTGCGGACCGCAAAAAAGAGCAGCAGACACTGCTAAGTGAAGAAGCGTCAAGACGCACTGTGCTTGAAGATATCCGCACCAAAAAAAGTTCCTACGCGGCTATGGTAGCGGAGCTTGAACAGGCGCAGCGGGAACTTGACGCTATTGTGAATGTTCTTACAGACAGAAGAAAAAAAGCCAAAGAGGATGAAGAACGAAGGGCGCTTATAGCTTTTGAAAAGAGAAAAGGGAAGCTTGCCTGGCCTGTAACCGGTAGTATTATAAGTAAGTTTGGCAGAGTGGTTCATCCTGTTTATCAAACGGTTATTATGAACGATGGTATCGATATCGCCGCAAAGAAGGGCGCGCCTGTAAAAAGCGTGGCTCCGGGAAGCGTAGCGCATGTAGGTTCTATGCGGGGGCTGGGGCGGCTTGTTATTGTAGATCACAGCGGCGGTTTTATGACAATCTACGCTCACCTTGATGAAATATCTGTTATCAGAGATCAAGAGGTGGCTCTTGGAGCGGAACTTGGAAAGGTTGGGGAAACCGGCACCGCAGGCGGAGCCAAGCTGCAGTTTCAGATACGGAAAGCGGCGGAGACGCTTAATCCGGAGGAGTGGCTTGAAAGGTAACTGCGTTTCGCTAAACGCGCGTTGCGTCAAAGAAAGATGTAACCTGCTGTTGGGATGGTACTGATGAGTTTGGTTTTTCGGCTTTGCCCGGAGGCTTCCGCAGCGCCAATGGGGCGTTCGGCCTTATTGGTACGGATGGCCACTGGTGGACGGCTGTGGAGTACTCGGACGCTAACGCGTACTGCCGGTACATGGGTTCGGGTGTCCAGAACGTAAACAAGTACAGCAGCGATAAGGGCTGCGGCCTCTCGGTACTCTGCGCCCAGGACTAAGCAGATATCTGATAGCGTCGCAATCAGATGCCTGCCGGATCAAGGCGCGTTTTTTGCGGCCTAATCTGCCAGGGTGCGCTATCGGCTTACGCTTGTTTTGTCAACCCGCCGTAAGGCGGTCACAAGTAATGAAACTTTTTTGATTTAATATTATTTACACATATTAAAACTTAAAATATTTATTATAATTCAACTTCAAATAGATGTCTGAATGCAGAAATAAAAGATCAGATCACCTCATTTCTATATTTCTATAATTTGAGGCAGTGTCAATATTTTTGCATTAATAAGTTCTTTTTCAAGTTGAATGATTATATAATATACAAATTACAAATATCGCCCGCAAATCACGAATCTGTAAATATTATGGTATGGATGGATACAACCTATGTTGCATACCAGCACCATATAGCAACAATATACGAGTCTGTGAGTGATCTTTCAATCAACCAAAAAACAAATGCAGAAATAGAACGGCCGCACTGCAGAAATAAAAAATTAAAATATGATTGAATTTTTTGTTGTATAATTAAATTTTGGTATTTCTGCAGTGCGGCCGTTCTATTTTAAAGCTGAATTAACTGCAACGTTTCTTGTTTTGTATCTCCAAAAAAGTGTCAATCTGCTGCATTACGAGGCTCTGGTATTCGGAACAAAGTTCATTGAAACAGTGAAATATTTTCTCTGCTTTTTTGTCATCAGTTTTCGCATACATGTCACCCTCGCCTGTTTTGAGCCATTTTTCCGATACACCATAAATGGCGCAAATCACTTTTATCGTTTTTTCTGTTGAAACTTTTTTACCGTTCTCAATTCCTGTAATATGGCCCTGTACAATTCCAACTTTTGCGCCAAAATCGATTTGGGTTAATCTAAGAGATTTTCTTAGCTTTCTGATGCGTTCACCAACATGTTCACCAGCACAATTACTGACAAGCATAGCTCCTCCTTTTAGATATGAGACAAATATAAATACCTCTTAAATATAAATAATGGATTGGTAAAGTACATATAGATAGTTGATTATCTTATTATGCTCCTGCTATGGCATGTATCTTGCATTTCAGATATATTGATTATACCACTCAATAGTCGGGAGTTGTTAGCCATGAACGTATATTCTGGAAAACCATCTTATTATTATACATTGAAGCAGCCGCGTACGCCTCAAACCGTTCAATGCGATGTATGTGTTTACGGGGCTACAAGTTCAGGGGTTACGGCAGCGGTTCAGGCGGCGAGGCTTGGGCATAAGGTAGCGCTTGTGGAGTTTGGCCGTTTTATAGGAGGTATGACTACATCAGGGCTTGGAGCGACTGATACGGGGAACCGTCATGTGATAGGCGGCCTGTCCAGAGAATTTTATAAGGATGTAGGTGAGTACTACGGCACTGGGGAGCAGTGGTTTTTTGAGCCTCATGTGGCGGCAAAGGTTTATAGCAGATGGCTTGAGCATGAGAATGTAACAATTTATCTTGAGCACCGTCTTGCGAAAGTAGAAAAAGAGGGGCAGCGTATTACAAGTTTCAGTACCGAAGATGGCGTGGAGTTTAAAGCGCGGATTTTTATAGACGCTACATATGAGGGTGATCTCATGGCAAAAGCCGGGGTTACTTACGCGGTTGGCCGTGAGGGCAATTCTATGTATGACGAACACTATAATGGTGTTCAGTACGGTCATCCACATCATAACTTTATCCGCTATGCTGATCCGTACAAGCGCCGGGGTGACCCATCAAGCGGTCTTGTGTATGGGGTAAGCGATAGCGTGCCAGGTGTTCAGGGTCAGGGAGATTCTCTCATTCAGGCTTATAATTTCAGGATGTGCCTTACACGCGACCATAATAATATGGTTCCGTTTGAGGAGCCTTTTGACTATCATCCGGAAAAATATGAGCTTTTGCTTCGATATATTCAGGCGGGTATGTTTGACATATTTGATCTTAACCGACCGCTTCCTAACAATAAGACCGACCATAACAACTGGGGTGCGTTTAACACCGATCACATAGGCGCAAATTACGGATGGCCGACCGGTGATTATCAGACGCGTGAAAAGATCTATCAGGATCATGTCTCTTACCAGGCGGGACTTTTTTATTTTCTTGCGACTGATAAAAGACTTCCTGAGCGCGTGCGTAATTTTTCATCGCAGTGGGGGCTTGCCGCCGATGAATTTACAGATACCTCAAGCTGGCCTCCGCAGTTATATATCCGAGAGGGCCGCAGACTGGTTTCCGATTATGTAATAACAGAGCATGATACCCTTGGGCGCTACGTATTAGAAGATTCTGTCGGGATGGCGTCTTATAAAATGGATTCTCATAACTGCAAGCGGATAGTCAAAGCGGGAAGAGCGATGAATGAGGGTAATGTAGAAGTAGCCCCGCTTGACCCGATAGCGATCCCTTTCAGGGCGGTCCGCCCTAAACGTCATGAATGCACGAATCTGCTTGTTCCGGTTTGCGTGTCGGCAAGTCATATTGCCTACGGTTCTATCAGGATGGAACCTGTTTTCATGATAACAGGACAATCCGCTGGTGTGGCAGCTCATATGGCGCTAAAAGGAGATGGGGTTGTTCAGAATATTTCCTACAGCGATTTTGAGCGCAAACTGCGTTCCGAAGGGCAGATATTGACCGTTTCAAGGGAGATTTAACGCAGGGGCGCAAGCTGCGTCCCTCATCATGCGTTCGTAAATATCACAGACCTATGGTCGTATCACGCGTTAGCATCTTATAACAGAAAAATCATTACCGAAGACGCGCTGTTTATCGCGCCCGCTAATATCATGGGCGTGTTCCCGCCAGGATTATTATATTCCCGTTTGCGGTTAATTCTTTTTCATGTTTTCATGCCGGAATTCAACTGCGTCAATGATAAAATTTATACCAAGAAAGCTGTTGTATCTGTAGCCGGATATAAAAAGAGTTGGGACAAGGGTTACATTATTATCTCTGGCTTCCTGTATCGACTGTTCAATATGTTTAGTCAGATTTGGATCATCAATAAGGATATTGAATAACCTTTTGTCAACTTTAAGGTTGTCGGCGATAGAGTTGATCATATTCATATCGACCCGCCCCCCTCTTTGCGCCAGTGCGTGCATAAAGTCCGAAAAGCGGTTCAATTCATGCGCTGCCATCAAAGCCCTGTTCTGTTCACTGGCGGAAAATGGTTTGGAGACAAGTTTTGCTTTTCCTTTAAGCTGGCCGTTTGTTACCGCATTATGTAGATCCCTATAGGTTGTTTTGCACATTGGGCAGGTTGCGGAGAAATACATTGCTATAATCAATGGAGATTTTGGATCGCCGACTGTCGGCCACCCTTCCGTTTTAATACTAACGGTTGTTTTTTCGGTGAGCGTTTGGTAACGGTCAAACAGCGCTTCCGCCATTCTGTCATTTGTTATCCGTCCTACGCTGTCCATCCATGTTAAAAATGTGATAAGCCGCGGCGCGATGGTACAATGAGGTTTTTGTTTAGCGCAATCCGCAATGGAGGAACCGCAGCATGACTCAACATGGAAATTTCTTTGCAATGAATCAACAAAGCTTTGCCGCTGAGCGCCGCAGAGCGCCGCACATGTCACAATAATTATTAAAACTTTTATACGCATTTTCACCCGTGTTTTTCTTTCGTAGGGATAGATCCGCTCTCATTATAGAAAATTCTGTAAAAAATTGGATAGATATCAAAAATACATACGAATAGGTTTGCCAGGCAAATCCATCTCCGCATCCATCCAGGACGCGGAGAAAGTACTAATGAACATAAATCTAAAATACAAGTTGGAATGCTCCTTCCAAATTATTATCTTTTTAGGTCGTGATTATCGATATGTTTGAATCATCGTCCATGCTGTTTGTTGGAGGATGGATGTAATAGCATGGTAATCACTACTTAAAAAACCTGTAAGGTGTTTATGTTTTGGTAGTTATCTTGCGCAATGATAATCACTGCTAAAAAAATTCTATATCTAAACAATCACCTTGCATCGCCATAATCATTACCAAAAAAGGAATCTAACTAAAAATGCCTATGGATATCGTTCAGCAGCTTGTCATAGAGTTTAAATTGCAGGATTTTCAGGTTAAAAACACGCTTGAGCTTTTTGATGAGGGAGCGACAGTTCCTTTTATCGCCCGTTACCGCAAGGAGCGCACCGGATCGCTTGATGAGATTCAGATAAGGGATTTGGGACACCGCTATACTTACTATAAAGAGCTTGAGGAGCGCCGCGAGACTATTCTGGAAAGCATCCGTAGTCAGGACAAATTAACCCCTGAGCTTGAAAAAAAGATAAACGAAACGCTAAGTAAAACCGAGCTTGAGGATCTTTACCTGCCCTATAAGCCAAAGCGCACTACCCGTGCTGCAAAAGCGAAAGAAGCTGGCCTTGAGCCTCTTGCGGACTGGCTCTTGGCGCTTACTGAGACTCAATGTGATATTTCCGCCAAAGCCGTTGAATTTATCAATCCGGAAAAAGAAGTTGACACTCCGGAAAAAGCTATTCAGGGCGCGAAGGATATTTTGGCGGAAAGGTTGTCTGATGACGCGGATATCCGCAAGTGGCTGCGTGAGCTTTCGGTTGACCGGGGGATGATCGTCAGTGCGGTTAAGAAAGAGTTTGAGAAAGAAAAAACAAAATTCGAGATGTACTATGACTTTAAGGAAAAAGTATCTACCCTTCCGTCCCACCGTATCTTAGCTATGCTGCGCGGGGAGAGGGAGAAGGTTTTGAGGCTTTCTCTTGAGATTCCGAATGAGAGCGCACAGCAGTATCTTAATAGTAAACTTGTTCTTCATCCCCAAAGCGCCTCAGCCGCACTTTTACGGGAAGCTGCCGAAGATTCTTATGAACGTCTTTTGCTTCCTGCCACCGAAACCGAGGTGCGCAAGGAGATGCGTGACAGGGCTGACGAAGAGGCGATAAAGGTATTTGGAGACAATTTGGAAGCGTTGCTTTTAGCTGCTCCCGCAGGCCGTAAATCTGTTATCGGAGTTGATCCTGGCTTTAGAACCGGTTGTAAAATCGCGGTGGTTGATGATACGGGCAAGTTTATAGAGAATATTACTATCTATCCTCATGAACCTCAAAAAGAGAGAGAAAAAAGCGCTGCCATTCTGCTTGCGCTTATTCAGCGTCATGGTACGCGTCTTATATCGATTGGTAACGGCACGGCAAGCCGTGAGACAGATGAGTTTGTCAAAGCTGTGATTAAGGATGTTCCCGCTGAAATTCGTCCGCTAAGTGTAGTTGTCAATGAAGCGGGAGCCAGCGTTTACAGCGCTTGCGATGCTGCAATAAAAGAGTTTCCGGATCTTGATCTTACTGTCAGGGGCGCCATATCTATCGCGCGCCGTCTACAGGATCCGCTCTCAGAGCTTGTCAAAATAGATCCGAAGTCAATCGGTGTGGGGCAGTACCAGCATGATGTCAACCAGACCCGTCTCAAGGAGTCACTTGACGAAGTAGTAGAGAGCAGCGTAAACCGTGTAGGTGTAGATGTAAACTTGGCTTCTGAGGAGCTGTTGAAATATGTTTCCGGACTTAATAGGCTTATCGCGTCAAATATTGTTAAATACCGCAATAAGAGCGGAGCTTTTACAGGCAGGAGTGATCTTTTAAAGGTCACGGGGCTTGGGGATAAAAAATTTCAGCTTGCTGCCGGATTTTTACGTATCGGGGGGGCAAAGAATCCGCTTGATAATTCCGCGGTTCATCCTGAAAGATATGAACTTGTTCAGAAGATAGCGCAAACGCTCAAAACCACAATCAACGAGCTTATAGGTAACACGGCGCTGCTTCGCAGTATCAATAAAAAAGAATTTGTTACGGATGAGATCGGTTTACCTACTATAGATGATATACTTTCGGAGCTTGAAAAACCGGGGCGGGATCCGCGCGCCGAATTCCGCTACGCGAGGTTTAATGACGCGGTAACGGAAATATCACATCTTAAAGAGGGGATGATTCTTGAAGGTTCGGTGACTAATGTCGCGAACTTCGGCGCTTTTGTTGACATAGGCGTGCATCAGGATGGTCTTGTTCACATTTCGGAACTTTCCAATACTTATGTATCTGATCCCAAAACAATTGTCAAAGTAGGACAGGTAGTTAAGGTGCGCGTTGTCAGTGTTGACGCACAGCTCAAGAGAATCTCTCTTTCCATGAAACTTGAAGGAGAGCCTGGCGCGCAATCATCGCTTCGTCTCAAAGATAACAGGCACCATGGCAGGGGCGCCAATCCTCAATACGGCGGCGGCAAGCCTCATAGTAAGGGCGGCAATCTGCCATCCGCATCACCCCCACCGCAAAAGCCCACCGTGCAGACGCTTGCCGAGAAGTTCGGTAAAGCTGACGATAAAGGCAAAACCCCTCTAAAAACGATCAAACCTAAGATCAACATCAAGAGGCTGCTGCCGTAGAAAAGCAAATTGTAAATTACAATGTACAAATAAAAACCTCAACAACCCATTGTTTTCCGACATCTTGTTTTATTTGTACATTATACATTGTACATTGTACATTGTACATTGTAATTTGCTTTCCCTATTTCGCTAAGTTATAGATAGACAGGATAACGCCTATTGTTGTAGCGGTCGCAGATACCAGCGGCAGAGCTACCTGACTCAAAAATTTGTACTGCACCGAAGCCGGCACTACAATTATGCTTCCGGGTTCTATGCAGCGTGGTTCTATGCTTTGTATTGCGTTGTCATATTTCAAGTACACGCTGACGTTGGTTTTATCCGCATTTTTGCTGAAACCACCGGCGTGCGTAATATAGTACGAGCTGCTTTTGCCATTTACAAAAGGATACGCGCCGGGTCTTTTAACGCTTCCGCTGATGTAAACGAACCGGTCTTTTATTGGGACAATAATTTTGTCACCGGGTTCAAGCACTATTTTGTCGGCATTATAGCTGATGAGCCTTATTATTGTGTGATCGGTAGTTATGGAAGCCATTGTTACAGATGTACCGCGTTCCGGTCTCACCGCGTTTGTTTGAGGGATGACGGCATTAAAGCGGTCAGGCAGATTTTTGCTTGGGCGCACTATTACCGCCTGCTCAATGTTGGCGCTCTCTTTCATACCGCCGGCTTTTTGGATTATTTGTTTTGCGGTTGTAATATACTCGATTATCGGATAGTCTCCGGGGCTTGCGATTTCACCGGATATGGAAACAGTGTGGATGCCGGGACGATTTTTTTTGAACGGTATGGTGATAGCGTCAAGATCGTTTAGTACATAGTCCGAGTTTGAGACCGGCATCGCTTTCACGTTGTTTTCGGATGACCGGTGAATAATAATATTATTTGTATCAGCCCCATTATCAAGAGTAAACATTGACAGAAACTCTGTTAGGGTTTCCCCTTTTTTGAGAGGATAGATATTTGAATCCGGAACTGTGACGGCTCCGCTTATAAATACTTTGGCGGTTGTGGGGAGTATGCGTATCTGATCTCCGGGGTAGATGTACGGATTTTGAGATCTGTCACCTTTGTAAAGATAAGCAAAGAGATCATAATAAACTGTACTGTCTCCGTTTGTACACTGAACCTGGCGCAGGTCAGCAGTTGACGCGTGCGGCAGTCTTCCGCCGTTTGCTGCCCGTACCGCGTCAAGCAGACGTGTTGTGCCTGGAAAACTATAGGAACCGGGAGAATTGACTCTGCCGGTAAAAGAGACAGTGGCTTCTTTGGTTTGAATCAGCGTAACGTATATTTCGGAAGGATTTTTCAGCTTTGAGGAGATATAGTCTGAGATAGCTTTTTTTGCATCTGAGTAGGAAGTTTTTCCGATATCGATCAGGCCGACGTTTTGTACATAGGCTTTACCGGCCTGATCAACAGCAGCGGTATATCTTATGGAGGGCGACTCGACCGCGGTTATGAATAATACGTCACCGCCGCCGATAAGGTACGTTTTTTCGTCGATTGAATTATCACTGGGGAGAATAGTGTTATTGTGAATTGGTGAAAACCGCTGTTGGGCAAGCTGAGAGGATGAATAATCGTTACCATCTAAAGCTATAGCGGAAGAAGCGGCGTTTTTTTGGAATCCGATGGAAGGCAGTGTCAATTGTCCGAAAACAGTGGTGACAGTAACAACGGCAGTAATTAGAGCCGATTTGGCAAAAATATTTATTACAGTAAATTTCATGTTTTTCCTTGGATTAGGTACTAACTATATCAAATATAATATATTTTTATAATGTTGTCCCAAATAGGGGTGGTTTTAGTTGTGATTACTAAAAAAGGGAGTTTATGGGGATAAATATTATAGAGTCGTTTATTGCATATTTATACAAAAAGCGGCTTCTGCTGGTTTTTAATTTTTTGATTGTTTGCGTGGCGGCATATGTGTATGCAGTTGTAATTCTTAAAAAAGAATACAGCGCCACAACTACATTTTTGCCGCCTGTGAGTGAGGGCATGTCCGCAGGTTCGCTGCTGGGTCTCTCTTTATCCTCTCTTTCTTTAGGTGGCTCGTCAGCGTCTGCCGATCAGATTGAGGTGGTTTTTGGCAGTAAGGCGATAAAACGTCGGATTATAAATGAATTTGACCTGATCAAATTTTTTAAACTTGAGAAAAGCCCAAACAAATTTGAACTTGCGGCAAGGAACCTTAAAAAGTATGTAATACTTGCGGCAAGTGAAAAAGGGGGGTTTGGTATGGCTAAAACAATGTCTTATGACATTAAATGCTTTCATACATCTCCCGATACCGTCAAACTTATGGCTGATTTTACATTTGCTTTATTAGATTCTGCGATTCGGGAGATAAGCATTGACAAGGCGAAGAGGAACAGAGTTTTTGTTGAAGAACAGATCACGGTTCAAAAAAATAAAATGGATAGCTTGCAAGTAGAATTCCAAAATTTTCAAAATGAAAATAAGGCTTATGACGTGCCTGAACAGACAAAACTTTCTTTAAAGACTTATGCGGATTTAAAATCAATGGCGCTGATGACAGAACTAAGACTCGCGTCATTACAGGGTGAATTCAGAGGGCCGACCCATGAGATTGCTGAGCTTAGGCGAAGTCAGCGCGTTTATAACGCAAAGCTAAAAGAATTCGAGGTTGGAGAAACTTCCGATATCCTTCCAAGTTTTGACCGCTCTTCCAAATTGTTCCCGGAATACGCCAAGATGCTGCGTGATATTGAAGTCCAAAATCAATTGTACCTTTTCCTCACCAAGGAACTGGAACAGGCAAGGCTGCAGGAATCCAAAGATGTGTCGCCTCTTATTATTGTCGACCATGCTTATGTTCCGGATTATAAGGCGCGTCCACTACGTGCCAGAGTCATTTTAATCATTGTGTTTGCTGAGCACTTCTTTTTCCTGGGATTTCTTGCTTATCTATTTGCGTTTAAAACCGCATCCAGAACCGGCAGATTCAGTTCATTGCTGAATACAATAAAGCAGGGCTGATCTGATGCGCAAACTAATATATCCGGAAGGGACATCGTTTCTTTCCGGACGTTTTTTTGAAAGGTTAGTTTTTTTTGCGGCGCCTGTTTTAATTTCCGCTCTGCTATTATTATCGCTGTTTAAATTCAGCGGGCCTATGGTGCTTTTTGCCGCTTTTACGTTTTTCGCATTTTCAGTTATTACACTGACTGGAAGAGTTGCCAAGTGGTTAATATACTCCGTTTTTTTATTTCAGATCTCTGTTTCATATTATCTGCAACTATCTTTCTATGCTACAATAATTTGTTTGGCTTTTTTCCCGCTCATATTTCTCTTAAGCAATAACGCAGACAAGATTGATACAGTCCCACATCGTAAGTCGTTAACCTTAATGATATCGGGGTGGATAATAACACTTAGTTATGTTTTTGTTTTCAACTACAGTAATAACAAATATATGTTTATGTATGATGCTTATTTACTGCTTGGATTAGGCATTGCATATCTGATATTTTATCTGCTTAAATTGAAATATTTAGATATTGAGAAGTTGATGCTTAGTATCGCGCTTTCCGGTCTGGTTATTATAGGTATGACATTAGTAAAATATTTCGTTAAAGGGTTTGCGCAGGAAATAATTTATGACAGGTTCGGTTTACTTGTCAATGTAAACCCCAATTTTCTAGGTCTCTATCTTAATATGGCACTGCCTTGCGCTTTTTTTATGGCGTTATCCGAAAAATGCGTAAATTCGAAAAAGGTATTGTTATATGCGGTTTCTATAGTTTACATTTGTGTCATGGTAATGACTGGATCACGTGGATGCCTTCCGGGCGCCATATTGGTCATTGGTTATTTTGTATGGCGTAAACGTTCGCTGAAGGTATTTTTGAGTAATCTGATTGCTTCAGGAACTATACTTATCGTATTTGGGAGTAATCTGATAGAGAGGATGGTTACCCCTTCAGTCGATGGAGTTGCTGAATTGGGCAGGATCTTTTTGCTAAAAGCCGCATTCAAAATTTTGGAGGCTAATCATTATGTTTTTGGAATAGGAATGAACAGCTTCGCACTAGCTAAGTTTGATTATGGATGTCCAAGGTGGCTTCCCGCTCCGGTACCTACAGAGACGATGTCCAGCCACAATGTTTTTATGGAGGTATGGGTAGGTTGGGGGATTTTAGGGTTGTTTGGCTGGCTCATTTTTAACGGAGCGGTTTTACATGCGATTTTTCTCAACAGGAAAAAAAGCGTATACAAAAACAATGTTTATGCTTATGCTGTTGCGTTCGCAATGATCTCGTTTCTTATTTATGGTTTGGTTGATAGTAATATAGGAAATTTCTCTATGATGTTTACCTATTTTACTCTTGTCGGGATCGCTTTTTTTATAGAATCTGAGAATACCGCGAAACTTTCTGTTAATGGCGGATAGGCGCTATTTTGCTAAGCTTTTTTTGATAGATTGTAAAATAAGTATTCCTCTAGTTTATGTGCCTGTTTTGTCCAATCTAATCCCTGAACGCTTACCCATCCCTCATGCGCGGTTTTCTCAGCAAAATTTTTATCATTTAGCAAAGTGATTACGCCTTCGGCAATTGAAGTGGGATTTTCAGTTTGCGCTAAAATCAAATTTTTTCCATTGTTAATGACAGGTATACATCCCACATTAGTTGCAATAACAGCGCATTTGCACGACATCGCTTCTATTGGCGTTAGTCCCCATCCTTCCCTGCGGCTTGGGAAAATAAAAATAGTTGCGTTTTGGTAAAGAGAAAGCAACTTTTCATATTGCGGGTTGCGGTGGTATTCAAATTGAAATGGAGCATCCGGCTGGTTATCCATTCCAAACATATTAATTTTTAACTGCGGATAACGTTGTTTTACAATAGATAGAGCGTCTATTGCGTCTTTGCTTCCTTTTGTGGGCAAACTATGAGACATTAGAAGTATGGACGCGCAATCAAAGCTTTTTGCGGTTTGCGGATAAAATTTATCAAGTCTTATTCCGTTTTGAATCTCTTTTACATCATGACGGTTGAATTTGCTTTTCATTAAATCTGTAAGCCAGGGAGATATGGTTAAAATGTTGAGTGGTAAACGATAGGAATCTTCAGTTTCTTTTATATTTTTACCCCAGATTTCATAGTCCTGCACGAAGTAATATTTGCGCCCTTTTTTTGGAGATAGTTTAGCCACATCGTATGCTGTAGGCCATGCTGTAGCAATTACAATGTCAGAATCAGGAATAAAAAAATTGTTGATTACAGGAACTGGCTTTACCGGTATTTTTTCCGAAAAGTATGAAATTGAGCGAACGAATTTTCTTATATTGAATTGAAGGCGCCTTAGTTGTAATAGTAATATTTTCCACAATATCGTTGAATCCCAATATTCAGTATAAGGAATGAGCGGATAGAATATATTGACCTCATGCCCCATACTTCTCAGTTGGCGCCAGTACTCAAGAACCACAGCTATTCCGCCGGTTCTAAAAGTAAATGGAATAATAAACGAGATACGGAGCTTTTCTTTCATTTTAATCCAACCCGCGTTTTTCGCTCTTTTACCAGATTAACGATTCCATTCGGTAAACAATATTTAACAATGTCTTTACAGAGTTTTTTAATGCTATTTCTAAAATTTATTTCCGGCTCAATAAAATATATCGGTTCATAAGCGGCTTTCAGGTTGTGATGAAGTACGTATACGTTAAGCAACCTTTCGGCAAGAAACGCAAGAACTCTTTTATTATAAGTATTGTATTCAGAGACATTAATTCTTTTTTCAGCCTCAAAAAGTATTGCGAAAAGCCATGAAAAGTAATCATTAAATAATTCATATCTTGATACAAACATACAGTACAATGATATCCCGTTATTATTCTCAAAAACTAACTTAAACGAATCATCGTATTGCGGGCAAATATCATGAATAATATCTTTTAAACATAAATAATCTGATTCATTATGCCAATGTGAAAACTGTTTTTTTACACTACAGCTGAAAAAAGATGGTTTTGATAGAATAATATCCGCGGAAGATAACCTTTCAACAAATAATCGGTCATAATTTTTCATTTCCGGAATCTTTACTTTAATAAATTTCGGAGATTCAAAATAAACATTTTCCAGATTAAAGAATCTTCTGTAATGTGATAATCCGACATATTCTATATTCGGATATATTGTTTTAATGTTTTTCCACACCCAGTACCATGCTGTGAATTCACTGAAGGTAGCGTTTTTGTCGCTTATGTTATTTCCAGTATCATCTCCCTGTATTTTTAAATCAAATTTTGAAACCGCTTTTCCCGCTTGAATAGGTAAAAAAAGAGGGTTTTTAGGTAATTCCCAAGGTTGATAGTAACATACTAATATTTTTATTCTGCAATTGCTACGGCTGCTCTCATTGTCACAGAAAAAAGATGGATTATTTACGGTCTGCTGTTTCATTGTGTTGAGAACTCGTTTGTTAAATCTACCTTTGGAGTTGGTTTTTTGTCATTTTTTTTAATTATTAGTTTAATATCGTTACGACAGATAAAATAAGTCAGGGCAGTGGCAAACGCATAATAACAAACCCCGCTTAAAACCAGATGCAATCTTCCAATATCAAAAAAGTGCCGATACGCCAATGGGAACCAAACAAGGGATATCGCGGGAAGCCAGCCTAAAAACGCTTCTTTCAGGATTTTACAATTAATATAGTTACGCATTTTCCAGGCGACTATTGTTGTCGCTATATTGACGGCGATGTTTGCGTATCCGAATCCTTTCGCTCCAAACGCAAAAATAAGCGGAGTTCCAAGTCCTAATGTTATCAGCATCCATACGAGGTTGTATTTGAGGACGGTTTTTGACTTACCAAACGCATTGAGGAGAGCGGTACATACCATCAGTGTAGGCAAAAACAGGTTGGCAGGCCACAGCAGGAACCAAAGTTCCATAGTTTCGGATTCTACCCACTTTGTGCCAAAAATGTACAGCGTAAAAGGTTCTGCCATAACGAGTATAAACATGGCGAGCGGTGCGACAAACGCATTGTTGATACGCATTGACATAGCAAATAAATTTTCAAGTAGCGGTTTATCGTTGACTGCCCGCGAAAACGCAGGGAAAAAGAGTCTGCCGAGTATGGCTAAAAGCATAACGGGAAAAGCCGCGATCGTTGACGCCATGTTGACCATGCCGGTGTGAGCTGCGCCGATAATCAACCCTATTATGATAGGTGAGATCGAATCTTTCAGAACGTTTACAAATGCTCCGACTTGATATGGCAAACCGAACGAGAGGTGATTTTTAATGAACGATAAATTAAAATCTAATTTTAACGGCATATGTTTCACTATATTTACAAGTATGGTTCCAATGGACACTCTGCAAAGCAGCGCAAGAGAAAAACTAAGCGGTCCATATCCGTAAAACGCCATTAACGAAGCCATTGTATTGTAAACGGCAGCCTGAATTATCTCTATGACCGACAGCCATTTAAAATCGAGGTGTCTTTCGAGACTTGCTGTCGGGTTCATTTTGAAAACAGTTATAACAAGTGAAAGTGAGATGAATAAAAAGTGAATGGAATATGAAGATGGTATTTCGTACAATTTGCAAAGCAATGGAGTAAGTGAAAGGAATATTGCCGCTGCAGCGGTTGAAAGCACCAGCTGAGTGGTGAAAACACTTGAGTAATCCTTGATGGTTGGTTCATTACTTTGACGCCGAAGACTCGCCGAAAGGCCAACATCTCCAAAATTTGAAATAAATGCAAAAAGGAAAAAGACAATCCCATAAAACCCGTAATCCTCAATGGAGAGGTATCTTGCCAGAAATATGAGACCGCAGAAATTCATCCCCTGAACAGCTACTTGGCGGATAAGAAGCAGCACGCTTCCTTTTGCTGACTTGGATGCTACGGAATAGCTGGGCGGCTGTTTTATGTTTTGTGTGGTTTGTACCGGAGGTACTACGCTCATATGAATTTTTTCCAAAACAGCTGATTATAATATATTGTCCATCCATGACAACCTAATGGCAAAGAATTATTGTTCAGCTTAAAAGCGTATTCGGGGCAAGAGTCAAAAGAAAATTGTAATGCTTTATCAAAAGGCGCAATTTTTCCGTATTTTTTTATTTTTGAAGACCATTCAAAATCTTCATTCAGTTCTAATTTAAACTTACGCAAAAAACGTATTCCTAAAGATAAAAGTACTCGTTTAAGTAAGTTAAGAGTTGTTTGATTTTTCATAAGCGTATCATATTTTGACTGCAGTAAATAGAAAAAAATATTTAAACGTAATTCTGTTTTTGCGAGTCGATAGAAAGTTTTTGTTTTTCGTAATGAGAAACCGCCATTAAAAAAATTTGTACGTTTCGGAACACTTGCTCCTCTTTGTAACATAAAATATGGGCCGCCTATATAATCGTAATCTTGTTTACACCAAAATGCTAAGTTGTTTTCAAAAATAAAAGCATCCAATTGATATATTAGAATATACTCATAATTCAAAAATCTTCTATAAAAATCACCGCAAACCATAAGGGCGTTGTACCCGTTAAAGTTACTGAAAAATTTGTTTTTAAAAAACTCATAACTTACAAACGATTCATATTCGGAGCAAATCTGTTTATATCTCTCGCAACTCAGGTTGTAAGGAGCAATAAATACTACCGGATATTTGCCTAAAACGTTCAAACACCTGCGCAAAGATTTTTCCTCATTGCCGGACAATTCATCTTTGTATATAGGAATTATAATAGCGCAGTCACAAATGTTTTTAGCTGTCATTTTACTATCTGCCATTTATAGTTTACTATTGAGGTTTTAAGGTTTAATTTAACTCAGTACCCCGATTTTTCTTTTCCCAAAAAGTGCCCTTAAAAAGTTATTGCGTCTCAAGCTAAGTGTAAAATTTTCCCTTATCTTTAACCAAAATGATTTCTCCCGCCAAGCGCCGCTGCATAGATGAATAGCATAGCAATCTTTTTCGCAATGATTTAAGTTTTCTGAAAATATGGTGTTTGGATAAATTGTCATATTAAACTTTAATTTTTGCAACTCATTTTTATAACGAAATCCGTATCCTGCCGCTATATGAGCATAAATATCCGGCGATATTATTTTGTCAAGATACGTTCCATCTTCAAGAATAAAGTGTCTGTTATCATACCATTCCATACAGGATTTTAAAAATGGATGCCCCTTTACTCCTCCCATTACTGCGGCTTGTATCTGTATTCCATGTGTGGAAACTACTTCGCCGGTCTTGTTTTTTAAAGTCCCGTCTTCATTGAGCAGTTCAGCCAGTTGTTCCGCGTATTTTTCATAGTATTCAATGCCTGTGAAAAAACCATTTTCCAGAAACTCATTAAAACTTTTTCTTACATAAACGTCTGTGTCAAGATATATGCCCCCTTCTGTATATAGGGCGTATAATCTTATATAGTCAGATGCAAACGCCCATTTCTTTACCTTACATGACTCTTTTACAAATATGTGAGAGTTAATATCAAATCTATTACTATCCCATAAGACAAGCTCATAATCGGGCATCTGTTTTTTCCAGGTTTTTATGCATCTCTTAGCGTCAGCATGCATCTTCTCGCCGCTTAGCCAGCAATAATGAATTTTTTTTGGTATTTTTGCTGACTCTTCGTAAATCATATTTTTTCAAGTTTTTTCTTTCCAAAGATTGCTCTTAAAAAATTATTTTTTTTAAGTTTCCATACTATCATATACCGTTTACTGCGCCAGGATGCTTCACAGCGATGGACAGCGTAGCTCTCATCTGTTTCTTGAGCTAAACTTCCGGCAAATACTGCGTTTGGGTAAACTGTCATGTTATTTTTTATTTTTTGCAGTTCATTTTTATAGCGGAATCCGTATTCTAAAGCTACATGGGCGTAAATATCCGGTGATATTATTTTGTCAAAATAACTTCCATCTTCCAAAATAAAGCGCTTGCTATTATACCAGTTCATACATGATTTCAAAAACGGATGTCCTTTCACACTACCCATTATTGCAGCCTGTATCTGTATGCCGTTAGTAAGCATTTCCATGTTAGTTTTTTCTTTGAGAGTTCCATCTTCATTTAGCAGGTGAAGAACTTGTTTTGCCTGTCCCTCATGGTATTCAACTCCTGTAAAAAAACCATTGTTTAAAAAACAATTTAAACTTTTTTTTATGTAAACGTCTATATCAAGATAGATGCCGCCTTCTGTGTATAAAGCATACAGCCGTACATAATCAGACGCAAACGCCCATTTTTTTGCCAGACAGGCTTCTTTTACAAACATGTGTGAATTAATATCAAATTTATTACTGTCCCATAAAACGAGTTCGTATTCTGGCATATGCTTTTTCCAGCTATCAATACACTTTACAGCGTTATCAGGTATTTTATCGCCGCTTAACCAACAATAATGAATTATTTTCGGAATGCTTGTTTTGGTCATAAAAATCTGTTTGAGGATAAAAATGTGTAAACTATTTAATAAAAATAGCTATTGGTTTGTGTGTTTTCCTAACATCATTATATTTCTGATAAGTTAGGGAAGCGCAGAAAACGTAATTTATGAATTATCAAGCAAACGAGCCGCGACAGAACAGATAACTGTAAGACCAAGCGATTTCAACAATACGTAGTAGCTAATCCAACTATTTAATGAAAGCTTTTTTAGTAGTTGGAAGCGTTATCCAAGAACCGAGAAGCTCGTTATATTCGGGAGGTGTGAATTTTTCAAATCCACCGCCGTGAAAAAAAGTCAATTCACCTACATATATTTTTTCATTTGAATAAAAAAAATCTACTCTTAAATGATAAGTATCTGCCGCTAACTTTTCTGCGATTTGCACTATTTCATCAAGCCGCATCGGCCTTTCGATATGACGGTTTTTATCACAGATGGATAGGCGCACGTATCACAAATTTGGAAATGTATTATACAATTAGCTAAATTTTAAAAGGGTAAACTATAATAAGATAAGCTATCAGTTAAGAGTGTAACTATGAAAAACATAATCTTTAAACTTAAAATTTGGTTTAAAAGTAATATGCTTATCAGGGATTCAGTCCGAAAAGTATTAGATATACGCAGAAAAAAAAAGTATGAATCAATGGTTGCTTACATAAATAAGCGCTACGGATATCTTTACGAAAAATACAATAGTCCTGTTCATACCGCCTTTTCATCTGGCAGGGAGGAAAAGTATCAAATTTGGGTATGCTGGTTTCAGGGAGAGAAAAACATGCCTGAACTTGTAAAAATATGCTACGACTCACTTTTAAAAAACGCTGACGGTCATAAGGTTAATTTAATAACTTATGATAATTATCGTGACTTTATAGATATTCCGGATTACATAGTTGAAAAACATGAAAAAAATATAATAACCGCTATTCAACTGAGTAACATTGTCCGCGCCTGTCTGCTTAGTAAATATGGCGGGTTATGGATTGATGCGACTTATTATGTTTCCGGAAAGTTACCTGACTTTAATGGTTTGTTTTTTTGGACGCCTAAATGGAACAGGGGAGAGAAATATTTTCCATCAGCGCAGTACCTTGAGTCATTGCTGTATTGCGGGCATACAGATAATATTTTAGCGTGTTTTTTGAAAGATGCGTTTTTTGATCATTTTAAAAAGAGTAATAAGTTTACAGGTTATTATTTATGCAGCGCGTTAGTTTTTTGTGCGTATAATAATATAAAAGCAGTTAAAGATTTTATGGATGTAATACCTTACGCAAAGCAAGGTTGCTTTGATTTATATTACCGCGTAAATTCCCAGTACAACGAAGACTGGTACAACTCTCTTTGTGAAGAGGTAAATTTTCATAAATTGACATACAAAGAAAAATTCCCAAAGTATACAAATGACAAAAAACTGACTTATTACGGACATTTGTGGCAGCGATGGGCAGGTTCAATTGTTGAATCATAGTTTTTAATGATTAGACAATAAAGTTTTGGGGAGTAATTGTCGGGATACGTGTTTCATTGTTCCTGTTACAAAAACGGTAAATATGCGTAATGATAATCACAATCTAAAAAATTAAATTTCTTTGCGGGATATTTATCAAAAGCAAATTGTATTTTTACGGTATAGATATGGCTGCTTTGGGGGGCAGTGAATGTAAGTCTACCTTATAGTAGTCAATAATATTCTTAAGCTGTTGATCGTTGCCACCGCCGTTTACATTGTCCGCAAGCAGCGTGTATCCATTTTCAAAGCCGTATTCACGGTAAGGGTTAACATATTTTACATTATCGCAAGAATTTTTTGCCACATGAACCGGTGTCCCATTTAGTATAGCCATGAAGTAGAACCATAGATCGTCGCCATATGGCGCAAGTTTCATAAACAAATCCCGTTTGAAAACATCTTCGTGCAGATATTTTTTGTGGTATAAGCAACCGCCTGCTCCAAGCTGAACATTCAGAAAGGGTGGGTAGTCGTCTTTTATGTTACGTTTCCATTTTACAAAAGGTATAAGAGAGTTATCCGCGTCAAACTCAATTGCCTTCGCTACATGGCAAATTACAGACTCCGGGTTTTCAAGATGTGAGTTCCATAATTTTTCAAGCCATGTTTTTTCGTAAAATATATCATCATCTGCTGTTGCGATAAAGGAATCCGGAAACTGCTCAAGGCTTGGGATAAGTTTTTTGTATGAACGCAAATCCTCACACCATCGAATATCAAGCCCATGTTTTTTAAAAGCAAGCAGTTCGTTTGGTAAATCCCGTTCTTTATTGGGGAATTGACTCTCCGCAAGCCAGAGTACAATTCTTTGAGGGAGCAGTGTCTGGTTTAGGAGCGAATAGACGGCGTACTTGACTTCTGTGATTCTTTGAGGGAAAGTTGTTAGTGAAACGATAAGATTGTTCTCTGTTTCACTGCTTGATTTTCGCCCATGTTTGATGAATGCCGCGATTTTTTTGTCCAGAATGCGGTTGTATGTTCTTTTTTGAAAGATAAAAAACAGCAGTTCGCGCGTTGGCGCAAAAGAGAAAAGGAGTGTTCTGATCTTATCTTTATCAAACATCGTATTATCAGGCATGGTTTGGTTTTTGGAATAAATTCAGATTAAGCCACTCCGCGGTTTTTCGGGTTCCCTCCCTGATGTTTACATCCGGATAGTATCCAAGTTTATCCCTTATTTTCTCTGTAGAAACGATATTCACATTTTTTGTTGTCCAATCTACAGTCTCTCTTGAGAAAAATGGTTTTCGTGAGTATTTTGAAATAACCGGAGGGAAGGGAAAGATTCGCGCCGCGATCTCCCAGCATAATCCCAAAAGAGAGGCGATAAATAGTGGAATGTAGATAAATATAACTTTTTTATTCATGCTGGCGGCGATGTTTGATACAACTTCCTTTATCGTGTACGAGCGCTCATCCGATATATAAAAGAGTTCGCCGGCGGCTTCCTTTTTCTCTCCCGCCAAAATAATTCCGCTGATCGCGTTGTCAACGTAGCAAAATTCCATTTTTGTCTTACCGCTTCCAATCAACGGATAGATTCCCTTGCGAACCATCCCAAACAGTTTCGGGACAATGAGGAATGTACCGGGGCCGTAAATCATAGGCAGCCTTAACACGGTGCACTCCATAGGCCATTTTCCGGACAATACATGCTGCTCAGCTAATAGTTTACTTTTGCCATAGTTGTTGACTGGGTTTGGCGGATCGGTTTCTGTTCTCGGATTAACCCCATCCCCAAATCCAGCGGCTTCGACAGTGCTGATAAAAACAAATCTGCTGACACCTGCGGATTTCGCTTCCTCAAGCAGATTTATTGTACCCTGAATATTAACGGCAGTATAATCATCCCATGATTTACTTAGGTCATTTCTTGCGATTGCGGCCATGTGGTAGACGGTATCAATCCCGTCCATTAATCCTGATACCGATTCACGGTCGCTGATATCCGTTTTTCTGAAATCAACCTCATCGGAACGAAAAAAGTAAAGCTCACAGTCGTCTTTGTTGACAGTGCGCACAGTGTGATTGGCGTCAATAAGTTTTCTTGTCAAATGCTGACCGATAAAACCGCTCGCGCCTGTGATTAATATGTTTGACATAATGACAGTATTCTAAAAATGATTTTTTATCTCTTCAAGTATATCTGCCGCAGCCCTGCCCGGATCATCCGCCCCCGTAATCGGCCTGCCTATTACAAGCAGCGTTGATCCATTCTTTATAGCCCACTGAGGTGTAGCTATACGTTTTTGATCGTTTACATCAGCGCCAGCGGGACGTATCCCAGGTGTAACTATTTCAAAATTTTCCGGCAGAACAGGTTTCACTTTTTGAAGATCAGCGGCCGAACACACTAACCCGCCTAAGCCGGTTTCAGAAGCCTTCTTCGCGAGATGTACCACATATTCATCTGTTGACAGTGGAACGCCGAGTTCGTTATTAAGCATTTTTTGATCAATACTCGTAAGAAGCGTTACCCCAAGTATTTTTGGAGGATGCGCCGCCTTAGCCGCCGCCTGCGCCGCTGCTTTCATCATTTCCACACCCCCCTGAGTGTGAATAGTGAGATAGTCAACATTCAAGCTGCAAGCTGCTTCCACCGCTTTTGCGACAGTGTTTGGAATATCGTGGAACTTCAGATCCAGAAATATTTTAGAGCCTGCCAAGCGAACCATATCAAGAACAGGCGGCCCAAACCGGGTAAACTGTTCAAGCCCCAGTTTATATACGCCGACGCTTTGTGAAGTCTTGAGGATAAGCTGCTTAAGGTTATCCGGATCGTTAATGTTGTCTAATGCTAAAGCTATGTAGTCGCGTGTTGTTTTCATATTATAAATATAATAGTGGTTAGTGATTAGTGGTTAGTGGTTAGTTTTTTGTAAGAGCAGCTAACATTTTTCCATTTTCTGCGATAAGGCCATTGATTCAGAAATATCCGTATTGGTGAGGTATCCCACTTTCACTCATAGAAGTAACTGCGTTTCAAGTTCAGCTTTTGATCCGTTAGCTATAGCCGAAAAACGAATAAGCTCTTTTGTTGAATTTCTGGCTTGCCCTTCCGCTATATTTGACGGAATTGATACCACTGCTCTTCTCATCTGATCCGACAATGAAAACATTTCCATCTTTGGGAGTTTTTTGACTAAAAAATATATCTCTTTAGCTAAATCCATTGCTTTCTGCCAAACAATCAACTCTTGATAACTCTTTATTCCCATGTCCTCATCCCTCACTAATTACTGGCCGCTGTGCGCCTATGGCGCACTTATTTTCGCAAGCATCTCATTTATCCTTTTGGAATAAGCAAGAGGATCCGGCACCATCTGTCCTTCGGCGATGAGGGCTCCTTCGTAAAGCAGAGTTACCCATTGTTCAAGCTCCGGGTCAGTGGCGTTTTTCTCATAACGCGCGTTTAGATTTTGTAAAATGGGATGTTCCGCGTTTATTTCGAGGATTCTCTTTTCTTTTGGAATTGCCTGTCCCATAGCTTTCATGATTTTTTCCATGTGCGCTCCCATCGAGTGTTCTCCCGCTACAAGACAGGCGGGACTGTCCTTTAGGCGGCTTGTCACACGTACCTCTTCAACCGATTCGGCGAGGATATTTTTAACGCGTTCGGAAAACTTTTTAAACTTGGACGCCTCTTTTTTCTGCTTCGCGGCTTCCTCTTTGCCAAGTTCGCCTAAGTCAAGATCGCCTTTAGTGACTGATTTAAGCTGCTTGCCTTCAAAGCTATTAATATCGTTGATTATCCATTCATCAACAGGATCAACCAAGTAAAGGACTTCGATGCTTTTTGCTCTGAACACCTCAAGATGCGGGCTTTTTTCCACAATTTGACGATTGTCTCCGGTGATGTAGTAGATATCTTTCTGATCTTCGCGCATTCTGCTTACGTACTGTTTTAGGGATACAAGGTCATCCGCGTTTTCGCCGATTGACGACTGGAACCGTACTAATTCCTGCAATTTTTCTTTATTCGCGTAATCGCTGTGAAGCCCCTCTTTGAGGACTGGGCCGTAGCTTTTCCAAAACTCTTTGTAGGTTTGCGGCTCGTTCTCAGCCATCTCTTTGAGTTTATCTAAGATTTTTCCAGTGAGCGCCTTTGAAATTCGTTCCATCACAGCGTTTTTCTGAAGCATTTCGCGCGATACATTTAAAGGCAGGTCTTCTGAGTCAACTACTCCGCGTACAAACCTCAAGTATTCAGGCAGAAGCTCCTTGCAGTTGTCCATGATAAAGACTCTCTTGACATAGAGCTTGACGCCATGCTTGCGCTCAAATGAAAAAAGATCAAACGCCGCTTGAGCCGGGATAAATATCAATGAGGAATACTCAAGAATCCCTTCCGCCCTGTTATGTATTGTACACATAGTTTTGCCGAAACCGCCCAAAGCCTGTTGGTAGAACTCTTCATACTGTTCGGGCGTGATTTCGGAAGATGACCTGCGCCACAGCGGTTTTGTCTGGTTTACTACCTCATCGCTTCCCTTGTCATCCGGCAGATAGATAGGGAAAGCGATAAAATCGGAATACTTTTTAATAAGGTTTTTAATCTGCCAGGTTTCCGCGTATTCGCTCTCCTCATCCTTTAGGTATATGATAATGTCTGTACCGTGGTTTTGCCGTTCTCCGGTACTCAGCGTAAAGGAGTTTTCGCCGGTTGACTCCCATACGACAGCGTCTTCCACGCTTCCCGCGCGTTTTGTGATAACCTTAACGCTTGATGCTACCATAAATACTGAATAAAATCCAACGCCAAATTGACCAATAAGATTAGAGTCCGCCTTCTGGTCACCTGTCATCTTCTCAAGAAATGCCTTAGAGCCTGAGCGGGCTATGGTGCCGATATTCTCAATTACCTCCTCACGACCCATTCCGATACCGTTATCCGAGACAGTAATAGTTTTAGCGGTTTTGTCAACTTTGATACGGATAGCGGGTTCCGATCCGTCATTGAGTTTTGGGTTGGTAAGCGACTCAAAACGCAGCTTGTCAAGAGCATCGGACGCGTTTGAGATCAGTTCCCGCAGGAATACTTCCTTGTGACTGTAAAGGGAATGAATCATCAGGTGAAGAAGCTGCTTGGCTTCGGTCTGGAACTCCATCTGCTGGGTATTTTGGTTAGCTTCTGACATTTTTATAACTCCTCATTTATAAGGTATGGTTTGTAATTTTTGTATAATTAAAAATACAAAACTATCAAAATAATATATTGCGACTGGAAATGTGTAAAGCGCAGAGGGCTATTGTCATTTTAATCAAATGCAGGCTACATATTCCGCATATCTTCCGAAGAGAGTAGTTTGTAGCCTTTTTCTATAAAAAGCTGTTTGGGTTTGTCTATGTCTCTAAATCGCAAAAACAGTATAGCTTTCTTCATGCTCTGATTGATGATAGAGTACGCGTAATCCAGGTTAATACCTTTGATTGTCTCCATTGCCTTATACAGGCTTCCCGGCGCATCGTCAATTTCAACGGCGAGCATTTCCGCTTCAATTGGTTTTATCCCGGCTGTTTTCAGAGCTTGGACAGCATCATCAAACTTATCGACTATCAGCCGTATGGAGCCTAAATTGTATGTTTCGGATATTGTGAGAGCGCGAATGTTTACATTACTCTCATTTAATACCTTCAGCGGATCGCTGAGGCTGTTCGGTTCGTTTTTGAGTTCTATGGATATTTGCTTTACCACCATAATAGGTCTCCTGTTGGTAATGAAATTTCAATATGTGTAAATCTTTAGTTCAGTACGGTTATATACTTCTTTTGTCAATTATACGCTTGGCTTTACCTTCACTCCTCGGAATACTCTTTGGAGCGACTAATGTTACCTTGCAATGAACAAGCAACGTATTGTGCAGAGCATGTTCAATCTCCAGTTCCTTTGGCTTTCTGCGATACTTCATATCATCCGGCATTTCACGGAACAGTTCATCTGTCATCTCTACATCAACCTCAAGGCAGTCCATTTTGTCTCTCTTTTCGACAAGTATCTGGTAGTGCGGTTCAACGCCTTCTGCCTTAATGAGAACCTGCTCAACCTGTGACGGATACACATTTACACCCCTGATTATGAGCATATCATCAGTTCTGCCGAGGAGGCGGTGCATTCTTACGGATGTGCGTCCGCATGAGCATGGTTCACGGGTCAGAAATGTGATATCGCGTGTGCGGTAGCGTATGACCGGCGTTCCCTCTTTTGTTAAAGTAGTGAAGACAAGTTCGCCTTTTTGACCGTCGGGAACAGGATTGCCTGTAGCAGGATCAATAATTTCCGGAAAAAAATGATCCTCAAACACGTGCAGCATGTTTTGAAGCTCACACTCTGCCGCAACACCCGGGCCGATGATCTCTGTCAGGCCAAATATATCATAAGCTTTTATATGGAGTCTGGCTTCAATTTCTCTGCGCATGTTCTCGCTCCAGGGCTCAGCGCCAAAAAAACCTTTCTCAAGACCCAGCATGCGAAAATCAATACCAGCCTCTCTGCCCGCTTCAGCTATGTAAAGGGCGTAAGAGGGTGTACAGCAGAGAACAGTGGTTCCGAAGTCCTGCATCATTTCAAGCTGGCGCTTTGTATTACCGCCGGAGATAGGAAGACACGCTGCGCCGACACGTCTGATTCCGTAGTGCGCTCCAAGACCGCCTGTAAAGAGGCCGTAACCGTAAGCGTTTTGTACAACATCCTTTTCCGTGACCCCGCCCATCGAAAGAGTGCGGGCCATAATCTCCGACCACAGGCCGATATCACCCTGAGTATAAGCGCCTACTACAGGTTTTCCGGTAGTGCCCGAAGAAGTGTGTATCTCTACGATATCTTTAAGATCAACGGTTAAAAGCCCATAAGGATAAACATCACGCATCTCATCTTTTGTAGTAAACGGCAGTTTTGACAGATCGCTTATATCGCGGATATCCGAAGGCTTTACATCAGCTTCGTCCATTTTCGCTTTGTAGAAAGGCACTTTGTCGTAAACTTTCTTGATAATCGCCCTTAGCCGTTCGCTTTGCAGCTCTTTTAGCTGCGCCGCAGGCATGGTTTCATTTTTAACATCCCAGATCATTTAATGAGCCGCTTCCTTTCCGAGAAAACTATTATAAGAGCTATAAATATAATTTTTGCAAGCAACGCGGAAAAAAGAAACAAATCAATGCAGAAATAATAATGCAGAATGCAGAGATAGAAAAATAAAGAGTGTGTGGATAATAATAATTATTATAGAAAATACGAAACTTATTATCTCGGAAAAATCAGCTCTAAAGGTTTTTATTTCTGCATTCGGACATTTTATTTCTGCAATTTACTATTTTATGGCTGATGTAAAACAATATTAATATGAGGAGTCAAAGGTGCCCAGCGCAATCATTATCCTTGCCGATGGTTTTGAAGAGATAGAAGCGATAACCTGCATCGACATTCTGCGCCGTGCGGAGATGGATGTTGCTGTTCTTGGGCTTAATGAAGTTGAAGTGCGCGGATCACGCAATATCATGGTGAAAGCGGATCTTTTATTTGATGACTATAACGGTCAGTTTGACGCTGTCGTGCTTCCCGGCGGAATACCCGGAACAAATAATCTCGCGCAATCTCAGGGGCTGCTCACGCTTATCAAGGAAGCTAACCAAATAGGGAAGATTTGCGCAGCAATATGCGCCGCGCCCACAGTTCTTGCAAAAGCCGGAATTCTAACGGGTAAAAAAGCTACATGCTATCCGGGACATGAGGGGCGCCTCTCAGGAGCGCAGATTGTAAATGAACCTGTTGTGACAGATGGTAATATAATAACAAGCCGCGCTGTAGGAACCACAATCCCTTTTGCGCTAAAACTTGTTGAGGCGCTTGCAGGGGAGGAAATCGCGAAAAAAATCAGTTCGGCGATATTGTACAGCAGCAGTCAATAAAAACTAATATTATCTTAAAAACACTCTAAAGATAGTGAAAAATCAAAGCTTAGGGAAAACACCGACTGGACATACTAAAATGACGTCTGACAATGAGCAGCCTGTAAATAATAATACATTAAACCAAAACCCGGCGCTGATGAACTGGAAGAAAAACACCGCGCTGTTCATAACAGGACAGGCGATAACGCTTTTCGGTTCGATGGTAGTGCAGTACGCTATTCTCTGGCACATCACGCTTGAAACTAAATCAGGAACGATGATGACGCTTTTTACCATCGCCGGCTTCCTTCCCATGTTTTTGATCTCACCGTTTGGAGGCGTTTGGGCAGACAGGTTTAACCGCAAGCTGCTTATAAATATTTCGGACGGCGTTATAGCGTTTGTCAGTTTGGCGATCGCGATTTTGTGGATGATGGGGCATACAAATTACGGCATTTTACTTGTCTGCGCCGCAATAAGGGCGCTTGGACAGGGGGTGCAAAATCCTGCGGTTGGGGCGGTTATTCCGCAGATCGTTCCTGTTGATCAATTGACAAAAGTTAATGGAATTCAGACGAGTGTGCAGTCGTTTTGTGCGCTCGCGGCTCCTATGGTAAGCGCTGCGCTTATGAGTTTTGTCTCTTTTCAGCATATATTTCTTCTTGATGTGGTCACTGCCGCTGTAGGGATGAGCGTACTTATATTTTTTGTTAAGGTGCCAAGTCTTGAAAAAATGAAAAATGATCAAAAGGAGGTTGGATATTTTCATGACCTTTTGGCGGGAATGCGTTACATAAGAAATCACGGATTTGTTTTGAGGCTTGTTATTTTTATGGTGATATTTATGGTTTTCTTAGCGCCTCTTGCGCTGCTCACGCCGCTTCAGGTTGTGCGGAATTTCGGTGACGAAGTCTGGCGGCTTTCAACGATGGAGGTGTTTTTTTCCGCCGGAATGATCGCCGGGGGTGTTTTAATAGCAGCCTGGGGAGGATTCAAAAACCGGATGTTTACTGTGGCGTTCGGCTGTTTACTTACAGGGCTTACCGCCATTGCCCTGGGGATCACCCCGAATTTTGCGGCCTACGTTGCCATTATTGGAATTTCAGGTATAACCGTGCCGTTCACTAATACTCCTGTAATGGTTATGCTGCAATCTACCGTAGAACAGGAGTTCATGGGCAGGGTTCTGTCAGTTTTTACAATGATATCAAGCTCCATGATGCCGCTTGCCATGCTATTATTCGGCCCTGTTGCGGATACCGTAAATATCAACACGATCCTCATTGTGACCGGGATTGGGATAATATTTATGAGCGCCTCTCTTCTGATGAGTACAACGCTGCGCAGAGTGGGGAGGAGCGGTACGGCGGTCTCTGTTGAAGGATGAGATATTTTAAGCGGGGATCTGACCGCCTCCTGCACAACGTACAATTTTCAGTACTAACGTTATAATAGTATACCGCAAGTTTTTTGACGGAAGACAAAAAACGTTTGCGGCTTGCCGTTGCGCAATCTATTTTTAAAATTTCCAAAAAAAAGGAGAGTGTGCGATGACAATTAAAAAATTATCCATGTTGGTGGACATTATAACTGTTTGCGTTATTGCCATGGTGGCTACCCAGTTATGGTCTTTAAAATCAAAAGTAACCGTGGCCAATCGGACGGCGGAAAACCGTTTCTACAGCACCGTACTGGCTGATGAATTTCGCGCCAGTTCCGATGAATTGACCCGCCAGGTGCAGCTTTATGCCGTTACCGGCCAGGCAGCGGCTGAAACTTCATATTACAAGATGGTCGATATTTTAGAAGGTAATGAGCCCCGGCCCGCCGGCGCACGGATCGCTCCGGGCGAAAAGCGCGAATTCTTAGGTTTGCTCAAAGATTATGGTATGACCGATGAAGAGTTCGCTCTTGTTGAAAAAGCCAATGAAATCTCTGAGAACTTAATCGTTTTAGAGGAAGAGTCTATGAACGCCGTAAAAGGGCTCTTCAAGGATGCCAGGGGAGAATATACGGTTAAGGGTGCGCCTAATCAGCAGTTTGCCATAAACCTTGTGTTCAGCAAAGCCTACTTTGACGAAGTAGAAAAAATCATGACTAAAATGGATGAGTTTGAAAATAGGGTTTTCACAAGAACGACTAAAGAGATGAATGAGGCGATAGAAGACCTTAATACCGTTCAACTATTTACCGCGGTTGGTTTTGCGGTGCTTCTGTGCATTGTTATTTTCCTTAGTCTTTTTATATCAAGACGTATCACCAAGCCGCTGTTAGCAGCTGTAAATATGATCGATGAGCTTAAAGTAGGACATCTTGGCACCAGACTTAAAATGAATAACCGCAGCGACGAGATCGGCGCTCTTGCCAGTCACATGGATGAGTTCGCTGATAATTTACAAAAAAATGTTATCGGCGTTATGCATCAGATTTCGCATGGAGACCTGCATACCGACGTTGTTATTACCGACAGCAAAGATGAAATCGGGCCCGCTCTCAAGCAGACAATAGAAACTCTGCGATGCCTTATCATTGATGAAGGCGGCAGGGTTCTTCACGCCGCGGCATCCAAAGATCTCTCGCAGAGGCTTACAAAAGAGTACGAAGGCGAGTTCGCGGTAATGAAACGCAACATTAACGAGGTTATGCATAATCTTGAGGGAGCTCTTTCTCAGGTGTCTGAAGCTGTGGTGCAGATAACAAACGCAAGCGTCCAGATCACAGGCGGCTCACAGCAGCTTGCCGAAGGCGCAAACGATCAGGCAAGCTCTCTTGAAGAGGTGTCAGCAAGCCTTGAAGAGATGTCCTCCATGACAAAACAGAATGCCGATAACACCAGACAGGCGAAGGTTTTGGCCGGTGAAGCGCGCGGCGCGGCTAATGAAGGTGAAACCGCGATGAAGCGCATGGCTGAGTCTATCCAGAATATCAAAACATCATCTGATAACACCGCTAAAATCGTAAAAACAATCGACGAGATTGCGTTTCAAACCAATCTTCTCGCTCTTAACGCGGCGGTGGAAGCAGCCCGCGCCGGAGAAGCCGGTAAAGGTTTTGCCGTTGTCGCTGAAGAAGTTCGTAACCTTGCTATGCGTAGCGCAGAAGCTGCCAAGAACACCGCTCAAATGATTGAAGAGTCGGTTAAAAACGCAGACGGCGGCGTTAAGATCACTCAGGAGGTGGCCAAATCGCTCCATCAGATCGTTGACAGTACTGGCAAAGTTGGTGATCTTATCGTTGATATTGCGGAGGCTTCGAGTGAACAGGCGCAAGGGATCGAGCAGCTTAACAAAGCAGTAGTACAGATGAACCAGATTACTCAAGCAAGCGCTGCCAACTCTGAGGAATCCGCAAGCGTCGCTGAAGAGCTTAGTGGTCAGGCAGCGGATCTTGCTAATATGGTTGATGAGTTCAAACTGAGTTCTGCTGTGGGATCGCGTCCTAAAGTACAGAGCAGACGTAACCTGCCTCCTCCGAAAAGACAGCCTGCGGGTCTTCCTGACAAAAGAGCGAACAAGCCCAGGGCTTTGCCCGGCCCTTACGCAAAAGCGGTAAAGCCTGATCAGATAATTCCGCTGAATGATGATGAGTTGTCGGATTTTTGAGTATTAACGGGCCCCCGGTAAATCGCACCTGTATGATGAATTTTATAACGGGGAGTCTCTCTCCCCGCTCCTGCAGACGTACAATTTTCAGGATTAAGGTGTAATATAGTCATTCAACTTGAAAAAGAGCTTAACCAATACGAGTGTCAACGAGGTAATAGCGCCATTCTACCCTTTATAAGTACCCGTATACATAATGGCTTTCCTAAACACACTTATAGCAGCAGTGATAAGGTTTGTAAAAACTGTGAACATAGAATTGAGTGTTTTGGAGAAAGATCCAAACACAAGAAAATTATCCATGGCGCTTACCGTGAGCAATACATGAAAAATCACGAAAAGAGGACAAAAAATGCGCGCTACGCTTATCGAATGTCCCGCTTGCGAAGTTCAACGGTAGAGCCTGTCCTTGGAACATTGATAAATTTCATGAGCATGAAAAAAGTAAACACGCGAGGCATTTACGGAGTAGCAAAACACGTCTTAATGGCATCGCTGTGTTATAACTTGAAGAAGCTGATAAAGTTCAAGACCCACAATGTCGAATCGGTAGCAATGGCAATAAAGGTGCAAACAAAGACTGAGCCGCAATCGGGTAAAAAACGTTCTTATCTGTTTTTAGCCGCTGTACACTTGTTTTGCGCTCAAATATGCC
>JAIRVB010000026.1 GCA_031254105.1 Chitinispirillales bacterium
AATATTTATATTTTATCGGATGCAATATTTATATTTTAGCGGATGGAATATTTATATTTTAGCGGATGGAATATTTATATTTTAGCGGATGGAATATTTATATTTTAGCGGATGGAATATTTATATCAAATAATAATGCAGAATTCAGAATGCAGAAATAAATGCATCAAGATTTAATCATTTCTGCATTCTGCATTATTATTTCTGCATTGATTATAAAAAGGCGGCTTGCTTGTGAGCTACTATAAAAGATTCACGGACAGGCTTCTTGCCGAACGCCTTAAAAGCTCAGGCGCCGTTCTTGTAGAGGGAACCAAAGGCTGCGGCAAAACGGAAACCGTTAAACAGCAGTCTGCCAGTATTGCGAAATTTGACGTTGACGAGCAAGTGCGTATTAAGATGGAAATTGATCCCAGAACAGTATTGGCAGGGAAAACACCGCGGTTGCTTGATGAGTGGCAGGAGTACCCTCAAATATGGAGCTATATACGGCGTGAGGTAGACGAGCGCAAGAAAAAAGGGCTGTTTATCCTGACTGGTTCCGCAACGCCTGACGATATTGCCAGACGGCATTCCGGAGCCGGAAGATTTGCGGTCATTAAAATGCGTCCCATGTCCCTGTTTGAAAAAGGCTGGTCTACAGGCGAAGTAAGCCTTGCCGCGATAATGAAAGGCGCGTTTCCGGGTTCTAAAAAAGTATCGTTTGATTTGGGAGAACTTGCGGAAAAAATAACGCTTGGGGGCTGGCCAGGTTTAATTGGTGAGAGCGCTAAAAACGGGCTTAACTTCGTGAGGGATTATGTAGCGCTTATCGCAGAGATAGATATGAGCAGAGTGTCGGAGAGAAAGCGCGATCCTTACAAGGTTATGCGTCTGCTTCAATCACTTGCCAGAAATATCTCTACAGAGGCAACATTAACCTCACTCTCAAAAGATACCGGCGGCAGTGACGGAAAACTCAACGATGAAACTGTAGCCGAATATCTTTTGGCCCTTGAACGCTTAATGGCGGTAGACAATCTTCCCGCATGGAATACGCACATACGCTCCTCCGATATGCTGCGCAAATCGCCTAAACGCCATTTTGCAGACCCATCTTTGGCTGTAGGCGCACTCGGTTTGTCTATTGATAAACTGACGGCTGACTTAAACTATTTGGGGTTACTGTTTGAATCTCTTGCCGTAAGAGATCTGAAAATTTACGCGGATGCCAATGGCGCAAAAGTATTTCATTACCGCGACTCTCGTGGTTTAGAGATAGACAGCATAGTTGAATATGCGGACGGTACATGGGGAGCATTTGAGATAAAAATGGGGATAGGAGCTGTTGATGAGGCCGCAAGCAACCTTTTAAAATTTTCCGCTAAAATTGATACTAACAAAACAAAAGCGCCTGTGGCGTTAACGGTTATTACCGGCAATGGATTTGCGCACAAACGACCGGATGGGGTTAATGTTGTGCCGTTATCGACGTTGACTGCTTAAGGCTATGATTTTGGGGATATACCAAAGTATGGGAATTTTATGCACGGATATTGATAGTTAATGATAATAAAATATTCTTAGTTTGTAAAAAAATGACTATTTTTTTAGGAATTCTAAAACCCATTTTCACGGCCTATCTTCAATATATCCCGCAATCCGTCAACCTCATAATGATTTGGGTTAAACGGATACTTAAATATAACGAATTTTCCCTAAAAAATTTGGCATTCGGTTAAAAATTTGAGTATATTGTAATCAATGTCCCAACGATACGCTAAATAATGTGGCGGTGGCTCCGGGAGCTTGTGCGACTTGGCTTTTTTTCTGCTATGTCTCTTTCTCTGCTTTCTTTATTATTTCGGCAAGTAAAAATATCAATGTAAAACAGTGCAGCATCTCCCCACCAAATTTTGAAGATATCGGGACTAAAATATGGTCCGAATATCATTCTTTGTTGATGGATATAATTTCTATCATGCATTAGCTGAGGATGAATTCAGATAATATAGATGGTTTAATATAAAAACGCTTGAAGGATTATACTGTCAAAGAAAAGATATACTGACGGACATTTTCTATTTTACAGCCCTTACCGAATGAAATCCTGATAGAGTTCAGCGGCATAATCTATACATCTAAGCGCAAGAATATTTTGGTGTGAAAGCAATATACGGAGAGTTCAGAATCACCACCAACCAATGCCATGAATGCGGCAGAACATTTGAGACCTTTGAAGAAAAAGAGACCGATGTTAATATCGCGATAAAGATATTTGAGCAAGCTTATTTGAATTCTTTTGATACTGCCATAATATTACCAGGCGACAGTGACCAGGTACCAGCCATAAGAGCAATAAAGAAGAATTTCCCATCCAAAAAAATCGGTGTGCTTATTCCTCCGGGAAGAAGAGCAAATTTTCTTAAGCAGGAAGCCGATTTCTACTTCAAGATAAAACATAAACAGTTGACAACTTCCCAACTTCCCGAAAGTATAACCTGCGATGACGGCTCGCAAATCCATTGCCCGGAACGGTGGAAAAGCCCTGTGGCTGTCGTTTAATATATTCTGAATTGCTAAAATCATCCGCCAAAAATTAATTTGTAACTTGTAAAAGTGTACACAATATGAAGCGCACATACGCTCTTCCTCTCACTTTCGGAGCTGACTAAAAATGGAAAACACCGAACTGGAAAAACTAATCACCGACATAGCCGTAAGAGGCCGCAAAGCATCGCTTTCGCTTCAAAACCAGTCGTCACAAAATATCGATAAAGCGCTGCTAAAAATGGCTGAACATCTGCAGTCAAAAAAGGCCGCTCTTCAGGAAGAGAATAAAAAAGACCTTGAAGCGGGAAAACGCAAAGGGTTATCAGCGGCGATGCTTGACCGCCTTACTCTTTCTGATAAGACACTCGCGTCTATGATTGAGGGGCTTAAAGAGGTTGCCGCTTTAAAAAGTCCGGTGGGAACCTTTTACGAAGAGCGTGTCCGTCCTAACGGGCTTAACATCAGCAAAATGCGCGTGCCTATAGGAGTGATCGGCATTATATACGAATCGCGGCCAAACGTGACTGTTGACGCCGCCGCCATCTGTCTAAAAAGCCGCAACGCCGTGATTTTAAGGGGCGGCTCTGAGGCGTTTCATTCAAACAGCGCCCTGTGCGTCCTCTTTTCAAAAAGTCTTGAGGAATCCTCACTTCCGGCGGATGCGCTTCAGTTTATTCCCACAACCGACAGAACCGCGGTTGAAATGCTTCTCAGTAAAGATGAACAGATCGACCTTATTATCCCCAGAGGCGGTGAAAGCCTCATAAGGATGGTAGCGGAAAAGTCACGAATACCTGTGATAAAACACTATAATGGAATCTGTCACGTATTTGTATCGGCAAATGCGGACATGCAGAAGGCCATCCCCATAGCAGTAAACTCAAAGGTACAGCGCCCTGGGGTTTGCAACGCCATGGAGACCCTTATTTTAGATTCAGGTCTTGATTTACAGAAACGTAAATCCATAATTGACGCTCTCATTGATAAAGGCGTTACACTCTACGGTGATAAGGAAAGTTGCATACTATCAGAAAAAATTATTGAAGCTGATGAAAAATCCTGGAATGAGGAGTATCTTGACCTAAGGCTGAATATCAAAACAGCAAACGGAATTGCGGAGGCTATTGAGCATATCAACACATACGGCTCACGTCACACAGATTCCATTGTTACCGAATCACAGCATGAAAAAGAAAAATTTATGACAGAGGTTGATACCGCATCCGTAATGATCAACACTAGTACCCGTTTTTCTGACGGCGGAGAATACGGCATGGGCTGCGAAATCGGAATATCAACCGATAAGCTGCACTCACGCGGCCCGATGGGGGTTGATGACCTTACTACTTACAAGTGGGTAGTGCGGGGAGATGGTCAGATAAGAGAATAATGTACGGGTTACAAATCACAAATTCCAAATAAAACGGAGTAAAAATGAGCGGATTGCTTGATATTGTAAAATTTGATGAGAAGGGGTTGGTTACCGCTATTGCGCAGGATTTCACTACGAATGAAGTTCTTATGCTTGCTTATATGAATAGAGACTCTCTGACCGAAACTCTTGATAGCGGCGATATGGTATACTGGAGCAGAAGCCGTCAAAAGAGATGGAAAAAGGGTGAAACGTCCGGACATGTGCAGAAGGTGCGGGAGATTTATGTTGACTGCGATGGTGACGCGCTGCTTTTTAAGATTGATCAGACAGGAGCGGCATGTCATGAAAATTATCCCTCCTGCTTTTTCAGAAGGAAAGAAAACAGCGAATGGAAAATCTGCGGCACAAAGCTGAAATAAAAGAGAGACTGTCGCCGTACGCGCCATATATAGAAATATCGCTTGACAACCTTCTTTATAACCTGACGCAAATCCGAAGCACTCTTTCTAAAGATGTTGGTGTGATAGCTGTCATCAAAGATTGCGCCTATGGCTGCGGCAGCGCGAAAGCGGCCTATATTCTGGAACAGCATGGTAAAGTGGAATTTTTTGCAGTCGCGCGGCCTCAAGAGGCTTTCGCACTTAAAAAAGCCGGTATCAACACTGCGGTCTTGATTTTAGGGCAAGCCGATAATGATGAACTGCGCCGCGGCGCGCAGCAGAATATCGTTTTTTCCATAAATGATCTGCGGGATATAGAACTTTTTAAATCCAGCGGCCTTAACATCCGCTTTCATCTTCATATTGACACAGGGATGAACCGTATGGGGCTCCTTACATCGGAAATCGGCGAATTAATTGATAAACTGAAAAGCGCTCCATATTTACATTTGGACGGGGTCTATACCCACATGGCTTGCGCGGATGAACCTAACACATCCACTGTAAAAGAGCAATTTGATAAATTTAAATACTGTATTGACCAACTAACCCAGGCAGGCTTCTCCCCTCCCCATATTCACTACGGAAACAGCGCCGCCTTCATCAGGTTTGGGGTTCAGGGATGCACACTTGTACGGCCCGGAATTGCTCTTTACGGATGCAAGCCGGATCCTTTTCAAAATTTTGATGTCAGCCTTAAACCCGTGACCTCTCTGGTCTCACGGATTGTAAAAATGAAAAAAGTTCCGGCAGCGTCTCCTGTTTCCTATGGAGGAAACTATATAACCGAAAAAGAGACTTGGATCGCTACAATCGCTCTTGGGTATGCTCACGGCCTGCCCCGTTTTTTGAGCGGCAAGGGAGAAGTGCTCATTGGAGGAAACCGCTACCGCATCGCTGGAAACGTAACAATGGACTATATAATGGTAGATGCCGGTCCAAACCCCGCAATCAGCGCGGGTGATGAAGTTGTCGCTATGGGATCACAGGGGAAAGAAACCATAACTCCCGATCAAATCGCGATCTACGGCAATACCATTGGTTATGAAATCCTGTGCAACCTTGGAACTTCGATAGACCGGTTTTATACCCTTAACGGAAAAGTCATCCACCACGATCCAGGAATTATTTTTTAGTAGTGATTATTGCTGCGCAAGAGTCTATCCTCCCACGCAAGCATAGAATATTTTCTATCACTGATAACTGAAAATTTTACTATATAAACGGTAAACGGTAACATCTGACTAAAAATGATAAAACTTGTACATAAAGAACACGGTAAAGGCATAATATGCGCTATAGATAAAGAAAATATCTGGATCTTAACCCAAAATGCCCCGTGCGCGTCACTTGAAAAGAGTTGTACTGTGGGATGCGGTTCGTGTTCCACTCGAAAACCGGAGCGCAGGTTTAGCATCGCGGTGACTTGTCCTGAAAAATTCAATACCGGTGAACAGGTATTTTTCAGCCGTTCTGTTCCTGAACCTAATTTGGTTAGTTTTCTGGTATTCGGCACTCCGGTACTTCTTGCGGTAATTTGTATGCTGTGCTGGCTTATAACAGCTCCGCAAAAAATCGAATCCGCCCCTGCCCTGCTTTGCACCGCTGCAGCATTTTTCAGCGGATTTTTTATTTTGATGATTTTTGACAAACTTTTCAAAAAACGGTATCCGGCAGCATTAACAGAAACCGGCGAACCGCTCAACAATACTAAAAACCGGGATACGGATACGCCGCTGTACGCTAATGTCAACAATTCAGGGGAAGCGGCGCTATGAGCTTGGAAGAATGGCTGGACTTGCCGGAATTAGTTGATAAAGTTCAGGAGCTGCTTGAGCTCGGTTTTTTAGAAGACGCTAAAAAACTGCTTGACCAATACAGTCAAGTTTTTCATAATTACTGGGAAGTTTACTTTCTCTATTCACGTGTTTTCACCGAACAGAATATGCCCCGTAAAGCGGTTCTATTTCTTTTGGACGGACTGCGTTTAGACCGCACAAATGCCGATTGTCTCCTTGGCTTATTTTACGCGCACGCCATGATGGATCAGGTTAAAAAGGGGGGCAAGTTTCTCCTGAAGGCGCAAAAGCATCACCCGCAAAATGAATTAATATTGTCTGCTCTTATCTGGTATTATATAGAGATTAACCAATCTCAAAAAGCGGTTCTTTGTTTTAAACAGGCGCAAGAAATCAACACAAATAACCCGGAGACTTTTCGCAACGGCGGTATAGCCTACGACCGTTTGGGTCGTTATGAGGAAGCTGAAAACTGTTACAAAACCGCTCTTGAAATAAACCCGGGGTTTGATGAAGCGCGCGATCTGCTCGCCGAACTTTTCATTTTTACAAATAGAACAAATGAAGCGATCAGGTTATACGAAGATGCGCTCAAAGATTCTCCAAAAAATATCCGCATCATGTCAAAACTCGTCTTCTGCCTTTCACATAATGACCAGCTTGACAAAGCAGCCGCAGCGGCAAAAATGGCAATAACTATGTATCCTAACTCCCCAATCGGCTATATAGATCTGGCTTACATAAATCTAAATACAGACCGTACCGATGAAGCTATTGAGATGGCTGAAAAAGCTATCTCCGTAGCCCCCATAGACGCTGAAGGTTACAGAGTAATGGGAATCGCATTTTCGGATAAAAAAGATTTTGAAACAGCCGAGGATTACTTTGCAAAAGCAATAACTCTTGACCCTCAAAACTCAGACACATTAAGAGACTACTATCAACATCTTCGTAATGCGGGAAAATATGAACAGATGGTGGAAATTGTCAAAAAAGTAATAGAATTCGAGCGTCCCTACTGTATTGAAGATTACTGTTTTTTAGCTGATTACTATAGAGGCGAAATGCAAAATACAAAGGCTTTTCATTACCTCCACCGCGCGTATAAATCCATGCCCGCGGAAAAAGATTTAATCCCCCCAATGATCGGAATCTTGTTTGAGCGCGGACATGTTAAATACGGTATGTCAATGTTCGCCAGTTTTATTGAAAAGAGCGGCGGCTGGAACGAGACAATGAATCCATTTACATATAACAAGCAGCTAAGAGACCGTTTCAGTCAGGAAGGGCTGCGTTTTTTACGCTTTAACGGAGAAAAACCTGTTGAATTCCGCAGGTACATCTTCAAGTACTATCTGTCACACTACGCGCTTATGTATTACAGCGTAATAGCCTGCGCGCTCACATTCCCCGCAAGCGTAATTTTTGGCTGGCGCGGAATAATAAGCGTAGCCGTTGTGTATGCAGTATCTATGACAGCGTTCAAATTATACAGGATATGGCAGCGTAAAAAAGCGCTCGTTCTCGCGGAGCAGGCAGCCGCGACTCTCGCGAAAGGCAGCAACGCGTGAAACCAAAGTTAGTCCTGCATATCTGCTGCGCGCCCGATGAAGCTTACGCTGTTGATCTCTTAAAAGATTCATACGAACTGCACTGTTTTTTTTGCAACCCAAATATCTTTCCCAAAAAAGAGTATGAGCTGCGGTTAAACGAGGCGAAAAAGTGCGCGACGATATACGGCGTTCCCTTTACATGCGATGATTATATCCCTGAACTCTGGACAAAAGCGGTAAGCGGACTGACCCATACACAGGAAGGGGGGACGCGGTGCCGCGCCTGCTTCCTGCTCCGTCTTTGCCGTACCGCGGAGGTTTGCGCAGGCTTAGGTTGGCCCGCGTTCGGAACGGTAATGAGCGTGTCCCCGCATAAAAATGTTTTAGCGCTTGATGAAACCGGGAATCTCTCGGCGGTAAAATATGGAGTCTCATACGTACCGTTTAATTTAAAAAAGAAAGATGGGTTCCGCAAAAGCATTGAATTGAGCCATAAGCTTGGTCTTTACAGGCAAAATTATTGCGGATGTGAACTTAGTTATTGGGAATGTAAGTGCAGGGATAGGTGGTGAGGTTTATCGGATTTGGAGTTACACCAAGCTATTTATCAATCATCGAACTAACGCACGTCCTGAGCACACCTCAGGGAGTGACCGTAGCCCTTGTTGCTTTGGTTGAATATGACGGAACGATCAATGATCGTTCCCTACGCGGGAACCTGCCCCGCTTGGGTAGGGATGACGCATGCATACTGTTCGAGTTCCGGTATGTTTTTTGCGGTTCTATTAGTAAGTTTACAAATCAAAATTATTTATTTTTGTTGCAATTTTTAGTTTAAACGATTATTTTATCTTAATAAACTCTGAACTCTGAGTAATTCATAAACGAGGAGTCCTATGACAACAGCAAAGACATCAAGTGTGGTAAAAACATCAAAGCCTGCGGTAAAAACAAGAACCGGCAAATCAAAAAAGGCCAAGCCATTTGATTACAAATCTTTCGCAAGAACGTCGGAAATGGTAATGCCGACGTTAGTTGAAATAATTCAGCCAATGTTATCGGAGGTTATTGAGATTAATGGATCTGCTAAAATAAATAATAGAGTACAGTAATATTGCAACTGCTTGCTTGTCAAAACGTACAAACTCCAATAATTGAATAAAGGTAATGCTACATAAACCAAATGGATACCAATAAATGCCAATTGTTATTCTCTGAATTGGTAATATCGGTTGAAATTACATGGCATAATCTTGTACGCTCCCATATTGTAGATAGTGAATTCTTCTGTTTTAACTCTGAATTTGCGAAAAAGGCTGTAGCCCACTGCATTGAGGAATTGAAAAACATAAAACCTGAACGCATAACAATAGATAATAGACAACACCATAATATAGCGGGACAAATGGCTGATTCCATAATCAGGTACCGCCCGATAATACTGAGCAAATCCGGTTATAAAGATATAAAAAACAATCTGACTAACGAGAAGCTGGCGTTATTTTTTGGTATTCTTTATTGCACTCATTACAGTAAAGATTATGATTCTTTGAAAATAAATGGTTTCTTAAGAGCATCCTTAACCAGAGATTGGGTACTTGATCTTTTATACCGGCTGCAAAAACGTGATTATAGTGTAGAACATCTTGCCGCAATATTTCAAACATTTTGCCTGAGAACTTTTAACAACTGATCTCTTAATTTTTTATTTTATTACATCCGCTCATGCCGCAAGATGGACAACAATAACATAAAAGCCATCAACCCCGCCATTATATACCCGCCAAGTCCAATAATAGAAATACCGTTAAAGTACGGACGTACATTTGCGTGCACCACAATAGATGAGCCGACAACAAGCGCCGCAAGCACCACGCCGAAAACAAGCCTGTTTGTCACCTGATCAAATTTTTTAAGCATTGGCTCCAACCCGCGGTGTTCAAACTCGATATGCGCTTTGCCTGATTTTATGAGCTGCAGGATATCGCGGCTCTCTGAGGGCAGATCTCTCAGCAGATAAAAAAAGTCTTGAGCCGTCTGCAAAGTTGTCTGCGCTATATGCAGAGGACTGAACTGCTCATGTATAAGCTTACTTGCGAAAGGTTCTAAATGCTCAAGCATGTTAAACTCAGGATCAAGCTTGCTTCCCACACCTTCCATGGTAACAAGGGCTTTTACAAGAAGATAAAACCCGGGGATAAGTTTAATACGGAATGAAATAAGAATATTTGTAAGGCTGTTTAGCATCTCGCCTATATTCACTTCACCCAAAGACTTTGCCGCGTATTCTTCTATAAGTTCGGTGAGCGCGTATTCAAGATCATCGCCGCGCTTTATCTGCTGGCCTGATATCTCATTAAATGTGCGTACAATACGCCTGGGATCGCGCTGAACGACCCCGACAATTATACTGCTGAGATACCCGCGGCTTGACGGAGTGAGAATGCCTATCATACCGAGATCAAGAAAACACAGAACATTGCCGGGTTCTATCAAAATGTTGCCGGGGTGCGGATCCGCGTGAAAAAAACCATGTTCGAATATCTGTTTAAGAACAGCGTTTGCTCCTGCGGAAGCGATTTTCCTGGGTTCAAAACCGGCGGCAATGAGCTCATCGGTTTTAGTAACCTTTATGCCGTTTATAAACTCAGTAACAAGCACTCTGCGTGAAGTCAGCTTGTGGAATACGATGGGAATATGAACCGAAGGATCGCCCTCGAAGTTGTTCCTGAAATGATCAAAATGCATCGCCTCGGTGTTGAAATCCAGCTCTTTGCGGATAGCCCCCGAAAACTCATCGACAAGCTGCACCGGGTTAAAATACTGCGCTCCGT
>JAIRVB010000032.1 GCA_031254105.1 Chitinispirillales bacterium
CTTATAAAAAACAGTTACTATAAACTATTCCATTTAATAAAACCGCGCCTGTGCAAATAGCGCCTCAATCTCTTTTTTGTGTGCGTAACCTTTTGGTGTCAATAGTAAAATATATTTTGGCGGTGCATACATAAATACTTTTTTAAAATTATATTAGCGCGTTCGGTAACGAAAAAAGAAAAGTCTTTATGGCTTAATAACGGTGGAAGAATGAGTATCAACAAAAATGTACACGGTTTAACCATAAATAAAATATATTTTAAGAATAATCACCTTTTTAGCGCAATCTCTTGGTAAACATAATATACTGCTGTATGATGAAATAGAAAATGGGATAAATCCGGAACTAATTGAAAAGTTGGTGGATCATCTAGTAAACTCAAAAAAACAATTTTTTATCACAACTCACAGCCCCTTAGTATTAAATTACCTTGAAGATGATGTTGCAAAGAAATCAGTTCGCTTGCTGTATAAAACAAAAAACGGAGACACAAAATCGGCATTATATTTTGATTATCCGGAAGCCGAAAAAAAGCTTGAGTTTTTAGGGCCTGGTGAGGTTTACACTGATACTTCCATATCAGACGCAGTTGATTACTTTATTAACGAGGCAAATAAATGATTGTTTTTGTAAGCGGAGAAGGTATAACTGATATCGGAAGAAGTAATTGCTATGGTGAATATAGTGGGTGGATTTAAATTTGGAGAATGCGGGCATGGTATTCCCATGCTGCCTAAAGCTTCATCTGAGGTTTGGCTTTTAAGTTCTATTTTAATATCTCACAAAATGAACGGAAGACATTTGGAAGAGGTCAGGGATAGAGACTATTTGAAAGAAGAATTAAAAAAAAGGATAAGCAGTGAAAATTTAAACGACTTTAATTTTGCTTTTCCTGATATTTCAGATAATATATCCAGCTATCAACGTTTTAAACATGATTTAGATTCAGTTTTAAAGAAACTTGACTTGGATACTTCCATTCTTCATCTCAATTATTTTTAAAAACATAATAACTTTCACAAAAATTTGTCCATAAATAGATGGGCTGCATTTATATTTTGTAGAATATAAGTGAATTATATCAGATATCAGAAGTGAGAGATAATTATTGCAAATACGGGTGAATCTTGTTCGCCCCAACAACTCCGGGAGTACAATGAGAGAGCTTAAGCGTGCGGTAGTGACAGGTCTTGGCGTAGTGTCGCCTTTGGGAAACAGCGTAGAGGAATTTTGGAACGCACTTAAACAGGGAAAGAGCGCGGCTGCGCCGATAACGAAGTTTGACTGTTCTCAGTTCAAAACCCGCTTTGCATGTGAGGTTAAGAATTTTGATCCTTCAATGTTTATGGATACAAAAGAGGCGCGCAGTCTCGATCTCTATTCTCAATACGCAATGGCTGCCGCTGTTCAGGCGTTTAACGATTCGGGTCTTAAAGACGCGCAAGACGATCCTTTCAGGCGCGGAGTTGTTTTTGCTTCCGGAGTCGGGGGGCTTCTCACCCTTCAGGAGGAGATCTCTAAATACGCTCTTAGCGGCAAAAAACCGCGCTATTCCCCTTTTATGATCCCCAAGATGATTGCGAATATTGCTGCCGGCCATATAGCGGTAAAATTTGATTTTCGAGGAGCGAACTACGGGACAGTATCCGCGTGCGCCTCCTCATCTCACGCTCTGATTGACGCGCTTAATTTGATAAGACTTGGCGTTGTCGATGTAATAATTACCGGAGGATCGGAAGCGCCTGTAAATGATACCGGTTTGGGCGGTTTCTGCGCGCTGCGGGCTCTTTCGGAGAGAAATGATGATCCAGCAACGGCGTCGCGTCCCTTTGATAGAGACCGCGATGGGTTCGTACTTGGCGAAGGCTCCGCCGCGCTTGTCATTGAGTCTCTTGACCACGCGAGAAAGAGAGGCGCGCGCGTCTACGCGGAGGTAGCGGGAGGCGGAATGACTGCCGATGCTTATCACACAACTTTACCTCATCCCGATGGCCGCTCCGTCGAAAAAGCGATGGAGACCGCCCTTAATGACAGCGCAATTAATCCCGGGGAGGTTGACTATATAAATCTTCACGCCACCTCTACTCCCGCAGGCGATGGTCCGGAGCTTGGCGCGGTTCAAAGACTCTTTAAAAACTCCCTTGACAAACTGCATGTAAGCGGAACAAAGTCAATGACAGGCCATCTTCTCGGCGGGGCAGGAGCTCTTGAAGCTGCAGCCACGATTCTTTCAATATTTAATAATACTATACCGCCCACAATTAATACCGTTAATCTCGACCCTGCGCTTGACATTAAAGTAGATATTACTTTAGGCAAAGCGGTAGAAAAACAGATGAATGTAGCAATGAGCAATACATTTGGGTTCGGTGGACAGAATGCGAGTACGGTGTTTAAGAGAATTAATAGTTGAAACTGTTCTTTTAACTAACAGAGCCGGATTATCGCGTTATGAGTCTCTCTTCAATCACCCAAAAGACAAATGTGTAATGCAGAAATAAAAAACATTATACAAAAAAACTATTTTGGTTTTTATTTCTGCATTATGCGTTGATCAGCGAAATTACAGAGAATCATTTACACAAGCTGGATGGTTTTTCTGATTCACCTTTAAGCAACCCTTTTAACTAGTTATTTTTAGTAACAACTATGAGGGAGGCAAAGTTAAAACCAGCTCAGGCGAAAAGGAAGTGTAAAATGTGTGTGTGTGAGAAAAATCTTACTTACGGATCTTCCGATTTTTTTGCACTGCAACAAGTGATTCTATCTGACTCAATATGAAATCCTGATACTCAGGTTCGAGTTCCTTAAAGAGATAGACAAATCTATGACCCTGCTGGGTGCCGGTCTCAGTTTCCTGAAGCATATCGCCTTTGCCGGTCCTCAGCCACTCCTCCGAAATACCATAGATTCCGCAGAGTACCTTAATCGTCTTTTCCGTAACTTTTTTCTTTCCGGTCTCAAGTCCGGTCAGATGTCCCTGTACAATACCAATCTTTTGGCCGAAGTCAATTTGTGTTAACTTGAGAGACTTCCTGAAGAACTTGATACGATCACCGATAGTAGTAGTCGTAGTTGGCATAAACCTTTCCCTTTTTTTGTATAGTGTTCAAGAGACAAGGTGTGTGAATAACGGCGAGGTGTGTCTCAAATATTATAAATATAGTAATTTTTTATACAGAACGCAAGAAAAATATCAAAAAAATATTCACTTTAATTTAACAGGGATCACCATATTATACCTTACACCCATCCCCTTAACCCTGTTTTGCGAATAATTCGCAGACCAGGAATAAACATTAAATAATAATATAGTATAAAAAAGATACATTTTTCAACCTTTTTATTAAAAATTACAAAAAAAATATAATGGGGCTGATCAGATTAAAGATTGAATGTTGACTATTCAGCTGTTAGTTTCAGCTTTTTGCCTGCCTCTCCATCTACAAACTATATAAGTCCTGAACCAGGGGAAGGTTAATAGTACAGCAAAAAACCATAATACACCCCTGCACACCGATGTCCGGCCTTTGAGTTGAATTTCAAACTCAAGACATTCCTTCATAAACACGGGTTCCATTACAAAATCAATTCTTCGGCTGCGAAGTTCGAGTGCGCTGCGCGCGGCCGCAAAATAACCGCATAGTTTACCGAGTCTTGCCGGATTCTTAAGTCCCACCCTTACCCAAAATCTTAAATCATCGAAAGTAATTATTTTTAAGGCGCCTGTTAAGAGCCTTTGCATCCACTTGAACGCTTTTTTTCTCCAAACCGTATCATTTATAAGCTTATAGTATTTGCTGTTTCTTATCTTCTCCCAGCGTCTTTTTAGTTTTTGAAAGAAACCGCTCTTTTTTTCAGATTCCTCTTCAAACGCAGGTTCATCAACACTTGGCGGCAACCCGTATGATTGACTTCCGGCATCTTCATCAGGATACTGCGGATGCTCCTCAAAGCCCTCATCCGCTCCCTGTTGAGTTGACATTTGCGGCAGAGTATCCTCCGCCTCTTCTTCACCGGCCTCAAAATTTTCACCGTTCGGTTCGTCCCCTTTTTTTCGTTTCAGCTTTAAGCTAATGCAAAAAATTTTCCATGATATGCCTTTTTTTGAGGAATAGACAAATTGGAAAACATTTTGGTGAATGTACGAAAGCCGGAATTCGGAATCAAGACGGCGTGGATTACGGCAGTTTACGTTTGCGCCAAAACGAATAGGGAGAATGATAAGTAAGATTACTAAAGAAAGCAGAGCCGAAAAGATCCAAAGAAGAATAGTCCACATACGGGCCGCTCAATCCTGTCCTGCAAAGATGTTAATGTTTTGCGGCTGAATTGATTTCACCGTGAGTACTCCGCTTTCGGTAACCATCAGATCCATGGCCGCGTCATGGCTCTCTTTCGGTAAAGGATGATCGCTTACCTGACAATCAAAGGCGCATCCTATCAACTTCGCCCTGCCTTTTATCCCGCTCAAAAAATTATCATAAAAAGCGCGGCCTCTCCCAAGTCTGGTTCCATACATGTCAAAAGCGACTCCGGGACAGATACATACGCCTATACGTTCAACATCGATGTTGCCTTTTAATTTACTTTTTGGTTCGACAGTACCAAACGGCCCCGCTTCAATGTCTTCATTTAAATTCCAAACCTGAGCCGCGCCCATTCCTCCCGTTTCCCGGCAGTACGGAAGCGCGAGACCGCGGCCTGAGGCGAGTATCCCGCTCATCAAATCAAATGTATCCACTTCCGAACCGATGTTGCGATATGCCATGATCATATCGCAATCAGCGACAGCTGGCAGTGAAAGGATATGGGCGGTTATATCCGCGCTCTTCTTCTCGCGCATCCTTTCACCCAGGCCTTTTCTCAAGCCTGTGTAGAATGCTCTGAGCTCCCGTTTTTTTGCAATTAGTTTTGAATTTTGAATTCTGAATTCTGAATTATAAGACATTAATTTTTGATCCTTAATTTTAAATTACAAGCCATGAAGTTTTGACCTTTGCGTCCTGAGTTCAGAATTCAAAATTTCTAATCCAAAATACGTATTATATGCTGAAAAATGCAATTTCATACTACATTTTAGAAGCATTAGTTATTTTGTTTCCACGAGTGTTTATTTCTAATTTTGATTTCCGAGTTCAGAACACAAAGAACGGAACTCATGTTTTATAATTCAAAATTTACTTAAAAGAGTATAACATGAACGGTATTCAGGCAAAAGACATCCCCATTTTCGGAATCCATCCGGTAGAAGAGCTCCTCGCGCTCCGCAAACAGGATATTGAGCACGTCTATTTTGATAAGGACAAAAAAAGTCAGGCGCTCTTTGAGCTTATACGCGCGTGCCGCAAAGAACGTCTCTCATATAATATGGTGCCGGAGATAAAGCTGAACGCTCTTACCGGAAACGCGAAACATCAGGGGGTCGCCGCGTTTTGCAGTGTGCGGCCTTATAATAATACGGATGACCTTACCAAAATTGTAGAGTTAAAACCCGCGCCGCTGTTCGTTGTGGCGGCGTCAATTGAAGACCCGGGGAATTTGGGCGCGATAATAAGGTCGTGCGTATGTCTTGGGGCTGACGCTCTTTTGCTTGAGCGTAAAAACACTGTTCCGCTTAACGCGTCGGTATCAAGAAGTTCTGCCGGAATGATCGAGCGGCTGTGTATTGTAAAGCCGCGAAATTTAGAAGGTCTTATCGGGGAGTATGTACAAAAAGGCTTTTCAGTAGTGGGGGCTGATATGGAAAACGGTGTTGATCCAACACAAAACGATTTCACCCGTCCCACTATTCTTGTTACCGGAGGGGAGCACCGGGGGATCCCTCCTTATTTACAAAAACTATGCGCAGGCACGATATCCATACCAATGAGTCCCAACGCTCAGTCTCTTAACGCTTCTGTGGCTGCCGCGTTGCTTTTGTATGAGTGCATGCGGCAGCGCGGCTTTCCAAACTCGTCACTTTAGATTGAAAAAATTGTCAATAGAATCCATAACATCGTCTCCGGTGATTCCATCGTCACTCTCTATGTTTCCTGCCGCGGGCGCTGATGGCTGAGTAAACGCGGGCTGCTGAGGAGCTGCCTGAGACATAAGAGGCGCTTGGGCCGGCGGAAGCGGCGTAGGGAACGGCTGCGGCATTATGGGCGCCTGAGCCGACGGCTGGAGAGGCGGCTGCTGCATAATCGGCGGTTGTGCCTGAAACAGCGGTGGGGGAGGAGCCTGCGTCTGCGGCGGAAACTGCGGAGGCACAGGCTGCAAGTACTGTGGTCTATCCATGCAGATCGTCTCTGTGAACACCTGGTCGTTATTTGTATCGGGCTGCACGTATTTTTGATCAACAACAAATTCTTCCTCATCAGCAATTTCCGACGCAGCGCCCGGCATCGCAGGCATATTACTCTGAGCAGTCACCTCATTAATAGGAAAATCTCCGGTTTCCTTTTCTATCTGCTGTTCCTCAAATTGGGCGAATCCCGCTTCATATTCCTCAAAAGACTGTTCCGCCCAGGAATCAACTTCATCAGGTTCAGACTGGGCGGCGGACTGTGCGATGGGAAGTTCAAACACCTCTTCATTATCCTGAGCCTGAGGTGCTGATGGAGCGGAGGGTTGTGTTCCTGCCCCGGTTTCTTCAATGCGGTCAGCGGTTTTCCAGTAACCGTCAGGGTAGGGGAGCTGCTCAACAGCGGGAGTTTCAGACGCGGTTGAATAGATTGGCTGCGCTTGCGGCGCGCGAGATTCCTCAATACTCCCGAATGGTTCGTATCCGCTTGAAGCCTGTTCTGGGGAGCGTTCCTCATAATCAATAACCGGAACCTGAGGAGCGGCAGCCTGAGCCGACTGCGCTGCCGGCAAAGCTCCCAACTCTTCACGGGTTTCAAAAGATTTAAAATTTGCCTGTGGCTTTTCTTCCGCTTTTCCAAATTCAGCAGCTACGGGGGACTGCGCGGTTTCCTCAACACCGGGCCCCGGCTCCTTTTCGGGGAGGGGAACTACTGTTTGTACCGGAGGAACATCGGGTATGACCATATTCTGAGAAACGGCTGCCCGCGCTGCCGCTGGAGCGTCCACTTCCGCTTTTTGGGCTCTGCGTTCCGGGTTTTCAAGTACTGCGATGTATTGGCTGATCTGCATATCCGCATATTTAGAGAAGAAAACATCAAGCAGATGCATGTTACTTCTGAACTGGCGGGTAATCTCCCTGACCTTATCATTGAGGCCGCGCCTGAACATCTCCTCGCTTAAGGAGCCGCACCTGAAATTAGCGGAAATATTGTCGGCGTCGGCGATAAGCTCCCCAATAGAGAACATGATCTGCTCACGTTCATTTTTTTGCTTCTTGAGTTTCTTTTTACCGCCTAAACCGATAACAGCCCACAAAACGCAAGTTGCGATGAGCCCGGTGGCAAAACCGACTGCTAACGAGAGTATATTAACATTAAGACCCATTATGCTAATATCCATTGCTGCGTTCCCTTTCTTAGCGCGCAAGCGGCGCAATAAATAACTGTTTTTTAGGAAAAGATTTTAGCAGCCAGTTTTCAGTAATGGAATTTTTGTATATCTTTCTTCCAACTGAAAACTGGCTGCTAAAATCTCCCAATAATACACATATATAAGTATAAGTATAGATTTCAGGACAAGCTGTGTCAAAGGTTTAAATATTGCGGCTTATCTCTTTGCCGGTTACAGTTGTTCCTGTCCCTCAGCACCGTCATATATACGTACTTTATTTTTGCCCTCTTTTTTAGCCATGTAAAGCGCTTTATCCGCTCCCGCGACAAAATCGCGGATTGCGCTTCCCTGTTTGGGTGTATGGGTATTAATTCCCATACTCAGCGTCAGATTTACAGACTTGCCGCCGCTTGGAAATTGTAAGTTTTCAATGTTTTTCCGGATACTTTCCGCGACACTTAAAGCGCCTTTCAGATCGGTGTCCGGCAAAAGCGTGATAAACTCCTCGCTGCCCCAGCGGGCGGTGGTATCAACTGTCCGCTTTAACGAATTTTCTATAGTTTTTGCGATTGTCCGCAGTGCCGCGTCACCCCACAAGTGCCCGTAATCATCGTTATACTTTTTAAAATTATCTACATCCATTACACAAATGCTCAGCGGTTTCTTACCTCTTTTTGCGTGCTCAAACACCAGACTCAACTTGTAATCAAAATCCCGCCTGTTGGAGATGCCTGTTAATTGATCCGTCTTGCTCAGGCGGTCTACCGTATCTGTCAGATTGATTATTTTAAACAAGTTTCGCACCCTTAATTTAACAATTACAGGATTAAAGGGCTTACTTATATAATCTGCAGCTCCCAGGTCTAACCCCTTCATTTCATCTTCGCTGTTTGAAAGTCCGGTTACAAAAATAACAGGAATATTTCGTGTTCTCACATCATTTTTCAGACGGAAAAGCACTTCGTATCCATCCATTTTCTCCATAATGATATCGAGCAGTATGCAGCCGGGAAGATGTTCCTTAGCGGTTTCGATGGCCTCCTCTCCATCTGTCGCCGCGTAAACCAAATATTCCGAACTAAGTATATGCGTCAGGGTTATGATGTTTCCACTCTCATCATCTACGATAAGAACGCTGTTTTTCTCATTTTTGTTCATTTAGCACCCTATCCCTTCTCTGAGCCTGGAGAGCGCTGTAAGCGCCTTTTTAAATTTAAACCCCGTAAGCTGTTGAACAAGTTCCTCCGCTTGCGGCAGAACGCGAATATCATCCAGCAGGTTTATACATTCAGGATTACTGTTTTTGAGCATAAGTTCTAACTTTTCAAACAGCTTACGCGTCTCTTCCATGTCCGGAACGGGTCTTTCGTTACTTGACGCGTAAGCTTCATCAAGTAAAGGCGCCAATTTTTCAAGAACAGACTTTAGTTCCGCTTCCAAAATATCCGACTGTGTTTGCGTAAGCAGATTTTTACCATTAAGAAGCATTCCCTCCGCAACAGCGGCTGCCGTTTGAAGGTCTTTTTCTCCGATCTGTCCGGCGCTGCTCTTAAGCGCATGAACTAACCTGTGCGCCAGTTTTATGTTATCTTTAGCTGCCGCTTTTTGAATTTCGGCAAACATATTTCGATTGTTTTTGACAAAAAGGAGCTTAAGCCGTTTTTGCAGAATTTTATCGTCCTCAAGTTTTTGCCGTTTGTCTATAGAGTAAAAAGTTACAGGCATGAGATGATTCATGAGGCATCTCCACAGTTCTTGCGTTGTAAACGGCTTCCCGAGATGGCCGGACATTCCGCTTTTTGCATACAGCTCAATATTATTTGTTAATATATTAGCGGTCAGGGCCACAATTGGAGTTTTAACTCCCAAGGCGGTGATTTGGGATGCGGCTTCCAAACCGTCAAGCACGGGCATGTGGATATCCATGAAAATCAAATCAAAAGGTTTCTCCCCATTCCATATACGCCGTCTAATGGTATCAATTCCTTCCTGTCCATCATTGGCCACTACGGCTTGCAAGCCGACTTTTTCAAGATGCCGGCAGACCATCTGCTGGTTCATGATGTTGTCCTCACAGATTAAAACCTCACCTTTAAAAATGGGTTTTTCAATCTCTTGGAAGACGGCTTTTTCAGACAATTCGTTAACAGGCGCGTCTATAATGTCAAACTTTATTTCAAAGCGGAACTTGCTTCCAACCCCGGGCGTACTCTCCACTTCAAGTTTGCCGCCCATCATCTCTATAAAGTTCTTTGTTATCGTAAGCCCAAGCCCGGTACCGCCGTACTTACGGGCGATACTTTCATCACCTTGAGTAAAAGGATCAAATATCAAATTGATCTGTTCAGAGGTCATACCTATGCCGCTGTCTTTTATCTCAAAATGTACGATTACACTGCCGCCGCTGTTCTCTTTAGCAGATGCCAAAAGCTTAACCGTACCAACATTTGTAAACTTTACAGCGTTAGAAAGCATGTTAAGAAGCACCTGGCGCAGTTTGACCGGATCGCCAAGCAGCTTTTTGCCCACAAAAGGTTCCGCGCAGCAGTAGAGGGCAATTCCCTTCTCCACAACTTTGGGCATAATAATAGATTGACAATGAGCGAAAACATCGTGCAGGTCAAATGGGATATGTTCCAGTTCCATTTTACCCGCTTCAATTTTAGAAACATCCAAAATATCGTTGATGATCTGGAGCAAAAGCCTTGAACTGCTTGAGATGTTGTCAAGGTATTCAGCCGCTTTTACGGAGAGGTCTTCATCCTTAGCAAGCTCCGCGAACCCGATTATGCTGTTCATCGGTGTTCTGATTTCGTGGCTCATATTGGCTAAAAAAGAGGTTTTTGCGTGGTTTGCGGCTTGCGCTTTGTTAATGGATTCCTTTAACTCGGTAATATCATCGCACTGCTCCATAAAAACCGTTGAGCCGTCCGGCCAATCGATAAATCTGCTGACTATTCTGTAATCCCTATCTGTTATAGAGTTGTGAAATTCCCAGCAAACCGGATTGCCGGAGATAAATCCGGGATTATTTTTGGGACAAAATCCGCACCGTTCCGTACCGCCCTTAACAAGGAGCTTCCAACATTTTTCCCCTATAATTTTATCACGGAAACCAAACTCCTTTTTCATCCTTTCATTCATGAAGAGAATATTATCAGACTCAATTTCGGTTATTATGAGCATAGTGTCCATTGACTGCAGCAGGGTTTCCATGTTTTTATTCGCTTCACGGGTTTTCTCCATCAGAGCAGGCTGTATGCGCTGCTCCTGGTACACTCTGTCCGACTTGGTTTTCGCTCTGTCAATGCGTATAAGTAAGGAGAATACCGCGCCTGTCATAATAATGCCGAAAATACCAAGGAACGCAAGCAGTGTGTTCAAATCTTTATAATATTCACTCTTGGGAGTTACTATACCTAAATACCAGCCGTTATCTATCCGTTTAAAATAGAAGATTGAATGCGTACCCTTATAGTTATCCCGCGCAATTTTGGAAAAATGTTTTCCCCGTTTTATCTTGTCCTTCCAGTGCGCGAATGCGGGACTTGCCTCTTCCAAATGTTTTGTTAAAAAGTCGGTTTTGGGGTGCGCGACAATCTCATACTCCTCATTGACAAGAAATCCGTACCCGTTTTTCGTAAGACGCGTATCAACAACAAGATCTATAATATTTCGAAACGGCGCGTTCATGGCTACCACACCGAGAGGTTTGCCGTTGTCATCGAAAATACGGCACACGAATGTTACCTGGTATTCTTTGTCGTGTACGCTCCAAAACATAGGCGAAGAAACTATTTTACCTTCCGCTTCAACAGCGGCCTTATACCACGGACGTTCTGCAGCTAAAAAATTGTCCGGCGGAGTCCAATCCCAACTGTGGACAATCACATTTCCCAACCCCTCAAAATAACCGTGAAAGCCGTTAAATATAAACCCATACTCCTTTTTGAGCAGTTCTTCGGAGATCTCGTCATAATATTTTTTCACGTCATTTGCAGTACCGCCCCGCATAATAATGTCGCGCACTGTTTTCACAACAGGAATCATGACCGTTTGCGCCTCGCGGAACTCATCTGTTATCCTGAGCTGCGTCTGAGTAAGTATGTGATCCGCGTCTCTTTTTAAGTAGTTCATCAGCATGTTATTGACAAACATGTAACTGGCGAAAACCATCAAAGTAAACGCCGATGCCACAAACAGAAGCTGCAGATATAACGGGCGCGACATTATTTTTTTATGTATGCCAATATTTATCATATGTCCGTTTGTTTCCGCGGTGAGTCCGCACGCAACAATACCATATTATACCATAATTATACCAGCATAATCGTGTTTCGTCAAATTTTACCAGTAATCCCCATTGCCAAGATTTTCCAAACTTACATAACAGTTGGGTGCGTAGTAGTGTTCAACAGTAAAAGGGAGGTCAACCTTTTTTCGTACACTATTTTAAGATGTTTAATAATTCTTATATATTGTATCCCTATGCCGCCTGTTTTATACTGTTCCCCATCAGTTGTACAGCATACTCCCGTGGTGACATATAACCCAACCTGGCTTGTACTCGTCTGTTGTTGTAAAACCCCTCGATCCAAGTAAATACCGTTTGCCGAAGTTCTTCACGTGTAAGAAAATGTCTGAAGTGAATACACTCCTTTTTCAATGTCGCAAAAAAAACTCTCAGCCCAAGCATTATCACCAGGCATACCAACACGGGAAAAACTCTGCTTTAAACCGTACAGCTTCAATATTTTTGTAAATTCAGTTGAAGTATACTGGCTGCCGCGATCTGAATGAAAGATAGTCCCTGCCTCCAAACCATGACGTGCCTGCGCATTGAGAAACGCACTAATTACAAGCTCTTTCTTCATCCTCTCATTAGTTGCCTCACCAAGTATTTCGCCTGTAACGATATCCTTGACTGCACAAAGATATAGCCACCCTTCACCACTTTTGAGATACGTAATGTCGCTGCATACGGCCTTGCACGGTTGAACGAAACACTGCCCTCTCACAAGGTCTGGATATACTTCGCCTCGCGATTTGCGGCTGTCTGTCAAACTGCGCATTTTGTGCCGGTTATGTACAGACTTCAAGCCCAATTCTGCCATATATCCACTCACTTTGCGATAAGACGCTTTACGACCGCTTTTACGCATAACACCACAAATCCTATCTGCACCGTATGTACCATCGCTCTCATCAAATATCAACTTAATAGATGCTTTTAACCTCTTTTCATGCTCATTGCACCGATCTCGGCGAGCAATAAAAGCATAATAACCGCTGCGCGATACCTGAAAAAATGCCGCCCACTTAGCCACTGAGTAGTCTTCTCGATCAAAAATGAAGCGATAGATTACTTGTGCAGGTTTGCAAAGTAGGCTGTGGCCTTTTTTAACATATCACGCTCTATCTTCAACTCCGCGTTTTCAAGACGAAGCGCTTTCATCTCTTCTTCAAGCGTGGCTGTGCGGCTCTTGTCGCCTTCTGCTGTGTACTTTTTACGCCAGATATATAAGCTGTTCTCGTTGACTCCCAAATCGTCTGCTACTTGCTTTATGCTCTTGGGACTGGCGTAGCTGAGTTTTACTGCGTTCTTCTTGAACTCTTCATCGTATTTACTGCGAATTACGGACATCGTTAAGACTCACATTTTAAATATGAGTATATCTTAACATACTGTCAGAAATTTTAACATGCTCCCCTCTCAGGACACTTTATGAAACTTTGAGACACGCACCCCGCTTGCCGACTCTATCCGCATTTGAATAGTGTTGGCGTTTTTCCCCAATCATGATATCATTTAAGAGCGTGTAATTAGTTTTCTGATAAATGCAAAAATAGAAATTAAGATCCGATAGAGTTTTGTTGTATTATTAAGTCCTTTTTATTTTTGCGTTTATTTGATTGAAAGATAAATTTACAGGCTCTCATTTTTAACAGAGCTGATATTATGAGTTAGAACAGCACCGGTCTTGCCCGGGTAACCGTTGTTTTTGGCTTATTTTCGTAGCGTTGCGGAAAACTCTGTTTCAAAGTAACAAATTCACCCTTCTCAGGTGTTTAATAAGTATGCGCGCTATGGTCACAACAGGTACCCTGAGCGAAAACGAGACAAAAAACGCAAATACCGAGGAGCTTTTCCGGAAGTATGGCCCCATGGTATTGAGGCGCTGCCGCCGCATATTGGGCGATTCCTGTGACGCTACCGATGCTGCGCAGGAGGTTTTTGTGAAGGCTCTTGAGAGTAAAAACGCGCTTTCGGCCGGGGTGTCGTCAAGTCTTTTATGGAGTATAGCGACCAACCACTGCTTAAATATCCTAAGGGATAAGGCGCGGCGCGGCGGTAACTTTGATGGAGAATTACTTTTAGAAGAAATTGTTTGCACAGAAGACATGGAGGCGCGAATCAGCTGCCGCAGCATACTGCGTAACCTGTTCAGCCGTCATCCGCAGTCAAGCCGTACTATTGCGTATCTGCATTTGATAGATGGAATGACGCTTGAGGAAACTGCCCGTATGGTAAATATGTCTGTAAGCGGGGTGCGCAAGAGGCTTACGGCTCTTCGCGAAACACTCGGTGAAATGGAGGGGATATGAACGCTGGCAATGAAGCAGCTCCCCGCGGCCGTCCGCCCGCGAGGGACAGCGCGCGCGCGCACTCGGTTCCTGACTGGAAACTTGAGCTCTATCTGCTCGGCGAATTGTCCGATGAGGAGCTTAAGCTGGATGAAGGTACTTTGAGGGAGAGGATAGCGGCCCTGCGCGACAGCGACGCGAAAATTTTAGAGACACATCCGCCGGCCTGGATGGCAGGACGCATAGAGAGGGCGCGCGCAGGGAAGTTGGCCAGCGCCGAAAAAAAGAACAGGCGGCTGATCCGGTTATTCGCGATACCTGCGGCGGCCTGCGCTGCGCTGCTGGTTTTATTTCCGGTTGGTATGCAGTCATTCGAATTTGCCTTTAAGCATCCGGCAGCTCCGCGTTACGAAGACCGTGTGAAAGGAGCCGTTTCCGTGGAGCCCGCTATAGAGGTTTGGCGCAAGGAGGGTGATATGGCCCGCAAACTCGCGCCATTGTCGGACGCGCGGGAGGGGGATGTGGTTCAGGTACTTTACACAGTCCACAGTTTCTGTTACGGCGCGATTGTAAGTATGGACGGCCGCGGAGTTCTGACCGTTCATCTTGCGGGTGAATCCGGCAAAGCCTCCCCGCTTGCTCCGGGCGGGCCTGTCGCGCTGGACATGTCGTACCAGCTTGATGACGCTCCTCTCTACGAGATATTTTATTTAATTACGTCATCCGAAAATTTTGATTTGGACAGCGTAACCCAGCCGTTAAAAAAGGCGGATCATCCGGTTGACCGGTGGGATGAATCTTTCCGGACAAAAATCACAACGTTTACTTTAAACAAAACGTGAAAAATAATGTAGAATAATAATGCATAACGCAAAAGTATCAAAACCGGTTGTTGCGCGGAGAGGAGCGGTTCCATCTCCTTTTTATTTTATTTCCGCGCTCTGCGTTATTATTTTTGCGTTTGTTTCAACCGCCGCTCCATCTCAGGAGCCAACGGAAATCCGGCGTTATATGCTTTCCGTCGGAGCGAATAATGGCGGCCGGGAGCGCGTTCTCCTGCGTTACGCTGTAACCGACGCGCGGGCGTTTGCGTCTATACTTACGGAGATGGGGGGTGTAGACAGGCAAAACTCGGTTATCCTCGCTAATCCGGGCAGAGATGAATTTTTAAGCGCGGTAACGGAAATAGAGGTGCTCATTGCAAAAGACAGAGGGAGCGGAGTCAGAAGCGAAGCTTTTATTTACTACAGCGGTCACGCGGACATTGACGGGTTGAAGCTGGGCGGGGAGACGCTTAGCTGGTATGACTTCCGCAGCGCGGTAAACAACCTTGGCGCCGATATCCGTGTAGCGATTGTTGACGCGTGCGGTTCAGGAGCGGTAACGCGCACAAAGGGCGGTATTCCGCGTCCCGCGTTCATGCTTGACGCGAGTAAAAATATGAAAGGATACGCGTTTCTGGCATCCTCGAACGCAAACGAAGCAAGCCAGGAGAGCGACCGGATAAAGGGCAGCTATTTTACCCACGCGCTGTTAAACGGAATGCGCGGCGCCGCGGATCTGACCGGCGACGGAACAGTCACCATCAACGAAGCGTACAGTTACGCTTTCAACGAAACTTTGAGAAGTACGCAAAACACAAGCGCGGGAACGCAGCACCCAAGCCGCGATATGAACTTAGCCGGAACCGGCGACATAGTGATGACCGATCTGCGCCGTACAAGCGCGATACTGGCGCTTGGCCCGGGCACCGAGGGACGTTTTTTCATAAGAGACGCGTCCGGCAACCTCTTCGCGGAGCTTCACAAACAAGGGGGACGCCAGATGGATTTGGGTATACCGCATGGCAGGTATTCCGTGCAGATGGAAACGCAGTCGGGTACATGGACAGCCAATAATGTCGTTACAGTTGAAGGCGGCAAAACCGCGCTTTCGATGAGCGATATGAGAAAAACAAATAAAAAGAAAACAACCGCCCGCGGAAATGGGGACGCGGGGTACGGCCCCAATACGCTCAGCGGTTTTCAAACACTCGCTTACAACAGTATCTTTGACGCCACCCTGTATGGCGATGTGTCCGGCAGCGTCGGCGCGTCGCTGCGTGTTGGGGTTCCGTGGTTCTATTGCCTTGTTGAATACAATACCATCGCGGATATTAAATACATCGAAAAATCGAAACCCGGAACAAATGATCCCTCTAGCCATCCTAGTAATTCCTGGCCTATCAATCCCAATAATCCGAACATGGATACTGATTACTGGGATGATAAGGGTTTAGGGGAAGTGAATGAAGCGGAGCCTTGGCGGCTGCATACCGCGCCAGGATACGCGGGTTTTGGCATAGGTACGCGTTTTGGCATGAACGGGCCGTTTTTCGTGAACCTTGACCTGATTAACCGCGCTTTGGGGCATAAAGACCGGGATCACGATTTTTACCGCGTGCGTCTCGGAGCCGCTTACAACCCATCGCCGTATTTCGCAATTACGGCAGGCGCAAGCGTAAACGGCATAATAAACCGCAAAGGCGGCCTTGTGGAATATGAGCCGTCTAAGAGATACTCCGGAAATAACGGCGCGAGAGTGTGGCCCGATATCTACGCCGGATTGACTACAGGAAAGATTTTGGCGGGAAGGAAGTATCAGTGATAATTCAGAATGCAGAATGCAGAAATAAAACAACCGGAGTATGAAGTAGTTTTCTTTGTATAATAATTCAACTTCAAAATAGATGTCCGAATGCAGAAATAAAAGATCAGATCACCTCATTTCTGCATTCTGCATTAATAAAACTCCTTTTCAAGTTGAATGACTGTATTGTAAGTATATTTGGTATTTCCGCATTGTATTTGTTTAGGAGATTATTATTCCATGAGCGCCAAAAAATTATTACTAATCATGACAGCCGCAATTTTGGCGGGATGTGAGACCCCGTCAGGATGGCAGGACAGCAATTCCGGCGGTACTAATACGCTTACGGTACATGTGTATCCGGCCGGCGGCGGTTTAGTTGATACCGTGGGATCTGATAATGGATCCGGTACAAGAAATATCCGGTTGACAGCTGTACCGGATTCCGGTTATGAGTTTTTGGGCTGGCTTGGCAATGTGTCGTCGGATTCGTCAGATACCACCATTGTTTGCGTGGGCGGTGAATGCGGCAGCAAAACGGTTACCGCCATTTTTGTTGATAAAAGTTTTCGCGTACTAATAACGGGTGACATATTTAATAGTATCGGGAGGCTAGGATATTTATGGGATACCAGAGATTTTCAGATGTACGTTACAATATTAATGCCGGATGGTAAGACGTGGATGATGCAGAATCTTAATTACAATGGTACCGGTTCCTGGTGTTTTGATGAGAGTTCCGCTTACTGTGAGACATACGGCAGACTTTACAATTGGGATGCCGCGGTGAAAGCTTGTCCTTCCGGCTGGCGTTTACCCACAGATCAGGAATGGACGGAACTGGGTATTTCTGTGGGAGGTAATATTGCCGGCAGGACACTTAGATCCCAACCCCCTGACTGGAATGGTACGAATGATTTTTTGTTTACGGCATTGCCGGCAGGCGGCCGCGATGCCGCGGGTAATTTCTTCGGCCATCGTGACGGTTACTGGTGGACCGCTACGGAGAATGGAGGGGATTACGCGTTTACTCGTGAGATGACTACTGGCGATGATGGTTATATATGCAACAGCCACCTGTGCAAGAACAGCCGCGGCAAGGAGTTTGGTTTTTCGGTACGCTGTATCAGAAACTGAGCGAAGAGCGCGTGTGTAGATCATGCCTAACGCAAAGCCGCTTCGTTCGGCGTTTTGCACAGATAGCGTTAAACACCTAAGTAAAAATTGGTTTACTCTTCTTATATAAAACTTCGGGGTCTAAATCTATCCCGTTAGGCCATTCTATTGTATCAAAAGAAACTTTTACCATTTTGAAAAAATCGAGATCTTTTAATTTGCTAAATACACCAGTATTCAAATATGGTTTTACATCGAAAACCCTGACTTCCTTATTTTCAAAGGTAAGTTCAAGTTCATAATTATCTAACGTTTTTACTTTATTTACGGATAGATACATATTTTATTACCCTATTTTAAAGGTTCAATATTGTATGGGAGTTCTCCGTTTTGTGCCAATTCCCAATTAGCCAACAGTTCTTCTTTACGCAAAATTATCCATGCGGTAACTAATCGTTCTTTGTCTTTTGGTAAGTTACCCTCAGATTTTTCACCTGTCTTTATATTAAAAATAGCTTTCTTCTTTTGATAATAAGCATGAATATGGGGTGGATTATGTTCCTTTTTTCCCAGATACATTCTTATCAGGATTCCATAAAACATTGAAATCGTAGGCAATTTTCTCTCCTGATATTTGTGGGCAATTTACGTTATTGTATAAAATAATATATGCGGCATTTCTCTTTATTTTTCTTTCATTCCTCACTGACGCCTGACTCTTTAATATATGTAATACCCATTCTACACATTTTCCCAAATATAATAAAAAATCGTCATTCAGGTATAGTACGCATTTTGTGTATCATCATTGCGTGTATCCAACTAACAGTACAAAATTAGAATGTTTTTCAGAGGGGGTTTATTTATGTCTTTTAATCTCAATCGGGTCTAATTCCTCGAAGCTTGCTTCGGGGTAGTTCATTTGAAAGATAAATTCACGGAAAAATTTTACACGTTCCAGTGCCGCAGGCACTAAGCCGCAATTTTCTATCCTCTACTAAAAAAACTTTTAAAAGTAACAGATTCATCTCCCTCAGGTGTTTAATAAGTAGGAGCTGGTGTGTCGTAGTAAGTAATTTGCGCTCAAGAATACCGGGTTGCCAGGTTAAAATGTAATGTGCTTCCATAATTTACCATCTATTTCCAAAACAAAAGGAGTCGCAGTATGCAGGAATATGCTAACGGCAAGCTTAATCGCTTAGTCAGAGAGTGCATTGGGTCAAAGGTTTTAAGTGTAGCAGCCGCGTTGGCTTTTTCGGCGTTTATGCTTGCCGGATGCGGAATCGGCGATAATCCGGTGGAATCGGGCGGAAATAATACTCTGAAAAAATTCGCTGATGAAGCGGTAGAGTTTGACGAAAGATTGATACCCAGTTTTATGAATATGTGGGCGCAGGTTGTGAATGATAATGTGGTTCAGGTACTTTCTTTTGATAATGAAGATGAGATCTGTTTTGGCGATGATTGTCCTGGGTTTCTTCCCCCCAGCGAATACGTGCCTGTCACTTTGGCTCAAGTGGATTTTGCTTCCTCCAGCGGAAAACCCATTTTTACCGGATCATGCTATACCGTTGGAGACAGTGTGCTTCATATTGTCAGGTCAGGTATGGCGGATATGGTGTTTAATTATACGTTGTCCGGTAACGGTCAGGTCTTAACATTGTCTGATAAGGCGGAAACGGTGACGCAATTTACACAAATGAATATCATAACGTATATATTTCAATTTAATATTAGATTTGATATTGAAGAGGAATTGATAGGCAATGGAGCGAGTCTGGATTTTAATATCGCTTATGAACAGTACTCCGGCATCTATGGCTATTGGGGTTTGTGGTATCCAACAAATGGTAATTCCAACAGAGAGTGGGTTTTCTCATGGTCTGATTATGGGGACGTTAGGGTGCCGGTGTTATCAATATCAGACGAAGACATTTCAACCGAATGGGATTACTATTGTTTTACAAATGCTGATGTAAATGTTATTCCGGCCAACCGTAGTTCCGGGGAATTATATCTCATAAACATGTTCAGAGGCGATACGCTTTTTGTTTACACATATGAAATATCAGATGATATTTTAACATTGACCGACAAGAACACAGATGAGGTGATAACATTGTCAAAACATAAAACATCATCAATAAGGCAGCGCGGCAGACAATTGTCAAAAAGCGCGGGAGGAACTGCTGGAGGCGTCAGAAGCGGCAATTCGGCCATAACTTCAATGAAATCACTGCTCAATAAGAAAAAATAGCATATCAGGGCGCGGTAAACCGCGCCCTTCAATTTAGTAATAGTCAACAAATAAACACATAACTTTTTATCTGGTGAATCGGCCGTATACCGGTTTTTGTCTTAATATTTTTCTCAACTATACAATTATGAGATACTGTATTCATCATGAGTACATTTTTTCGGCTTTTTGAAGGTACGGTAGAAGGTATTTCCGTTTTTTTGTTCCGTTTACTGTAGATTATACATAGTAGGATAATTAAGTTGTTTCAGATTTAATAATGAGTTTGACATGAGGGTATAGCTTATTGTCAAGAATATCGCCGGAAACAATTATCAATCAAATATTCACAATCAGCGGCAGGAGGATGGTTTATGTCTGTTTTCAAAAAAATGACAGGAGACGCGAGGCGGTACAGACACAGCAGGAATTTCAACCCCTTGTCAAAAGCAGTATCGGCGGCGTTTTTCGGAACGCTTATTTTGGCTGCGGTGTTTACGGTAAACGCACGGAGCATAGATGAACCGTCCCCATGCCCGTTCGTACCGTACGACTTAAAGAGTTGTCCGCCTAAGGTGGACGAATTGTACATACCGATATCCTCGTTCGATGATCTTCGCAAGATCGGAAACCATCCGTGCTATCCGTTGAACGGATACTACCATCTGACAAACAACATCGACGCGTCGGAGAGCCAGGAGTTATACGGTGGCAAGGGGTTTATACCCATCGGTATGACAGCGCCCGAATATATCACCAATTGCGGTATAGATATAGATCCTCCGTCCCCCAGCCCGTTTACCGGCGTATTTGACGGCAAGGGCTACGTTATAAAAAACCTCTACATCAACCGCCCAGATGAGGACGGTATGGGGCTGTTCTGGAGCGTGGGCCTTGTGTACAGCGAAAAGGGCCCCCCCAAGGAGGAGGGCCCCGTTAGGCCTATGACGACGTTAGTCGCTAATCTCGGCATTGAAGTGAGTGTGATTATCGGAAAGACGCGCGTAGGCGGGTTGGCGGGCAGTAACGGCGGGAACATCTACCGCAGTTATGTCGTGTCTACCCCTATAGCTTGCCCCAACGTCAGGGAGAGTTTTATTGAGGGACGCGTAGGAATGGCCGGCGGATTAGTCGGTTACAACACCGGCTTAGTCTCGGAGTCGTTCTCCGGGATAAGTGTTGTGGGCGGACAATCGCTATTAGATTACGTTTATCCGGATCAGCCGCCGCCGGAGCCTCACATAAACCACAGCGTCGGCGGTTTAGTAGGATACAGTGCGCAGATGACCGGCATCGCAAATTGCTACGCGACGGGAAGCGTGTTCGGATTATCTTATGTCGGCGGGCTGGTAGGTTATGCTCAAAATACATGCGTGCTGTGCGATTGGGTGTTCGTACCTATTGTCAACAGTTACGCCGTTGTAGACGCGGTATGGTTCGTAGGCGGTTGGAAGGGGATCATGCCCGGCGGCGGTGTAGTAGGCAATACAGTCAATCATTGCCAACTTGGGCATTTTTGTAATGATCCCATCAATGACCATGGCAACTACTGGAATCTCACTAGATCGCCAAACAGCGTTTCACTTATAGGTACCGGCAAAACCTCCGCCGAGATGATGTCGCGGGCGACATTCGCGGGGTGGGATTTTGATAACATATGGAAGATAGACGAGGGCCGCGGTTATCCAACGCTTCGCGGCATAAATTACGGCGGCAGCGTCAGCGTTTCCCACTCTCACTCAAGCCGCCACAGCGCAAACGCGATGATGCCGTCTATATCGGTAAGAGGCAGGACGCTGAATATTAAGATGCCGGCATCGGTACAATTGTCATCCAATACGCCCCTGCAAGTTCGCGTGATAGACATGCGCGGCAAAACGATCCTCTCCCGCAATGTTATAGGCGGCGGCGCTGTTCCGCTGTCAAAAGTCCCTGCGGGGCGGTACGTTGTGGATGTGAGACGGTTGGGGGCAAGAGTGAGCAGTACGACAGTTACGGTTAAATAACAGCTGGAGTTAATAATTAATGGGGTATCATACTAATGAGTATCGCGCGTACCCAATCTTAACGAATAACTTAAGTCTTTACGTAAGGAGAATCCGAATGACCGGAAAGATTGCAATTTGCTTAGCGGTGTTTGCCGCGGGTACTGTTTTTATGGGTTGCAATGAAAGCCCCGTATCGTCTGACGGCGGTATATCCCCATCTGCCGCCCGCGAAAATACGGAGGTTTTCACCGGTGAGTGGGATGTAGAGACAGGAGGAGATGGTGCGCAGACAGTGGTACATATTTTTAATTCCGATGGAACATATACGCGGGAATCCGATGGATCAAGAAAGTATACTTACGAAATTGTTAACGATTCAATCATGGTTCTTGAATCGGTTGGCGAAACTGAATACCGGATCTCCGATGAGGGCAGGAAAATATCTGTATACCCAATCAGGTATTGTGACAGGAATCCGGCAGTAAGAGTACGTGACAGCAGCCGCTGTGATTTTGTAATGAGGAAACGTGAGCATCATAAAACTGATTGGGGGAAACACCAATTTGTCGGCGTTTGGAGAGGCGGCGGCTGGACATCAGGCAGCGGTTTTGTTTATGAGGATTATTATCTCTTTAATTCTGATGGAACATATTTGATATACAGTTACCACAAGGAAACATTTGACAGCCGCTATTCAATATTCACTGCTTATTCGCCGGACAGCCTGATTGTGGAAATGCTTATGGATGGGAGGCTTGGCAAAGGGAATGATTACTATAGAGTTAGCGATCCAAACCAGACTTTGTCGCTTGGCTATGTTTTGCAGTGTCAAATACCGCCTTGTCCGGTAGATTATTTCAGATATAACTATCAATTATCATCCGACAGGAAAACGCTGCTTCTATCAAGATATATAGAGGGTCATAATGAGTGGGAGAGAAAGACGCTGAGAAAACTGTTATAGTTTACACGTGATCAGTTACTGTTGACGGGCGTGGAGGACTCGCGCCCATTTTGTATGAAAAGGTTTTCAAAAAAGCAGGTTCTCTTTAAGGAGGAATGATGAGAAGATTTTTTGCTGCTTTATTAATGACGGCGGCAATGACGTCTGCGGTTTGGGCGCAGGTAGCGATGCCGGCTTATCATCCAGTGGATTCTGCGGTGATATGCGCATTGATTGAAAATAACGGGTTGACATGGAATAAAAACAATCCGGGGAATTGGCCTGTTTCCGGTACGAATGGTTTTGTCCGTTGGAACAGCTCCTACCTTAAGCGTATTACTCATTTTTCCGCTCCTCGCGGAATATTAACAGGTGATGCTTCTTTTGAGGGATTGGACGAACTGATATATCTGTCTTTATACGACAATCAACTGACTTCACTGACTTTACCGGGCGGTACGCGGTTAGATTCTTTAGATGTCCGCGATAACCAGCTTACTTCAATTGATGTATCAAAGAATACGGGGTTGAAATGGCTGTTGTGCGGCAACAATCCGATAACTGAGCTTGATGTGTCTAATAATACGGCGTTAAGGGAACTGGGTATTGAAAACAGTCAGTTGACTGCGTTGGACGTGTCAAAGAATACGGCGTTAACATCGCTGAATTGCTCCAACAACCAACTGGCCGCGCTTGACGTATCCAAAAACACGGCATTGGTAACACTGTATTGCAACGTCAACCGCCTGACTACGCTTGACGTATCCAAAAACACGGGGTTAAAAACACTGTCTTGCGCCAACAACTGGCTGACCTCGCTGGATTTGACAGGACTGAATTTGACTCAATTTTGGGGGCAGTCTCAATTTTTTGGCAGTACGCATGAAGAAGACGCAAAATTCACGCTCATCCTGACGAATGCAGGAGATCCGCCTATTGCGCTGAATGTGTATACTCTCGCTATTCCACTGAATTCGCCAACGTTTACGTATGCGACTTATAATGGCGGTATTACTTATGAAAACGGTATTCTTATGACTATTGATAATTCGATAGCGTCAGTAGAGTTTACTGTTCAAACGGGTGTTCCGGGCAGAGAATTGAGCGGTGTAATGAATTTCATTTATTCGTATGACCTTGTGTCCATAACGTCAAAAACTAACCGCCGGATAAGTTCCAAAACTCCTTTTGTAAATGTAACAGGCCGTACGCTGAACATAAAGTCATTCTCACTGAACGCGGTTTCACAGGTTAGGGTGATAGATACAAAGGGCAGAACTTTACGAACATTCAATTTGGCGGGCAGCGCCTGTTTACCGCTTGCCGGCATACCGGCTGGCCGGTACTTTGTGGAGGTGCGTCAAAACGGTAACCGCGTTACTTCGGGATTTGTTTTGAGGTAGACGGATAATAAAATAATATTTTGATGGAAGCGTACTGAAATTTTTCAAAACTTATTTTGTTGATAAAGAGGACAATTCGTGTTTAAAAAAACATTATGTTTCGCAATTGCTTTTGGGGTGGTATTACCAGTGTCCGCGCTTGATATGAGCGCGGGTATTTATGGTAAGTATGGTTTAGGTTTTACCAATATGGGTAAATATATAGTGTGTGGTATTTTACCACATGAATTACCACATGAAGTAGGGTCGAAACAATTAACTGTGGTTGGCGGATTCGGCGGATTTTTTGATATAACTTACGCTGAAGTCAATCTTGGTATAAGTTTTGACCGTACAGACAACTTGGAGGGCGGTTGCCTGGGGTGCGGTATAGGCGGCGCTTCCGGTATATTTTTTGACATCAGCGCGTCAGGTAAATATCCTGTCAATCTTGGAGGCGTGACCCTGTTTCCGTTGACCGGCTTCACATATTCATTGTGCATGTCAATAAAACATGATCATGACGACATCCATTATGACAACGGCGAGGATTTCGATGAGGCTGTTGGTTTTAATAGCCGTTTTTTTATCAATCTTGGCGGCGGTATGGACATTCCTCTAAATGAAAAGATGTTCATACGCCCCGCAGTTATGTACAATCTCGGTTTCCCCAGTAAGAGAACAAGAGAAGTCTTCGAATATAATGAAACAAGCGCGCCTCTAACTCATGGTTTCAGAATCAAAATTAGTCTGGGTTTCGGAATTTGATTGTTTGTTACCCAAAGATTATATTGAATTTTTTATAGTTTTATTTTGTTGACAGAGGGATAAATAATGTTTAAAAAAGCATTATGTTTCGCGATTGCGTTTGGGGTGGTATCACCGGTATCCGCGCTTGATATTAGCATGGGTATTTACGGTAAACACGGTTTAGATTTCAGCCGCAGCGCTTACTATGGTTACGATGGTGTGGATATGAGTGTGGTTTTCCCAGCAAGGAAACCAGTGACCTTTTTAAAGAATATGGTGAAGCGAGAGCGCCTCTCACTCATGGCTTCAGAATCAAAATTGGTTTGGGTGGAAAAGGAATAGAGTTTTAAGTTTGCGGAGAGGAACAATAACCTCCGCCGGGGGGGCGCTATGGCAGACCTTTTCAGTTGGTAAACTATACATACAAATAAGACTCACCGCGTTTTTTGATACCACGCCCGCGTTTCTATTGACGCTTATGCGGCAAGAGTGTATAATTTATAAGTGTAGTGAAACTAACTTTAAAAGGAATTGCGTTATGGCAGAGCAGCACCGGGGAATATCCCTTAAACCTTCCGCCAAGCCGCAGCTTATTCTCGTAAGAGCTCCGGAAACAGGAATCCCTCAGTACATCTCATGCGCGGCCGGCTTGTACCGTAAGTTGATAGTCTTTACCATAGTTACCGCGGCCGCGGCTCTTGCCGTAACTCTCAATATTGTGTTTGCCGCAAAAAGAAAACATCAATTAAGAACCTGATTAATCAGAGATAAACCATAGTGAGCGGTGGGAAGTGCAGGCTCTGCTGTTTTGGTCGGCTTGACTTAGTTTGTCAGAATAAACGCAGAGCCTTTTTTATTTGTGAGAGCTGTGGGTTAATCACCGTTCCGCAAGAATATTGGTTAAGTGTTGATGATGAGAAGAGACGTTACAGCCTGCATAATAACAGTATCTCAAATGATGGATATGTAAAATTTCTCTCGTGTATGGTTGATGAGGTTCAAAAACTTTGCGTTCCAGGGAGCGGTGTGCTTGACTTTGGCAGCGGGGAGGAAGCTGCGCTTTGTCAGCTCCTCAGTAAAAAAGGTATAAACTGTTACGCTTATGATCCGCTCTTTTGTAAAAATTTACAGGATAACGGTTCCGGTTTTGATATTATCATCTTATGTGAGGTTATTGAGCATATCAGAGATATCAGGGCTGAGCTTGAATTGATCAACAAACATTTATCTGAAGATGGAAAAGTAATATTGCGGACGCAAACCTGCGGCGATATTACAAAATTTGCGGGATGGTGGTATGCGCAAGATCTTACTCACATCAATTTTTTCAATCAAAAGTCACTTAAGGCAGCTGCGGGGTTGTTGAATAAGCGGCTTTGCCGGACAGAGCATTCTGATATTTTTGTGCTGAGATAGCCGGTATCCCCATTGGGGCTGCCGGCTGCCGCCTGTGTCCGTGTTTCATAAGTCAATAGCATGCCGAATACTGATGTTTGTAAAAGGCGCAGCGCCCGCGGGTCGTTCCCAGCGGCGGATTTGGGACAGTCCGTATCTCATGCGTCTCTAATCTTCTTCTCTGAACAGATCCAGAAACCGTTTCTCATACAGATCAAATATCTTCCATTTATCAAGCTCATGCTTTAGCTCTTTTGCCTTATCCTTATTTTTGTTCTTGGCTACTTCGCTGAAGAGGTGTTCAATTTTGTTCATAACATATTCAGGGATTTTTTCTTCAGCGGGTTTTGACGGAACTTCCTCTTTCGGCGTAAACTCTTCACCTTCGCTGTTAAACATCCCTTCGTTGTCTTCTGTCATTGAGGGAAACACCTGCCGCAGCCGTTCCTCGATATCCGCGTATGTCGCTTCATATTCATCACTCGCTTTTTCAAGCTCAGCAGTGTTGATGCTGAAGCTGGCGGCTTTTGATAATGCCTGTACTATTGCGAGAGAGCCTTTAGGGTAAACAATAGCTCCCGCGTAGGATGGGATAGTCGCTAATATGCAGGCGGCTTCAATATCCCGGGACGCGGCGATGCCGAGCAGCAGCCCGTTTAGTCCGCTTATATATCCCTCCTGCATTGGTTCTATTCCGTAGCTTTCCAGATCGCTTAGAAGCCGCAGATTGTTTGCGGCCGCAAAAACTTTTGACTCCGATTTAAAGCTCATAGGGTAGGGGAACGCGGCTGCCGTAAAAATTCGCCTCGCTTTAATTTTATGAGCGACATCAAGAACAGCCTGAGCGACTGTAATCGCGTCCGATCCGACCATTTGCAGACTGCTCTCGAAAAAGACCATATTGGGATCATGCTGTTCAAGAAACAAACTCTTTGGTATTTCAGGGAAACTTACAAGTCCGCGTGAGACTATCACCTCTTCGGGCGAGTAAAAGGGGGTCATATCAAGCTCCGCAAACAGGTGAGCTCCTACGCTTTTGCGGATATATTCCATTGCGGTCAGTCCCACATCACCCATTCCGGGCCATGCGGCGAACATTACCGGAGGCTTGTCAAAGTGCAGCATTTCATCGCCCATCTGGTTAGCTTCCTCTCTAAAGGATAGGGTTTGCCGTAATCAGCAAACCCTAAAAGCTTCACAAAGCAGGATAACGCAAATCATATACCGTAATACAGGCGCCGCTCTGTCCTGCCTATTAATATGTTTTCCCTGTACGGATACCCTCGCGGCAGCATCTAGATTTTCACCTGGTATTGTAACCCCAATTTTCCATTAGCCCGTCTCCGCGTTCCTTCAGAGCGTGGAGATGGAGAATCAACAGATTATTCTATGGGCCCATTAGAAAATAATTTGACGAGGAAGCAAGAGAAAGCTCTAATAGATAATTTGGGTTTAAAAATATGTGTGAATATTATGTATATGCGCGGATTATTGTGCGCTCACACATTTTGGGGTGCGGGATAGGGCAGCCGCGAGGGCTGCCCGTATGGGAATATGGGAAAATTTTGCGTATTATGTGTACCGCGCGCGGATGACCGAAAGCATCGTCCCTACTTGCCGATAATACGCCACTCAACCCGGCGGTTTTTGCTGTGGCAGGGATCATCGCCGTCGCAATTGGGATTTGCGGGACGCTCCTTGCCGTAAGAGGTCAACTCAAGCCTTGCGCCGTTAATGCCGTAAGTAACAAGGTAATTGCGAACCGCCTGTGCTCTGGATTCCCCAAGACCTACGTTGTACTGCGACGTTCCGCGCTCATCGGCGTGGCCCTCAGCCATAACACGCAGGTTTAAATGTTCCTTCATCGCGGCAGCGGCCTTTTCTAAAGAAGCGGTTGCTGCCGGGCTCAGCGTAAACTGGTCATATTCAAAGTAGACCGTCTCAAAGGCTTTTCTGACAACCTCATCAACATCAACCTCAAGAAAGCTGTCAGGTTCCGCGAAAGTGTGTACCGGTTCCGGCGCTGTTTCAACCGTTTCCGCCGCGGGCGGCGGCGGGGGTTCCGGCGTAACCGTAACGCCTTTTTTACCGCACCCCGACACAACCGCAAGTGTTAAGGTAAGGATAACTAACCGTTTAAGTACTTTGTTCACTCTATGCCTCCGCATTTAAGATTAAGAGATAATGTGATTTCAATCAGTAGCGGTGAAACTATGTTCTGATCACATTTTTACCGTTTTCTAATTAAATATATTACCAAGAAAAGATTAGAATCAACTTTTTTTGTTGTAATTATCGGTTTGCGTATATTTTTGGGAGAAGTTAAACGCGTCTTTACTCTAAAAAAGAGAGCATTGGAAGAGTATATCTATTATCTTTGAATCTATGAATAATCTACATCTTCCTTCAAATGAATACGGATTGATCCGGCGTATTCAAAAATTTCTTCCCTCCATCCCCCGTACACAGACATCATACGAGGAGATGATCGGGGATGACGCCGCCATACGGCTAAACAGCATATTAGGCGAGAGGCTTGTCATCACAGCTGATATCTCGGTTGAAAATGTTCATTTCTCTTTATCCGCAATGAGCCTTGAAGAGGTTGGGTACAGGGCAATGGTTAGCAATTTAAGCGACTGCGCCGCGATGGGAGCGCTGCCCGACAGCGCGCTTGTGCAGCTTGTTTTCCCTAAAAACTGTCCGGATGTGGGCGCTTGCGTCGAAAACGTTTATAAGGGAATCGGCGCGGCATGCGCCAGGTGGAGGTTTCCGGTTGTAGGCGGTGATCTTTCGGGAGGAAGCGAGTGGACAATCGGCATTACGCTGATAGGCTCCGCCGCTCCGGAGCAGCGGGTGGTAAAGCGTACAGGTATCTGCGCCGGAGATGTTTTGTGGGTCACGGGGATGCCCGGGGAGAGCGCTGCGGGACTCGCCGTTCTTTCACGCTTTGGCCGCGATGAAAAGTATAGGAAATTTATAAACGCTCATATCTCACCGGTTCCGAGAATACAGGAGGGCCGCAGCCTGGCGTCCTGCCCGCAGGTGCATTCGATGATGGATCTTTCCGATGGGTTATCCAAGGATATAGCCACACTGTGTTTTGACAATAATTTAGGTTTTCTTTTTGATAAAGCGGATGAGGAGTATGTGTCTTCAGATATGTCATCTTTAGCTTCTGAGCTTGGTTTGGACTGGAAAGAGTGGTTTTTCCATGGCGGGGAGGAATATGAACTTCTCTTTGCCTGCGACTCTTCATTTGATATCAGCTTACTGAAAAGATTTGATGATATTGAGCCGCTGCGGCTTGGTTTTTTTACCGCTGAGTTTTCAGGGGTGCGCCTGAAACAGGGCGGCTCTTCGGTCGAACTGCCAAGACTTGGTTGGGATCACGCCAGAGTCGATCAGACCTGAGTAATTTGTCAAAAAATAATATAGTATTTGTAAATAACATTCTAAGATATACTCAACTACTCCCGTTTGATACAGTTTGTTATATCCCATAAATCAAAATATATCATTAAAAAGACTCTTTTTAAGTGGAATTACTATAACATGCACGCTGTCTCAAATAAAAATCTCCCGCCCGCAATTTAATTACCCAAAAACTGGCCCCCGTCTTGCTGCAACATGTATTTTTATATTTCTATTCTGAACCGTATAACTGCCGCAACGGCAACGCGTTGTTAATAAGGGAGGGTGCGGTAAAGGTGCCTGTACCTGCGGGTATTAGAGCGGTTTTGTCTTAATCATCACAGGAGATAGATAGCGGAATGAAAGATTCAACAGATCAGCGGCAGTCCCGCAAAGTTTTCACCGGAATTCCCATGATGGGACTGGTAGTGCTGATAGTGGCTTTTGTGGGTCTTGTGGTAGATTCGACTAAGGCCGGCGGAGATAATTTTTTCGCTGATGTTATGCGTATGGACAATGTCGCTGCGAGAATCCATCAGAACTATGTCAATGATGTCTCCTCCAAGGATCTGGTAGACAACGCTATAAAGGGGATGATGAATGCTCTTGACCCTCATACTACCTACTTTGAGGCGAAGGAGTATGAGGATTTGCGTGTACAGACTGAGGGGAAGTTTGGCGGCTTGGGGATTCAGATCTCCATAAGAGATAAAGTTCTCACTGTTATGACTCCGATATCGGGTACTCCCGCGCACAGGGCCGGGATACAGTCAGGCGACCAGATAATAAGAATTGACGGCGCTTCTACGCGGGGGATTACAACAGATAAAGCAGTGAGCAAGCTGCGGGGTGAGCCGGGTACAACGGTTAATATTCTTATAAGACGTAAGGGTGAGGCGCAGGATCTGGAGTATACGATAAAAAGAGAGATCATCCATCTGAAGTCGGTTCCTTTTTACGGAATTCTTGAGAACGATATAGGATATGTGGTTCTGCAGCAGTTCTCTCAGGACGCGGGCGCTGAGATTGAAAAGGCAATAAAAGAGCTTCTCAAAAAGAATATAAAGGGACTTGTGTTTGACTTGCGCCATAATCCCGGAGGTCTCTTGCCTCAGTCAATTGAGGTTTCTGAGAAATTTTTGCCGCGCCGTTCTCTGGTGGTTTCTACTAAGGGCAGAGTGCGCAATCAGAATAAGGAGTTTCACTCCTCCTCTAATCCGGTGCTGCCTGCGGATATGCCGCTTGTAGTGATGGTTGACCGCGCTTCAGCGAGCGCTTCAGAGATTGTTGCGGGAGCGATTCAGGATTGGGACAGGGGTATTATTGTGGGAGACACCACATTTGGAAAAGGTTCCGTGCAGAGTGTTTTGCCTCTTGACGCCGCAAACCATCTTAAGATCACGACCGCTTTTTATTACACTCCTGCCGGAAGGTGTATAAACCGCGCGGAAAATTTTATCCGTAAGGATGCGGACGGAGAGGACGAAACGGAAGAACTTGAGGAAGAGCATGAGGGTAAATCACCAGATCCCAAAGAGAAGCAAAAAGCTGATGCCGACACTACGGTTTACCGTACAAAAGGGGGCAGGACAGTGTATGGCGGCGGCGGGATTGTTCCCGACACTATCGTAGAGCGAAAAATTCTTGATATGCCGGTGCGCGCTCTGCTTATTAAGGATATGTTTTTCCAATTTGCGAATAACGAATATGTGAAGCTCCAGAAGCGTAATGTCAAACTCACACCCGGCTTTCAGGTAGATGAAGCGATGATGAAAGACTTTTATGATTTCCTGGATTCGACTCAATTTACATACCAGAGTCTGGCGCAGCTTCAGTTCAATGAGTTTAAGAAAAGAAGCGGGATTATAGAGGATACCGCGGCGTCAAAAGAGAAGAATCTTCAACATCTGGAGCTTCCGAAGCTCAGCGCGGCTGAACTTAAAACCCTAAAAGCTTCAGCGGAGCAGATGGATCTTGTTCTCGCTGAGGAGAGCAAAAGGGCTCTTAAGGAAAATGACGCTGAGATCAGGCGTTTTGTACGCAACGCTCTTCTTATAAGAGAGTTCGGGCAGGATAATGAAGCGGTATACCGCGCAAAGCTCGCGCATGATGAACAACTCGCGGCAGCGATGAGTATTTTGATAAATAAAAATACGTATTCCCGTCTGTTAAAACAGCCGACGTCCGCTAAGCAGGGAACAGAAAATAAAGCCCCGGCGAAACAGGGAACAGGAAAAAAGAAATAGGGATAAGAACACGGGAGATGGCTGTTCCGGCGCCTGCGCTGTCCTCTCCTGTGGATGGGAATTAAAGACTGCAAACAGTGTCTCGCTTTCAGGGAGGATGAAAAAGGGATTCTGCCGACAGCAGTGTACCTCATCTGATGCGGCATTTAATATTTTTATTAGTCTGTAGGTTTTTTATCCTGCCTTTGACGTTTACGTTTAACGGCAGCGCTTTAAAAGTCCCTCTTTTTAAGGGGGATTGAAAGGGGTTTAATATAGCGGGACGTTGCTGGGTGTCCCCGCGGAGGGGTTGGCGGAGACTTCCCCTTATATTCTGACTTTGATTTTTATCTTTTAATCTTAATAATTTAATGGGGTTTGTATGATTAATAAAATGCGGGAAATCGCTCCGGTTATGATGCTTGTTATCATAATCGCGTTTGTCGGCGGAACAATTTTTCTTGATTGGGGTATGAATGTTACTGGGCAGGGCAGGGCTACAAGCGCCGGGAAGATCAACGGTAAAGAAGTACCGCTTGAATATTTTGACCGTCTTGTGAGCATGGAGCGTTTACGGATGCAGGAGTTGACGCAGAATGTTTCCGCGCATCAGTACCGCATGATTCCCCGTCAGGTATGGAATCAGGAGGTGAACAGGGTTCTTCTTGAGGATGTGATTAAGTCAATGAAGCTCGGTTCCACCGATGACGTGGTTTTTGAATACCTGAAGCGCAATCCGATTCCGGGGCTTGATACCGCGTCGATATTTCAAACAGACGGCCGTTTTGATACAACAAAATATGTTCAGTGGCTTAATACCCCTCAGACTTACTCTATGTATCCGTGGATGATGGATATCGAAAAACAGGTAAGGGAGCAGATTTTGCCGGGTATCAAACTAGAAGGGCTTTTAAAGGCCGGCGCGTTTATTTCTTCCGCGGAGCTTGCCTATGATCATGGCCTGAGAAACAATAAGGCCGCTTTTGAGTTTGTTAAGATTGATATACCAAAATTCCGTAATGCGGACGCTGAGGTAAGCGATAAAATGGTGAGAGATTACTATTCCGCCAATCAGGGCCGCTTTCAACAGGATGAACAGGCTGAACTTTATTTTGTAAAGATTGACAAAACCGCTACTCAAAAGGATGAGTTGGAAAATCTTAATGAGATTAAAAGTGTAAAAAGCAGGATTGAGTCGGGTGAGTATACGTTTGAGGATGCCGCGCAGGCTGAATCTGACGATGAGGGAAGCGCTATGAAAGGCGGTTCATTGGGGTGGTTCGGCAAAGGGGCAATGGTGCCTGAATTTGAAGCGGCCGCGTTTGCTTTGGAACCGGGAGTCATATCCGATCCTGTAAAAACGACGTATGGTTACCATATAATAAAAGTTGACGAAAGAAGCGAAGAGAATGGTGAGATAAAGGTGAACGCCAGGCATATTCTTATGAAAAATTTTCCTTCGGACGAGACGCTTGACAGGCTGTCTGACAAAGCGGAAGACCTTGTAAAAGAGATGAAACAGAAAGGTTTCGTTGAGGCGGCCAAAGCTGACCCTTCGCTTACTTTAGACTCCACAGGGTTGTTTAAAAGAGGCGATTCTCCATCTAGGCTCGGATCTCTTTCCGGAGCCGGTTCGTTTGCGTTTAACCGCAAGCAGGGCGAGATTTCGGATGTTTTTGATGATGAAAATACTTTCTATGTTCTTTCCGTAAAACAGCGTGTCAAAAAAGGAATCGCGCCGCTTGAGACTGTGCGCCCTCAGATTGTAGAGGCTATCAAAGATACGCTTGCAAAGCAGGAAGCTCAAAAGTTCGCGTCAGAAGTTCTCGAAAAAGTTAAAGTCGGCGTAGTTCTGGCTGAACTTGAGGCAAGCGACCCGCGTATAGTTACCGGATCAATAGAGGACGCGACAGCCGGCGGATATCTGCCTCAGCTCGGATACGCTTCAAAAGCCGCGAACGCGGCGCTAAATCTTGATGCCGGAAAAGTGTCGGGCCTTATTGAGGATCACAACAATATCTGTATTGTACGGGTTCTCAGCAAAAGTGATCCTGTAGAATTTAACCCTTCTGAACCCGCAATCGAACAGTTCGCGGAGATGACAAGAAACCAGAGGAAACAATCGGCATACAGCGAATGGTACCGCGGACTACAAAGCCAGGCAAAAATAGTCAACAATGTTGACCAGTTTTATTTAGACTAAAAGATAAAGCTAAAAACTCAGAATTGAGAGTTGAGAACTCAGAATTGAACGGTGTGGGAAAGATAAATTGCCCATTGCGGTGATCATAATCAAAAGGTCCTGGGAGAATACCCCAGAACCTTTTTTTATCTTAGAGAAAGAATTTCGGTACTTACGTACTTATCATTTTTTCTGAGCTATGAGTTCCAGTATGGAGATAATGCGTGATTGGAAAGCGGACACTTGGGATCCTTGCCCGCCTTGTAACGAATCATCCTGGCAGAGTGCTTGCGGTTTGCGCGGCTATAACAATTGTTTGCGTTTACGGAGCAACGCGTTTTGGTATAAGAACTCAGCTTGCTGAGATGATGCCGAAGGATATACCTCAGATAAGCGAATATCTTGACATTGCGGATGACTATTCGTCTGATATCACTATTATGATCACCCTTGAAAGTCCCGAAAAAGATGTTAAGCTGATGTGCAGGGCCGCGGGAGAATTAGCCGCTAAACTTGAGAAAATCCAGCTTGTAAGACCATCAAAAAACGCTGAAGTAACGGTAAAACAGAAGTACGCTCTTTTTAAGGGAGAGTTCCCTCAGGGAGTGGAATATGATACTCTGAATTTAGTTCGCAGGGTTGATTACAAACAGGACACCGTTTTTTTATCTAAATATGGGCTGCTCATAAAGGATAGCGGAGAGTTTGACCGCGTTGCCGCGGTGCTTGGTTCCCCCCGTGTTGAAGGTATTTTATCCGGTATAAACCATGAGATTGAAAAAGAGCTGGCCGGAAACCTGGCTGAAGCCTCAGACGATTATTATACAAAAGTCTACAATGAAACAGGCCGTATTCATAATTTCCTTGAGAGCATGGAAAGTTTTATCACACATGGCGATTCCTCAGGAGTTATTCAGTCGGTTTCCACATTTTTAGGCGGATCTCCTTATTATTTGTCATCTGATAATACAACTCTTCTTATGATGCTGCAACCTGCGGTAAGTTTTGATAAGTTTGACGAGCTGATGTATTTGGGCTACCGGATTGATGATACGCTCAATACATTCCGCGACCGCTATCCGCAGCTTACCACAGGCCGCACCGGAACAGTAATGATTCTGGTAGACTCTATAAACGGAGCGGCAATAAATTTCGATTGGGGCACTGCATTCGAATTCGCTATAATATTTTTACTTCTTATAGGCTCTTTCCGGGAGTGGAAAAACCCGTTTCTGCTCTTTGTAGCTTTGTTGACAGGCGTAGTATGGGCTACCGGTATTTTAGGATTTTTATTTGGGGAGATAAATATTCTTTCGGCGGCTTTCTGTATTGTTCTGGTAGGACTTGGGATAGATTACGGTATCCATTTTATTTCAGGATTCAGCGACGCAAGATATTTCCATAAGTCAACGTCTGAATCTATTAAATATATGTACGGCCGTGTAGGATCCGGGGTGATTATAGGCGCTCTTACTACGGCCGCGGTTTTTTTCTGCCTCTCCTTAACCGGATTTCAGGTTTATTTCCAAATGGGAATTGTGATCGGCATAAGCGTATTAGTTATGCTTGCGGCGCAGTTAGTAGTTTTACCAGCGCTTATTTCCTGGGACAGTAAAGGCAATTCGGTAATTGACGGTGTTCTTTATAAATGCAAGCTCGGTTTTATGGTACGGCTGTGGGAAACCAGCCGGCGTGCGTTTCAAAAAGCATTTCACCTCAGCTTTCTCATGAAGCTGATTCGTAAAGAGGAGTTTTGGTTTCTGTCTGTTATGGGAAAATATTTGGGCCGTCCATCGGTGGCTGTTGCGGTGATTGTTATCACGGCTGCTTTAGTGTGTCTTTCCGCGGTGAGGGCGCATTCCCTCGAGTGGGAGTACGATTTAATGGCGATGCAGCCTAAAGGCGCCCTAAGCAGCATTACCCAAAATACGATTCTCGAAAAATTTGGTATGTTTCCAAACTTCGTCATGGTAGAAGCCCGCAATCTTGAGGAGTGCCGTTTTCTCAGTGAGGAGTACAGGCAGTGGGGCAGGCAAATGGGGCTTATCGGCCGTGTGGACGCTATAACCGATTATCTGCCTCCGGAAGATGCTCAGAGCCGAAACTCGGCGGCTTTAGAAAGATTTCAGGAAAATATTTTGAAGGGAGCACACACAGACAGCGTCAGCGTCAGCGCCGCTAACATCGCGAATGAACTGTTTCGAATGCGGCAAAACCTGGATGATCTTGCAAGGGCGGCTGCATTGACTGATGACAACAGCGCCGTGAAAGACAGGCTGATAGTCGCAGACAGTGATATGGACAAACTGATTATGCGGCTTACGGCAAAAATGAGAATTGCGGATGATCAGGTGAGTGAAACATTAAGCGCTCTTCAGAAGATAATATACGGTACTGTTAAATCCGGCCTTGAAAGAATGTCAGACAGGGAGGTTTTAACCCTTGAGAATCTCCCCAACGAAATTCGCAGCCGTTATGAAAATTCCAACAACGACAATCTGATTATAAATGTGTATCCAAGGGAATATGTATGGGATGAAAAGACTCTACGCGACTTTAACTACCAGATTGAAGAGGTCAATAACCGTACTACCGGATTATTGACTATTTTTCAGTTGCTCATAGACCTGATAATGCTTAAGGGATGGGACGCGATAGTGATGGGAACAATCGCTACCATACTTATACTGCTTATTGAGATAAGGTCATTCAGCCGTACGCTGCTTATGGTTTTGTCCCTCGCCATAGGGATAGTATGGATGCTTGGATTAATGGAGGTTTTTGGAATAAAGTTCAGCCTGATGACCTTTATGGCTCTGCCGCTTATTGTCGGCATTGGGCTTGATCATGGCATTCATGTGGTAGACCGTTACACAATAGAGGGCCGGGGCTCCATGTCGTTTGTACTCAAATGTACAGGGCGGGCGATTCTGCTTACATCAATAGTTACAATGATGGGTTTTGGAGCGCTTGGTCTGGGCGAGCATGCAGGATTAGCTGATTTTGGCATGACTATCTTTTTGGGTATTGGAGCCTGCTTTGTTTCAAGCGCGTTTGTACTTCCGGCAATTATTACCATTTGGGAGAGAGTAAATAAACATTAGAGCTCATGGCTAAGAATTCAGAGAGAAATTAAAGGATGATAGAGCGCATCACTCCGCAGCTGTGTTTTTTATAAGGGTGGAGAGAATTGGTTGATTTCAGATGAAAATTTCATTGTTTCTGAAATATCTGAATCCGCGGAATATCCTGATGGCAGTGTCAATATTTTTGCGTTCGTTTATTTTATAGCAGCTTAACATGACATTGACATGTTTTCTGCGTTAAATATTCGCAAGAAATGATATCTTGAGCGATTTTCGAATCTATAAACATGTCAATACATAATCACATTGCTATATTTTTGTGTTTGAGTTGATTGAAATATAAATTTACAGGTTCCCGCTTTTTGGGTAATTTTTTACAAAGTGAGTAAACAGCGGTTGTTACATTCATGGCTTTCTCCAAATCTTATCTTTTGATAATTCGCAACACCGCGACTATCCATTATTATTCCCATTCTTATATTTTCTAAGTTTTGAGCTCTGAATTATTCTTCATAAACTCCTGCGCCTTGAACATCGCTTCTTCAAAATCACCATGCAGCAGAAGCTCTGAGAGAGCGTTTAACATCTCTTTTGTCTGCCGCGACCATTGTTTTGGCGTAAGCTGGGCTAGAGCGTTCTTGGCGCCCTTTTTGTCATAGTCTACACAGGCGATGTTAAAAGCGAATAATTGATCGCGCAGAAGGGTAGGGTCTTCGTCTGTATTTGCATCACTGCCCTGCTCTTCGCTGGGCGTAAATTTTTGAATGAGCGCTGACAGGTCGTGTAAAAAGGAGGGAATTTGTGTTGATATGACTTTTTTGTCCCCGTTTTTTCCGGCTGCTTCAAGTTTGGCGGCAACTTTTGAGAGCGCTTTTTCATCAACATTTGCAAGCGCGCTTTTTAACGCGTGGATGCTGATTGTGTAAAGCAGCATCTCTTCACTGCTGATAGTATCTATATTTTTGATAGTATTTTCCAAAACGGGTATCGTTTTTTGAAGATCTCTCAAGAAGATGGCGATTAAGTTAGAGTTCACATTTACCATAGCTTCCTGTTTGTGAGCTTTGATCTCAGATTGTTTTCGCCTCGCTTCCTTAACTACTTCCGGCGGCTGTTTGTCGCGAATCAACTTGTTAAGTACATTATTCAGTACCCTTAAGTCTATGGGTTTTGAAATAAAGTCATCAAATCCGTTTGAGAGAAACACTTCAGCCTGACCCGCAACCGCGTTTGCGGTAAGGGCTACAATAGAGTGGGTGTAACCCATACCACGAATTCGTTTTGTAGCCTCAATACCATCCATTTTGGGCATCATGTGATCCATAAATATTATGTCGTAAGCCTTGCCGCTTTTTATTAACTCTATTGCTTCAAGACCGCTGTCCGCTGTATCAACCGACAGGCCGTAAGGAGACATAAGTCCGCTTGCGACATAGAGGTTGGATTCTACATCATCTACAACTAAAACGCGGCCGTAAGGCATATAGTCGCGCATAAATTGCGCTCTTTTGTCATTTACTGTATTGTCTGTACGGTACTTCATCAGGTTTTGCGCCAGCTCTTTGCCAAGGCGGTCGCTGCAAACTCTTTTTTGCGGCAGGCGAACCGTAAATGTGGATCCCTTGCCCGGCTCGCTTTCAACCATTAATTTTCCCTGCATTATTTTTATCAGATTTTTGGTAATGCTCATGCCAAGACCGGTACCCTGAGCGGCATAATTAGTCTCCTGGCTGAAACGCGCATATTCATCGCCAAGTCTGTTTAACTGTTCCGCCGTCATACCCCGGCCGGTATCACTTATTTGAAAAACCAGTATCGCCTCATCTTCATTATCCTCGTTCTCAACGTAGATTGATAACTTAACTGAGCCTTCATCAGTATATTTAAAGGCGTTTGAGAGCAGATTATTTAAAATTTGCTTTATGCGTATCTCATCTCCTATCAGTCTCAGAGGCGTATTTTCATCTACGTGGAGTTCAAACTCAAGGGGCTTGCTGCTCTGCTGCATTATGTTAAGCTGTACAGTATCGTTAATCAAGCTTGAAACTTCATATCTGACAGATGAGAGTTCCATTTTATTTGATTCAATCTTAGACAGATCAAGCAGGTCATTGATAATTGTAAGCAGTAGATCGCCCGAATTATTAATCAGTAAAAGAGCGTCCCTGAGGCTTGGCGTAAGAGATTCATCCATGAGTTGAATTTCGGTTGTCCCAAGAATCGCGTTTATAGGCGTTCTGATCTCATGGCTCATACGGGACAAAAACAGACTCTTAAAGCGGTTGCCCTGTTCAGCCTGTTCTTTTGCGCTTATCAGTTCCGTTAAATCAATTGAATACTGAATATGCGCGGTTCTGCCGTCATGCCATTTTATATAGCGGTCAGAATTTCGGTATACGCGGTTTGTAAGCGTGCTGCGTTCTTCCCATACGACAACGCTGTCCGGATCATCGTCAAGCTTGCGGCAGGGGCAGAAATCGCATTTTTCACTAATCCCTTCCTGCAGAATTTTGTAACAGAGCTGTCCGGTACAATCCTCCTTAATATTGTATTCTTTCGACATATAATTATTCATGAAAAGAATCTCACTGGTATTTGGATCAGTTACATATATCATCAAATCCAGCCCGTTCAGCATGCTTTTCAGCATGTCGTTCGCCTGTTTTGACTCATGTGCCTGCGCCACCGCGTTTTTAAGCTGGCGTAAATCTTGCGTATATCCCAAAACGACAAGATCGTTATTATACTCACCGCGCACGAGCACAATTTCAGTTGGTATCTGCTCACCTTTTAAATTCTGGTGCATCCACTCAAAGCGGCAGTAACCCTCTTTAAACGCCTTATTTACAAGTTCAGACGCTTTTACGCTTGACAATTGGCCGTCAGGCTGGTATTGCGGCGAAAGCTGATAAAATTTATCAAGATATTCCTGTGTGCTGGATAAATCGAAAAGTTTTAATGCCACATCATTGGTCTGGGTATTTTTCAAATCTTTGTTCCAAAAATTAGCTACAAGAGGCATGGAGTCAAACATAAGACGCACTCTCTCTTCCGCTAAGTGGCGCGCTCTGGAAATTTTTAAGATAAGCGCGATCAGCAGCAACGCTGAGAAAATAGCGATTGCGCTGAAAATTACCGACTGCCGCATTATATTATCACTATGCTCTTTTACAGGAACCGCAACTCCCAAATGCCAGCCATTATCAAGCTGCGAGAAAAACACAACAAAATTTTCATTATGCGGGCATTTTATTTTATGCTCGAGAATACCCCCGCTTAACCCTGGGGCATAAGTTAAGCTTGCGATATTGTAGGGAAGCTCGGCAAGCCGCTTACCCCACAGCATAGAGTCAGGGTGGTAAATTACCCTTTGCTGGTTATCCAGCAGCACTGCTGATTTCCCATATTTAGACGATATGCCGTTCAAATAATTCCTGATTTTATCAAATTTCAAACAAAAACCGATTATACCGATATGTTCACCTTTATCATCAAAAATGCGGCGGCTGTATGTAACGGTGAGAACATCATGCAGAACGTGCAAATGCGGATCTGTAACTCCTACAAGTCCATTTGCCTCAACCGCCGCTTTATACCACGGACGTACGCTGTATGAAAACCCCGCCGGAGGAGTCCATCCGGTTGCTGAGATGTATTTTTCGCCGCCGGACGCTTCAAAAAGGCCGAACACATCGAGAGTGTATGAGGTGAACATTTCGTTGCCGCTAAGACGTCCGGTTAGATCTTTTATATATTTGGAGATCATATCAAAAGACGCTCCCTGCAGAATCATAAAGCGGATATTTTCCGCAACCGCCCCCAATACTACATGCGGTTCATGCAAACTGGTTTCGGTATAGGCCCGCATATCATTAAGAATGGCTGCGGCGTCATGTTTGAGAAGGTCACGCTCTTTTCTTTTTGTGTCCGTGTAGTTCAAAAAAACCATTGCGGCAAATATCAGCATAATAACAGATATTTGCGCTTGTGAAACTATATTTTTCATCTTTAAAGTACGACTTTTCAGCATGCTAATGTTTCCTTAAATTTATCCGCGACATTAAAAAACACTTCGGTAATTTGCGGATCAAAATGTTTTCCTGTTCCGGCCATTATTTCGCTTACCGCCTGTTCGTGGCTGAGAGCCCCTTTGTATGAGCGTTCTGAGACAAGGGCATCATATACATCAACCAAAGCCAGAACGCGTCCCGGAAGAGGTATATCCAATTCCGCCAGCCCGGCCGGATAACCTGTTCCGTCCCAATGCTCATGATGGCTGCTTATAAGAATTTTCGCAGTACTCCAAAACCGCTCATCATGTGTGCCTTCCATAATTCTGGCAATTATCTGCTCGCCCGCTTTCACGTGCGTTTTCATGATATCAGATTCCTGTGCAGTTAATTTGCCGAGTTTATTCAGAATCGCGTCAGGGATAGTTATTTTCCCGAGGTCATGTAAGCGTGTGCCCCGGACGACTAAATCAATATCCAGGGCTTCTATCTCTTCAGCGTAAACACCCTGCCGCGCCATTGCGTCCATCAGAGTTTTGATCTGCGCCGCTGTCCGCTCAACGTGTCCGCCTGTCCACCGGTCACGGCTCTCCACCAAATCCGCAAGAATCAGTATCATGTTTTCGTATGATTGTTTAAGCTGCACGGTTTTCTTTTCTATTTGATCGGTTTTCCCGCGAATAAGAGTATTGATATCAAGATGCATCTTAACGCGGTTAAGCAGTACCGTATCGGAAAAAGGCTTTGAGACAAAATCTACAGCGCCATGTTCAAAATCATGCATATCAAAAGTGTCTTCTTTTTGGCCGCTTAAAAAAATTACCGGAATATTAGCTGTCCGCTCATTGCTCTTTAATAGTTTAAGCGTTGCCAGGCCATCAATATCAGGCATGAAAACATCCAGCAGTATCAGATCCGGCAAAATCTTATCAAGCATGGCAAACATCTTTGCCGCGGAAGGCAGAGTTATAACCCGGTACTGGTTCTCCAGCGCCTCTTCCGTTACAATCAGACTTACGTCACTGTCATCTACAACAAAAATTGTTTTCATCTAATTCCTGTCGAAATAATGCAAAAATATTAAAAATACTTTATAACACAAAGAAAAAAGATCTCATACCTGTTGTTTTATAGTTGCCGAATTGACCTGAAAAATGTTTGCCCTCACGTCACCCCTCGAAGCTGGGGCTATTGTTCTTCTCTTTAGGACTTAAAACAGAGAACAGTACTTTCCGCCTCTGCGGTAATGACGATGCTTGAAGGTACGCTGCTGTACAGTACAATCAGATCGTTCTTAAGCAACAGCATCAGTATCAAGATTCGTTTTAACCCTTTTGTTAAGTACAGCCTTAGAAAAAGGTTTTAAAATGAAGTCCACAGCCCCCAGTTCAAAACCGCGCGATTCCGAAACCTTTTCCGTTTGACCGCTTAAAAATATTACCGGAATATTATTAGTTTTCATATTTTTCTTTAACAGCTCAAGCGCGGTAAAACCATCAATTTCCGGCATGCAGATATCCATCAGTATAAGATCAGGCGTTATCTTGTCCAGCATCGCAAACATCTTTGCGGCGCAGGATAAGGTTATGACCCGGTATTCACTTTCCAAAGCCTCTTCCGCCACAATCAGGCAGGTGTCGCTGTCATCTACTACAAAAATGGTTTTCATCGGTTTTTGTTTGCTTGGGACAAAAATTTATATGCGAAATTAAAAAGTTACATTAAAATAAATTATATCATTGTTACCTTCAATTTTGTATATTGTTATTGTAAAGATAAGCGTATGGCGGCTGGCAAAGAGATTCGAATATACCGTAAATCTTTCAAGCAGCCCTTTAACCAGAGCGCGCTGACGCTTGAACCAATTCTAAAAAAGGTAATTTGCTGGTTAATTCTCCATGTTTGCTGGGCGGTCACGTAATCCCCGCAAAGGGGCGGGGATCCAAAAATTATGCGGCAAGAGAAATTACGCTGTGAAACCAGACTGATTACGCTGGCTCCACTCCAGGTAAAATATTCATTACCGCCAAATGCTACTTTCGAAAGCCTCTAATTTACTATCCAGCCCGGCAGAAATTTCCTGTTTTTTATCATCCTTTAAAAAACTATACCTAATGCTGTTACGCACCATTTGTTTGATTTGATAGTAAGTCAAACCATAACGGCGGACAAGCAGTACATACTGTTCCGCCAGATTTGTGCGAAGAATACCGGCGTCATCTGTAGAAATAATTAAAGGCACTTCCGCTTTAATATAAAGAATAATCGGGTGCGCGTCATCCTTTACACCCAAAATAAACTCGTTGCTGGTGAGATTGATCTCAACCGGTATGGAATTCTCCCGCATATGTTTAAGCAGAGCAGAGCTGGATTGTTCAAAAGCTATATCTACGCCATGGCCGACGCGATCTGCTTTGGCAATATATACAGCTTGAGCGATATGACTGCTTAGTTTTTCCGGCTTAACTAATCCCATAGTCAATTCACCTGCGTGAAGGGTTGTTTTTACATTTGGATAGACGGAATTTAGTACGGAAAACATTAACATGTGGGCAGTATAATGAGCCATGGAAATCTCACTGTTCTCCGCGGAAACGATGTTGACCCCTACAACTTTGTTTGAAGAATCGCTGCTTGCCATAAAACCGATATGAAGCTGCGCAAGAACTTTCAGGGGGTCGGAGTTGCGGCTTGCGTAGGAGAGGTAGCGGGTAACAAGATTTGTGTCCTCAATACTGGCGGAGTCCAGGCTGTCAATATAGTTTCCATAAACTCTCCCCTCATCTTTCCAAGCTTTTTTCGAATTCATCTCGTTTACAATGGCGCTTATTACATTACGGATTTGGTTTGTATCTGTGGAATTAATGGCGCTCAAAAGACTGTCGTTTTTTCTTCTATAATACGTGGAGTCGCCCATAGCGGTATTTATCTTACCATCACTTACGCTCGGCGAAGTACCCATAATTTCCAGATATTGAACATTTTCATGTACCGCCCGTTTTTTCAACTCATCAATCAGCGCTACCATATTTTTGCCTGTTGCTGCGCCGAATAATCCAAATGTGTTAAAAAAATGTTCATCTTGAGGGATATTGTAATTGTAAGAGTGAAAATTCCGGACGGACCATTTATCTATCAATTTGACTTGCAGAGCATGATTTGAGTGTATATGATCCGGAAGCAGCCGAAAGAGAGATATTGTGTCTTTAGTGTTTTTATCGTACAGTTTGCCGCTCAAAGTATCTACCCATAAAGAATCCACGCATGCCAGTTCATAGTAAGTTTCTGCGTAAACCGAACCTGTCAAGTGATTATGAAGGTCTGCGCCTTTGGGCATTTGCGCAAAGAATTGTCTCAGTAAAACTTCCTTGTCCTGAATACTTTCAAGGTACTCAGCGGTTTTAGCGGTATTGTCGTACCGTAAGCTGTCTTCATTTGAGCCAAAATTCGTGCTGCCGTCGGATTTATCTGAGGATTTTGGAGATTTGCCGCTTGCCGGAAGCGAAGTATTGTGCATGGTTGAATTTGCGGACAATTGTGAATAACCACTGCAGGAAACGAAGAACGTGAAAATACCGATGCTTGCCAAGGTGAAGAAGTAGTGTTTAAGGATATGCATAACGCCTCTCTTTATTAAGTGTAAATGTAAATTTAGACAATTAGACAACAGGTCTTTAAAATACATTCTCTCAACAAAAATGCGAATATTTTATTACGCTAAAGCACGCAGGGTCATATCTCCGGCAAAATAGTATAGAAATTTTCGTAAAACGCCAAGAAACAATGCGGGATTGTTGCAACTTACTGCATCGCGCTCACTCCGCGGCGCGCGAGAAGCGTTCCGTCACGGGAGTAAAGAGAGAGAAGAGCGTTAATGTAAGTTGTACGCGCTTGCGCTTCATCAAGGTTAGCTGAAACAAGGTCGCGCTGAATTTGTAAAACAGCGTAACCTGTGGATTTTCCGGCAGCCATTTTATCCTGCTCAGCCTCAAGTTTTTGCAGTTGGAGCATGCTTACCTCTTCGGCGGTTTTAATCTGCCTGTGCGCCCTCACAACTTCCATGTGCGCGCTGCGGATCTCATATTCAAGCAGGCGTGAGAAATTTTCTATTGACAGCTTCTGCTGCTCTGTAGAAAACACCGCGCGGCGGTGCCTTTCGCGGGCTGCGCCGTTTGTAAGAGGCCAGTTCAAAGTCAGGCCGGCAGATACAACGGAACTGGGTTGGTCAGGCGTAAGCGCGCTTGAAAAACTTTCTGCGTAAGAGGTGCCCTGAAGCGAGATAAAAAAGTCAAGTTTCGGCAAAAGCCCGTTTTTTGTTTGCGCTAAATCAAGTTCCCCTTTTTGTGCCTGCATCGACGCGAGACGTAAATCGGGCCTGAACTTACGCGCGGCTTCCAAATGTTCATCAACGGAATCCGCGCTGCCGAGTGTTTCGGAGGAGCTTTCTGTAAGAGCAAGGCTTGCGTTCCAGAGTTCAGGAGCGTTCATCAGATAGACGAGATAGAGCATTTTTTGCTGATAAGCGGTTACAGCGTCAAAAAGCTGCCTCTCTCTCGAAGCAACCTCAGCTTTTATAGCGACAAGATCAATAGGCGCAACGTTTCCGATTTTGAGCCGCTCTTCCGATTCATACAAAAGCCGCTGAGCCAGTTCAAGCGAGTATTCGTAAATTTTCATCTGTTCGCCGCTTAAAAGAAGATCCCAGTAAGCGCGTTCCGTATCCCCAAGAAGCCTCTGCGCATAGGCGGCAAGCTCTTCCTCACGAATATTTACGTCAATACTCGCTTTACGAAGCGGAGCCAAATTCGCGGATGGACTCAGCCCCTGAAGCAGAGACTGCGTAACCGTAATCCCAAAGCTGTTTTGATGTGTAGAGCCGGCCGGAGTTGCCGCGCTAAGCCTTGATGTTTGCGAAAGCGCGGAAGCGCCGATCCCCAATTCATAATTTGTTCCTGTAGGTAAACTTCCAAAAAGCGAAAGTGACGCTTCGCCCGATTCGGAAAACGGGATACCGTTGCGTTCGTTATCGCTCATACCGTACTGAGCCCTAAGATGCGGTTCATATATGGAATATTTATTTTCGCTCAAAACCGCGGAAGCGATATCGGTATTAATTCTCTCAACTCTTATGAGAGGATTATCCCGCATAGCCCTCTGTAAAGCATCTTTAAGTGATAGTTTCAACGTATCCTTCCCAGATCCGGCGCTGTTCCCAAACGCGCCGGACACTACACCCACGCACAAAATGATTACAACCGAAAGCTGTTTTGACTTCCTCAAAAAACTGGAAACCGGAAACTGGAAACTGGAAACTGATTTTATCTCAAGCTTCATACAACTCCCTCTGAAATCTCTTTCTTTTTGCCGATTTTCTGTTCTATAAGCGAATACACCACAGGTATGAGCACTAAGGTGATAATGGTTGATACGAAAAGTCCTCCGATAACCACGCGCGCCATTGGCACCTGAGCCTCGCTGCCTTCGCCCAAACCTATCGCCATAGGAACAAGGCCAAGGCAGGTTGTAAGGGAAGTCATAAGTATGGGGCGCAGACGGCGTTCACCCGCCATCTCCAAAGCCTGGAATAGTTCTATATTCTCTTCGTGGCGCAAACGGTTTACAAGATCAACAAGAACAATAGCGTTGTTTATAACAATACCAACCAAAATTATACAACCGATAAACGCTTGAAGCGTAAACGGCGTCTTTGTGGCAAGCATAATAGCCACAACTCCAATAAGCGAAACAGGTATCGAAAAGAGAACTACAAAAGGATCTTTGAAAGATTCGAACTGACCCGCCATAACTAGGAATATCAGCACGACCGCCATTACAATGGCAAATACCATTTCGCGCTGCGATTTTTGCTGCTCCTCCCAGTCTCCCCTTATTAGCACCACGAACTCCTGAGGTATGTATATGTCCTTAATAACTTCCCGCAGATCGGCGACAATGCTTCCCATGTCGCGGCCCGCGTAGTTGAGGCGCACGTTGACGACCCTCTCCCTGTCGCGGCGTTCCACTCTGGTGGGGCCAACGCCCGACTCGACCCAGGCGGCGGCCTGCAGATTTACAGGCTGGCCGGCTCTGTTAAGCACAGAGAGGTTGTTCAGGTTGTTCAAACCGCGGCGGTCGTCTTCGGCTAACCTCACTAAAATGTTATACTCCTTGCCGTCAATCCTTATCTTTGTTGATGCGGTGCCGGCCATGGCGGTTTGCACGGTGGCGCCGATCTGCGCCGCGGTGAGGCCGAGTTCCGCCGCCTTGTTTCTGTCAATCCTCACGCGGTACTCCGGCATTCCCGCCTCGCGGCTGATCGTCACGTCGGTAACGCCCCTGACCTCCTTTACCGCATCGTTTATCTTCTGCGCGATCTCCTGTCCGGTTTGCAGACCATAGCCGCGCACCTCAATATTTATGGCTTCATCGGATGAGGTTATGCGCGTCATCATGCTCTGTCCCTCGCGCACGCGGATCGTTGCGCCGGGGATGCCGCGCAGCGCCTTGCGCAAATCTTCAGCTACCTGCGCCGACGACCGCTTGCGTTCCTTGACAGGTACGAGCGCGGCACGCACCGTGGCGTTGTTCGCTCCGGACGCGCCAAACCCGCCCGTGCCGCCCATAAACGATATAATGAACTTCGCTTCCGGCACCTCGCGCCTGACGATCTCCTCCACCTGCATGGTGATATCCCTGACCCTGTCTAACTTCGTGCCCACCTCCATCTCTATGGAAACGCGGACATCGCTCTCATCGGTGGAGGGTGAGAGTTCAACGCCGACCATAGGCAGCGCGTAGAGCGCAAGGCCGAAAAACATAGCCACAAAAACTACGACTGTGGCGCGGTTTCGCAACGACCACCGGAGTATCCTGCGGTAACGTTTTTCTATTTTAATGTAAAAATTTTCGGAAGCGCGGAACGCCCTGTCTATGGGAGAGTTTCCGCTGCGGTCCATGCTCTTTGTACTCAGATACCGCGATGAGAGCATAGGCACAAGCGTTACAGCTACTAAAAGCGAACAGGCTATTGAGAAGCCTATAACAAAAGCAAGAGACATAAACATTATGCCTGTCATACCGCGCATAAATATTACGGGAATAAACACTACAAGCGTAGTTATCGTACTGGCTAACACGGCTGAGAATACCTCGCTTACACCCTTTACCGCCGCCTCCTTGGCATCTATGCCATGTTCCCGCTTGTAATATATATTGTCAAGCACGACAATGGCGTTGTCAAGAAGCATTCCTATCCCAAGCGCCAAACCGCCAAACGTCATCATATTAAGTGTAAAGCCGGCAAAGTATACAAGCGCGAACGTAGCCACTATGGAGATAGGTATCGCGACGCTTATAATCACCGTTGTAGATATATTGCGAAGAAACATCATTAAAATAAAAATTGCTATGGCTCCGCCTAAAAGCAGCGACTGCGTAACCGTCTTTATGGCGCGCTCAACATACTGCGCGTTGTCGATAACGACCTCCATCTCAAGCGCGGGGAAGTCCTGTTTGATGCGCCGCATCTCGCGCCTGACGGCATTTGCCACAGCCACGGTATTGCTGCCGGACTGCTTGCCTATGGCTAAACGGATGCTGGGCTGCCCGTTTACGCGCACATATACGGAAGCGTCCTCGTATCCGTCAAACACTTCGGCAATATCTGCGATGCGGATGGGTACGCCGCCGGCCACTGTGACTACGGTGCCCTTAATATCTTCGATGGAGTTGTATTCGGCAAGCGTGCGGATCATCACATCGCGGTTGCCGGCGATAAGCGACCCCGCCGGGATATTGTTATTCTCCCTGCGCAAAGCGCTTACCGCCATGTCGGTTGATATGCCGTAAGCCTCCATGCTCACAGCCTTCAGCGCGACCTGCACCTGCTTCCTGCGCCCGCCGCGGGCGTCAATTGAGGCCACGCCAGGTATGCGTTCGAGACGGTACTGAATCTGATCCTCAATTATCTGCTGAAGTTCCGACAGATCCTTGCCCTCACCCATAAAGGCGATGTTGATGATAGACACTGCCGACATGTCGAATTTTCGTATCAGCGGTCTGTCAACGCCCTCAGGCAGAACAGACATAACGCGGTCTATGCGGTCGCGCATGTCGTTTACAGCCGCTTCCTGATCCGTCCCCCACGGAAACATTACGCGCACGGTGCTGCGCCCCTCCGTTGATGTAGACGTAATTTCCTCTATGCCCTGCAAAGCCGACAGCGCCGATTCTATGGGACGCGTGATGAGCTCCTCTACCTCAAGCGGCCCTGCGCCGTCATATGTTGTAACAACCGTAACCGCCGGCATGGTGATTTCCGGCATGTAGTCAATCGGCAGGCGTGTAAGCGAGAAGAAGCCGATCACAAGTATAACAAGAAAGGTAACAGCGGTCAGAACAGGGCGGCGTACCGGAAGCGATACTAATGAACGGTCTTTTATGTCCATTTAAACGGGCGTCTCCAAATATTTATTTTAAATAATAATGCAGAATGCAGAAATAAAGTCAAAACATTAATCATCTTTACATTACATAATATCTGTACGTATCATCTTTCTATTTCTGCATTAATTTATTTCGCAGCCAGCGGTTCCATTTTCTTCTCCGGCTCACCCTTCTTTCCTTCGGGGAGTATCACTTTTGAACCGTCGCGCAGGAGGTGCTGTCCTAAAGTGACCACAGTTCCCTCAAGTTCTGCGGGTGATAAAATCTGAGCGTATGCGCCGTCGTTTATTCCCACTTCAACAGGAACATGTTTTACTTTGGCGCTGTCGCCTACTATAAACACCGAATATTTTCCCTCTTTCTCAACAAGGGCCGCAGTAGGTACTGCACGCGCGGCATTGTTTTCGTTAAGCGTAATATTTATACGGGCGAACATTCCTGGCTTTAGTAAACGTGAATCATTGCGAAGCGCGATTTCAACAACAGCGGTTCTTGAAGCGGCCTGAAAAAACGGTGCTACGCGGTGTACTACAGCATTAAAGGATCTGCCCGGTATAGCGTCTGTGGTAACTGTGGCGGTCTTACCCTGTTTTATACTTTGATAATCTTTTTCCGAAACCGCAAGCTCCACAAATACGGTGTCAATTCCTACGATTGTAACAATCGGCCCGCCGGCGGAGAGTAAAGTTCCACCGTCAACGTGGCGCTGAGCGATAAATCCACCTTCGGCTGCTCTCACCTGCGTGTATTCAAAATTGGTATTCGCCTGAGAAAGAGCGACCTGACGCTGTTCAAGCTGCGCCTTTGCGAGTTCATGGCGCGATTTTTGAGTTTCGTACTGAGTAGTAAGAGCGTCAAGCTCAGAGCGGGAAGCGATCCCCTTTTCCACAAGTCCCCGCGCCCGCTCTAACTCCCGCTCAGTGTGGCTAAGCTGCGCCCGCGCTTCCTCAAGAGAGGCGCGGCTCACTCTTACCTGAGTTTGCGCCTCATCACGCGCGTTACGGTACTGGATGTCATCAATCCTGCCGATTATCTCATTAGCCTTAACCGCGTCTCCAATACGCTTGTTTATACTCATAAGCCTTCCGCCTACCTTAGCGGAGACAACGTAAGTGTAAGACGCCTTAACCGTTCCCGCAAATTCACGAATATCTACCATAGGCCGTATACTCACCTGAGATGTCTCAACCGGTACCGGCGCCCCGCCCCGTCCTGCCCCGGGCCCCCCAGGAGTGATGGATTTTGAATCGGACGCAGTTAAAACCCGCGCAGCCGCAATAACAGCGACAGCTACTATCCCTATTACCGAAAGCACTGCTTTATGCTTTTTCTTCATATCGTTTTCCAGTGGTTGATTTTTCTTTTGAAAATTTGAACCGGCTGTTTCAGACAGACCGCGGCACGGCTTGGAGAATATTAGACTACGCCGGCAAATCATTTGTGACACTTAGAAAAGAAAAATAACACTTGCGCAGATTTTTTTCCATTTTTTAGACAGAGAGCTATTTTATTGAAAGTCTATCATCTTAGGTTTGTTTCGCTGTCCAAGCTGTTTTGCGTTCTGAGAACTTATCACTTTTCCGCCCTGCTGTTCAATTTCTAAACGGGCATTTTTAGCGACATTAGCGCCTTTATGCGCAATAACGGCGCTTTGTTCCAAATTTTCAGGTTTATTTTTAACTGATAATTCGGTGGTTGTCGCTTCCGCTAACATATTTATAATTAACTCTAAGTTAGTCATATTATCCCGTAGGTTTTCTTTTTTGAGATTTTTATGCTTTTTATATTCGTTGATTGTCATTCCACTCCATGTCTTAGTCATCAAATCTGTTAAAAAAGCATACTCCCGTCCTTTTTTCACTCCCGACTTATCCCACTCATCAGTCAATGCCTTTCTGACTTCTATAGATTTTATACGCTGATTTATCCAATTTTCGCTGTAACCTAAACGGCGGTAATTTTGTATAGCGCGGTCGATAGACAGCTCCGGATCAACTATTTCATCAATACGCTCACGGCCGACTTGGGCAAGCCATATTTTGAACGGTTCGGCTTTTTTACTGGGTATAGACTGGATAAGGCGCAGGATTTGTTCGGTATCAGCAACGTCTGTGAGCCGCATTTTGCCGTCTGGAGCAAGCATTTTCAAACCGTGACAATTTGTCACGGTTTGGTTACCCTCTGCTTTCAGACGCTCTTTTAGTTTGCGCCAGTATGCTGCGGGATCTGTACTTTCGGTAAGCACCGCGACAACATCAACTACCGAAAACAACCACTTCTGCGAACCCTCATCCCACTCGGCGCGAACTTGCTTCCGCTCGAAAAGTTTGATCCCGTTTTTGGGAGCCATTGTATTATCCTCTCAATTTTCCGCGATTGTTATGACAAACGCGGGAATAGGTTAGGGGTAGAGTGAATTGGTTTTGAGAGTTGTAAAGGGAAGTTTAGGCTTGTACTTGCGTTCTGTTTTGTTATTATGACGTATAAAATAACATTTTGCCGTAGTAGGTGAGGATTTTTCTTAGTGGCTTAACAATGGAAGTAATGTGAATACTCAAAGTATCTTACCATCATACAATTGTTTAAGCGGAAAAATTAAATCCTGGCTTTTACCCCAAACGATATTACCATTCTCAATTTTGAATTTTTTGAAATTGCTTTCATCCAAATAAGAACGAATCGCAGGGTGCATGGATTTTTTTAAGAACTCGCCAAAATTGACCTTTCGTTCTACATCATCGCTGAATGTAAGACAAACACTGTAAGCGCCGGCAAAAACAGCTTGCACTATTTTCGGCAGAACGAAAGCGCTCTCGTTAATTTCATATTCTAAGGTTATTTTCATAAACGTTAAACGTTTATTCACTTTCACAAAAAGGATGTTTTTATGGTAAATAAAGTAATCCATCCATTTTTCTACTATCCCTTGTTTATTAACAATTTGTCTACTCAGGTAATAGCTTCAGATTTTTTGCGTTCAATCGGCTGATGGCCGGTTTTCCAGTTTCTTTTTCGAGTTGTTCCCGCGCCACTTTCGCTGTTTCCGCACCCTTTTTGGCTGTTTTCGCGCTTTGTTTAAACCCAACCGGATTATGCGCGATTGATATTTCCGTTGCGGCAACTTCGGCGAGCATATTTAGCACCAATTCGGTATTTGTCATATTGTCTCGCAGACTCTCTTTTTTGAGCCCTTTGTATTTTTTATACTCATTAGTGGTCATACCGCTCCACGTTTTACTCATCAAATCCGTAAGCGCGCAATATTCACCGCCCGGTTTAACACCGCTTTTGTTCCATTCATCTGTTAGAGCTTTACGAACTTCAATAGACTTTATACGCTGATTTATCCAATTTTCGCTGTAACCTAAACGGCGGTAATTTTGTATAGCGCGGTCGATAGACAGCTCCGGGTCAACTATTTCATCAATACGCTCACGGCCGACTTGGGCAAGCCACATTTTGAACGGTTCGGCTTTTTTACTGGGTATAGACTGGATAAGACGCAGGATTTGTTCGGTGTCAGCAACATCGGTCAAATACATTTTCCCATCAGCAGCTTGCATTTTCAGTTGGTTAGTATCGCTAACCAACTGGCTGCCTTCATCTTTCAACTTATTTTTAAGCCATTTCCAATAATTTCTTACTTTTTGATAATCCTGTTGGTCGGTTAAAATACCAACGACATCTAAAATCGAAAACCACCACTTCTGCGCACTCTCGTCCCACTCGGCGCGAACTTGCTTCCGCTCGAAAAGTTTGATCCCGTTTTTTGCGGCCATCTTGTTATCCTCTCAATTTCCCGCAATTGTTGTAACAAACGCGGGGATAGGTTAGGGTAGAGTAAATTGGTTTTGAGAGTTGTAAAGGGAAGCTTAGGCTTGTACTTGCGTTCTGTTTTGTTATTATAATGTATAAAATAACATTCTGCCGTAGTAAGTGAGGATTTTTCTTAGTGGCTTAACAATGAAAAAACTATTTATGGATGAATTTGATTATAGCCTGAATGGGGTGAAAAGCGGTTAATGTTATTGATTGGTTTAAAATTTCCATCTTTCTCCTGTGTCGTTTTTTGTGAACAGGTTTACTGTGTAACATGCGCATTTTGTATTATTGGTTTTAATATATGCAGTATAAATATGTAAAATAAGTATATGTTTAAATTAGAGCTTTTTGTGAAAATTTGGCGTTTTGGCGATTTTTTATTATATTTGGAAAAATGTATAGATATGGAGATATTGCGTATATTAAGACGTTAGCCGTAATTTTAAAAGGCAAGACAAAAACATTTATACAACTTGATATTTCAATATTTCTTCGATATTACATTGTAATTATTTATTTTATTAAACGATGAAATAAGTTTCACCACGAAGTTCCATTCTCAAATTGCGGCAGGAAACTAAATGCAATTTCAATCTGAAAGCGGAGCTGAATGAGGTTTTTGCGTATTGTGTTTTGTGTACTTTTTATTCGTTAGATGAAAGCGATAAGCATGAAGCTGAGAACATTATTCATAAAACAGATTTTAATAATGTGAGAAGTGAAAATCCGCGTGTAGCTAAAGTTCTTGAGTATTATACTAATTACAGAGATGGTATTATAACTCCGGGAACAGAGTTATATAAACTAAAGCAGGAATATAATTCATTGAATAAAAAGAAAGATAATTTAAGAGATAAATAACATGCCCAAAAAACTCCAAAAAGCAAACAAGAAAAGTAGCAAAAAATTACTGATTTTGATTGACGAAACCAAGATGTTCTCACGTATCGTTGAGATTATCGAAAACCGCAAACGCAGAGCGATGAGCAGAGCTAACTGCGAGGTGGTGTTTATGTATTGGGAGATAGGGCGTTATATTAACTCAGCGTTGTCTGATTCTAAAGAGGCAGCAAATGGCAAACATATTATTGCGACACTGTCGCAACAATTGGTCGCCAAATATGGAAACAGTTTTGAATACACAAAATTGACTCGTATGTTAAAATTTGCTGAACTTTTTACTGATGCTGATGAACTTGCGACACTGTCGCAAGATTTGAGTTGGTCGCATTTTATAGAGCTATTACCCTTAAAATCCGATGAAACGCGACGATATTACGCACAAGAGGCGGCAACAAGACACTTGGGGATAAGAGAGCTTCGCCGTCAAATAGCCCGAAAAGCATACGAACGGCGTGAAATTGCAAATTCGCAGCTAACGGAAACTTCAAATGTACCGTTCAATATGTTTAAAGACCCGTATATATTAGACGCTTTGGGTTTAAAAGATAACTATCTTGAAGCTGATTTAGAAAAAGCTCTCCTTACAGAGCTTGAGGCGTTTATTATAGAAGTTGGTCACGGGTTTACTTTTGCAGAACGTCAAAAACGAATGACAATGGGAGATGACGACTATACTCTTGATCTTTTGTTCTATCACCGTATTTTAAAGCGTTTAGTTGCTGTGGAGTTAAAGGTCGGTAGATTTAAACCGGAATATATGGGGCAAATGCGTTTTTATTTGAAGTGGTTAAATCGCTACGAGCGTAAAGATGGAGAAAACGCGCCTATTGGTTTGATTCTTTGTACGGAAGCCAAGCGCAGTCAGATAGAGCTTATGGAGCTTGACAAAGATGGTATTGCTGTCGCTCAGTACTGGACGGAATTACCGCCCAAAAAAGTGTTTGAGAAAAAGATAAGTGAAATTCTGAATGAAACGCGTGAACGTCTTGAACGACGTAAGTTTCTTGGTACAGGTGTAGTTCATAAGAAAATAGATTATTTTTATGAATCGAAAGACGATGATATTGATTAATCTTAATGATTTAGTAACACAATATTTTTTCAGTATAGATATGATAAATATTCTAATGACAGAAGATAAAAACGGAGAAAAACTACGGCTAACAGAGCAGCTTGGCGTTAGTGGCAAAATCTTTCGCTCAAACTTTAGTGCAACTTGTATATTTATCTCACATGTAAATTGTGACCACCAACGCCAAGCTGCCAAACGTTAGGCGTCAGCGGGGCGACAGTGCAATTGGAAAAATTAAGTTTTAGAAAATATGGCAACAGAAATTAAAACATGGGAAATTATTAATGGAGAGTTGAATGAAGTAAATTCATCTCTCGCTGAAAATAATCGGAAAGAAAGAGAGGATTTAGAAAAGTGGATTAAGACAAATTCTAAAATATTAGGAGATGATATTTTGGTTTTTGGTGAGCAAGTGTGGACAAAATCTGGACCGCTCGACTATATCGGAATTGACAACACAGGAAATATTGTTATTGTTGAACTCAAAAGAGACAAATTAGCAAGAGATGTTTTAGCCCAAGCAGGATATTTTATTGCATTAATTTCAAATAAATTGGGACAAGCAAAAAAAGATTTTTTACGTCAAGTTATACATTACGAATATCCGAGATTTTATTGGGAAAAAGATAATTTTAGTATAAGAACCGAATATAAAGAATTAGTGAAGGAAATTATTGAAGAAAAGGAAGAAATGCCGAACGCCAAGCCGCTGGGACGTTAGCGGCTATTCGGGACGGCGCAGTAATTAAAAGACAATGTAATGGATAAGTAGATTTTTAATAGCTTAATAGCTTAATTTACCGAACCGGCTTCAACTTAAACTTAGATTCCTTTTTCTTCTTAACTACAGGCTCCTCTTCCTTCACCCCTGCGTAAAACCTCAATTTATTCCTGACAATCCTCCCCGAACGTGTCAGATCATCATGTTTCCATCCTCCGTAATAACGGGCTCCGGGAACTAACGCCGAGGCGGTTTCCGCTTTGTCGGCTATCGACCAGTTGCACCAGCTTAATTTATGCTCATCCATAAATGTAAACCACCGTTCGGTTTCTAAACTGTCAAGAAACCCGTTTCCGGAGGCAAGGCATGTACCCCATTCCGAAACAAAAAGAGGAATTCCCTTGTCAAGAGCATACTGCGCCTTATCGCGGATATCGCCCTTGTGGCTTGCCGCGTAAAAGTGCAGTGAATAAACAAGATTATGACCATCAAGAGGATCATCGGCAGCTTCATTTACATTTTGACACCAGAAGGGGGTACCCAAAATAATGAGATTGTCGGGGTCAACAGCGCGAATCGCGCTTACTATTTTTTCCGAATACGGCTTTACCGTCTCAGACCACGAAACCCTTTCCGGCTCGTTGAAAATTTCGTAGATTATGTTAGGATAATGTCCGTATGTACGCGCCATCTCCTCAAAAAATTTTTGCGCCGCAGCCGTATTTGAACTCTCATATGCGTGGTGATCATGCCAGTCGATTATCACATAAATGCCCTTTTTTATCGCGGCGTCAACGACTGTTTTAACTTTTTTCTTTTCTGATCCGTCAAACATGTATCCGGTTTTAGTCTCGTTGTGCTTAACCCCCATGGCTGCGCGTACGATAGTGACTTTCCAATCATCCGCGAGCCAGTCTACAGCCCGCTTATTGTAGAATTGTTCCATCCACTGACTCCAGAAAAAGCTCATTCCGCGAAGCTGCACAGGATCACCGTTTTTGTCAACAATTTTATTTCCCTCAACCCGCAGAGCTCCGTGTTTTTCCACAGGGGTGAGCTCGCGGGCAGCAGCGTTTGTTATTGTAATTACCGAAAAAAGCGTGATGAAATAAAGGTGTCTTAAACGCATATAATGTTCCTCAACAAAAACGGATATAAAATCAAAATTAAAAATCTAACATAGGGAACAATCTGTGACCGTTGCGCTGGTACAAAATAAAAAATGGAAATCAAAATTATCCGCGCTATACCGGGGCGGCCTCAAGACTCCCTCCCGCGCCATAATTCACCCCCTACCTATCACAACAATACCCCCCCCCGGTCCGGGGGCGGCGGGCAACGCCCGCGCCTAGCGACCCCGACGCCCCCCGGCCCGGGCCCCGCG
>JAIRVB010000046.1 GCA_031254105.1 Chitinispirillales bacterium
TACGAAATCCGCTGGAGAGTTTCTCCATGGACTTGTTGCCGTCAGACTGGCTGATGCCGAGCTGGCGGTGAGTGTTGATGGCGGGCAGGTTGTTGTTGATACGCATACTTCCTCCTTGAAGTAGTTTGTTAATAATAGCGGTATCCTTACCGCAGTTGTTCTTATTTTTTTGTGAGTCCTGTTTAAGCGGTTTCGGCGCCGATGCCGCCTTACATAGTCCTCACATCTTATTTATCGACTTTTTTTTTGCGGGACTTTAGCTTTTTGGGAAAAAAGTAGCGGCTATTGGATAATAGCCAATGGTCAGAAGGGGAAAACCTGCATAAATAATATCAATTTATCCAATGAACTCCCCCGAAGCATAGCTTGGGGGTATCAAAGTCAAAATCAAAACAGACTTAACTGAATAGATTCTTTATGTAAACACTCATACTCTTGCTCAATACCTTGTTCACTAACATACTTACCAACCGTTTTGTATAACAAAATAATAAAGCTGAAGCAGAGCTTCGGGGAATTTGACCCTGGGGATTAAAATAAAAAAGCAGGAGACGAGGATCGAACTCGCAACCTTAACCTTGGGAAGGTTACACTCTACCATTGAGTTACTCCTGCGTAGGGTATTAAGATAAATCAGCAGCGGGGGTAATGTCAACCCAAATCTGATGTATACTGATTCAACTTCAAAACAGATGGCGTAATGCGGAAATAAAGAGATCGAAATTCAAACATTTCCGCATTCCGCCATCTGTTTTCTGCGTTAGTAAAGTTATTTTTAAGTTGAATGACTATAAGAGCGGCGAATCTGTCGCCCGCGAACCTCGCATACCCTTCATGTTGCGGATATATATGATGTAAAAAGCCTCCTGTTCTTGTTTTGCAATGCGCAGCGGCCGCCTGCTGTTTCCGGCCAGGCCGCCCGAAATCCACGCAGCGTACCTGTAATCACTACCAAAAATTGTTTTTTAGCGAGGAAAAAGGTATCTTTGTATAATTGAAAGGAGCAAGCTGAATAAAAATGGCCGAAAAAATTAAGATGGCGGGCGGCAGTCTTGCGGTCCCTGAAAATCCGGTAATTCCTTTTATTGAAGGTGACGGCACAGGACCGGATATATGGAAAGCTTCACAGTTCGTGCTTGACGCGGCTGTAAAGAAGGCTTACGGCGGAGAACGGCGTATAGAGTGGAAAGAGGTATTGGCGGGAGAGAAGGCCTTTAATAAAACCGGCAGCTGGCTCCCTGATGAGACTATTGATATATTCAGAGAATATCTGTTAGGGTTAAAAGGGCCTCTGACAACTCCTGTCGGAGGCGGAATCCGTTCGTTAAATGTAGCTCTGCGGCAGATTCTTGATCTTTATGTTTGCCTAAGGCCTGTGCGCTATTTTCAGGGTGTGCCCTCGCCTGTAAAAAATCCTGAAAAGTGTGATATGGTAATTTTCAGAGAGAATACAGAGGATGTCTATTCTGGCAAGGAACTTGAAATGGGTTCCGAAAAAGCGCTAAGGATTATCGCGTTTTTGAAGAGTGAATTCGGATGGACTATAAAAGAAGATTCCGGTATAGGTATAAAACCGATTTCAAAGAGCAGTTCCGAAAGACTTATCAGAGCGGCTATAGAATACGCGATACGGAACAACCGTAAAAGCGTGACTCTTGTGCACAAGGGCAATATCCAAAAGTTTACAGAGGGAGCTTTTAGAAACTGGGGATATGAACTTGCGAAAAGAGAGTACGCGGGTAAGCTTGTCAGCTGGGATGAGCGCAAGGGTGCTGCGGAAGAGGGGCAGATTCTTATTAAGGACGCGATAGCGGATATCTTCTTTCAACAGGCTCTTACACGCCCCGATGAGTTTGACGTAGTAGCCACAATGAATCTTAACGGCGATTACATCAGCGACGCGCTGGCGGCTCAGGTGGGTGGAATCGGCATTGCCCCAGGCGCAAATATCAACTATTTGACAGGGCACGCTATTTTTGAGGCTACTCATGGCACAGCGCCTAAGTACGCCAATCAGGATAAAGTAAATCCCTCTTCGGTTATTCTTTCCGGGGAGATGATGTTAAGATACATGGGCTGGAACGAAGCTGCGGATATGGTGATAAAGGGGATAGAAGGCGCGATCGCCAAAAAAACAGTTACATACGATTTTGCGAGATTGATGGAAAACGCGCAGTGCGTATCCTGTTCACAATTCGGCAGGGAAATCGTCAATAACATGTAGGGACGGATATTATCCCCGCATATCAAACATAGGCATAAAGGCAGGTACGCAGTAAGGGCGGACACGCAAAACACGTCCATACGAAAAATTAAACGGGCATCTGTTTGCCGCCCTTACAAATGATCTTCATGGGAGCACCGATTTATGACAGCAATTCTCATTGGTTTGGTGATTCTGATAGTGTTTATTATAATTGCGGTAAGAGCGGGCATCAGCAAAGAAGAGACACTTCCGGATGCGCCACGGGAACGTGTGATACATATGAGCGGCATTTATTCTATTATACGAAACAGCCCCAGGGAAGATTTATTGCGCCTGCGGCCCAGTGAAGAAATTTTACGGCAATATCTAGCAGACCAAAACGTAGACATGTATAACGTAAGCCTTGGCGATTCTGACAAAAGCGCGCTTCTTGAACACTGGAAAATGCAGATGGATATTAACCTGCGGGAGATAGAAAACGGGGATAAAACCGATGTGGTATTTTATTACTACGATTTTCCGCAGGCATGCCCTGCGTGCGCTCCGTTTGTTACAAGGGGCCATTTTGTTAGCCGCGAAGAGGTTTACTGCAACCCGCGTATAATTCCTCCATTTCATTTAGGATGCACATGCACACTGGTTGCCCACCACGGGGGCGCCGACCTCAGGGATACAAACATAACAGGTTTGACTCCCTTTTTCACAGGCGAAACCGCGCCATCCCTTCCCGAATGGACATCCGTTATTTCTCTACCCAAAACCTCAGAGGTAACAAGTGATAACATATAAGAAGCAAGCAGGTTTCGGCATGCCGAAAGCCATCGTTGCCGCCGCTGTGTGTCTGATTTTATGCATCGAAGCCTGGGCGGCGGGCCAGTCAGCGGTTGTAACGTTAATTCTTCCGGTCGGAGCGAAGCCCACTGCTATGGGAGAGGCATTCACCGGTCTGGCTAATGACGCTAACGCGATATTTTATAACCCTGCCGGCCTTGGTCAATCACCGCTGAGCTCCTCCTGGAAAACTCATTTTGGCGACAGCGCCTTTACAGCTGTAGCGGCAAGGACGACAGCGGCGTTTGGCTCCAGAGATTATGTGTGGGCGGGAACAACCGGCGGCATTATGCGTTTTAACGGAAAAATTTGGGAGAAGGGTGAAACTTTTCTTATCGAAGAAGGTGAATCATTGCGAAGAATTGCGCAGCGGTATTTCAATTCCGATGATAAATTAACAATTGACAACGCGGTATGGGAGATTAGTAAAGCTAATAAACTCGGCATGAAGCGTTACGAACAGCTTGTCATTCTGCTTGAATCTCAGAAAGAAGCCTTTAAAAGTGTCTCCGGAAAGTTCAATCCTGAGAGCTTCGCAAAGATGATCATGCTGCTTCCACCTGATGAACGGGACACCGATAATCTTCAAAAAGTGATTCTGCCGAAATCCATGAAGCCGGTAGCAAAAAAAAATCTGGCTGAAAATATAGTAACGGCTATGAAAATTGAGGACAGGGAACTTGATAATGTTACGGAACTTACCATCCCATATACTATTGCAATTCGTGATACCGTAACCGTCCTGGCGATAGACAAATCGGAGCGGCTATGGGTTGGTACTGTTAACGGGCTTTGGCGCTACCATGATGGTAAATGGCGCGTCTACACTACGGCGGAAGGGAATCTTCCTTCCAACAGAATCACGAGCCTCAGCATATCCGCAAACAGTGATGTGGCGGTAGGAACCGAAGCGGGACTTGCGTTAATGGAAGGCATGGAATGGAGCAGCCTTACCAAAAAAGACGGCTTGCCGGATTCTTATATAACTTCCGTAGCTTACACCCAAAAAGGGCAGCTCTATATCGGTACGCCGCGGGGACTTGCAAGAAAAAGCAGCGCGGAGATTACTGCTTTTGACACAAGCTCCGGACTGTTGTCTCTAAAAGTCAGCGCGCTCTTTGCAGACTCCAAAGACCAGATATGGATAGGAGGCGATAACGGCGTGACTATATATTCAGGCGCAAGGAACTGGAAACGCTACAGATTTCCCGGATCAACCGTCTTCTCTTTTGCCGAACAGGCAAACGGCACTATATGGATAGGCTCCAATAAAGGCGTCATCACCTACAAGAGCGGCAAAAATGTAGTGGACAATGAGGGCAAAACTGTTAACAAACCGGAGTGGAAGACATATCACTCCAAAAACGCGCTTAAGAATGATAACGCGCGCGCCATATCAGCGTGCGGCAAAGATATGTGGATAGCCACTGACGGCAGCCTTCACCAATATGATCACGCGGAAATGCAGGTACTCCTGTTCTACGAACAGCTTCTGCCGGTCTTCAAGATGACCGAGCTGTGGCACGCGTATCCGGCTATAGTCATACCAACCGAAGAGTGGGGAACGTTCGGGTTCTCTTTTAACTTCACCAACATGGGAAATCATGAGCTCTATGATGAGATTGAAAGCTATCTTGGGGAGTCAAGATCTTGGGAAGGCGTATTCGGTATCTCATACGGACTTCCGATAAGGGAAAAATTGTCGCTTGGACTCAGCGCCAAATATATATACAGCGCGCTTCTCCCCTCAGTAGGCGGAACCGGTCATACATTCGCGATTGACGTAGGAGTTTTGAAAAGAGACTTTCTGATTAACAAACTCGACCTTGGTTTTATGCTTCAGAATATGGGTCCAAAAATTTATTACATGACTCCCGAAGAGGCTGACCCTATCCCATTTACGCTCAGGCTCGGTACGGCTTATAGAGCGGTTCAGACCCCTTTCCACGAACTGACCTTTACAATGGACGCCCACAGAGAAGTCGTAAAAAACTACTACGACAAGGGACCCGATCCTTTTTGGAAAGCGCTGTGGACAGATCTTCTCAATGACACAAGCGAAAGCTTCAAAAAAGAGATACAGGAGATAAACATAGGCGTAGGCATGGAGTACATGTACGCCGATTTTATGGCTCTGCGCAGCGGCTTTCTGTTTGACTATCTGGGAGAGCGCTTTGAGCTCTCACTCGGACTTGGAGTCAAGTACGCCAATATCAATTTCGATTTCTCCTATATTTACGCACCGGAAGATTTTATGGGCAAGTTTATACGTGTCTTTAATAAAGATAAGGATGGCGCAAACGGAGCAAGAGATGGTCAGTGGAGACTTTCTTTTTTGTTTAATTTGTGATCATGACTGTGTGTGTGATATACCAGTTGGAGTTCAAAAGTTGGGGCGGACTGTGTCCGCCCGTATTTTATTATTGAGGCGGAAAGCTTGCAGCCAATGACAAAGCGGACTTTTTATTTATTTGCATTTACGGTAATATCCTGTAATCTTTTTGCCGACGCCCGGACAGGATCATTAAACTCACGGAATCTGCTTTTAAAGAGCGCGTCCACAAAAAATCTGGTAGAGACCGCAGTTAATCACCAATGGTCTGTCAATTTTCCAAAACATGGCAACGACAGTTTGATGATAGTAGCAATACGTGTGGAGTTCCAACGCAACGACTCCTCCTCACTTACAACAGGAAACGGCCGCTTTGGGATGCTTTATGGTTATAATTCCAGAAATGAACAAAAGTTCTACATCGACGGCACTTATAAATTTGACGCCCTGCCTCATAACTATTACTACTTCGAAAATCAGCTCACCGCTCTGAAAAACTATTACAGCAAAGTGTCACGCGGCAAACTGACGCTTGATTTTTCCATATACCCAAGCGCTTCGTCTAAAGACATTGACGCAGGCTCCGGTTACCAGGTTCCACATAACATGACTTCTTACTCACCGGGCTGGAAGAAGAAAGAGGAAAAATCCGATGAGTACTGGGACAGAAAAACCAAAGGGCTGATTACATTTGTAAGAGATGCGCTTTTAACCGCTTCTAATAAGTCCTTAGACTCCCCCTTTCAAAACCTGTATCAGGACAAAGACGGGATTTTAAGAGACGCGAAAACCGGCAAAAAAGCAGTTATCCTTATACTTCACGCAGGCGCCTCTTACTTGACTGACGGCGGGATGGAGGAAGCAGCAAATACCCCCTCGGACATGATTGACGCATTTATCAATCAGGAGTACTTCAAATATTTTAAAGACACTCTGGAGCTTGACACATCTGGAGTTACTGTAATGGGCAGAGACGGCCCGATTGTTATTGACGAAGTGATGATGTGCAGCGAAACATCAAATCAGGATGGGCTGAACTGGGGTATACAGGGTATTCTTGTCAATCAGATGGCGCGCCAGCTCGGTATCCCCGATCTTTTCTCTACATCAAGCGGCACTACGGCCATAGGCGCTTTCTGTATTATGGATTTTGCGGGTTATTCTGCAGGGCAGGGGTTTATCCCTCCATACCCCAGCGCATGGGTGAGAGCGTTTATGGGATGGGATACGCCGCGTGTGATCAGCGCCGGAAGTTCGTATAATGTAAAGGCTCTCTGCGCCGCGCTTGATTTACAAAAAGATAATGACACAACAATCTTTCTCGTACCGATTAACAACAATGAATACTACCTTATTGAGAACCGGCAGCGCAATCTTTCTTCGGATAAATCATTATTTGAATACACCGGCAACTCACAAAGGATAATAAAAGCTTACCCGTTCAATGTGAGCTTAAGCAAAAATGTCAAGAGTTCATCAAACAGCGTTATCACAGAAGCAAGGAACAACGATATAAGCCTTCCGGCTTCAGGGGCGCTGGTCTGGCATGTTGACGAGAGAGTAATCAGACAGCGTCTCGCGCACAATTTTGTCAACGCAGATTCCTCATACCGCGGGGTACGTCTTGTGGAAGCTGACGGGGTTAACGTTTTAGGTGTCGAGTACACAGACATGTTTTACCAGGCGGCGTTTGACTACGGCGGCGCTAACCATGTTTTTCCGCATACTACGGTCAGTGGCAATAAAAAAAGCAAAACTATTAACAGTATGGGGCCTTACACCAGACCATCAACACGCTCAAATGACGGCGGACATACATACCTTACTATCACAACCGGTTTAAGGAGCGTTTCCCCGCGGGAAGAACGCACGCTGAGTTTTCAAAACGATACCATCATCAACTACTCCGACAGCATATTCAAAATTGATATAAAATACGACTACCTTAAGCAAGGGTGGCCGCGCCGGGCCGCGCCTGAAAACTTTTTTGATCCGCTTGTAACCGCAATAAACGTTTCTCCGTCAGCAAAGGATACTGTATTTGCGCTTTTGAGCGAATCAGGGAGATTTTATCTCTTTTCCGTTGACGGCAGTAAACAGGAATCTTACGGAAACCGCAAAGCGGTTGTCAATTTTGCAGACTATGAGGGTAAAATTGCTTACAATGATACTGTAATTTATCTTGACAGTATTGACGCAGCGTTCACTTTCCCGACAGCGATTGGAAACAGGATATTCATCCCCTCAAAAAAATCCGGACTGCACATTTACAATTTTGCAGATCTGAGCGATAAAAAAGTTGTTCCCCTGCCGGCAGCTCCCTCAAGCTATATCTGCGGCATTGGTGAAGAGAACTGGGCGCTTGGATTGGCTGACGGCCGTATAATTAAAGGTTTAGGTGATAATATTACGGATACGGTAAAGCTTTCCAACAAATCTCCGGTCTGCGCTGTCGCGCTTCTGCAGGATAAAGACAACCCTGCCGCGGTATTCGCCGCCGTACAGGAAAATGGTGATTTATATATTATAAGTGATAAAAAAACGTCCTTCATAAAAGTACGCAACGGTAAGAAACCATATACAATAGTTACCGGCGATCTTGACGGCGATGGCAAAAGCGAAATTATCGTATCAGACAGCAGACAGGGATTGTGGGTTTACACAAGAGACTCAAAAGACAACATAAGCCTGGCCCCAGGGTGGAATGAAAAACCCAATGACTGGGCCAATGAATATCATATTGACCCGCAAAACCGCAAAGGCCGCAGCTGGTATCCTAAAAATTTCTCCGCCCCCGCTGTTGCCGACATTAACCGCGACGGCAGCCTTGATATTGTGGTCAGCGGAACAAATGGCATCTACGCTCTTAACCGCAGGGGAGCGCTTCTGAGCAGATGGCCGGCGTATCTTGACAACAGATACTGGTATCAGCGCGGCAGCGTTACCAGCTCGCCTGTAATTGTATCCCACGGAAATAGTGATCCGCTTGTGCTCTTCTCCTCCCCCACCGGCGAAAATGCTACATTCACAATTACGAAGATAGTAACTGCCGACAAAGAACGCGGTGTGATAACTTTTAAAAGGGATAACGGCACTCTTGACAGCCTATGGGATATTTCGGCATCAACTATCGACACAATTTTAACCCTTGGCGACTCTCTTATTTATCCGTATGTATTGCCGGGAGGATTTGTTGACGCGCTTAGCAGCGATGCGAAGCGTCCTGTGGAGCAAATCGGTTCCTGGGCAGTTCCGCAGTCCCGCTGGCCGCTTTCGGCAGGGGCTCCCATAACCACTTCTCCGGTTATTTACCAAAGCTCCCAAACCGGCGTCCCCGATCTCTTCGCTGTCGCAAGCGACGGTATGATATACAGATGGCAGTTGACAGGCATTCTTTCCAACTCGCTCTACTGGCCTCAAAACGGCTTTGACGCGGGCCGCTCCTTTGCCTACGGCGGGCCGCTCACCAAGCCGGAAGATATTACGAATATAAAAGATCCGCTCGAGTTCTGGAATTATCCCAATCCAACTTCAGGGGAATCGCATACAACATTTAAATACCGTTTTCGCGCCCCTGCAAAAAATGTAAGGCTCGATATATACACCATAACCGGATACCGCATGGATACTTTCACCGGACTGAGCGGCAGTTTTCCGGATTGGAACGAATTTAAAGTTAACCTCAAAAAGTATGGCCCAGGTATTTACAGATGCCGTATGGAAGCGCATGTGGACGGCAAAAAATATTCAAGAATGTGGAAAATGGCCGTTGTAAAATGATTTTTTTGATTGCGATCATGCATATACGCGTACCATACCGTATTGGCAGTATATCAGGTAAAATTCAAACATTCCGGCGGGGCGATCCTTACGGCCGCCCGCTTTATTGTACCCATTTTACAATGCGGAACAGCCACAAGCCGTTCCATGAGGTTGGGGTGGTTTGCGGTGGACTGTAACATGAAATTTAAAAATGTTTTACTAATATTATTTCTTATCGCAGCCGTACCATATACCGCCTGGGCCAGCAAAAAACATAACGCATACGGCCAGAAGCATTATACTGTGGAATCCTCTAATTTCAGAATTCACTACCACAGGGGGCTTGACCATTTAGTACCGCGTGTTGCGAACAAGTTAGAGCAGCTGCATGAGATTTTCGCTGAAACTTACCATATAAAATTACCTCAAAAAACCGATGTTGTACTATACGAAAGCGAAATACCGGACGCGTTCGCGTATCCGAACTTTAATTTCATATACCTTGGCGTACATGATTACGAATATAATTTGCGAGGAAGCAGCGACTGGTTTGACGATGTGCTAACCCATGAATACGCTCACGTAGTTTCGATCGCTACAGGTTTTAAATTTCCGCCCAGCGTCCCGCATTTACAGTTTGGTTATTTTACACATCCAAACAGCGGAGTGCGCTTTGAGGGACTGCACGTTTTCCCGACAGATATAATGCCGATGTGGTTTTTAGAGGGAATCGCTCAATACGAAAGCAGCCGCCGCGGAGCGGACAAATGGGATACCCATCGCGATATGATAATGCGCACGCTGACGCTTAGCGGTAAAACCCTCTCGTGGCCCCACATGCAGGTATTTACCGGCAGAGGCGATGACTTTGAAAAAACTTATAACCACGGTTTTTCATTAGTCGCGTATATCTCCGAAACTTACGGCTACGAAAAAGTGGCATCCCTCTTACGGGAAAGCAAGCGGGTAGACCGGCTCTCTTTTGACAGTGCAATAAAATCGGTGCTCGGCATCTCCGGCCGTCAACTTTACTCGGACTGGCGGCAGCACTTAAGCCGCAAATACAAAGCTCAAATTTCGGCAATCGGAGAGCAAACTTTCGGACGCAAGATAAGTATTGACGGCTACGACAACGGGTATCCGCGTTTTTCTACGGATGGCGGCAAAATTTTCTTTGTATCAAACAGTACAAACGACTACTCCTTCCGAAGCCTTTTTTCTTACACTTTGTCCGATACAATAAAAGATAACGCTAAAAAAATAAAGTTTGAAATGCCGGTAAGCAGCAACTATGATATTCACGCCCCAAGCGGTAAAATTGCTTATGTAAGCAGAAAATCATCCAAATCCATCCAAGATCCAAAACGAGGCGGTCAGAGAACTTTCGACCTTTTTATTGACACACTTCCTCCTGAAAAAGGCGGCAGAAAAATATTCGGTAAAAAAACTGAAAAACAGGTAACCGTTCAAAAAAGCGTTTTTGCGGCTGCCTTCTCCCCAAAAGGCGACCAGCTTGCCTGCGCGGTGCGAAAATTTGACCGTTTCTTTTTAGCGATAACAGACACTGCCGGAAAAGATACGCGAATTGTTTATCCGGCTGTAAGTTCAGAAGATAACTTTTTTAAAAGCGCCTCCCTGCCGCAAGGCTCCGACAGTGTAAGTTTCAGTACTATATTCTCACTCGACTGGTCTCCTGACGGCAAGCTGATAGCCGTTGACTATATTGACGGTGAGAACCGTAGAATCGGGGTCTACGATATCCATAAAAAAACATTTTCAATAATCTGCGAAACCGAACACGATCAGCGCAACCCTTATTTTAATAGTGATGGTTCGGCGCTCTATTTCTCCTCAGACCGCACTGGAATATTTAATATTTTCAGATATGTATTTGCTGCAGGAAAGTTAGAGCGCGTTACAAACGTTTCAGGAGGAGCTTTTCATCCGGCACTCTCTCCTGACGGGAAAAAACTCGTTTACTCCGGATATGATAAGGATGGTTATGGAATCTATCTGCTTGACACAATAAAAACATTGCAAACGCAAACCATAACAGATGAGGCGGGGTTACTCAGAAGCGCAAATCTGCCGCAGGAGTACTCTGTTCCATTGTCAAACCGTTCCGATTATTCCCGCTTTCCTAAGCAATTCCTCGCTGTTCCTACAATTTTAGCTGAACAGCCTATGACACATGATAATGACGAGACCAGAGGCGTGGGTCAGTTAAAAGCGGGCGTTGTACTCAATTTTATGGATCCCCTCGCGTGGGCTGACGTAGGCAATGAATTTGGCGCTTTCTTTTTAGTAGACATCAGCCGGATCACTGAGTTTATAAACCTTGACAAAGGGCTGATAAGTCCGGCCGCAAGTTATGATGCCGGTATCTTTGCCACATCCAGAATGTTACCGGTGAAACTTGAGGGCGAAGTCATGGTACGGGGTATTGCCGGTGAAGACTGGTTCTATGAAGAATCAGAAGACACAACAATGGTGCTGCCTTACAGAATACAGTTATCGAACGTATTGATTGGAGCCACACACCCCATTGGAGCAGGTCTGCAGCTTCAGCTTTTCACAGGCCTTAACAGCTACGATGTCGCGCTTGATTTAGAAGAAGCGTACGGTGAGGGGGTATTTTCCTATAATCTGGGCAAAGGATACAGAGCAGGCGCTCTTGTCCACTTCGCCAATCAAGCGGTGAATTCCCGTTCAAATATCTCTCCCACCGGTCTTGCCGGAAAGCTGCAGTACAGTTTATGGCACCAATACTCTTTAAAAGAGGAAAACAGTTTTTCTTTTGAATCAAGCGGTATAAAGGAACACTATGATACCTATCTCTTTCATCAATTAGACGGACGCGTTTTACTTGGAATGAACTCTCCGCTCTACCCTAAGCATGATCTGCACCTTACATTCGGCGGCTCTTATGTTAAGGCAATCGGCGATCAGGAAATTCCCTCTTTTTATCTGCCGATAGCTCAAGTTCCAGGTTACACTTTTTTCTATAAAAATGAGATAACAAAAATCGAATATAACGACACCTCTGTAATAAAACAAGATACGGTACTTGTTACAGGCAAGGCGGTTCTTTTGGGAGAATTCTCATATCGTTTTCCATTGTGGCCAAGATCTATTGACCGGAAACTAAGTTTTCTTTATCTTGACCGTTTATACGGCGCACTCAATTTTAGCGCGGGCGGCGGCTGGGATAAGCCAACAGACGTATTTAATTTTGACAGATCAGACTGGCTGTTCGGCTACGGAGCTGAACTCAGACTTGAAGCGCTCTCTTTTAACTCTTACCCCCTCGCCCTCAAATTCCGCTGGGACTACGGCGCGGACAAAACCAAAGCCGAAACCTTCGCAGACAAACGCAAGGTTACCCTTGGAGGACATAGATACTGTCTTTCAATAGGTTTCAGCTTTGACAACTGGGATATGATACCGGTTGTTGATTACTTCAGCCCCTCCAGGTTCAAAGAATCTCCGGATCTACGGTTCGGAAAGTAATAGTTTAGTTCTTTAGCAAGCTTTTCAGCAGACAATTGTCCAGGTGCAAGAGGCTTTCTTAAATATCCATAAGTAAAAAGCGAACCGAAAAGCGGAGCTATCACTCTGCTTACCCGGCCGATATCTCCCATTGCAATAGTGACAAGAGGAACTTCACACTCTTCGGTAAACCTAAGTAAATGAGTTACATCAGATATATCCGCCGCCGTAACCGCAATTTTTACAATATCGGCGCCTTGATCAACACAGCGTTTTACAATATCACTAAGACCTTTTTTATCGGGTGTTTTTCTGTAGTCATGTTTTGACACAATAATTACAGACCCGCCCTCTTTTGCCGCGTCCGTCATTTTACGCCACCCGGACGCGCCAAGCTCAATATCGACGCAATCAACAAACGGTACTAACGCGCTGAACTGCTCTACGCTGCTGCTGCGGTTTAAATCGTTTTCTCTTATAGTGCCGATAAACGGCGTCGCCACTTCATCGGTGATATGTTCAATATACTCAAAAATTTTATCCACCGGCTTGGTGAATAAATCGACACGTATCTCATACATGTCAACACCATAATGCGCAAGACCTTCAAGATAATCTTGCGGAATAATACGATCAATGATACCGACTACTCGCGGAGCATTTTTCAATTCCAGATTTTTAATGAGCATATGTTTTCCCTGTCTAATTGATATAAGTTAAGTTATACGCATGATAATATAGTTTTTGCCCGCTCATCAAGAAAGTGTGTAAGTCCGTACGGTATCCGGCCGTACATTCCGCAAGCTTCCCAAACCTCCTGACTCTCCATACATATGTAAAGAGGAGCGTCGGGCTGATTTTTCCTAAATTCTTCATCCATCGCTTTATAAAAACTAACCCGCAGCGGTCTGGGATAGCGCAATTTTCCATCCGCGCCGAGTATCATCTCTCCCGCAAACAGCGGTAAATGTATTGACCGGTTTCGTAACTCATTTTTGAGAGAAGGCATAGTTCTAAAACCGCCCATACTGCACCATGCGATACTTTTCGCATCCTTAATGTGATCATAAATCATCGAGACTATTTGCCTGTACTCTCCTTCCCACCCATCATACCAAACCATTGGGTCAAAATGAAACGCGACACTAAACCCCATCTCCTCACAACGGCGCGCCGCCTTTAACCTCTCCAAAACAGGAGCGGTGCCTCTTTCAAGCAGTGCGGCCATTGTAAACGTATTCAATGAAAAACCTATAACCGCTTTAACCGGATTTTTTATCTGTCTGAGTGTCGAAATATTTACACTTTTTGTTTTGAACTCAACAAGAACATTGTTGTATCTATCAAGAACATCAGCAACTTTCCTCGACAACCCAAGTTTATCCTCCTGATATAGAGAATCACCAAACTCACCTGTGCCAAACCGCACAACGGCGCTTATGCGTTCTTCCATCTTATGGTGAACTTCTCGTTCAAGATCATCAAAATTCTCATAACAGGTCTGGTGCTGGTGATCAAAATATACCTGAAGTATGCAGTAACTGCAGTACATCCCACACCCTGTAAGAGGCGTGAGTATTTGATAGCCGCAACAAAGATAGTCCTTAGATGTTCCGGGACACGGTTTCCAGAATTCACCTTTGTGAATAGCGGTTTTCAGATTTAAACGTTCCCGTTCGATATTATGAATCATAAGTTTTTTATATTCATTATGATAAAGACTGAGGCAAAACACAGGTTTGTTCGTAATTGACATCTGATTTTACATAACGGATACCAAACTTTTTCTCCATATCCTGAATTACAAGCCCCGAAAGCATAAAACCGAATATACCTGTCAGATGAACAATAGACCCATTTATCTGTTTACTGCCAACGCTAATATCATTTGTCCGCGATTCATCTTCTTCATCAATACTTACCGCGTCAAATTCTTTTTTGTTGATTGAAAAAAACGGTTCGTCGCTCCATACGCAAATAAAATCATCTTTGAATCCGCGCCGCCTGAGCCTCTTACGCACAAATCTTCCCAAGCGGCATTTATTTGAATCCCAAATAGAACTTACGCGAATTCGCGCGGGGTCAAGCTTTCCGGCAGCTCCAAGCGCGCTGTAGAGAGTTGCGCCCGCGGCAGCCGCGTTTATTATAAGTTCAACTTTACTTGAAAGACTGTCTATGGCGTCTATGACATAATCGTAATCCGCCAAATCAAATTCCGCCGCGGTATCCCGGTTATATCTTCTTTGCAAAGTACATACTTCTACGTCCGGATTTATTTCACGCAGCCTGCGGGCAAGCTCATCCACTTTTACTTTTCCAACAGAAACGGCCGTTGCCTGCAGCTGGCGATTGATGTTTGTTACACATACAAAGTCGGAATCAACAATCGTCAACTTATGTATCCCTGAGCGTACCAGCGCTTCAACACACCAGCTGCCTACACCGCCAACACCAAAAACTATGACTTTTATAGAAGCAAGCTTTTTAAAACACTCAGATCCCAAAAGCAGTTCTAATCTGTGAAAGGAGTGGTCTGACCGCAAGTTGATAGCCCTTTATTGAAAGTTATAAAATAAATCATGAACACAAGTAATATTGGTAAATTACGATTTGCATTGATTTCTATTTTTAAGGACTAAAAAAATTTCAAAAGCATTTGACGATCTTCACCGCTTACACGTATTTTACAGTGATTATGGCAACAGTACTAAACAACAAAAGACCTGACAGCAAAGATTACAAGCGCCTGTTCGGCCCTGTACGCTCACGAAGGCTCGGAGTTTCGCTGGGTGTTGATATGGTGCCGTTTAAAACCTGTTCGCTTGACTGCATATACTGCGAATGCGGCGCTACAACCGTTTTAACTACGCAGCGTAAGGAATATATTCCAACAAACTCCATTATCGCCGAACTTGACGACTATCTCTCAACCAATCCGGCTTTGGATTATATAACATTCGGTGGAAGCGGAGAACCCGCACTGCACAGCGGACTTGGCGGCATTATTAAACATCTTAAAAACAATTATCCCAACAGAAAACTTGCTATTCTGACAAACAGCACACTTTTGTCAGACCCGAAACTTCGGGCTGATATCCTGCCCTGCGATCTTATTGTTCCATCGCTTGACGCTGTTTCAGACGACATTTTTCACGAAATAAACAAGCCGGAAAAGTCGTTGACCTGCGCAGGCATCATCGAAGGTCTTATAGCGTTGTCGAAAGAGTTTAACGGCGAAATATGGCTTGAGATTTTCATCGCTCCCGGAATAAATGATACAGACAAAGAGACAGCTCTTTTTAAAGAGGCATTGACAGATATAAATCCTGCTAAAGTTCAGCTAAACAGTCTTGATCGTCCCGGAACATGCTCTAAGCTTGCTGCCGCGCCAGCCTCTAAACTCGAAGAGATAGCGCGCAAACTCGCTGCGTTTCCAGTAGAGATAGTTTGCCGCGGTAAATAGAAAATCAGCCCCGCCGACAACAATGTCAGTAACGCGTGTATAGCGTAGCTGCTCTTTGATGGATGAGCCCTCTTGCGTTGTTGCTGTCAAATTCAAAGAGCTTGAATTCGATCTCTTTAATATTCTCTCCGACATCTGTAGAATTTTTATTCCACATACAGTTCACCCGTGTGAATATCGGTCATTGCGAGGCTCAACGGCCGAAAAGTATTACTGAATTTAATGAGCTATTTTCAGCCTGATGACATTACATCAGCCGCTCAATTCGTAGACATAAATAAATATATTGACAGTTCTACGTAATAAAGTTATTTTACTAATATCAATCACTACCATCAAAACGCACATCATCCTTAATCTTAAACAACAGAATTCATATTCTTAAGAAAAATATGAACTGTTCAAGTTTTTTAACACTCACTATTGGCTGTGAAGGAAGGTGGTTATAATGAGTAAAGGGAAGCTATTACTAGTTGAAAATAACGCTACATTCAGGTCGTTTCTTACCGCGGAGCTTTCAATGGCAGGCTATTCTGTTACTGATGTTGGTGACACAGAGCGGTTTTTCAAGGCACTCAGGGAAGATTATCATCATGTTATACTTCTTGATACCGGTATGCCAAAAATGGATTGCGTTGATACTATGAATTTTTTAAAACAGAGTCAGATATTGTCAGAAGTGATAGTTTTCACTGATAACACTATGATCGAAAACGCACTGGAATGTATAAAACTTGGTGCGTTTGATTATATGTGCAGGCCTTATCCCTTAAAAAAGTTTATAAGCTGTGTTGGTAAAGCTATGGAACATCAGCAGTCAAAAGTCCAGTAGTGCTTACTTTTTCCGTTAAAGAGCAATTCACACATTACATTATCTACAAGGAGTTTTCTTATGTCGATTTGCCCAACTTGCAGTAAAGAATTAAATGATAACGCCAAATCCTGCAGTGTTTGCAGCAGTGGGAACAGCAGCAAAGGTTCCGGTAATGATCAGGGGGATAATGTTAATATAAAAATGGTATTCGTAGAAGGCGGAACATTTGTAATGGGCGCCGGTGATGATGAGCAGGCTGAGGGTTATAGTATTGATAATGAAAAACCTGCGCATAGTGTAACTGTCGATGATTTTTACATAGGTAAATATCTCATAACTCAAAAAGAGTGGCAAAAAGTAATGGGAATCAATATCACAGCACATCGGGATAAGGTTGCTCCCGAAGTGCTTTTAAGAGGTGTAGGCGATGATAATCCGATGTATTTTGTGACTTGGGACAATATACAGGAGTTTATATCAAAGCTAAACTCAATGACAGGAAAAATATACCGTCTGCTGACAGAAGCTGAATGGGAGTACGCGGCCAGAGGCGGAATAAAAAGTAAGAAATATAAGTATGCAGGAAACGATAATATAGATGATGTTGCGTGGTATAACGTAAATTCAGGGGTTGGTAATCTGAATGGAGACAAATGGACATATGAGTATACTATGTCTTATCCAGAACAGTATAATGAACTTTTAGGATGTAACAAAAGCAGCACTCATCCCGTAGGTTCCAAAAAGCCCAATGAGTTGGGAATATACGATATGAGCGGTAATGTTTTCGAATGGGTCAGTGATTGGTCCGGGAATTATAATCCATCTCCACAAATAAATCCTACAGGAGCGCCATCCGGTACACTGGGTATTATTCGAGGCGGCAGTTGGGCCAATCATAAGACGCATTGCCGACTTTCCTCCCGTTACTTTTTTCTCCCCACTGTCCCGTACGCGACCATAGGTTTCCGCCTTGCGCTTTCTTCATCCTCAAATAAGAAGGGATGTGAGAATAACTGAGAACGATAGAAGGGATTAGTTTACACATGCGCAACACCATGCGCGGATGTCCGCGAGTGTGTATCATTATTTTAACATGTGGGGAGGATGAGCATAATGGGAAAGGGAGAGGTACTGTTAGTTAATGATGACGCTACATTCAGGTCGTTTCTTAACAGCGTGCTTTCCATCGAAGGCTATACTGTTACAGATGCCAGTGACAGAGAATCGGCTTTTGAGAAGTTTAACAAAAATAATTACGATGTTGTGCTTCTCGATATTTCCATACCCAAAATGAACGCTATAGATACTCTTGATCTTATCAGGCAGAAACAGACAATGCCGGAAGTAATAGTTCTCACCGACAACATTATGATTAATAATGCGCTTGAGTGTATGAGGCTCGGCGCATTCGGATATATACGCCGTCCCTATTCCATGCGCGAACTTCTCATTTATACTAAACGCGCCATAGAGCACCGGCGACAAAAAACGCTCAAAAACAACCTGAATAAAAACGGAACAGGCATTACACTGATAGGCAAAAGCAAAACGATGTCAGACCTTCGTAATACACTTGCCAAAATAGCCCCTACGAATTCCAATATTCTTATTTTAGGCGGCAGCGGCAGCGGAAAAGAGGTAGTCGCGCGGTCTATACACAGTCAAAGTCCCAGGGCGGAAAAGCCATTCGTTCCTGTAAACTGCGCTTCACTTTCGGAAGCGCTTTTGGAAAGTGAACTTTTCGGATATGAAAAGGGTGCTTTTACAGACGCTAAAATACAAAAACCCGGACTTGCCGAGATAGCGGACGGCGGTACGCTCTTTTTGGACGAAATCGGTGAGATACCCTTTCATCTTCAGGCAAAACTTCTGCGATTTCTGGAATCCGGCGATATCAGACGTGTGGGCGCAACTAAAGATATTCATCTTAATGTACGCATTATCTGCGCTACAAATCAACCGCTTGAAAAGTTAGTGATGGAGAAAAAATTCAGGGAAGATCTGTTTTACCGCCTTAACGTTCTACCAGTGCCGGTTCCTCCTTTAACGAAGCATGCCGATGACATACCTCTTTTAGTAAACCATTTCGTTGAGCGGCTGGGATACCAGAAACAATTTGACGAAAGCGCTATGGACATGCTTAAAGCGTACACATGGCCGGGCAATGTCAGAGAACTGAAGAATGTGGTGGAGCGTACCTGTATACTGTCGCATGAAAAAATTGTGTGCAGTAAGGATATTCTGTTTTTATGCAGCATAAAACCGAGAGCTACCGGTTAAAAAACACTATTTAGCGGATTTTTACAATTTTTATATACTTTGTAAGAATTAAATAATTATTTTAAAAGCTAACTGTTATTTATTTTAAATATTTTTTGAATATTTAAGGATTGACACAAATACCGTTTATTGTTTTTTGAAATCTATATTTATAAATACCTTTCATTATATAAGGAGAAACTATGTCTATCAATGAACGCATCAAAAAATTAAGAAAATGTCTTGGATTGACGCAAACCGAATTCGGTAAAAAAATCGGGATAGTACAGGGACATTTCACCGGAATTGAAAGCGGGAAGAAAGCCATAACGGAAAAAACGGTGAAGGTGATTTATTCGGTCTATGGGATATCGGAATATTGGCTCAGAACAGGTGTGGGTGATATGTATGATACAAGCAGCAGCGAAAAGCTTAGAGTGGTGATTCGCTTTTTCAGCGAGATGAATCCGGAATTCCAGGACTTTACGTTAAAACAACTGGACAGGCTTCTGGAGCTGCAGGGGAATTTTGCACGTATAATTTGAAGTTACATCTTCATCAAAAGGTTTGAGAACGGTTTTCAAGCGTTTAACAGGCTCTACTTCCGCGGCTCTGTCTTCGCTTTAGTTTCTTAATTTGCCTGCTCAGGAGACTCCGCCTTGTCATCTTCAGCCGGCCGCTGCGCAGCTGTGAGGTAGGATAATTTCTTCTCTTCCATGAGCCGTAAGCGCAGCTCGTCGCGCGCCCTCTCTCTTTGAACAAAATCAGCAGGCATTCTCAAATTCTTAAAAAACAGCCATGCCGCGATAACCGCAAAAATTAACCCGATAAGCGCGGCCGTGGTAACAGGGGCGAAAAAATCTTTTAAGGATTCCATGAAAACTCTCCAAGAGGCTTGGGGGCTGCATTGAACTAAATTCCGCATTTTTTGTTGATACAATATACAATATAATATAAGACACTAATATTGCGCCTATCAAAAACGCCTTATCATTGACAAAACATAGAGTCCTATGGGTTGCCTTTATATTTACTATGTTTAAATTGATAATGCATCAGGCACATGGAAAAACTGGCCGGATAACTGCTTGCTCTTACACGATTTTTTTCCATGAGCAGCTCTTTTCTCACCGTACGCAATTCGGTCATAAAAAAAACCTCAATTATCACAAAAAATATTTGACTGCGACAGGGTGTCTATTATATATTTGAGAAATTGATTTTTTTATAATAGAAAACTGGGAGACGGTATGTCTCACGGCACACTGCCTATCACAGTTTAAAAAAGGGAATAACATGAAAACCGTAGTTGTCAGTGCTGAGTCGATAAAGCGCGACTGGTATGTAGTAGATGCTTCCGAGCTTACTTTGGGAAGGCTTGCGAGCAAAGCGGCGCGTGTGCTTATTGGAAAAGGTAAACCAGCATACTCTCCCAATCAGGATCACGGCGATTATCTCATCATTGTTAACGCCGACAAGGTGAAGCTCAGCGGTATTAAGCCTGAGACCAAAACATACTTTCGCCACTCCCGTTACCCTGGCGGTGACAAGCAGAGACCGTTTAAGGAGCAGATGAAAGTTGATTCTACGCAGGTCGTTATTCACGCGGTTAAGGGAATGGTTTCTAAAAACGCACGCGGAAGAGCCATAATGAAAAAGTTACATGTGTATTCCGGAACCACGCATCCGCATGAAGCGCAGCAGCCCAAAGAGTTGAAACTAACAATGCAGAAATAATAATGCAGAATGCAGAAATAAAGTAAAATATATTTGAGATGTTTATTTTGTGTTTTTGACTTATTTCTGCATTCTGCATTTTGCATTATTATTTATTTAAAGGGAGTAATATTTTGGAAAACAGATACTTTGGTACCGGAAGGCGCAAGAACGCGATTGCTTGTGTAATTATCCGTCCAGGCAAAGGGCAGAGAACAATTAATGGTAAACCGCTGGTGGAGTACCTCAAAAGCGATGTTTTAGTCATGGACGTTGAAAAACCCCTTACAATGCTTAATGCCGCAGATAGTTTTGACATCGTGGCAAGAGTAAGAGGCGGCGGGCTTAGCGGACAGTCAGGCGCTGTACGTCTTGGGATCTCCCGCGCACTCGCTCTTATGAGTGAAGACAACCGCAAGCTTCTCCGTAAAAACGGCCTGCTTACCCGTGACTCCCGCGTTGTCGAACGTAAGAAGTACGGTCTGGCCGGAGCGCGCAGACGTTACCAGTTCTCCAAGCGTTAGTTTTTTGCGGGCGGCTCTGCCGCCGTTCTTGCTTTAATGATGCGCGCGGAATTTTTTGTGTACATATGCGTACTTTACAGGTGTGCGGGAAACAGGGCAGCGGGCGAAGGCTGCCCGTAGTGACAGATACGCAAAATTCGAATATACTGGCAGGATTCACCCTGCTTTCTCTAATAAAACACACAGCGAGAATGAGAGATGGGTGCTTTTTCTAACCGGAAAAGTAGTCTTTTCATGATGATCGTTGCGGATGTAACAACCCATATTTACAGTAAGGAGTATGTATGTCTTCTTTGACTCTTCAGGAACTCTTGGATGCCGGAACACATTTCGGCCATCAGACAAAGCGCTGGAACCCAAAGATGAAGCGCTTTATTCTCTGCCCCAAAAACGGCATTTACATTATCGACCTTAACAAGACAATTATCACTCTTGATAAGTTCATCGAAAAGGTGAAGGCTGAAGTTCAGAAGGGCGGCAAGGTTCTCTTTGTCGGTACAAAAAAACAGCTGCGTGACTGCATTTGCGAAGAAGCTACACGCTGCGGGATGCCTTATGTAACGGAACGCTGGCTTGGCGGTATGCTAACAAACTTCAAGACCTTACGCCAGAGCATCGCTAAGCTTGATAAAATAGAGAAAATGGAAATCGACGGCACAATGGAAGCCCTTCCTAAAAAGGAACGGATGCTTCTTGGCAAAAAGAAAGAGAAGCTTGTCGCTATTCTTTCCGGAATCCGTAACATGCGCCGTCTGCCGTCAATTATCTTTGTGGTTGACACTTTAAAGGAAAACATCGCAATTGCCGAAGGAAAGCGTCTTGGCATCCCCATTGGCGCCATTGTTGATACGAACTGCGATCCGGATACGGTAGACTTCCCCATACCGGGAAATGATGACGCTATTAAATCCGTACAGCTTATTACGCGCGCCATAAGCGATGTGATTATGGCTAACGCGGCCGCAACTATCACTGCCGAAGAGATGGAAAAGAAAGAGGACGCAAAAGCAGAGGAAGAAACTCCTGCGGCAAAAGATGAAAGCGGAGAAAATAAAGCTAAACGCCGGGTTGTCCACAAAAAAATCGCCAAATCCATAGAAGACGACGAGTAATCCCAGTCAACAAATGGTCCGGCGATCCAAAGATCCGCCGGACTTTTTTGTTTGGGATGCCAGCGCGTTGAATCAGCAAATCAGCAACATAAATAGTTAACAAAATTTGAGTGTAGAATATAGGAAAGGGGTAAAGAGATGGAGATTTCTGCTGCATTAGTAAAGGAATTGCGTGAAAAAACCGGTTTAGGAATGATGATTTGTAAAGCCGCTCTCATTGAAGCCGGCGGCGATATGACGCTTGCTTTTGAGAATTTGCGCAAGCAAGGTCAGGCCACTGCCGCTAAACGCGCTGACAGAGCGGCAAAAGAGGGTAAAGTATCTATCCTTACAGACGCTGCTACCGGGTTAGCATATGAAGTAAACTCGGAGACAGACTTTGTTGCGCGCAACGACGACTTTCTTGATTTTATCGACAAACTTGGTAAAATTCTTATTGCAAATAAACCTGCGGACTATGCCGCCGCGCTTCAGCTTAAAGACGCGTCTATCGGTTCCATTACCGTAGAAGCGCGCGTTACTGAACTTATCGGCAAAATCGGCGAAAAAATCTCTTTCCGCCGCTATTGTAAACTTGACGCTGATCCGTCAAAAGAGAAAATCTTCTCTTATTTGCATGGCAACGGAAGGATTGGCGTACTCATTAAAATGGCCGCGGACAGCGCGGCGGCGCTTTCAGCTCCTGAGTTTGCAGAACTTGGAAAAGATCTTGCGATGCAGATCGCCGCAGCAACCCCGGTTGCCGTTGATCCGTCAAGTATCCCCTCGGAGGTAATCGAAAAAGAGAAAGAGATTTATCTTGACCAGGCGAAAAACTCCGGAAAGCCGGAAAAAATCTGGCAGAACATGGTCGAAGGTAAGCTGAAGAAATACTATGAGGAGTTTACTTTAGTTTATCAGAAATTCATCCGTGATCCTGAAAAAACCGTGAGCGACCGGATAAACGAGACAAGTAAGACTCTTGGCGCAAACGTCAAGCCTGTAAGTTTTATCCGTCTTGAACTCGGCGCGCAGTAAGATGATAGACACTGTGTCAAAGTATAAATACAAGCGCATACTGCTCAAACTTTCCGGCGAGGCTCTCGCCGGAAGTCAGGGCAGCGGCATTGACCGGCCCAGCATCGAGAAAATTGCCGCTGAAGTCGCGCAAGTCATAAGAGACGGTATAAAAACCGCAATTGTAATAGGCGGCGGCAATATAATACGCGGAGCCGCCGCGCAGGGGATATCCCGTGTCCCCGGAGATGCCATGGGAATGCTTGCGACTGTGATTAACTCCATCGCTTTTGCCGAGTATCTTAAATCATTCGGAGCAAGAGCCCACGTTCTCACAGCCGTACATATTGACAGAGCGGGAGAATTCTATACGCCTGAACGCGCGGCGGAGATTATGGAATCAGGCGCGGCGGTAATCATCGGCGGCGGAACAGGCAACCCATTCTTTACAACTGATACAGCGGCGGCTCTAAGATGCGCGGAGACCGGCGGGCAGGTTATCCTCAAGGCCACCAAGGTGGATGGCATCTATGACAGCGATCCTTTTAAAAATCCTCAGGCAAAACGTTTCAGTGAGATCACACATGTCGAAGCGCTGGCAAAAAAACTTAAGATAATGGATTCGGCCGCGTTCTCTCTTTGCATGGAACATAATATACCGATTATCGTTTTTAAGCTGCTTGAAGAGGGAAACTTAGCCAAATGCCTTATGGGTGAGCCGATAGGAACTATTGTTAAGACACAGGGGAGTGAGTAAGTTTTCAGCTGCCAGTTAAAAGAGAAAAGACGTTAACGGAAACTAAAATCCGATCAAAAAAATTAAGATAGGAGCTAACAAATGGGCGCAATGGAAGATATCCAAAAAGAAACAAATGAGCGGATGCAGAAAACTATTGAAAACCTTAAGAAGGATCTTGTCAGAATAAGAACAGGCCGCGCTACTACGGCTCTGCTTGACGGTATTAATGTTGACTACTACGGTACTCCCGCGCCTATCAATCAGGTGGCAAATATCTCCGTCCCCGACGCAAGGATGCTTATTGTTCAGCCTTGGGAAAAAAGCATGATCCAAGCGATAGAGAAAGCGATTCAGGCGTCAGGTCTTGGCCTAAACCCCCAGAACGACGGCAACCAGATTCGTCTGCCGATTCCACCTTTATCCGAGGAACGCCGCAAGGAACTTTTTAAGAACTGTGGTAAAATCGGCGAAGAATGTAAAGTCGCTATACGAAACGTGCGCCGTGACTCGAATGAAAAGCTTAAAAAAGCGCAAAAAGATAAGCAAGTAACTGAAGATCAGGAAAAGAAGGGTCTTGAAGAGATACAGAAGACTACTGACAAGTTTATCAAAAATGTGGATGAGCAGCTTGCACTTAAAGAGAAAGAGATAATGGAAGTGTAACGCGCACGCCTGAATCCCCGTTGCGGGGCGGCTGAGGGGTATGAGAGGTATTATGGGGGGTATATTCTGTCACAAATAGAGTGAAAGTGGTAAGTATATATGGAAAATCGTTACCTCCTTTCCAAAAATATCTTTTTCTCTTCCCCTTACTTCTCAAAATCCCCATTTTATATATTGTATGTCTCAATTTTATATCAGCGAAACGAACGGTCATATTTTACAGATGGAAAAGGTGTTCTATGCTGAAAGTAGAACATATCGAATTAGCGTTAGGGGCAATAAAGCGTAATGAGTAAAGGCATCAAAAAGGCAGATATGAATTTACCGGATAAACAGGCCGAAAGCCTGCTCTATAGTGATGTATGTTCCCTTATAGAAAATACACGTCAACGATTGGCGGCAACGGCGAATGCGGAAGCGTGTATAATGCACTGGCAGATTGGTAAACGTATCAAAGAGGATGTTTTATACAATAAAAGAGCTGAATACGGAAAACAAGTCGTTAAAAATCTTGCAAAAAAATTAACCGGAAAATATGGCGGCGGCTGGAGCGACAGAAAACTCTTACATTGTATACGCGCCGCGTATACTTTCTCAGAAGATCAAATTGTATACGCAGCGCGTACACAATTGACATGGACGCATCTCCGTTCCATAATGTTTATAGAAGATGAATTGAAACGGTCGTTCTATATGGAAATGTGCCGGTTGGAACATTGGGATACACGCACCTTGAATGAAAAAATAGACTCCCAACTTTATGAATTAACAGCATTGAGCAAAAAGCCGGAAGAAGTTATTAAACAGGAGCTCGCAAAAATAAAAGATACTAATGCGCTTATACCCGATATTGTTTTTCGCAGTGACTATTTTCTGGACATGCTCGGATTGACCGATGTATATAGCGAAAAAGATTTGGAAGACGCCATTTTAATTCAAATTCAGTCATTTATAAAAGAATTGGGTTCTGATTTCGCCTTTTTAGACAGGCAAAAACGAATTACGGTTGATGCTGTAGATTACTTTATAGACTTATTATTCTATCACAGAAGGCTGCGCCGTTTAGTGGTCATTGACTTGAAATTAGGTAAATTTAAGCCTGAATACGAAGGCCAGATGCTGCTGTATTTAAGGTATTTAAATAAAAACGAACGGATGGAAGGCGAAGAATCGCCCATAGGTTTAATTCTTTGCTCGGAAGGCAATACCGAACACATTGAATACCTGATGCTTGATGATAATAATATCAGAGTAGCGCAGTACTATACGCAACTACCCGATAAAAAGTTATTAAGCGAAAAATTACAACGCGCTATTGCGATAGCAAAAGAACATCATGCAAATGCGGCTGGAAAAAGAAGTTTGTTCAAAAGTTAAGGCCAATGGACAAATCGACGTACCCGCCAGATAGATTCATAGTTTGCGGCGGCTCACGAATACCGAAAGCTTCTGCAGAACACGTTAGAGTTATGCGCGTCAACGGTGTACGCTCTTACGGCGCTTGAGTCAATGTATTCACATCCCGATTCCGCAGACCAAAATATCACGGTTACGCAAGCCAAGCAGAATAAGATTGAAGCGGAGCTTAACAAGCTCTCTCAGACGTATGTTGATACACGCGAATTAGCCGCGTATATCGCCACAGAACGGACGCAGATACGTTTGCAAACGGTCAAAACGGCGCAGTATCAGTCTAGTGTTGAAATTAATTACGCAAATCTGCTAAGTCACGATAAAGAGATATGGGATGGGCAGGCGCTGAATTATGAGCATTCGATCCAGGTGTTGTTTGCGGGAGCGGAGGGGTATGAGAGGTATTATGGGGGGTATCTTCTGTCAAAAAGAGAGTGAAAGAGATAGACATTATATAGCCGAAAAGTAAATTCTTGTTCCTTAATAATGTAGACTTGTTCTTATAGTGCTCAAATTTATTTTAGTTCTTCTTGCTTTTCAAAAACTCCATATTGCATATTATGAATATGAATTACGCACTGGGCTTATTGCATAAGGCAATAAGAATATCCGTATAAGTCAACGTTAATTATGAGCTTGAACTCGTTAGCAAAGAGTTACTCAAAAGGCCGGTCTCTTCACAAAGAAATTGATAGTTTATGAATGGAATGTTATCTGTAAAAGAATTTAATAAGGTTTTAGAAGAATTAACTGATAATAATCTTAATAAAAAATTCTTTGGGAACAATGTAACAGGCGTTGATATTGTTTTTGTTGCAGGATTGATGTTATGGTATGAGAAGTTTGAAGATAGTTTTAAGCGTCTTGAGATAACATACCTACTAAATGATAATAAGAAAAGTTTTGAAATTAGCCAGTATTTTGAGCAATATTAAAATTTGTACAGAACAAAATGGAGTGATGTGTTTGAAAAATTTAGCTATGTAACCGATAAATCTACAACTAATACAGGATTATTTGCCCGATAAAAAGTTATTAAGCTAAAAGTTACAACGCGCCGTTGCGATAGCAAAAGAACATCATGCAAATGAAACATTGGAAAAAATAAAGTTCGTTTAAAATATTATGAGGGGGTCAAAAAATGGATGTAGAATCTTTTCTGTCTGAAGATGAACAGAAACAATTTAATAGTACTTGGTTCCCACGTAAAATACAAGATGAAGTTTCGAATAAACAAATAGTGATTGGTGAGGCTTCAAATAACTTTTCCCCTTTTTATGATCTATATGAGGAACTCATACTAAAAACCAAAGGCTCTTTTTATGGAGTATGGATAAATGCCGAAATAGGAGATGGGATTTCATGGCTTTCAGAAAAAATACTAAATGCTTTTAATAATAAAACATATAATAGAGTTGCTCCACCCAAATTATACTTGCTTAAAAAAAATACAGAAATCGTTTCCAAAAAACTACCTGATATATCTTTGCTTATTGGAGAAAAACAATTCAATAAATGTGCTGAAAAAAGTGGATTAATGGAAAAATCGTTATGGTTGTTTCTCTCTGTAGTATGTGCAATTATACCAGCTATAGGTACGATTGTATCTATACTTTTAGGAGTGCTTAATATAAGCGCAATTACTCTAAAGTTGCCAGTATTATGTGTACTTAGTTTACTATCTGTTTTAGGTATTTTAGGAATAGTATTTCGTTCATCGAAAAGTAAAACAGAGGAGAGGAGAGAGAAATTTTTAAATATCATTCACAAAAAAGAAACGAGTAAAGATGGGAGTTATAAAACATTAATAAAATATCTTGTAGAAAAAATATCTGATTTACATCCATCAAGGATTCTTATAATAGATGAATTTTCCGCTTTAGATAAGTTGTCGCAAAACGTTTTACAAGTATATTACGAATCTAAAAGCGAATATCAACAAGACAAGGAATTATGGATAATTATCAATACTAATTTTACATGTTCAGAACAAAGTAAGTTATGGAAAAATCAAAATAAAACATTTCCCAAATTTAAGTATGCTAAATTATTAGTATTGAATTCGACAGAGAAGAAAAAACTGGTCAAGGCTCTAGACCTTTTACATGAAAATACAAAATACGAGATTATAAAAGATGTGTGTAGTAATTCATTGTCCCCCGATTCTTTTGCGGATATGCAAGAAAAACTAAAAAAATTGCAAAATGATAACAATACTGCATTCCGTTTTCTTTACCTTATTGCTTCTAATGCAATTCCGGCAGATATGATTTGCAGACGCAGAGCATTAATTGATAAAATTAAATATACAAATGAACAAAAAGAGCGAGATAAGTACATTTATAAAATTTTGGAAAGAGAAACTATACCAAATTCGGACGAGTTAGTGGGCTACTTCAAACCGATTAAAAATTTTTTATTTTATGTTGATAGTAATGAGAAGATGTTCAGGGTAAGGAGCCACGTTGTTCAATGCATAGGGGATAAGGAGAATCATACAGGATTACAGGCGGATTTATACCGTTATTGCAATGGGTATTGGGCAATGTGTTGGTATTTTGTTTTTAACCGTAGGCAATGGAACATAACCTGGACTCCCAAATTAGCGCACCACTTAAAAGCGGCCTCTTGTCTCGGTGATGATGACCTGCGTAAGCACATATTTGATGCACATTTGTTTGCCATAGAAAAAAGCATAAAATTTTTTTTGAAAAAAGAGGCAATTGATTTAATCGAAAATATTTTCGAACTGGATATTCAAGAATATGACAACTCCGAAGAACTACTTAAGCCGTTGGTAAAACTGATTATATCTGCTTATTTGAATTTTAGCTATTTACCAGATAGTAAAAAACTAAAAGCAATTGGGTATGAACAATTTTTTAATTTCTTAAAAAAAGATGATGCAAGACTTACACTTGCAAATGAACTATTATACAAAAATATTTTCGATGAGATTATTTTTGTTATTATAGAACATTTGTGGGAGAAAATATTATTCTTGGATATTTCTAGGTCTTATAATATGAAATATACTATTGAAGAAAAGAAAGAACTGCAAGCACTTATAGATAATTACTTTAAAACAAATATTTTGCAAAATGATGATAATATCGGTCAAAAAAGCCAAAATATTGCACTTTGGATTTGGATAAATGCTCTTGATATTTCTACCAACAATGAATTGGAGATGCCCATATATAACAAAATAATTGGCAAAATTGAAAATGCAATAGATTTATTTGTGGCATATAGTGAAAGATATAAAAATTGTCGAGATGATGTTGAGCAGACAATGTTTTACACAACAATGCGAGAGTGTGCATGTATTATTATTGCTTCTATATTAACGATAGAACATACAAAAAATTTGGTACATAAAAAGTTAAGAGAATATAAGCAAAAAATTATTGGATTGTATGACTTAAATATCAATAAGAATAACAATATAAAAAATTTTGACGAAGTATTGGATTTAATGCAGATACAATCAATACTGTGGTTGCATGGTAAATATATTACTCGTAGCTATAACCTAATTATAATTAGAATCCAGTTTTATTATTCATATAAACGGAAAAACTACACAATTGAGGATGAACAAAAATATAATTTTAAAGATGAATTGGGGAATATAGCTACAAACCATCATTTGAACACTATTGCAAATTTTACTCTATGCAACTTATATTCTAACTATAACGATGTAATAAGTGACTATTATTTTCAGAACGCTTTAAACTTTTTGGAAAATACTGAATTTACAAAAATACAATTGGAATATATGTTTATATGTATAGTTTTGAAGTTTCACTGTTATAACCCTACTTTAGAAAAAGTGATGTCTTGTTTTGTTAGTTTGGGTGAACCACATACAGATGATATTTTGTATTATGTGGTACAACAAATTTCAAAAAACTATACACATATAATAAACACACTACGCGAGTTTAAAAACGAAAATGCGATGCTGTTTTTTTCAAATATTTTAAAACAACTAAAATACCAGAACGATGCGGCGGTTAAGAAGACACTGAAAAAAACGAACCAAGCGAAATCAACCATTAAAAAAAATATTGAAGAAGCAGAATCGTTATGGCGTAATTTTGAATTTCAGAAAATGAATAAAAACGATAAACTTGCAAATAGAAAAGAATATGAAGATTTTTGGAAAGATAAAGAAAAACTATTTCCTTACTCGAGTGCATTAACAAATCTTTTAAATTTGGAAGAACCATCAGAAGAACTTAAAGATAAAGCGTTTATTTTCTTAACACAAGAAAAATGTTATTATTATAGTGGATATCTATATTTGGCTTGTACCTATCTTAACTACTCTGTGAATAATCAGAACAATAAGTATTATGAAATTTTGGAAACTGTCAGGAGACTAGAAACAGAACGATATTTTTCAAGCAACTTGCAATTAATGAAGGAACTATACAGTACTTTGCATCGTTGCACACAAGAACAAAAGTACGATGACACACTAATTGAGATAAACTTAAAGCTGTCTCAAAATGAGCTTGACAATCATGGAAATATTTCAGCATTTGATTTTTTATGTAGTTTATGCAATACATGGTTAAGATGGAATATACATAATGTAGGTTGCTCACAACAGCCTATAGGTGAAATAATCGATAGAAAAACTATTTTAAACAAATATGAACATGCACCTGATGTTATCGTTAAAAAACAAACCAATGATGGTATCAGGGAGATGATAAATGGCGAATTTCTGTTTGTAAATGAGTTAATAAAATTTTTACAATCTTACGATGATAAAATCCGGACTGAATATCAGGATATTATAAATAAATGTGACGAAAAAGCCGAAGAAAGTCTGCATGCTATAGTCAATATGATTATTAAAGAAAATCCAAAATATACAGAGCAAATAGAACGACTTTACGCACAGTGGGATGAAGATACCATCTTCGGTGAAGAAGAGGAAGAGTTGGTATGAAATTAGAGTTTCCCCCAAATGTACCTTTTGTTATCTGTACCATGATATGTAAATATTTAGTAGTGTCCGATAAATTTACCAAATAATACAGGGAGCCGCAACACTTATATTATTGTTAGTCATTAGCAGATGATTTAACAATAAGTCAAAGTGAGGAGGTAGTGTCAATATAATTGAACAAATTCTTTTTTCCCGTTTGGCTCCCAGTTCTACAAACTCGAGGAGACTGATAAAAGGGCCTACCCCTTCCTCACCTCACACCTCTTCTTACAAAACATAATCCCATACTTAACAATATCGTTATAGCACTCTTTTTCTAACTCTCTTACGTATATACCTTCATCTATTTACCGTAGCGCGTCTTCGCTCTCGTTACAAATTTCGCGCATCTCTTTTGTCCATTTAAGTTCAAACCGGCCGGATGGAAAGGCAAAATTTACTATTGACAGCGAGGTTAAGCTGATTGAAACTTTTCGCAGCATATGTGTCCGGTTCAAAAAAGCCATCAGAAAAACGCAAACAAGAGATCATAGCCGAGATCCGCAAAATCGGCAACGAATTAGCAACACTGTAATCCTGCGGTAATTTTTGGTGGCTGCGAAGAAGCATACGGCTGCGCAGGAGAGGAATAGCTGTTAAATTCGCTGTTCTTGGGGTTTAAACGCAAATTTGCATTCCTGAAAATTAATGTCACCGAATAATTATAGAGACTAAACCAAACGATTTACCAAATCTTCCCTCTCCCCCGGCAGCAGATCAATAACAGGAATTTCAATTAGTGTATAACATCCCGGCGCCTGTTTAGTCACAGCTCTGGCGCAGCTTACAAGCACCTGACTTGTGAGAGCGGGGTTATTAATACGCATGGAAAACTCCATAATCTGATTATGGGTATTACCGCAGCTCCCTTTACGGGTAATACGCACCCCATGTCCCATGTCAAAAAGAGCGGTTATATCATCCACCTGCTTTACATGCGTTTCGTCATGTGAGAAATAGGGATCCGCTTTGATCATTTGAGTAACTTTTGTAATATCAGCGCCGCTCTTAAGCTGCACATATACCATGCGGCGGTGTACGCCCGCTCCCGCGGGAATAGTCATGGAGAGCGCGTTTTCTACACCCTCAATAGCCTTGGCCGCAACGGAATGACCCATACTCATACCCGGGCCAAAATCGACATATGAGATACCGCGCGGAGCCATCGCCTCCATAAGCGCGCGCAGTACGGAATCGGTGCCCGGATCCCACCCCGCGGCAATGACAGCCGCTTTGCCTGCCTCTTTGGCAACAGCGTCTAAGCGGCTCTTCTCTTTCCAAATGTCAGAATGAATGTCATAGGCGTCAACCGTAGAAATTCCCATTTTCAAAAGAGTTTCGGCAGCATCCGGACATACGCGGGAAGGAAGGCAGAGAACAGCTACATCTATGTCACCCTTATCGCGGACATTTTTTATATCTGTAATCCAGAGATCATTCATACCTTGCGGGACAGGAACATTCGGTGTTTCTACGATACCGCAAACTTTCATATCAGGAGCGGCCTGGAGCGCCTCATAAACATATTTGCCTACATTACCGAATCCGATGATTGAAATCCGTATCATTTGTCATAAGTCCCTTTCGCAATTTAGCTTTTGTAATTTATATGGAAGCGAAGTCGAACATGCAGATTCGCCCGTACGTTTATTTCAAAGATAATCCCGGGGCGTACAGAAATCCACAATCCACAACATTTCAAAAATTGCCGCAGCCATCAAGTCGCGGCAATAATATCCCCCTGCCTTTTAAGCAATCTTAAAAACTCCTCTGCCGGAACCGGCGGGCTAAACAGATAGCCTTGTATTTTTTCGCACCCGTTTTCAAGCAGGTACTGAGCCTGAGATTCCTTCTCTACCCCTTCTGCGATAAGTGTGAGTCTGAGGGAGTGGGCAAGCGCGATTATTGTTTTGACAATTTCGGCATCGCTCTGATCTTCCGGCATATCCATTACAAAGGAGCGGTCGATTTTTAATGTGTCAATCGGGAAGCGCTTTAAATAGCTTAATGATGAGTAGCCTGTTCCAAAATCATCTATCGCGATTCTTACTCCCATCGCTTTAAGGTCTATCAGAGTTTTGAGCGTTTGTTCCGGATTTTTCATACCCAAGGATTCGGTTATCTCAAGTTCAAGGAAAGCGGGAGGAAGCCCAGTCTCTTTGAGTACATTTCTCACTACCTCTACCAGATCCTGCTGAATGAACTGGCGGGCGGAGAGATTTACCGAAATCACAATAGGCTCGTGGTTTTTCTGCCATTCCACGGCTTGTTTGCACGCGTTGCGCAAAACCCATTCTCCAATGGGAAGTATGAGTCCGGTCGCTTCCGCGACAGGGATAAACTGGCCTGGGGGGATCATCCCCATTTCCGGATGTTTCCAGCGTATCAGCGCTTCCATGCCGACTATTCGGTTGGTATTAAGCGCAATCTGAGGTTGATAAAAAACATGCATCTCCTCGCGGCTCAGCGCGTTACGTAAACTGCTCTCAAGAGCCAGCTGCTCCGCGGCGCGGGTGTTCATGGCTGGTTTATAGTGCTGAAAGTTATTGCTGCCCATCTCCTTCGCGCGGCGCATCGCTGTTTCGGCGCTTTGGAGCAGAGGTACTTTCCCATCGCCGTCTGTGGGAAAAATACTTATGCCTATGCTTAACGCTATGTAAACTTCATGCCCGTCTATTTTCAGAGGTACGGTACAGGATTCCAAAATCCGCTTGGCTACTTTAGCGGCGTCTTCAAGCTGTGCGATCTCCTCCAGGATAATAGCGAACACATCGGCGCCCAGCCGAAACACCGCGTCAACATCCCGTACACAGGTGATGAGGCGGTCTGTCATGGCTTTTAACAGGGTATCTCCGGCATCGTAACCAAATGTCTCGTTAACGAGTTTAAAGCGGTCAAGATCAATAAGCAGCAGCGCCATAAGTTCATTGTTGCGCCGCGCGTGGTTTATCATGAACTCCAGACGGTCTTGCAAAAGCAGCCGGTTGGGGAGCTTTGTAAGCGGGTCGTAGTACTGTTTGCTGAAAGAGTCGGTTGATTGAGCAAAATTGGTAGCGGCATCGGCAAATATACCGATGTAGTTGGTTATCTGGCCTTTTCTGTTCCTCAGGGAACTTATGGAAAGCCATTCCCGATAGACCTCGCCATTTTTCCGTTTATTCCAGATTTCGCCTTTCCAGTTGCCTTTATGTGTGAGGGAACGCCACATTTTACTGTAAAAGTCATTATCATGAAGGCCGGACCTGAACATGGATGGCTTTTTGCCGATCACCTCCGGCCTTTTATAACCTGTTACTCCGACAAAACTTTTATTAACCAACAGAATTTTGTCGGCAGAATCGGTAATAAGAATAGCTTCAGGCGCGTTTTTGAAAAAAATGTCGTAAAACGCATTTTCTCCCAAATGCAGCTGTGGCCGCAACTTGCTTTTGATTTTCGTTTTCTCGGCAGTTTTTGGCTTGGCAACCGATTTCTGCAGCCGTTGTTTTTTATCTGCTTTATCCATAAAGTTGTTTTAAAACCTGGATGATACGAAAGTTAAACGAAAACTTAAAGCTTAAACAGAGCTTATATTATCTATTCTACCATTAATGTAAACGGTTAATCAACACGTTTTTTAGCCGCATTTTATACTGTGGGAATCTTTAAAAATTCTCTGTAAATTTATCTTTCAATCAAACAAAAATAATGCAGAAATAAAATGGCAGAATGCAAAAATAGAAAAAACCCAGTAAAAATATAACTATCCTAATAATATTAGCTGCTTTGTTTCTGCATTCTGCCATTTTATTTCTGCACTATTTTTTATGCCCTGATCAGCAAAATTACAGAAAACCATTTACAAATCCATTTATTTGGCTATAACTTTATCATTTTTGATAACCTGAGACGCGCTTCTTAATGTATTTTAGTAATCAATAAATAAAAAACGATGTAAGCGGTGTATACGCCAAACAGCGGTTAAATTATCACTACCGGAAGAGTACTGTTGGGTGAGGCATAAACGTATATGCGCCCCGCGCACTAATTAATCACTACCAAAAAGGTTTGATAAGATGTATAAGATATTGAATACAGTTGAAGAGGATGCAGCCCAAAAGCGTGATGACGTTTACGCGGGCAAAAGTTACAGTGAAAAGGAGAAAAATAGAGAAATGCATTGTTACCGGTCTCACACCTGCGGGGAGCTTCGCAAGGGTAATGTTGGCGAATTTGTCCGGCTCAGCGGCTGGATCCATAACCGCAGGGATCACGGTGGGGTGCTTTTTATAGATCTGCGCGATCATTACGGAATAACGCAGGTGGTAATTTACCCTGACCGTATGTTTCAGAAAACTATCGCGCATCTTGCAAAAGAGACGGTGATCCGTTTTGACGGGATGCTTGCCAACCGCTCGGATGAAAATATCAACAGTAAACTTCCTACCGGTGAAGTGGAAGTCGTGGCCGAGAGTTACGATATTTTAGGGGCTGCCGAACTAGTGCCTTTTTCAATATTTCCCGAAGACCCCGCTCCGGAAGATATGCGGCTTGAGTACAGGTTTCTTGATCTGAGGCGCGGCAAGCTTCATGAGAATATTTTGCTGCGTTCAAAAATAATCGCGTATATGCGCCGCGCTATGACGGATATGGGTTTTAATGAGTTCCAGACCCCTATTTTAACCAGTTCATCTCCTGAGGGAGCGCGTGACTTTTTAGTTCCATCGCGTCTGCATCCGGGTAAATTTTACGCGTTGCCTCAAGCTCCTCAACAGTTCAAACAATTGTTGATGATAGCCGGATTTGACCGGTACTTTCAGATCGCGCCCTGTTTTCGCGATGAGGATGCCCGCGCGGACCGTTCGCCGGGAGAGTTCTATCAGCTTGACATTGAGATGTCATTTGTCACTCAGGAAGATGTGTTTGAGGCAGTAGAGAAACTTCTTGAGGGACTTTTTAATGAGTTTACTGAGTGGAAGTTTGACAAAGCGCCTTTTAAAAGAATTCCTTACCGTGAAGCGATGCTCAAATACGGCACTGATAAGCCTGATCTGCGTATACCTGTTGAGATTCAGGATGTGTCGCAAAATTTTCTTAAGAGCGGTTTCAAAATATTTGCGGATACTGTATCGGGAGGCGGCGTAGCGCGCGCTATCGCGGTTAGGGGAATTGCGGGTAAGCCGCGCTCTTTCTTTGACGGGATGGTAGAGTTTGCTCAGTCAATCGGTTCGCAGGGGCTTGCCTATCTTGTATGGAATGAGGGGAATGTAAAGGGCCCGATAGCCAAATTTCTTGATGAACAAAGTATGACTGATTTGACAAAAAAGCTTGATGCTAAAACAGGCGATGTTGTTTTCTTTGTCTGTAACGATGAAGCGAAAGCAAATAAAATCGCGGGTGAGATCAGAGTGAAACTCGGTAAGGATCTTGACATGATAGAACAGAACGCGTACAGGTTCTGCTGGATCACCGATTTCCCGATGTTTGAATACAACGAAGAACTCAGGAAGATTGATTTTTCTCACAACCCGTTCTCAATGCCCCAGGGCGGTATGGAGGCGCTTACGCAAAAGGATCCGCTTGAGATTTACGCGTATCAATACGATATTGTTTGCAACGGCATAGAATTGTCAAGCGGCGCGATCCGCAATCACCGTCCTGATATCATGTATAAAGCTTTTGAAATCGCGGGTTACAGCAGGGAGCAGGTTGATGAAAAGTTTGGCGCGATGATAAAAGCGCTAAGTTTCGGCGCTCCTCCGCACGGCGGAATCGCTCCCGGAGTTGACAGAATAATAATGCTTCTCGCGAATGAGCCGAATTTACGGGAGGTCACAGCTTTCCCAATGAACCAAAGGGCTCAGGATCTGATGATGAACGCTCCGTGCGAAGTGACGGAAAAGCAGCTTCGGGAGCTGCACATCAGGAGTACGGAGATCAAGGCTTAGGGCTATAAGAGGAGAGGGCGCCCTCGAGGGGCGCCCCAACGCAGATCCGTACGGGCAGCCCCCGCGGCTGCCCTCCATCTGATCATAGGAGTACCATGACAAGAGCGGCGCTATCACTACTCATCATTATCATAATAAACGTAAGCGCATCCGCAAGCGGACGCCTGCTCATACCCATGGACGGCTCTCAAACCGACCACCTGAAAGCTTACGGCATAGTTTACAAAATGGTATCAGGAGGAGCCAAAGTACACTGGCTTCTTAACTACCGCGGCGGCTCGTTTGTCGCAGAAAAAGCTGAAAGGTTTCAGATTGACGCAAGAACCGCCGGCGTTGAGATTCGCTCTATATCAAACAGCAATTGGGCCGCTATACTTGATGAGATAGAGAACAACAATATGGAGAAGGTGGTTTTGGAGAAATCACCAAAGATAGCAGTTTATACCCCTCCCGGAAAACTTCCATGGGATGACGCGGTTACTCTCGCGCTTACATATGCCGAAATCCCATATGACAAAATCTATGACAAAGAGGTGCTTACAGGCAAACTTAATGATTACGACTGGCTTCATCTGCACCATGAGGATTTTACCGGACAGTACAGCAAGTTTCACTCAAGTTTTTCTCACGCGCCGTGGTATCAGAAGCAGCGTCTTGAGCTTGAAACTCTCGCAAATCAACTCGGTTTTAAAAAGGTGAGCGACTGTAAAAAAGCTGTAGCTTTGGCTATTAATAAATATGTGGAAGCGGGCGGATTCCTTTTCGCGATGTGCAGCGCGACAAACACACTTGAAATAGCTTTGGCCGCTCTTGGAACAGACATTGCGGGAAGTGTTTACGATGGAGATGGAATTGATCCCAACTATAAATCAAAACTTGACTTCAATAACTGCATGGCTTTTCACAATTTTACAATCAACACAGACCCTCTTATCTGTTCTTTCGGTAATATAGATGTGAATCAGGTGAACACCCCTAACCGCAGGCCGGCTCTTGATTTTGTACTGTTTGACTTCAGCGCAAAGCTTGACCCTGTTCCCGCGATGCTGAACCAGAATCATACTTCTGTGATAAAGGCTTATCACGGCCTGCTCACCTCCTTTAACCGCGATGTGATCAAAAAGAGCGTTGTTATTTTAGGTGAAGTTCCGGGAACTGAGATGGTGAACTATATTCACGGCGTATACGGTAAGGGTCAGTTTACTTATTTAAGCGGCCATGATCCTGAGGACTACGCTCACTTGGTAGGTTCTAAACCCACGATGCTTGAACTGCACAAGAACTCACCCGGTTACAGGTTAATCCTCAACAATGTACTCTTTCCCGCTGCGGAGAAGAAAGAGAAAAAAACGTGACTCTGTTTAAAAATAATAACGCGGAAGGCGGAATACAGAAATTAAAACCTGGTAATTTCTGCATTCCGCGTTATTATTTCCGCATTAATAGAGGTTGCGCATGTCAGGAAACAATCTAAATAAAAAAGTGTTGTCGTGGTGTCTTTACGATTGGGCAAACAGCGCTTTTGCGCTTACTGTGCTTGCCGGATTTTTTCCTATGTTTTTCAAAAGCTATTACAACGGCGGGCAAGACGCGATAAGGAGTACGATGTGGCTTGGCGCCGGGCATACGGCAGCGGGGTTTATCATTGCGGTGTTGTCTTTAATTTTGGGCGCGCTTGCTGATTCAGGGATGGGAAAGAAGCGGTTTTTGGGAGTGTTTTTAGTTTTAGGGGCATTCAGCACCGCAGCTCTCTTTTTAGTCAGCCAGGGGGCATGGGTTACAGCGCTGATACTTTTTATACTTGGCAACATCGGCTTCTCCTGCTCCGGTCTTTTTTATGATTCGCTTTTGGTAGATGTGGCTGACAATAAAAGTATGGATTTTGTCTCAAGCCTTGGCTTTGCTTTAGGTTATATAGGCTCGGTTTTTCTTTTTATTGTTAATGTGCTTATGACAATCAAGCCCGCCCTGTTTGGACTTACGGATATATCACAAGCGGTTAAAGTCTCTTTTCTGAGTGTTTCGCTCTGGTGGCTTGTTTTTTCAGTGCCGTTATTTTTATTTGTCACCGAAAAGAAACGCGCGGGCGGAACGGCGGCGAGCGCGGTTAAATCTATCGCAAATACTTTTGGAACAATTAAGAAAACATTTTTTGCAATTGTCAAAAAGCGCGCCCTTTTACTGTTTCTGTGCGCCTGGTGGCTTTATTTTGATGGTGTCAACACATTTATCCGCATGGCTGTTGACTTTGGGCTCTCAATAGGCTTTGGTTCAAACGCGCTTATGGCGGCACTTATACTTGTGCAGATTGTCGCCTTCCCTTCGTCACTGCTTTTTGGGTATCTTTCGCAAAGGGTTGGCACCGGACGAATGATCGCCGCCGGAATAATTGTGTATATTTTTGTGACAGGCTTCGGCTCTTTCTTGATGATTACCGAGACGCACTTTATTATACTTGCCTGCTTTACCGGATTTGCTCAGGGCGGAATTCAGGCTCTCAGCCGCTCTTATTTCGGGAAGCTTATCCCTGCCGAAAAATCAACGGAATATTTCTCTTTTTACAACGTGGTAGCAAGATTTGCGGTTATCGGGCCGGCAATAGTGGGTATTGCGGCAATGACCGCCAGACAAGCGGGGGCGCGCGATCTGCTTGCGTCAAGGATAGGCATGTCATCAGTCAACATTTTTTTTATACTTGGACTTTTCTTTTTATTTTGGGCGGAGAAAGCGCGTGCGGCAGCATTCAACAGTGAAGAAATGCCGCCCGTGGAGCCGCTTACAGCCTGCGTGCAGGAGCAAATATGAGCGGGCATGGGCGGCGCAAGCTTGGAGACATGGAAACTAATTTTCATGTGAGAAGTTTTGACGCGCCGATTCCTTTAGAACAGTACGCGGCTCTTAAAAAAAATCCGCTTTATATCATTCTCGATAATTTACGAAGCGCGTTTAACGTAGGATCAATATTTCGTCTCTGCGACGCGATGCGTGTTTCAGGACTTTTTTTGTGCGGATACACCGCTTATCCGCCTCATCTGAAACTTGACAAAACATCACTCGGAACAATTGATTACGTTCCGTGGAAAAAGTTTGATACAACCGTTCAGGCAGTGATTTATCTTAAAGAGCAAGGTATTGCGGTATGGGCGGCGGAAACCACATCCTCCTCGATACCTTATACAAACTCGCGGTATCCCTCTCCCTTAGGTATAGTGTTTGGAAACGAAGCGCTTGGGGTTAGCCGTGAAGTGCTTGATTTGTGTGATGAGCTAGTGGAGATTCCGCTCCATGGGTTCAAAAATTCTATTAACGTGGCGGCGTCCTGCGCGGTGATTGGGTTTGCGGCTATCAGCGGGCAAAATAAAATGAACCTGTAAATTAAAACGCGAATACCTCTTGCAAATTGATGACGCATCCGGGTAATACGCTCACTTCTAAGGTGTCAGTTTCGCTGTAGGCTCTGTTAAGATATTCGCCGTTAGCAAGCAGAAAAACATCCATAGTTTTTGAATTCGGATCAATAATCCAGTATTCCCGCACTCCCGCACTTTTGTAAAGATTATTTTTTACCCAACGGTCATGCCTCGTACTGGAAGGGGAGATAATTTCAATAATAAAATCAGGAACGCCCCTGTACCCTTTGTCATCTATTTTTGAGCGGTCGCATACTACTAAGAGATCAGGTTGTACAACAGTATTATCTCCATCGTCAGCGTTGAGGCGCACATCAAAAGGAGCTATAAAAAGCTTACATGGTTTCCCTTTCAGAAACGTGGCAAGCTGCCGTGCAAGCTCTACACATACTGACTGATGTCCAGGCGCAGGAGCAGGAGCCATCGCATACGCCACACCGCCTATAAGTTCCCAGCGCTTACCGTCATCCCATGTGAGGTAATCTGCGTAAGTATAACGTTCTTCTCTTTGCGGCAACGGCATCTCACCCCCTCTTCACATTTCCAAACTTATTAAGAAATATAATACACAGACCGAACTCAATAAAAACCTTTACTTACCCAAAAAGAACTACAGATCCTTCTTAGGAGAATGATCAACCTCAGGAATAATAAATGAGGCGATCAAATAAGTTATAACTCCCGGCCATATACCTGTGAAAACCGTGAGAAAAACCGCCCCAAGCCGTACTATTACCGGGTCAATTTTATACTTGTCAGCCAGTCCGGCGCATATTCCGGTGATCATCTTTCCATCACGCAATCTGTAAATTCCCATTTCTTCCTCCTCTTTTTAAGGTTTTGGGTTAATTAAGATCCGCCCTTACTATTCTCCATTACCAAGTTTGTATAGTTCTTCTCTTCTATGCTTGAGAAGCGGTAGTTTTTGCCGTATTTCATTTATGAGCGAACCATCAATATCCGCATATATGATCTCCTCCCCCTCCCCCGCCTCAGCAAGCGTCTCACCCCAGGGAGAGACAACGGTTGAGTGACCATAAGCCTGGTATGCAGATTCTATATTTCTTCCCTGCGAAATTCCAGCCAAAAAAAACTGATTATCCACAGCTCTCATTTTTGTGAGCAGATGCCAGTGAGCGGGGCCGCTAACCTGATTAAAAACCGACGGCACAAGTACAAGCTCAGCGCCCAAGAAAGTAAGCTTTCTAAAAAGTTCGGGGAAGCGGATATCGTAACAGACCGCTATACCTATACTACCCAGATCTGTATTTACACAGGCTATCTCATTTCCCGGAGTAAATACCGATGATTCTCTTACATCCATCCCGCCATAAGTTACATCGAACAGATGGTTTTTTTTATATGATAACAAACACTCGCCGGAGGGCCCAAACAAAAAACCGCCGTTTTCAAGCTTCCCGCCGCCGCATGGAATCACAAATGTCCCGCAGCACAGATGAATCTTGTGTTTTCCGGCGATAGCGGAAAACGCCGCTTTCACCTGTTCGCAAAGAGGAGCCAGTTCTTTAAACCTGTCAAGCTCGAAAGGGTGATAAAACATCTCCGGCAGAGCAACCAGATCAGCGCCGCGCAAAACCGCTTCTTCAACAAGCCGCAGGACGCGTTCCAAGCTTTTAACCGCGTTGAAAGAGGGCACATTCTGCACAAGGGCTATTTTTATTTTAGTCACGAAAATTGCTTCTCCATTACCTATTAAAATAATCCCTTACTCTCCCCCTTTCCAATATAGTATCTTGAATAGGGCAGAGCGAAAATTATACTGCAGCCCAAGCGTATTGTTAATGCAGAAATATTTAATTTTTTAATGTTTAATGTTTCCGTTTCTGCATTCTGCATTATTATTTATATCTACCACCTTTTAACGAAAACGGAAAACTTAATACGATGAAACAGTCTGTGTTCGCGTTTCTGCTGCTTGCGGCTGCAAGCCCGGTTTTTGCGGAAAAGATTCATATTCCCGTCACCTACGATTCTCTTGAGAATGGGCTGAGGGTTATTATCGTTCCGGACTCAAATGTAGCTGTTGTAAGCTGCAGGCTTTATTACTTCGTAGGAGGTATGAATGAGACCCCGTCTACCTCAGGTTTCTCCCATATGTACGAACACATGATGTTTAAGGGAACAAAGCGTCTTGGCACTCATGACTACGAAAAAGAGAAACCTTATCTTATCAAAATAGATTCTTTAGACCAGCTTCTTCAAACGCGCCTCACCTCAGGCGGAGAGCGGGATTCGCTTTACAAGTTTTACAGAAGTGAAATTGCCTCACTTACTGAACAACAAAGAGAGTTTATCAAAAAAGATGAGATCTGGGAGCTTTACCAGAATCACGGCGGCACCTCCCTGAACGCCTGGACAAGCAGCGACATGACAGCCTACATTGTTACGCTTCCCCGCAACAAAGTGGAACTGTTTTACTGGATAGAATCTGACCGCATGCAGAATCCGGTTTTGCGTGAATTTCACAGCGAAGTTGACGTAGTAACAGAAGAGCGGCGCATGCGCTATGAAAACCGTCCGCTTAACCGCTACTGGGAACGGCTTAACTCTATTTTTTATACCGCTCACCCTTTCCGCCAGCCGGTAATAGGATGGATGTCAACCATACGCGCGTTCTCTACCGACAATTTAATGCGCCACATTAACAGTTACTACACCCCCGATAACGCGGTTCTCGTATTAGCCGGAAATATAGACCCTGTTAAAGCGATGGAGGATATTAAAAAGTATTTCGGCACTATCCCCAGAAGTAAAATCCGCACCGATGAAGTTGTTGTCCGTGAACCGGCGCCAATCGGCCAGACCCGCTTTACCGTGCAGGAAGATATTGAACCAAGGGCAGATGTTCTTTTCCATACCCCCGGTTATCCTCACGATGATCTTTACGCACTTGACATTTTGGAAGAAGTTCTCTCGGGACGCAGCGGCAGGCTTTACAAACGTTTAGTCGTTGAAGAGCAGCTTTGCACAGGCGCCGGAGCATCCAATTACATCAGGCCTCATAATGGATACTTTCACATTTACGCGCAGCTCAGAAGCGGCAGCGATCCTGGGGCAGTAGAAAAAATTATAAACGAAGAGGTTGACAAAATTATAAACAGCGCGCCCACGGAGCGTGAGATAACAAGAGTTACAAATCAAATAAGAATGTCATATGCGGAAGGACTCAAAAGCCTGGAGGGGCTCTCCGATCTTTTAGCCCGCTTTGAAAGGCTTGGATCATGGAAAGACCTTGTGGAGTATCCCGAAAAAATAATATCCATTGATAAAGAGTCCATTCCCGCTACAGCAGCCAAATACCTCAAACCGGAGCTTGCCACATGGGGATTTATTGTTTCGAAACCGGAAAATACGCCAACCGCTCCGAGCACTCAAAGCAATACCGGGGAGAAGAAAAAATGAAATTTCTTACGCGCAAATCTTTTTATAATTTTTCAGTGATCTTCGCAATTTTATTTTGCGCTTTTCAATCAGAGGCGGCAGGGAGAAAGCTTCTTGTAGAAGAACCGGAAAAAGAAAAACAAACGCAAACCGCGGAAATCACAATTGTAAATCACCCGTCACAGATTGACTTTGATTCGCTCGACTGGTCGGTGCCTCTGGGCGATCAATACAGGACGCAGCTTGCAAGCGGAATTACCGCGTACATAGCTGTAGATTCTACCTTGCCCTTAATCACAATGGGCGCGCTTATACGCAGCGGTTCTCTGAGCGATCCCGATGGCAAGGAGGGGCTTGGTTCTTTAATGACAAGACTCCTGCGCACAGGCGGCACAGAAAAATACAATGCCGATTCCCTTGACGCTCTTATTGACATGCTCGCCATGAAATTCGCCTTTTCGCAAGGTGAAGCGCATATCGCCTTCCAAGCCTCTTTTCTCTCTGACTTTCTTGACACCGCTATGGATATAACGCGGCAAATGTTCTTTCATCCCGTTTTTCAACCTGAAAAAATCGAAAAAGAACGTTCAATAATGTTGGAAAGTATCCGTCACCGTTTTGTTAATCCCGCTCCCGCTCTCGCGGCTGCCTACCGCAAACTTATGTACCCTAAAAACGCTCCCGCAAGACTCTCTACGGCAGCTTCTTTACAATCAATAAAACGGGATGAACTTGTCTCTCTCCACAAAAACGCGTTCGGCTCCAGTGATATTATTATCTCCGTTTCAGGAAAATTTGACAGAGAGGAGATGATCGAAAGACTTAACGCCATATTCTCTTCCGCAATAAAACCTCAGCGTACCGCTCTCCCTGAGATAGCGGTTGCGCCGCAGGTAAACGCGCTTTTAATTCATAAGCCTATTGATCAGGTATATGTACGCATGGGACTGCCTCTTTTTAAACGTCCTCATCCCGATTACTACGCGGTTTCTGTGCTGAACCTTATTCTTGGAGGCGGAGGTTTCACCTCAAGACTTGGTACGCGCGTCCGTTCAGATGAAGGACTCACCTATTCCATACATTCAAACAGTGAATCAAACTACGCTTATCCCGGCACTCTGTTTATTAACTTTTTTACCAAGACAGAGTCCTACCCCAAAGCAATATCAATAATACTTGAGGAACTTGAAAAAATCCGGCGGGAGGGGGTAACCGGCAGCGAACTTGACCACGCCAAATCATCTCTCATCTCGGAACTGCCCTCATCGTTCCGCTCTCCCGAAGACATTGCGTCAACTTACGCGTGGAATGAATTTTATGGCAGAAGCGGCGATCACTTCGCGAAATACCCCGAAGAGATAGCGAAGCTTACAAAAGAGGATATAAAAGCGGCGGCGCAGAAATACATTGACCCAAATAAAATTTCTTATGCCATAGTCGGCGACACTACGGCGATCAAGGCAACCGCGGCCGGAAACTTTTTTTCTTTAGAGGCTGTTAAAAATAAACTTGTAACAAGCTCAGATTCACTTGTATATTTAGAGTAATGCAGAAATAAAAACAATTAACTGCTAAATGCTTGGGTTTAAATGTTTTTTATTTCCGCATTCCGCATTATTATCTAATTTATTTCTGCATTTTTCTTCTGATAAGGAGGCAGCGGCAGTATGAACGCAGGCATAGTAATACACACCAGTTCCGGTCACACCCTGGCCTTTGCCCGTACCATAGAGGAAAAACTTAAGCAAAAAGGGCATGAGGTTGAAATCCTGTACCTGCGCGCTGTCGGGCGGGTAACTCCCACCGGAAAAGGTAATTTTTCTATAAAAAACCCTCCTGAACTTGATGAGTATGATACAATACTTGTGGGCGGCCCTGTATGGGCGTTTAAAGCCTCTCCGGTAATCATGAAATTTTTTGTTGAAGAGGTAAAAACCCTCAAGGGCAAAAAAGCGCTCTCGTTTGTTACGATGGGACTGCCTTTCAAGTTTACCGGCGGAGACAGAGCTCTGCGTATGATGAACGAAGAGCTTGAGGCAGCGGGAGCGAACGTGCTTGAGGGGGAAAAACTTCTTTACATGTTTAAAACAGACAGAGAAAATATGGAAAACGCGGCGGTGAGAATTTGCGAAAGACTAGGGGCTTAGGCAGGTTTCAGTATACAAGCCTGTCTGCCGGCGGTTTTTACCTCATGGCAACCGCCGTTATACGCTGACGTATAACGGCGTGAATTATTTTTTAATACAGAACAGGCTCACTTCTTTGTCAAAGACCGCTTATAATGTTCCGGACGCATGATCGTATTCATCTGTAAAGAATAAATTATAGCTTTTAGTTTTGAACCGCAGCACACAATAGTTTGGATCGCCGGCTCCCCCTGTAAAAATATTTTCCAAACAGTCATACCACATCTCTTTTTTGACCTGCGGATCTGTCAAAATATCAATGGTGCCTACTAATGTAATGTTATATTTTTCAGAAGAAAAACAAACGCTCGCGCGATTGCAATTGTTAATACGGCGGACTTTATTGCTCTCTAATTCGACACAAAAGGTCATTTCCCTAATGCCATCCGCTTTGGAAAGTGAAAGCGTACTCGCGGTAGGATAGCCTTCCATATCAATCAGCGCCAACACGCAATGTCCTTCGTTACCTCCGCCTGTCTTTTCGGCAATGGCTTTAACTGCTTTGTCAATAGTTTTTTGATTCATGTTTCTCTAACTCCTGTTCTTTAAAAGTATTTTTGATGTTTATAAAACGTCGCAAGCTTTGAAACTGAGACTCTCCCAGTAGCAAAAGAAAACAACTATATGCCTTCGCTCTCAAAATTTTTCAACATTCTGCGTAATTGATTCTCAAAATTCACAATCTCCGCTTCTGTAAAGCCCCTGTAACAGATACCGTTCATATCATCGGATATCTGACCGTATTTTTTGCGGTATTCTTTTGTCTTTTCAGTAACTGATACAAATATCCGTCTGCGGTTTATCTTATCGGGAATCCGCCGCACCAGCCCATCCGCTTCCATGCGGTCGAGCATACCGGTGAGGGTTGTCTTTGCCAATGATGTTAATCGCGCTATATCTGTAATAGTCAACTTTTCATGCTCCCACAGCACATAAAGTATTTTGCCCTGCGCGCCATTAAAAGCGTCTATGTCGTATTCTTTAAGCAAACGTTCCCACGTGCGGCTGCTCAGGCGGCCGATTTGAGACATTAAAAATCCAGCGTATCTTTTCTTTTTTTCCGTAATGATCACCTCCATATAGTAATGTACTATATAGAACTATTTGTGTCAATAAGAAGATTGTGTTTTAAAAAAATTTCCCGAAGGAAATTTGGTAAACGCTCAAATTTTCGTTTCTTTCGGATATTAAAAATAGTGCAATAAATAATTATCCAGCTTTTGACTTTTGCTGTTGATAGAACGGCGACAGATTCCTGCCTGTCCGCAAATAATAAACCTCAATTTTCCATTAGGGGTTATTTGAGCAAATCGATATGACAAAACACCATAACAACCAATATTTTTCGTCACATGGTCTTCATTTCTACATTGTACATTCTACATTGTAAATTTGTACGCCGCCTCACTTGCCCGCCCGCGACTCCGCCTGCCTCCTCAACGAGTTGGCTTCGGAAAAGGCTTTATCGAGTCTTTTGCGGATATCTTTTGACAGGTCGTATCTGTTAACAGCGGCCAGATGTTCAAGCGCGGAATCGAATTTGCCGGTTGCGACCATGCTTCTTGCCATGCCAACCCTGCTGATCACGGAGTTGTAATGGTTGGAACTGGGGTCAATCTCATTTCTCGACAAAAGGAACTGGTAGGCCTTTATGGCGTCTTCATGCATCTCAAGCCCCTGAAAAGCCGCGGCCTGTCCCCAGCGGAACACTGAGGCTCTGGGGAATTTTTTAATCATTTCGTTTGCCAGCTCAAGAGCATCGGCGAAGGCGCACTCATTGAGGTAGATGTCAATAAGCACCATTGCGGCGGCGGCGCGGCTGTAGATTCCATTTTCCATCACCTCTTTAAGTTTTGCTATCCCTACAGAGCGGTTATCAGAGACCCCGGGCATCCACCAGAGCATTTTCATCAGCGCGCTGCGCCAGTAGTCGTAGGTTCCTATTCCAAACTGTATGTCGGGGATCCGGCTGCCGGAGGAGGCCATATTCTGAAAGATGGAAACACCCTTCCAGCCATGGCGGAAAGCTGTCACAAAACGGTCGTAGCGAGCTTCGTAAGTACCTTTGTACCCCTCCGCGCCGCCCATGAAAAAACGGGCCCACTCGTCATCTCTGTCTTTGGCAAGTATTTTTTCCGCTCTCTCTACCGCCTGGTCGCAGAGCCGGAAAAACTCAGTCTCACGCCTCCTGCTCTGGTGACGCAGCATCCACGCGTCAAGCACAGCGGCCTGAAAAAAATACCCCGAAGGATGATCCGGATATTTTTTGATTATTTTTTTAGCTTCTTCCTCAGCGTTTCGGAAATCCTCCCTGAATACCATATCGATGCTTGCCGCCGCCCATGTATGCATATCACCGGGCAGTTGAGGCACTTGCGCCAAAGCCAGAAGCGGTATAAAAGCTAATAAGAAAAATTTAATTGGAAGTCTCATCAATTTCAGGCGCAGTCATGTAATATTTGTTATAGTACCTGTCCCATAAGCCATGTTTTTTAAGATACCGGTACTTGCGCGTAATCTTCATGTTTAAAGAGTTAAAAAAATAAAAATCAACTACAGCCATTCGTGAGTACATGCCTTCTTTATATTCGCTGTAACTCACCACTTCAAAGTAAGGTTTCTCTAAAAGCGCGTCCTGTGCCACGTCCTCAATAATCGCTTCCAGATCATCCTGTAAAACGATATCAAGTTTCTTGCTGACTATCTCATCCTTCTCATCAAGGCACATACAGAAAAGAAAGCAAAATGGCAGCATCCATTTAATTTGATTTTTTCTTAACAACATCTTTGGCCTGGTCTCCGCCGACAATCCGCCGCGTATCTTTAATATAATAATAAATCATTTCACCGCGAATGTCAAAATTTTCAGGCAGCGGCGTGGATTGAACATAATTGCGCGAAAAGCAGGCGAAGTATCAATTGCGCGTCTCGATTCGCGAATATTTCAATTGTTTTTAACCGCTTTTACTTCATAATAAAATAGTTTTTGCAGATCATCATCAACACAGAATGAGATACTCGTCCTAATAAATCACTCAGCTTTTCTTCATTATTATATATGAAATAATGAAATATTTCGATTCCATAATTTCTATTCCGTGTTTTTCATTATTTCTTATTTTTAATATTACTTTTTCTGCAACGAGTCTTTTAATTTGTCAATTTATACATATTTTTCAACCGTATCCCCTCTTGTCCGCTCTCACAACCGCAGACTTGCCCGCAGCGGCCTGGCATAGGCGGTGGATACTGCTGCGGTTGCAACGAAGCATAAATGTTGATCTTATCCACTTCGGATGAGCAGCGCACCCGCCCGCGCCTAGCCGCAAGTTGTATTCCGAAAATAATTAATTTTTCTACGGCAAAATAATTATTCTTGTAAAATTGCTCCTTTACCAACTTGAAATACGCTTAAATAACACCTACTGTTTAAGTGTTTAACCTGTTTGTAACTATCTCATTTACATACCTTTGCGGCACTTTTTCCTGTTCTAACCGCCAATTGTTTTCTTTCAATTGTTTGTACAGCAGCTGTTCTTCTTTTGTCAAATTCAAAGCGGCAGTGATTTTTGAGTCTGTTCCTTTGTCATGTTCGAAATATCTTTCAAATGTTTCCGTATTCATTAAAAAACTTTTAGTGTGCGGGAAATAACTTCTAAATTGCGATAATATTTCAAATCCCTGCACATCCAAATCTCCCCAATAAAACAACTCTACTTCTCTAAGCCATTGAGTATTTTTGAGATTTTCGACTCCGAAACCACTGCCAAATATCACAATAGTTTTTTCTATAACAGGAAAAGTAAGAACATTCATTTTGTTTTCTACTACAAAAACTTTTCTTATGGGCAAATTTAATTTTTCAAATTGACTTACCGGAATACTCAAATCATCTATTCCCGAAAAATATTTTTGACTTACATTTTTGTCCAAAATTCTGAAATGCGCCAAAGGCCCGGCATATTTCAAGTTAAAACGTTTTTCAAAATCTTTCTCATCTTTATTGACATATTCTTGAATTAAAATATCCAATAGTTCTTTAAGAATCGTTTTATTTTTTTCTATAAATTTTGTGTGAACTTGTATTGGCAATTCACGAATGTATAAACCTGGGTTAGGGTTAGAGTTGAAATAATTACAAACTTTTAAAATATCGTCCCATTTGTCTTGATTTTCAATTGCTTTTTGAGGATATTTTGCGAGCCAGTCTTTTAATTCCGGAAATTCAGAAAGAATTAACGCGCAATTCTCGCGAAATCTTTCTACTTCTTTCTCTTTGCGCAAGTATTTCAGATAGTCTGCTTCGGATTGAAAACTGATTTGTGTCGGAATATCCTGTGTGCCGAGATTTTTCTTTTTAATTGTCTGATATTTTATTGCGTACCCGTAACCCTTCTTTTCTTTTGAATTGTTGGTTAATTCTGTAAGCTCACGTTGAAATATTGAGAAGTTTTCATTCGGTTTTTTACTTCCTTCAATAACAATTTCAATAAAAGGGTAACCTTCAACAACGGATTGCAAATAAGAGAAATACCTTTTCTCCGCTTTGATTTTTATTTCATTCGGAGTAATCATTGATTAATAAATTTTTCGCGTTCTTCTTTAAACTGATTGATTGGCATATCGTAAAGCCGCGATTCAGCCCCTTTCCTTTCAACATAATGCACAAATGAAATATCATTTTCCACAATGTGTATATTGTCGCTTGGCGTAACGACTAAAAGTTGTAAATGCAGCTGTTTGCATAACGAAATCAGGTAACGGGCTTTATCCTCGTCCTGCGCCTTAAATGCTTCATCAATAGCGATAAAACGGAATGAATCGGATTGCAAACCATCTTTTGTTAACCCAAATTGATAGGCTATCGCCGAACCTAAAATAGTGTAAGTCAGCTGCGCTTTCTCCCCTCCCGAAAGTTGTCCCATACTTTCGTATGTTTTATACTTTTGATTAGTTTCTTTGTAAAACTCTTCCGCTTTGTAAGTAAACCAAGCCCTGACTTCCATTACTTTTTTGCGCCACGGTTCGTTTTTTAATTTTTCAATAAGCGGCTGAATATGATTGTTGAAATGGTTTTTCCTGCCGTCAATTGCGGCGTCTATTTCCCGCATATTGGGTAAGGCTTTTTCTAATAAGTTACGAAACTCTTTTACTTCGTCGTTTATTTTTTTAGGATTGTCAAGTTGAATATATGTTGTCGGACTGATGTTAAAGTTGATTTCTTTTAAAGATTTATTTAAGGTTCTGACAGTCTCGCTGATTGAGTTTGCCCAATTTTCAAAAAACATTCTAAAATCGCTTACTTTATTTGTAACTGTCTCACGCAAATAATCATTAAATCTCTTCTCAAAACGAACTAAATCTTCTTCTATCAATTTTTTATAAAACGATTGATATTCACCGATTAACTCAAGATTTTTCGCATCCGGCAGATTGTGAACATCGGAACGCCAATCTCTGAACTTTTGCGAAATCTCTTCGGAAGGATTTTTGAATTGAACGATTAATTGGGCTGCTTCCCGTTCTTTTTTATTTTTCAGTTCATTTTTTTTGTCTATTTTTGTTTTATTATTGTCTTGAAATTCATATTGTTTCATTTGTATATTTTCAAAAAAAACATTTAATAAATCAGGGTTTTCTTGTTCAAATTCCGCAGTTTCTAATTTGCCAAGTTGTTTAAGCAAGCCGTTGTTTTCTGAATAAATCTTGGCGGCGGTTTTTAGTTCAACTTCCTCAATTTGGAAAATTTCTTTGTCCTTGTTTTTTATTGTAATGTCTGTTAAAGTTTTTAAATTGTCTTGAACCTGTTTTAATTGCTCTTGAAGTTTCTGCACTTTATTGTTTGTTTTTTCTAAATCATTTTTCTGTTCTGTTTTTTCTTGAATTGTTTTTGCGTAAGATTGCCAATCTATATCATCGTATTTAGAGTGAAGTTTGAACAAATCGGAAAAATTTTCTTTAAAATTTTCTGAATCCTTGATAGATTTTTCAATGTCCCTGATTTTTTGCGCATTTTGTTTTTGCTCTTCTTGCAATTCACGAACTATTTTGCGTATTGATTCGATTTTTTCTTTGTTGTCCCAACCGAGAACATAATTTTCTTTGCGCAAGACGTGAGGCCGGTCATCTTTTTCGTGTTTGCCTTTTACAGATTTTATTAACCCTTCTTTTGTTACGGCTCGTTCTTCGTAACGGTTAAATTCCTGTAAATCAGTCACACAAGCATAATTATAATTGTTAAAAATTACATTTTCCAACCAATCTGTGTAAACATTTTTGGGTTTAAATTCAATCTTGTTCAGCAAACTGTTTTGCGTAATGTCTCTACGAGTCATCTCTTTAAGCGAAGTGAATGTTTGGTACCGCTGATAAACAATTCTGCCATTAAGGTTGCGGGAGTTAACAAATTGGTTAACTTGTGCGTAATATTTTTCAGGAACAATCAATCTCAAAGCAAAATTGTGTAAAATTTTTTCAATGGACTGTTCCCAGTCCTTCTCATTGTCTTCCACCCGCATCAACTCGCCGATAAATGGAATCTCTTCGGCGGCCGCGCCAATGGCAGTTAAAATTTCGGTTCTTATTCCGGCTTCCCGTCCCGAAATATTGTTTTTGTTTTTTTGCAGCGACTGAATGATTTCAATGTTTGTCTCAATTTCTGATTGAAGTTTATCTTTTTCATTTTTCGCTAAACGAAGTTCTTCCGCTTTATCTTCAAGTATTTTGTTTAGTTCCGCTTTCCTCTTGTTTGCCTTTTCTCTGTTTTCTATAAAAACACTTTCGCTTGGGTTTTCGGAAAATTCTACTTTTTGAGCGATTTTATTGTAATCGTCTAATTTTTGTTTCCGGGTATCTCTACTTCTTACAAGCGAATTTATTTCTTTTTCCAAATCTTTGATTTTGCTGCCAACCGCGTCTGTTTCAATAGCGATAGAAAGCTGCCGCTCTTCGCCTTTTAACACACTTTCTTTATCTTTTAACCCTCGCAATTCATCTTTCAGATTTTCTAAATACGCGTTATATTTCTCAAGTTCTTTTTCCGCAAGTTCTACATTCTTTTTTGCAAACCAATACACCGCCGCTTCTTTTGATTCTTGCAATTTATTCAGCTTCTCTTGAATATCAGCAAGTTCATCCGCAATTATATCTATCTGCCGCAGCTGCGTAATCTGCTCTTTTGTTTTGTCAATGTTTATTTTTGCGTCCATTAAGGTAGAAAAGCTCTCATTCAATTGAATGTATTCACTTTCAGCATCACGGTCTTCGAGCATATTGGTACGAATAAATTCGTCCAAATCGTCTAAAACTTTTACACCGACAATCTGATTGAAAAGTGTTAATCCCTTTTCTGAACGCATGCCAAACGAGGTATAAGTTCTATCTCTGTAATCTTTTATTTTATCATAAAATTCTATTTGCTTTTTAGGAACATTTGTATTGTACTTTTTGTCTAATTTTTTCTTCCAATCGCCTTTACTGCCATTAAAATCAGAAAAATCTTTTTGTATTCCAAGCGGTTTATATGAAAATCCAAAAGTACATTTGAGTTCGCCGTTAGCAAACCATCGAAGTTGAAAGAGCGTAATAATTCTCTGGTCTGTATTGGTAAATGAAGCCAAAATTACCGAGTATGTATTTTTATCTCTTAATCTTTGTGTTGTAGTACTTGTATCACCATCCCGTTGAATATTGCCGTAATTTCCAAGCACATAAGTTTCTTCCGTGCGGTCGCCTTTTTTTTCTGATCCCGATGATTGATTGTAAAACCGATCCTTTTTTGCGGGCACAAGCAGCGTAAGCAAAGCATCAATAAAAGTACTTTTTCCTGAAGCGTTTGCTCCTGTTAAAAGCGAATTGTTACCTTGCGGGTTAATCCGGCACACGCGGCCGTCAAATGTTCCCCAATTATATATTTCCATATAATTCAGGCGAAACCCCGCAGTATCCGAACTTGTGCTAAATAAACTATATTGATTCGACATATTCCCGTAATTTATTTCTGAACTCTTGCAAATCGTCAAGTGTGATCCTTTCTTTTATAATTCTGTGAACTTGATACCGTATTTCACTTTCTTTTCTTTCAATTTCTTTCAAAAATCCTAATTCTTCGGCTTTGTTAATATAACTGTCCAACTCTTTCATAAATTTTATTTTGTTGTATTTTTCAGACAAGAATAATTCTACTTCTTCTTTTATCTCATTATTTGTAATAAATTTTTCAAACGTTTGTGTTTCAGTCGGATTACTGTCAAATTCCTCTAAAATTTGTCGTAAAACAACTAAAATAATAGATGTTTCAAAACCAATTTGCCGTCTTGATACTAAATTCAGCGTTGTGCCGTCTTCCAACTCAACTTGTTTCACAAACGCAAAACCTTCATCCTTTTTCACTATCAATTCCAAACCTATTACAGAAATATAATCCTGAATCTCAGTTTGATATGTGATAATATCACTCCAGGCATTCGCGTTGCGTTCAACCGTTCCTTTTAACAATCGAACTACCGCTTTTGAGTATGGTTGTATGTTGTTATTCATTTTGTTAAAATTATTTCCGGAATTTGTATTACTTTTCTTTTTTCTTTATCAAATAAAACAGTTTGTGTTTTCTCTGTATTCACGGCATATTTAAAGTCTTTTACAACACTTATATAACCGAATAATTCCGGCAACCCTTTTGAAATTCCACCTTGATTATTAACAATATCTAAAATAGTGGCTTGTGATGTTTCTTTCAAAACATTTTTTATCCGTTTACGAAGTTCATTTTTATCAATTGTCGAAGAGTTGAAAACTTTACTCAAGTTTATAAAATCATCAATACTTGCTGTTGCTGCTTCCGGTCTGCTTTTATAATCAACCTCTTCCGATTGTTCAAAAGTCAATTTGCGCTCAAATGAGATATTAATATCAAGGTTGGTTTCGAGAGCAAATGAAATATCCGGTTTCTTTTTGCTTTTGTTTGTCTCAATAAGCAAGTTTTTAATTTCTTGAATAATATTTTTTGTAACTTCTGTTTTTGAAACTTCATTTTCACGAATAATACGGCTCAATTTTTCAGCCATTTTGCCGTTAGTACGATACACTTTTTTTCCCGAATCATACAAATGCTGTTTCATGTTTTTCAGAAAAGAATCGCTTGTGTTAATTTGCTTACCTTCGAGTGCTTGATACAATTCCTCAACCAAACCTTCCCACTCTTTCTGTAAATCGAGAGAACGTAAAAATTCCCAAAAAGCATAAAAACTTTTTCCCTGCGAACTTTCTTTCAATTCGTCCAAAGCGTCAAAAGTATATTGTAAAATATGACTTTTTTTAAGTGAGATATCAGTTTGTTTTTGATAAATTTCTCTAATGATAACTTTGAAATTATTATCTACTTCCTTAAAATCAGAAAGTAATTCTTTGGCTAATTTGTTTAGTTGATTAAATCGCGGCACAATCTCGTATTCTTCAAACACCTTCACATCCTCGCCCATCCTTAAACGCTCAATTTGCCGCTCAATTTCAGATTTTTTATCTTCAAGTAAGTGCAGGCGTTTTTCTCTGTTTTCGTTGGTAAATTCAACCAATTCTTTCAATTGACTGAAAAGTGTTTTGAACTTAGATTCTGTGCCTATATATTCTTCTTTTTTCAAATTCAACAGCCAATCAAGCGTTTTACTTGAATGAGAGGAAAGTTCGTAAAATATTTCACCTGTTTCGTTTTGATAATTAGTTAGAAAACCCTTGTTTGCCCATTGTTGAATATATTTTTTTGCTTTAATCTCATATGTGTCTGAAGGTGAAATTTCATTTTCTTCATCGGCTTCAATACCTTGCCGTTCCAAAAAGTCAGTCAATTTATTGTGGATATTCTCAGAAGACACAACTGATTGCCGGATAAATATTTCAGCAAAAAACAGAATAATAAAATCCCTGTTTTTTGTTTTCAACAACGAAACACTCGGCGAATTGCTTAATATGTCTATTAGTTTCGAGTTATCCATATTTAATGAGAATTGAGCGTTGGAATATGTTCTTCTCCAATCAAAAAAACCTTACTGGTTTTTCCACCGGAATAAATTAGTCTATAAAATACTATTTTCTTAATAATAATGGAATATCGTTTTATCAGAAACTTCATTATTTTCAAAACTGGCCGCGGATATAAAATTTTTATTATTATAGTTAATGTTTTATTCGATACTTAATATATCATTATAATAATGCAAGCAGTAATTTCATAATATTTCTTAACTAATTTAGCCTGTTTTTCACATAACGTTCAAGCGGCAAGTCAGTGGCGGTTTATTTCTCGCCTACTCAGATCTATTGGATAGTTTTTTATAATTTAAGCAGCTGCCGTTTTATAATTCTCGATTTTATTTTGCTTTTTGTTCGTATCAACAAGAGATTCTTTTCCAAATGTCATATCGGAAAAAATTTCATCTATTTCTTCTTCATATCTTGGCGGCACGTAATGCAAATTTAAATCATCAAAAAACGCCAACGTGTTCTCTGTAAATTCCAATCCGGCATATTTCGCCAACTTTTCCAAGTCATGGACTTTATATTTTTTATCAACTTCCGGTGTAGTATCAAAAACGGAAAAAATATATGCTTTGAGCGCTTTTTCTATTGCTTAATGACAATTAAAAGTCGCTCCGATAAATCTATTTTTATCTAACAGAACCGTTCCATCAACAAAATCCCTTTCAGACAGAGAGAGCCATCTTTCAGCACGCTTGATGTTCATTCCGTATCTTCCCTTCAGGGACAAAAAATGTTATTCGTAGAATATAACTAATAAAATAACTTCATGTTTAGCATTTCAGGTAAATTTTCTTTAATGGCAGGGTAACGTTCCGGGTATCGAAAAAACCATTAACCTTAGGTTACATTTTTATTTGACGCAGCGCGATCAAAAGACATAATAATTCCTTTTATTTCTGCGTTATGAAATGATTATCATTCCCTGATCGTTTTTAAAATTATTTTAAGCATACAGATACGCACTTGTATATCTATTCCTACGTATATACAACTGGCACCACAGAATACGCATATTATACAAGAGGAAAGCTTAATTATGTTTTTAATGCAAAAGGATCAATTCTCTATAGGAACATTGAATGGCAAGAATATTATTTGCGCGCGTTTCCCTCAAAGCAGATTAGCGGCCAACTCCGAAAGCCTCGACCTCTCCCCTTTAGAAAGCGTCACATGCGCGGAAACTTCCTGATCACGGAACTTTTCCACAACATAGGAAAGTCCGTTGCTTGAGGAATCTATGTAAGGATTATCAATCTGATACGGATCGCCTGTCACCACAATTTTTGTCCCATCGCCTACGCGCGTAATGATGGTTTTGATCTCGTGGGGAGTAAGATTTTGCGCTTCGTCAATAATCAGAAACTGATTGTGGATGGAACGTCCGCGAATGTATGTTAAAGGTTCTATTATAAGAATACCCATATCCATCAACTCACGGAAACCTCTTGTGTGGCGCCCTGAGTTTCTGTCTTTGCGCATAAGAAGTTCTACATTATCAACAATAGGATACATCCATGGCGTGAGTTTTTCCTCTACTGTTCCCGGCAGAAATCCGATATCTTTACCCATTGGCAATGTCGGCCTCGAAACAAGTATACGTGAGTAGACATTTTCATCAACAGTTTTAAAAAGGCTTGCGGCTACAGCCAGAAGCGTCTTGCCAGTTCCCGCTTTACCTACAAGAGTTACAAGCTGAATATTGTCATTTAGCAGCGCGTCCATAGAAAAAAGCTGCTCGTTGTTGCGGGGCTTTAAACGCCAGGCGCCTTCTCTTGACTCCGAAACAAGTCTCACTATACCGTTTTTTTGGGCGTCAAATCTGCCGTAAGCGCTGCGCTGCTGGTTATTCTCATCTGTCAGAGTAATGTATTGGTGAGGATGAAGCCTCTCTTTTACCGCGCAAAAGCCTTGCTCTTTAAAAGTTGTCACTAAGCTTGATGAAACTGCAAGTTCCCTGAAACCGGAATAAAGTTCTTCAATGTCTACCTTATCGGATTCGTAATCCTGCGCCTCTATGCCCAAAGCATCCGCTTTGATACGGCGGCTTACATCTTTTGTAACATAAACAGCGGGAGTATTAGGAGTTGATTCCTTAATATCCAAAGCGACAGCAAGCAGATGGCTGTCCTTGCGGTTCATATCACGCAGACCCTCCGGCAGACGGTTATAGGCGCTGGCGCGGCCTGTCTTTACAAAAAGAATACCGCCTCCAGGCAGCTCTACCCCGGAAGAGAGACTGTTTACTTTACGCAACTCATCCAGAAAACGTGACGCTTGACGGGCGCTGCGCCCGATCTCATTTATCTCTTTTTTAAAATGGTCTATATCCTCAATAACAGTAATAGGGATAAACACATTGTTCTCCCCAAACTTAAATATCGCCTGAGCGTCATAAAGAAGTACCGAGGTATCTAATATATAGTTTTTCATTTTTTTAGGTAGTGATTATAGAGACACAAGTTTCATCTTTTTTGATAACGATTATCATTACATATGAACCCGTCATCCCCGTGAAGGCGGGAAGATACATTCCCGTACAATCAAATAATTTTCAAATGGTTCAACTATAATCTCTCTTTTTGTTAATGTAAATATAATTTCACCCGCTGCCGTCCACAATTTGAATTCAAAATTATCAACCAAAAACGCCGCTGATGCCCGCTCCACAACTTTTGCACCTGCCTGACTCAAGACCTAAAATATCAGTTCTATACCCTCTGCGGGCCATAACCGTTTTATGACACACCGGACAAACAGTATCGTGAGCCAAATCCACATTTCCCGCATATACAAATGACAATCCGGCCTCACGTCCGATTCTCACAGCTTTCTCTACAGAAGCCGTTTCGGAAGCTGTTCTGCCGGCAAATTTGTACTGAGGAAAAAATCTTGACACATGCCAGGGAACGTCTTTGCCGAGATCATTTGCTATAAACGCCGCGATATCTCTAAGCTCCTCTCCGGAATCGTTCTCATCTGTAATAATAAGCGTCGTAACCTCAAGCCATATCCCTAATTCACGGATAAGTCTCAAAGATTCCAAAACGGGTTTAAGAGAGGCGCCGCAGAGTTTTCTGTAATAATCATTCCTAAAAGATTTAAGATCAATGTTACACGCGTCAAGAAAGGGGCGGATCATCCTCAAAGCTTCAGGCGTCATATATCCATTTGACACAAATATTGTTTTAAGCCCTTTTTGTTTAGCGGTTTTTGCGGTATCAAGGCAATATTCAAAAAATATTGCAGGCTCTGTATATGTAAAGGATATGCTTTTGCACCCAAGCTCAAGAGCGCTTTCAACAATCTGTTCAGGCGTTGCTTTCTTGCCCCAATCTCTGTTTTTTCGCAACTCGGAAACTTGTGAGATACTCCAGTTTTGACAAAAGCCGCATTTGAAATTGCATCCTGCGGCAGCTACGGAAAAGCTGTAACTTTGCGGTAAAAAATGGTAGAGGGGTTTCTTTTCAATTGGGTCAGCCTGCTCCGCGATAACGCGGCCGTACGCGTATGTGTAAAGCGAACCGTTTTCATTCTTTCTTACCGAACAAACACCCGTGTTCCCTTTGTTAATGCGGCAGCGGTGATGGCAGAGTCCGCAGACAACCGCACCGTTTTCAATACTCTCCCACAGCAAAGCTTCTTTCATATGGTAGTCACCTCAAAACCGCATTAAACAGTTCCAGTTACATTATACAACGCGCCATAAAATGAGGCAATAATTCCAAATTTTTATCATGATTTCTCCGCGCCCTGCAGGAGCGCCGTCACAGGCTGTCTCAATAATACTATGCTTTAACGTGGTGCGGGAACCATGCATAAAACTGCCATTCTCTCCACCGGTATGCTGTATGGATGTTAAGCTCAACGTCCCGCAAAGCACGCTTTCCTCGCTCGCTACCGCGCGGCCCCGTGTTGAAACATGGGGCTTTAAAGACAGCTTAGCGGCTGTGCGTTCTTCCAGAGCGTTAAAAGGAGCGTCAATTGTCCGATAGTATAAAGTCATAGTGGACAATTTGGGATAATATGGTTAGGAGATATATGTTTTCCAATCTTGATTGTTACAGAATGCATACCGCAAATCAACACGTTTAGTTTTGCGCGCGCAAATCATTCAAACTGTTTCAGGTTAACAACCTTAATCGCCGAGCGCGGACAAAACTGAACCGCAAGACTGCACTCATCTTCTAAGGAAAAAGGGACGCAAAAAACCTTAGTAACCGCCTTACCGCTGGGTGACTGTCCAAAAAGCTCCGGACTAAAACTCACACACATTCCGCAGCCGCAGCATAGATTTTCCTCAATCTTAACTCTCATTTCTACCGCCTCCATTGATAAACCAGAGAACGAACATATGAAATATCCGTTGTACGGGCGAATCTGTGTGTCCGCCCTGATCCACGCACCCAACTATTCTTTTATTAAGATAAAGAGCTCGCAAGACACAGGCCAACATTGGCAGGCCAATATAGGCATACTTTTTGATGCTAAAAAGCGGGCGAACGAAGTCAGCCCTGACGGCCAAACCCCAACTAAGGAGAAAACAAGATATGGCGGTAATCAAGCATGTACATGGAAGAGAGATTCTGGATTCGAGAGGCAACCCGACTGTGGAGGCTGAACTTACGCTTGATAACGGGATAACCGTTAGAGCCGCGGTTCCTTCCGGAGCCTCAACCGGCAGCCGCGAAGTTGTGGAACTGCGCGATGGAGATGTAAAACGCTACGGAGGGAAAGGCGTCGCAAAGGCCGCTCAAAACATTGACAAAGAAATATCACCCGCCATAGCGGGCAAAGACCCGGCAGCGCAAAAAGAGATCGATGAACTCATGTGCAATCTTGACGGCACGGAAAACAAAAGCCGCCTCGGCGCAAACGCAATCCTCGCTGTTTCTATGGCTATCGCCAAAGCCGCCGCGCAAGACAGCGGCAGTCCGCTTTTTTTATATCTTTCGCAGAACAGATACATGCCCTTCCCTGTCCCGTTTTTTAACATCCTCAACGGCGGAGCGCATGCCAATACTAACGTTGATATTCAGGAATTCATGATCGCGCCCGCAGGCGCTCAAAGCTTTCCTGAGGCGCTTCGCTGCGGAGCGGAAGTTTATCACGCTCTGCAAACTATTCTGAAAAAAGAGAATTTGTCAACAGGCGCGGGTGATGAGGGAGGCTTTGCTCCGGATCTTCCGTCAAATGAATCCGCGCTTGAGTTCATCATGAAAGCGATTGAAAAAGCGGGCTATACTCCAGGCAGGGATGTAGCGCTCGCCATGGACGCGGCAGCTACCGAATTTCGCGAAAACGGAGAATACTTTTTACGCGCCGACCAGAAAAAACTTTCCTCAAGCGCGATGATTGATTTTTATTCGCGAATCATTGACCGCTATCCCGTAATATCAATCGAAGATCCGCTGTCTGAAGATGACTGGGACGGCTGGCAGCAGCTCACCAAACAACTTGGCAACAGAGTGCAGCTTGTCGGCGATGACCTCTTTGTTACAAATACAAAATATCTCAAAAAAGGAATAGAACTGAAAGCCGCAAATTCAGTGCTAATAAAGCTCAACCAGATCGGCACTGTGAGCGAAACTATGGAAACAGTAAAAATGGCTCTTGACGCAGGCTACACATGCATGTTCTCCCACCGCAGCGGAGAAACCGAAGATACATTCTTAGCCGACATAGCCGTAGCCGCCGGAACGGGTCAGCTCAAAACCGGAGCGCCGGCGCGGTCCGAACGGGTTGCTAAATACAACCGTCTGCTGCGGATTTGGGAAGAGTGCGGAAGTAACGCGGTTTATTTTAATTTGAAAAGATAAACTTAGATGAGCCTGTAAAACTTTGCAGGCTCCGCTTCAATTCATTATCAAAGACTGCACAAAAACTGACAGCCATGCCGCATTCTAAAATGGTCAAATCCGGCATCTTTAAAGAGAGATAGATCCGCATAAAATTTGATGATCTATCTTTCACCAAATAAATCATCTTTTTTTACTTTTTATTTTACTTGATATTATGATAATTACCGCAAAATTATTACCGCACTCAAACCGAATTCCTTATAGAGAAGATACTGCCGCCTGCGCACGGAAGTCATACATAAACACATATAACAGAACTTTCTGACGCAAGGCGCAAAGTTTGGGAGGACATCATGGGTGAGAAACTTAATTTAAAAGATATAGAACAATCTCTGAAAAATATGCATTTTCCGGCATCAAGAGATGAACTTGTTCAGTCCGCAAGAGACGCGCATGTTCCGGAGAATATAGTAAACGCTATTTCGAACATTCCTGACAGGGAATACTCAAGTCCGCTTGACGCGGCAAAAACATTTATTTCAAATGAGTTCAAGGGGCGTTTCAATGTTTGACAAATCTAATATTAAGGGAATAGAGCAATCTCTGCAAAATATGCGCTTTCCCGCAGCTAAAAACGATTTAATGCGGTTTGCGAGAGATGAGCGCGCTTCGCAAGCGGTTGTCAACGCGATTTCAAGTATTCCGGACAGAGAATACTCAAGTCCCCTTGACGCAGCGAAAGCTTACGCTTCAAGAGAAATCAAAGACCGGCCTATGGGACTTGATTCTTGTGATGATTGATAACAGGTAAAGATAAAAACAGAACAGGACAGGCTGGATTTACCCAGTCTGTCCTTTTGGGTTGAGTTACTTCGCGCTTTTTTATTTGGAGGTTTATGCTGTCCGGTTTTTCTCAGGAATTTCCGCAATTTAATGACAGTCAATTTTGAGTTCTGAATTCTGAGTTCTGAGCTCTTTTATTCTTAGAAAACCTCTCCCCCCGCGGTACATTCATCTTTCCACGGAAACCGCGCCGCGCCGACATTCCTTTTTCCGGCGCGGGAGACGCGCGCTGAATAAGGGCCTCTTTCCCGCCCTTGTTTTTGAACTTCGCGAGTATTATTTCCGCCTGGGTAAGAGGCACCGTAACAAAAGAGAACCGGTCAAGTATCTGGATATCCTCAATAAGCTCTTTTGCGATACCGGCTTCATTTACAATAAATTCGGTTAATAGTTTTTTTGTGGCTTTGCTGCTTTTCCCAAGCGCGATAAAGAGGCGCACACCCTCGCTTCTCTGATTGTTTTTGGCCTGTGATTCGCGGCCTCGTTCATCACGCCGCTCTTTTTTACGAAAAACCGGCGTAATCTGCCTGTAACTGCCTTTGTCAAGAATCCGTCCATATGAATTTTTAAGCACTGAGGCGAGAAGCGCCTGAGGATCCTTATCATTTGAAAGCAGTTCCTTTGCCCATGTTTCGAATATGGAACCGGAGAGATCCCCTGCTTCCCAAAAGCTCTTTGTGATACGGTCTCTCTTTTGTTCGATTATCTGAGAGACTTCGGGCACCTCTTTTCTTCTCATAGACGCGTTTACCGTTCTCTTGATAAACCCTAAACGGCTGAACTCCTGGGGAGTGATAAACGTAATGGCTGTACCTTGACTTCCCGCGCGTCCCGTTCGGCCTATGCGGTGCACATAACTTTCGGCATCCTGAGGCAAACCGTAATTGATTACATGCGAAAGATTACTTATGTCAATACCCCGCGCAGCCACATCCGTAGCGACAAGCATGGACAACTGTTTTTTTCTGAACTTGCCGAGAATCATCTCTCTTTGCGCCTGAGAGATATCTCCGTGCAGCCCGTCCGCTGTATATCCCCTGTCTGAAAGATGGCGCACAAGCTCATCAACCTCTGTTTTCATCCTGCAGAACACGATGCCGTAAAAATTTTCTTCCATATCAACTATTCTGCACAGCGCTTCAAAACGGTCATGGGCAGCTACTTCATAATATATCTGTTCGGTAAGTCCTGTGAGCAGACTGGTCTTAGTTTTTATGTGTTCTATATTTTTCATATAGCTTGAGGCAAGCTTTTTAATGCGCTCAGGCATTGTGGCGGAAAAAAGAAAGGTACGGCGGCTTTGAGGCGTAGAGGAGAGTATTCTTTCGATATCCTCGATGAAACCCATGTTAAGCATCTCATCGCCTTCATCAAGAACGAAAAAACGCACGCTTTCAAGTTTGAGCGCGCCCCGTTCCAACATATCGATCACTCTTCCCGGAGTGCCGACCACAATAGAAACGCCTCTTTTGAGTTTTGAGAGTTGAATTGAGACCGCCTGCCCCCCATAGATAGGCGCGACCGTAACACCGGTGTTCCCTTTCAAAGAGTTGATCTCCTCGCAGACCTGCAGCACGAGCTCCCTTGTAGGAGCGAGGATAACAGCCTCAACACGCGACGCGCCGGGAGTCAGCATCTCAATGAGAGGGAGAGCGAAGGCAGCGGTTTTCCCGGTGCCTGTCTGCGCCTGAGCGATGAGGTCAGAGGAACTGCCAAGCATCGCGGGTATTACCATTGACTGGATTTCCGTTGGCTCTTCAAAGCCCCTCGCGTTAATCGCATCCAAAGTCTTGTTCGATAAACCGAGTTGTTTAAATTTTTCCATTGGTGGAATATAGCTCAGGGTTTGGGCAAAGTGAAAGTATTTTGACGCACTTTTTTTAAGACAATAAACATTGGTAAAAAACGGCATGCTATTTGCGGTAGTTTACCTTCTCCGCAGTATAATAGCACCTCTAAAAATTTCACATTAAAAAATAAATCGGTGCAATCCCTTTGCAAACACAAGCGTTCGCAAGCAAGTAAACTTTCTGAAATATACAATTTTATTTTTATCTTTTTAAAAGTTTTCAAAAGAACAAAGGAGGATAACAGTTATGTCTCTTCATGAGCGTGTCAAAGAGCTGAGAAAGCGTTTGGGATTAACGCAGGTTGAATTCGGAAAGAGAGTTGGGATTGTGCAGGGTCATCTGACTGGAATCGAAAGCGGGAAAAAAAGCATAACCGCAAAGACATTCAAAGTAATCAGCTCAACTTATGGTGTATCGGAAGAGTGGTTAAGAACAGGTAAGGGAGAGATGTTTAACAAAAATCCCGACAAAAGAGCCGCCAGGATAATTCGCTTTTTTAATGAGCTTACCCCTGAATATCAGGACTTTATGTTATTACAGCTGGATCACCTCTTTGATTTACAAACCGAATTAAAGCAAACTGGCAGGAAAAAGTTACCTTCTAAAAAGTTACCATCGTAAATCAACAGACCGCTGTTACAAGAGGAGATGACGTTAAAGTTAGCTGGAAACGTAAAAGCGCAATATAGTACAGATCGTTTACTCACGCATTTTTCGTCAAAACAATTCCCAAAATGAGAATTGTTTTGACGAAAATGAGAAACCGGTTAACCAGTTTTAATACAAATGTTCAAACTGAGACATAATAAATCAGGCACAGCTTTTGCATACTTTCATCTGCAACTAAAAAAGCAAAGGCCTGATAGGCTTGCGTGAGATCCGCCCTGCTGTTTGTCTGCCGCGGCGTTCTTTTGTGCATGTCTTTGGGGGCTCAAGTAATCATTCCACCATTTTCAAAAAAGGATTTGTCCTATGTCTCAAAAGCTCTACATTGGTAACCTCCCTTACAGAACCACCGAAAACGATGTACGCAAACTCTTCAGCAAGTACGAGCCGATACATTCCGTAGTGCTCATAGCCGACCGTGAAACCGGACGTTCACGCGGTTTTGGCTTCATTGAACTTGAAGAGATTAACGCGGAATCGGCAATCACAGAACTTGGTGACACAATCTTCGGCGGCCGCAACCTGCGCATAAGCAAAGCCAAAGACAGGGATCCAATGGATGTGCGCTCCCCGAGACTGCAAACCGCGGCGCACGAAGGCTGAGGTTTTAGACTCAGCGTCAACCCGTGATTAAAGAGCATAGCTTAATGCAGAAATAATAATGAGGAATACGGAAATTTAAACCATAAATGTGTCTTGAAGCAGTCCGGTTACCTTCGGCAAGATAACAATTTTTTACGTTTCTATTTCTACATTATTTTACATATTTTTATTTCTGCATTGGCTTCGCCTCGATAAACGAGGTCAGACGTTTTATTTCCGCATTGTTTTTTGACATAGCGGATCATCGCCGTAAAGCCCTTTCCCCAAAGCAAGAGCAAGCGCCCTGCATCCGGCGCAGCCGTCAACTTGACATGATCCGCATCCGCCATCTCTCATATAAGGCCGTAAACCTTCGGGTGAATACTTATCTAATACACTCAAAACCTGTTCCATACTATCGGATGGCAGTTTGCCCGCAGGCACAGGAAGCCGCCTGCATGGGAAAACCGTACCATCCGGCATAAGCGCCATTGATGAGGATCCTAAGTTACACAACGCCCCTTTTATTGAACACCGCTCTCCGGTCATTCCATATGGCATGTCAACCCAAAACGCTTTGTAAGCGCGTAAATCATCCGCCGATTCCTCATCCAAATCCGCCGCACGGCAAACAGCGCGCATAACCTCACTCCACTGCTCAGGATTTAAAACCGAATTTGAAAAACCGGCCCCGCGGCCAAGCGGAACATACCGTTCAAAAATTACCCCTTTAGCGCCAATTTCAGCCGCCAGAGAACAGATCCCCTCAATACACCGGTAATTACAGCCGCTGACAGTTACCATAATGATAACAGGTATCCCCTCCCGCACTAAAGAACCGATATTATCAACAGCCATTTTAAAATGCCCCCGGCCTCTGATATAATCATTAGTAAAAGAGTCGCGGGATTCAAGGGATATTTTTACAGCGGTCAATTTTGGAAGCGCTTTCAGTTTTTTAACTGTACCGGGATCCATTTTAAAAGAACTTGTGATAATGTTAAGCTCATCGAGATTGGGAAACGCCGCCAGAAAAGTCATCAATTCAAAAATACCTCTGTAAAGCAGCGGTTCTCCGCCAGTTAGATTGATACTGACAGGTACGTCTAAAGCAGAGATAATATGAGAGGCTATGCCCTTTAACTCGTCAAGCCGCGCTTCCGCCCCCCCGTCAAAACGTTCCTGATAACAGTGCAAACATCCGCCCGGACATCTATCTGTTATGTGCCATTGAAATCCGAAAGTTTCCATTTATAGAAAAATACTCAATGCAAAGACAACCTCAATTTTTCCTTTAAGATTTTCCCCGTACCCAGAAAGACACACAGCCGCAAGTCCGCCTGTATAACCCCATGCTTTAACGCGGAGTTGAAACCACACGCAAAAACCGCCGCCTGCTCCTCAAACATCTTCCCGCATACGTTCCCAGCGCGCAACCTCGTGTTGAAACGCTGAGCTTTACAGACAAACATCTGAGCCATGTGGCCAATCAGGGTACGGAGAGGAGAATAGTGCGTTATTCACCGCTGTACATCAAAAAATGAGCGTAATCCGCTTCTACATACGAGTTGGTATCATCACCATCGCTCATAATTGCAAAAGCTATTGTCATGGGAGGAGAATCATCGGAAAAAAGCTTTATATAATCACTGAGTAAATCAACAGACTCCTCAACCCAAATTCCCGTCTGATCCTCCCCGCTTCTTAAAACTACAATTTTCGTACGGCTGTGATGAGGGCTTTGAGTAAGCGTTCCTACCGGAAGCGTTGTACTCCAGACATATTTGATAATATTATTCATTGGCTTAACACCCTTAAAAACCACATAAACAGAAGCGCCGCTATCCCCGCTCTTTTTATTACGTTCATCGCCGCCCGCGGGAAGCGCATGCACTCTCCAACGCCAGCTAAGCCGTGAATAGTTTTTTATGTCAATTTCAACAGGTTTACCGATGGAAACCGCCTCGCTCGTGGATTTATGCTTTACATAATAACTCTCATTCTCCCGCTCCAATGTGTAAAATCCCGTTTTATGTTTTTTTTGAAAAGGCCCCCAATCGCATGGTAAAGTGGGATAATCCCGTGAACGGCAGAAAGAGAAAGTATCAATAACAAAAATATCCGCAAAACAACAAAAGGCGGCCGCTAAAATAAACGGTATTGCCGGTATTCTCATCTTGCGCCAACCTTTACCGTATAAATACCAGGTGATTATTATTCACCCGTGCAACAAACATACCAGACCGGCGGGTAATTTTTAAATAATTAAATATTAACCGCTTATCTATATCGGCGTATAAAAACAGCCGTTAACCTGTTTTAGTGGATATTGTCAACGTATTTTACGATCCGGCGATATTCATCGCGGCTGCGGATAATGCGGTTTTGGAATGATTTTTGCCAAACGGCAAAGGTGCATTGCATTAACGTATATGCACAAATCATATTTGTATTGCTAACCACTGTATGAACCGGTTACAATTCCGATTCCGGCGCGGGGGCGGAAGGTTGCTGTTTATCATCAACTGGGGAGGGTTGCACAGGAACGCAGGAATTTCAACACCGCTGAGGAATGGTACAAAAAAGCATTGACCACATTCGAAAAATTTGGTGATGAACACTGGGCGGACAATGTTAAGAAAAGACTTAAAGAACTGGAAGGATATTATATTCTTATGGGGACTTCTTCACCGAAGTCTACTAATACGTCGCAATTGCAATCTATATGACCGTAAGATCATCGGCTGGGCATTAAGCGGCAACATGGAGACTTTCAATACAACGATTCCTGCTCTACAAATGGCGTTTAAAAACCGCTGTGCGCAGCAAGGGATGATATTTCATAGCGACAGAGGGGTACAGTACTGTGCGCAAGATTTCCGCTCAATACTGAAAGCTTTATGCCCTACTATTGTTCAAAGCATGAGCCGTAAAGCAAACTGCTGGGATAACGCTTGCGCAGAGTCTTTTTTTGGAACCTTGAAGAGAGAAGTCGAGTTTTTAGATGGAAAGTACAGCGCTCAAAAGGTAAGGCAGGAGGTGTTTATGTTTATCGAGGCCTATTATAATCGGATTCGGGCTCACTCGACTATTGATTTTAAGGCGCCAGATAAATTTATTTTAAGAACATGCGGCATAGGCTTAACCGTGTATACCTAAACGGGGCAAACACCACTTTTTTTGAACCTTGAAGAGAGAAGTCGAGTTTTTAGATGGAAAGTACAGTGCTCAAAAGGTAAGGCAAGAGGTGTTTCTTTTTATAGAGGCCTATTATAATCGGATTCGGGCTCACTCGACTATTGATTTTAAGGCGCCAGATAAATTTATTTTAAGAACAGCGGCATAGGCTTAACCGTGCATACTAAACGGGGCAAACACCAATCAAATGATGGTAGAGGAATAGGCGGTGAAAAATAGTGTTGAAAAATAAAAAGCTAACCTATATTTCGCTGTTTAGTTCTGCGGGAATTGGTTGTCATGGTTTCCAAATGGAAGGTTATCGTTGTGTTGCAACAAATGAAATCTTGTCAAGACGAATAGATGTACAAAGAGCAAATAAAATTTGCGAATTAGATACAGGTTACATCGTTGGTGATATATCAAATATAGAAGTCAAGCAAAATATATACAGGGAAATTGAAAAATGGAGGCGTAAAGGTAATGACCGAGTTGATGCCGTAATCGCCACACCACCTTGCCAAGGCATAAGTGTTATTAACCATAAAAAAAGTGCTTGCGAAATCCACCGGAATAGTTTGGTTGTGGAATCTGTTGACATTATCAATGAAATTAGACCCCGTTTTTTTATTTTTGAAAACGTAATGGCTTTTCAAAAAACACACTGCATAACTCCAGATGGTCGCAATATTCCTATTGGCGAATACATAAAGGAATCATTAGGCAAGGAGTATATTATTTCAGGCACAGTTTTGAATTTGATGAATTACGGTTCTAACTCATCAAGAACAAGAACGCTTGTAATTGGTGTTGACAAATTATATAAAAACAATATTGTACCTTACGATTTGCTCCCATGCTACAGACAAGAAAAAACGCTTCGTGATGTGATATATGACCTCCCTGCACTTAAATGGGGAGAAATTTCCGATACAGATTTTTACCATGCTTTTCGAACATATGATTCCAAAATGAGAGACTGGATTAGTGGATTGAAAGAAGGAGAATCAGCGTTTGATAATACAGACCCTTTTTGTCGTCCTCATAAAATTATAAATGGGCAGTATGTCGAAAATGTTCGTAAGAATCGAGATAAATACACAAGGCAATTATGGGATAGGTTCATTCAATGCGTACACACAAGAAATGACCAACTCGCTGCTCAAAATACAGTTCATCCTAAACAAGACCGTGTTTTTAGTATAAGAGAAATCATGGAGATGATGACAGTCCCCTATAATTTCAAATGGATGGAGAAAAGCTTAGATGATTTGAACAAACTTTCAGACTGCGAGAAAAGAGAGTTGTATAAGAATCACGAAATGAACATTAGGCAATGTCTCGGTGAAGCTGTGCCTACTGAGATAATGCGGCAAATAGCATCTAATATAAAATCTCATCTTTTGTTAAAAAAACGCTGTGAGTCTATGGAAGTTAATAAAATTATTTCTAAATATAACCTTGAATGTCAAGATAGATTGAATATGTTTATATCAGATAATCAATTAAATCTTGATATAGCTACTTTAATGCGTATAGCGGAATTATGTAATGCCAATCGCGATAAAGATGCTGCGTATTACACAAATAAATTTATCGTTAATGAAATCATGGAGAGCTTACCTACTTTTGCAAAAGACGTAATTCGTATTATAGAGCCATCAGTTGGCGCAGGGAGTTTTTTACCGTTTTTATTTAAGAAATATGCTGATGTTCCAAGAGTGATACTTGATGTCGTTGATGTTAATGAAGTAAGCCTTGAGACCTTGAAGATTATTTTATCAAAAATTGAAATACCAAAAAATTTTTCTTTGCGTTTCCATTGTCATGATTTTTTGACTTTTGAAATGCCGTATTTATATGACCTTGCTATCGGTAATCCGCCATATTCTAAAATTAAAACGAGCATATCTGCCGTTGAAAAGCAATCGTGTCAATATGTGAATCAAAAAACGAAAAACCTATCTGCTCTTTTCCTTGAAAAGTGCTTGCAATGGAGTAGCTGTGTTGCCTTGGTGCTTAACAAGACTATTCTAAGTACGGAGGAGTTTACGCCGACACGAGAATTGTTGCGTAAGATGAAAATAGAAACTATCATAGATTTTGGGCGATATGGATTTACAGGCTTATCTATTGAGACCATGTGCCTTATAATTTCACCAAAGAAAAAACCGAAGAAAACAGCAATTCATAATATGAAATTTAATATGAGACAAGAAAAAGACCAAGGCTATATAACCGATGAACGCTATCCATACTTTTTAATATATCGTGATGAACAGTTTGATATTGTTGCCGACAAGCTTGTTTTTGATGTATTTAGCGTGTTTCGTGATAGGCAAATAACTAAGGCAATAACAAATGGCTTTACAGGAAACGATTGTATTCGGGTTATAAAGGCAAGAAACCTAAACGATGATGGTAAGGGTATCACAGAAATTAATGGATATGATGCTTTCATCTTGAAAGAAAATGCAAAGATGCTTTCTGCATATAAATACGTCAATGATTTTAGTGTATATCTCACACCTAATATGACATACAATCCGAGGGTTATAGAAAACCTACCTGACATGATTCCCGATGGTTCTGTAGCTGTATTGGTGCCAAAAGAATCAATTCGGTTGTCACATGTCCAGCGTGCCTATTTTTCTTCAGACGAATACCGAAGGTTTTATGGTGTTGCGAGAAACTTATCAACTCAATCAATAAATGTCGATAAGACAAGTGTATTCTTTTATGGGGTGTTGAGAGATGACTGTTAAAATAATGGAGCGACTTTTAAGCGAGCATACATTCGATATACGAGTATCAGGAAATGGACGATGGATAGACCAAAAATGTGCGTTAGATGCTGTATGTTTTGTTGCAGACTGCATTGTTACCTATATTCAGGATGGCGGCAAACAGCCTTTTCAATCACTAGATATTTGGCATTCCGAATATGCAAAAAAGAATGTGCAACACATCTTTGGAAAACCTGACCCAACAATCAAATCTACTCTTGATGAGTATAATAAATTTTACAGACAGCCAATGAAAATGCTCGCCGCAGCAGGTGTTCTTCATGAAAAAGGAAAAAATCCTATTCAGTTTAGCATAGCCCAGATGGAACTATTGGAATACATAGCTCAAAGGGAAAGAAACTCGTTTGACTTTTTATGTCTTTACATTGAAAAAACGCTAAAAGATAGTGGATTGTGGTTTTCTTTTGAAACATTCTTTGAGCTAGAAACCCAAGATGCCCTGACTGATTTGAAAAAGAAATTTTCTGACTTTTGTATCAGGTACACGCCTATAAATACATATGTTGAATCCAATAGAATATTTATTAAGGTGTTAAACCCTCTCGCCTGTAAATATAAAAGGCATGGAACAGAACGAGGAAGATTATCAAAGCTTATAATAACCTATGACAAAATAATGTATAACCAAACAAATTGGCGAGATGACCATGTAGGAAAAAATAAGAATATCGCACGTAGTGATTATATTGCGTCTCCAGTTAATGATGATATGTACGAATATAGAGTAAGACGAGCAGAAAAATACTTACGCCAATTCAATGCTAAGTATAATGCTTCACGGTCTGAAGTGGTTGATAACTTATCACGCAGGAGCAAGGCAACGCATATTCACCATATTTTCCCACGTAGCCAATTTAGAGAAATTGCGGATTTTATTGAAAACCTTATCGCATTAACAAGTGGACAGCATTTGCAAAAAGCTCATCCGGACGGTAATACATCAATAATCAATAAAGAGTATCAGTATGTATGTCTTGTTTCCAAAACAAACAGCATTAAACGGAACTTGGTAGAGAATCATGGCGAAACCATACTCTATAAATATGAGGATTTCATGTATGTTCTTGATGTAGGACTTAGCACGGATTACTTTTCCAGTTTGCATGAACATGATTTCAATTCGGTATTAACAGGAATAGACAAATACTATTAACAAAATGTGTTTTAGATACATCTACAGGCAGGGATTAACACCTGCGCTTATTTCTTTACACACTCTTGTTACCCCTCCCCCATCTTTTTTAGAATTAACAGAAGCAGTTATAAAAGTCCCAATTGTGCAGAAAATTTAATGGAGCGGTGAAAAAGCCCTTGACTTACTGATGACGAGAAAACGAACCTGTATAATGAAAACTACAAGTGAGTCAAAAACCATTATGGCGTTCTTTCCACTACCCGAACAAACCGCCGTATAATACCATCTTTTATTTTCATCTTATCAGAAACAACCAAATAAACTCCCTCTCCAATCACCACTCCGGAAATCCCCACCTCATCAAACGGTTCCTCATAAACTAAAAACTCAACAGAAACCACCGGAAGCAAATCCGGAATATGAAAAAGTCCCGGAAGCGCGTAATCAGACAAAGGCCCATTCAGAAAAAAATTCTTAAACAACGGATCCGGAACAACCGTCAGTCCATTTTCAAGTTTACAAAGTATACGCAGATACATAGGCCCGCTTGCGTTTACAAAAAACCGGTAACTCTCATTTTTAAAGATTGAGTCAGCCCCAGCGCCGCTCCACACATCAAAAGCCATTTTTCTCTCCGTACCTGAAGCGTCCTTAAACAGCTTCTCATCCAACCTGAGTTTTGCATAAAGCTGTTCCATTAAAGACAACACAGCGATATGCGCTTCCTTCTGAGCGTAAGGTTCTAATGTAAACAGTTCCAGAAGAAGGCCGTCACGCTTGAGATCTTCAAGATGAGGAGCCGCAAGCTCATATGTTTTGGCCGCCTGCCCAAGCTCACCGCTGTTAATAAACGACTCAATCATTACGGCATGCGTTCCAACAATCTCCGATAACGCAGACAAACGCGAACGAATCAACATTATCTGTTTCTCACGGTCGATCCACACAAGTACATGCACATTTTTGGTTTTTTTATCATAAAAAAATTCTGTCCTCAGATTTTGAAGCTCAAGAGTCCCTTCGCTTAAAACGGTATTTGAGAGTTCTTCTATAACGCGTTCACGCGAGTAACTATACAAGTAAGAAGATTCCATTCTGCTGCGTACTGTAAATGTGCTCTTCAAAGATGATATGAGCATTGCGCAGGCATTCTCCCGGGCAGACAGAACCGCCTTACCCATATTTTTAGGATTTTCCACATGACAAACAGCATATCCCGTGATGAAACGTGGATACGAAAAATATTCCGACCTCCCTAACCCCTGCACCCAGGAGGGAGTTTCTTTGGCATGAATATGGAAAAACAATGCGGAAATAATAATGCAGAACGCAGAAATTAAAAACACAGAACTTACTGTTCCCATCTCAACCGGCTTATTCATCACGGCAAAACCAGTTTTTTATCCAGCTGTTTGACAATGTAAAAGGGTTTTATTTTTGCGTTCTGCATTATTATTTCCGCATTTTACCTTTTATCTTCCGCCTTGTTCTTCCTGTAAACAATTACCGCCACAGAAGCCCGTTGACCGGAAACCGTGCGGCACCATAGTACGATTCTATTTCTTCCATTTACTAATGGTACTAAAATCCGTCTTCTTGATTCCTGATATTCAAAGATGACGTCGGTGAAAACCGCGGGTTTTCTGACTCCATTCACATAAAGTTCAAAGTCAAGCAGCTTATCAGTCTCCTTAAGTTGTAAAGTTACAGGTATTACGCTATCTGAAACCGTAGAGTTGGAGATTGGAGCGGTTACTTCTATTGAAAATTTTTTGAGACTGTGTTTGGAAAGTTTTTTGATTTGATAAATAACGCGGCCCAGAGAATCAAACCTTCCCCAGTCTCCCTCGAGTCCGGCAAAGACAATTGATCCATCTGTCAAAACTTTTATGTCAAGGATGCCGGAACGGTCTAATACCGTCTCTTTAAAGCGGCCCCCATTAAACAGCTCCCATTTGAAAAGAACTGTTTGCACCTGTCCATAAACGCGGCCAAACGTTCCGGTCACCCCTTTGTCCTGAGGCATCCAATCAACCAGAACTGTTCCGCATCTGTTTGCGTCAACAAACTGCAGTTCACGTACGGTAACCAGAGATGGCAGAGCAAGAACCGCGACTCCGCCGGGACGTTCAAAACCAACAGCCGCAAGAGTTCCGTCAGCGCAAACAGAGACGCTTGACAACACTCTATGCTTTCCGATGTGACGGCTTTTGAGCAGACGCAGATCATTTGAATAGAGCCGCACTACCCCTTGTGAATCGGCGCTGACAAGGAGACCGTCTTTAGAGAAAGCGATAGAATAAACAGGTGAGGAGTGAGGCTGCAGAGAGGAGAGCGGTGAGCCTGTGCGTCCGTCAAAAATTCTTACTCCGCCGCGCTTCAGCGCGGCCGCGAGCGTTTTACCGTCCGCGCTGAATTTAAGATCAAGCACGGGAGATTCCGCAATAGTTATACTTTTTATCAATTTACCGGAAGCGGTGTTAAACAGGTAAAGCGAATAGGAGACGCCGGAAGATGAGCTTGACCAGCCTGCCGCCGCTGCCCTTTGTCCATCCGGACTCAGCGCGCAGGAAAACAGCTGCCCGTTTTGGCTCTCCGGTATTGAAAATTTTTTAATGAGATTACCGGATGAAAGGTCCCAGAGTTTAAGAGTATTGTCAAATGAGCAGCTCAGCACGCGCTTGCCGTTTGAGCTCTTTGAGATCCGCCCTACGGCAGCGCTGTGCCAGCTTTCAGAGGGGCAGGCGGGTAAAAAAAACAGTGTAATAAGAATTAAGCTTAGCCGCTGAAATCTGCCTGTCATAACCACCTGACACTTTTGTATAGCTTTTAAGCGTGAACCGCGTTACTGGCTTTCGAGTTCGCCGTTGCGCCTTTTCTCCTGTTCGACTCTGTTCTCAAGCTCCCTGTATGCTTTGGACGCGCGTACAGATGTGTAAGCTCTAAACCTTTCGTCAAGCAACACTTTCATCTCTTCCGCAGAAACAGCCACAAGTACCTTTGCGATATAGTGACCATCATTATCACGTGTCACCATAGACTTGACAATCCGCGATCCCCTTAACTCAATAGCCGTAAAAATTTCCATTACCTGTGTATACTCTCCGCCGGCCCGTTCTCCGACCGACTCCTGATAGTCTTTTTGAAACGCGCTTATCTGCGCTCTGAACTGCCGCGCGATCTCAGCCCTTGCCTGCATTGAGGCTTTGTTTATGGCTGCCATCTCATCGCCGGAGCGTGATGTTCCCACCGCGTAGAGCCCATTCTCAAGTTTATCTTTTATTATCTGCTGTATCTCAACAGGGATGCTGTCGCGGTATTTTGCTTGTCCCCCCATTTTTGAATTGCAACCGGTAAACATAGCGGTTGTTATAGCCAGTATTGTTAATACCCTCCAAAGAACCATATCTCCTCCTTAGCTGTCTTAGCTTTATACGCTCCTGCGCGGCTTGCGCCGCAATGGGTGAACCGTCACATCTCCTTCTTCTGATAAATAATGCAAAGAGAAAGCCAGAGGGCGTTACGCGCAACGCCAGTACGGATATTTTCTTTGCTATCATATGCAATGGGTTCACCTTGCTGGAATCCATGTATGGGTATTGTGCGCAGCGTCCTTTCCCATTCCTTTCTGGCACTTTATTTGCGAAATTAGCAAATGATGAAATTCCTGTCCAGCAAAATATCATGGATAAAAAAACAGACAGAACCGCTTCAGGATGCGCTCAGCCATTATGCCAGCGTCAACGCGTCTACGCTTGCGGCAGCGCTCTCCTATAATACGCTGTTTTCTCTTGCGCCGCTGTTTGTAATCGCTGTGGCTATTGTGGGTTTTGTTTACGGCAAGGAGGTTGCGGAAGGGCGCATTATAGACCAGTTAAGCGATTACATAGGACCGCGCACCGCGGAATTTTTACGGCAAGTAATAACTAAGACTTTTAATCCGGCCTCAGGAATTGTGGCCACTGCCATAAGCGGCGCAATCCTCATCGGCGGAGCATCCACCGCATTTTCTCAGCTAAGGCTTTCGCTCGGCATTATATGGAATGTAAAGCGAAAAAAAAAACTGCCTCTTGTACAATGGGTTAAAATGAACGTGTTTCCGTTTTTATTAGTTATAATGTCCGGATTTGTACTTTTAGCCAGCATGATAGTAAGCAGCAGCATAACTTTCATAGAAAACTATCTTAACAAGATTATACCGGTACCGCATGTTCTATGGCAGACAGCAAGCTTTTTGATAAACTTGGGTATTATCACCGGTATATTCGCGCTGGTTTTTAAATTCGTATCAAACGCTTTCGTAGCGTGGATTCCTGTACTTTTAGGAGCGTTTTTTACAGCATCACTTTTTTCGGTACTAAGGATTTTCCTGGTATTCTATTTCAGCCATGCCGCTCATCTGTCAGTTTACGGAGCGGCAGCCTCTCTCGTAATTCTGCTTTTGTGGTTAAACTATATTTTTCAGGTAATTTTCCTCGGCGCGGAATTTATCCGCGTCTACTCTATACGCAGCGGCAGACCTATCCGGCCTTCAGGCTACAGCAGTTTTACCGACGCACGCGATTAACAAAGAGCATACTAAGACAAATAATAATGTAAAACGCGGAATGCGAAAATAAAAACATCAAAATCCAATTATTTCTGCGTTCGGACATTTTATTTATGCGTTAAATTACACATATATATTTACATTGCACATCGAATTACGCGCAATGGTACATAGTTTGCGAATTTCAGTTAACAGGGAGCAAGTACGAAACAGCTGGCGTAAGCAGTACAATACTGTTCGGACTTTAAACTTAAAAGGCAAACAAAAGCGGATATAGGAAAACAGATATGCTTAAGTGGTCACTGCTTTTTTTAGTTTTAGCGGCAGCCGCCGTCATTATCAGACATACGGCAGCAATCACAACTAAAGCATATGAGGCAACCTATCCTCTCTTCTTTGTCTTTTTGGCGCTCTTTGCTGTTTTTTTCATTACCGGCCTGTTAATCAGGCCTCCAAGGATTTAAAAAATGCAGATAAATTCAGCCTTTCGATATTTTAAAAGATGTACTTTACAAATCCACATTACTTACGGAGGAACTAATGACAACAGTTAAAAGGGCGATTTTCTCTATCCTTCTGGCAACCATCATCTCCAAAGTGGCTGCGGTTCTAACATTTAAGCATATCAGTTCATGCCATAAATGCTCCAAAAAGGCAAAGAGATTTCACAAAGATTTAAAAAAGTTGTTTAACTTTCGTAACAAATGCTTCAGGGGCCTTATGCAGAGAAAGGCGAGGCTGTTTGCGGATATGAGATCATAGTTTTATGCTACACGGTGGTTTTACTTCAATGGCGCGCCTTTACGGGAGCGCTTTTAATATGAAAGGAGATACATAATCATGCGGCGATACAGTTCTTTTTTTCTGGTACTTCTGATTTTACTTATGGCAAGCAGTAGCGTTAACGCCCAGCAGGTAAGATTCAGCATTGACGGAGGCACATCAAAACCAGTTGGAGAAAATCAGGAGATGCTTCACTGGGGATTTTCTGTTGGGGGCAGTGTTTTCTTTAACATCATCGGCAGCCTGTGGCTTGGGGGACGCATCGCATACGACCGCTGGGGCTTTGACGAAGCTGAACTTTTAGAGCGCGTTACCCGTCTTAACATAATTGACCCTCAAAAGCACAGCGATGCGGGAGAAGCGCTTGAAGTCGTTCCCGCTGTGCGCCTCATGTCAAATTACCCTGTTTCTCCCATAAACTTTTTCCTGCATGGCGGAGCTGGAATTTACGTGCTCAACCTTGAAACAAAGATCAGCGGATTTCGGGGTACCGAGGAGGTCACGGATATTTTCGGAAGCGATATGATGCGTTTCGGCATGCAGCTTGGCGGCGGAATTATTCTTGGCTCCCCAACATTTCTCTCCATAGAACTTTTCCCCCTGTACCATCTGGTCTTTAACGGAAACAACGGCGGCCCGTTTCAGTTCTTTTCAATCAATCTGGGAGTAGGGTTAGGAATTTAGGAAAGCAATGTACAATGTATAATGTACAAATTACAAATAAGAGAGAGGGATGCGGGCGGACAATGTCCGCCCTTGTCTCTTTCATTGCTTTATTTGTACATTGTACATTATACATTGTGATTTGCCTTTTCCGCGTTAGTAATACTGTGATATAAAGTGCCGCGCCTTTTTGCGCAGTTTTGCTTTTAAAGCCTCCTGCATGTAACCTTCAAGCTCCTTTACCCTGTGAGCCGAACTGTGCTCCATAAGCGCTCTTTTACGAGCCCGCTCTCCTATTTCACGCCGTTTCTCTTCAGGAATCTCTGTCAGATATTTTTGGGTATTTTCCGCGCAGGAACTCAAAAGTATCTCCTCCCCAAAAATAAAGAAATTACTGAGACCCTCCCAGTAATCGCTGATAATCGGCACACCGCAGGCCGCTGCCTCAAAAAGCCTTATGCTTGGAGCATAGCCCGCATCCGCCATTTTTTCTTTTGTCAAATTAAGCGTAAAGCGCTGCGAACAGTAAAATTCTCTATGGCGCGCGGGAGCCAGATGGTCTATCCTTTTGATATTGGATGGCCATCTGATCTCGCGAGGATACTGCGCCCCAGCGACCGCAAAGCGTCCCAGCGGCATCTTTCTGGCCGTTTCAAACATTAGAGACTCAAGCGATTCCTGTCTGTCAGAAGTATACGTCCCCATGTACCCCAAATCGTAAATATGGCCGTCCCTCTCCTCTGGATAATAGTGTAAAGTATCAACAGAACAGTAAAGCGGGCGGGCCATCGGCGAACCGTGCACACTTTCAAGTAAATCTAATGTGGGGCCGCCGGTAAATGAGAGGTAAAGGTCATAGAGCGGTATAAGATTGGGAGAAAGATGCTCATAATCTTTGTCCTCAAGCTTACTTAATGTTACAGGGGTGTCTATATCATAAAAGGCAGTTAAACCGTTCGCCGTTTGACTGACCCATTCACCCACGGCGGCTCCTTCAACGACAGAAGAGCCAATAATAACAAGTTGCGCGTTTTTCACTGCTTTGCCGTATTTTCTCTTAAGCTCCCTTAATGAAGTATAGCTTTCCGTTCTGCCGCAAGCATGTTTTTCAAGATCCCGGCATCCTGCGTAGCGGGGATTGTTTCTCTCAAGAAAAAGGACATTGTAGCCGCTTTTTGCAAGCTGCCCAATAAGCCCCCGGTAGGTGGTCGCGTGTCCGTTACCCCAGGAGGAAGTGATCGTTAATCCAAGTACAACTATATCATACTTCGCACCTCCCCACACAAAAAACGCCCCTCTCCCTTATTCACCGTTCCTTGAAATAAATTTAAAAAACGTGCTGAGAGAACCGCTCTCCGTGCACTCTTCATACATAAAAGCAAGATGCGCCTGATCAAACTTTGTAAAAAACTGATCCCAGCTGATCACCTCCATATCTTCAGAGGGCTGTCCGGGGAAACGGATTCGCAATACGCCTGCCTCCTGAACAGCCATCTTGCTGTTCTCTACGCCTGCGGGAGCGCCGCCTCTCTCCTCAACCCATTTTTTTATAACCTGATGATCTATGGTCATTCTTGGCTGCTGCGTCATATAGCTTCTCCTTTTAATTAGTGTTTTCAAAGGCATAAACGGTTTTCTGTAATTCAGCAAAACCCATACCATGTTCAAAAGAACGCACTCAACGCTAAAGCATGGAAACCATCCTTTTTCTGATGCTGATCTGCAAAGCCGTATGCAAAACCTTCTCAATTTAGGAAACTGCTTCCGCAGCGGATGGCTCAAACATTGCTATTAATAACTGACCCATTTTTTAACGTTAATAAAGGAGCGTTCTATGGCCACGCAGGAAACCACGACAGTACAGATCAGAGACACGGACTGGCTCGAACAAAATATGTCAAACGTACAGATTATTGACTGCCAGCCGGAAGTTTACGATTACTTGCATTCACATATCCCCGGCTCAATTTATCTGTGTGACAAACTTTGGCGCAGCTGGCAGGATGCTATCCCCACCCGCTACATCTGCCATGAAGCGGTCGGCTGTATGCTTAAACGGGCAGGGATAACAGGTTCTTTACCTATAGCAGTCTACTCGGGAAACGGTGGTTTTACCCGCCAGGGAGATGGTCTTGAGGCAGCCATGACCGTGTATTCTCTGGCGCGGTACGGATTAACAAATATCATCTACATCAACGGTGGTATTGACAAATGGAAGAGAGAGAACAGGCCGGTAACAAAAGAATTCCCCTCCATGCGGGAAAAAGAGCTTGCTGTAAAAATAAAGACACAAACCGGTCTCTTTCTTACATACAACCAGTTTCTTGAAATTAGAAATCTTGACACATCATTTGTAGTGGACGTGCGCCCTCCGGCAGTTTTTGAACATTCAAATCTTTGGTCAAGTCCGGGGCATATTCCAGGAGCGCACAATATTCCATGGCATAAATTTACAGATCATCAAAATCACTATCTGCTCAAGCCACTGGAACAGATAAAAGAGATTGTAACCGCGGCCGGAGCAGTTCCTGAAAAAACAATTGTACTTTACTGCGGTACGGGACGCGAGGCGACAACATCATTCCTGACATTTAAGTGGGCGCTTGGATACCCCAATGTAAAATTGTTTGAGGGTTCCTTTACGGAATGGTGCGCTATGAAACAGGAAACTGTTACAGGGAAATAGTGAGTCTGTGTGCAGCAGATAAGGCATAAAGGGTACGGACGAAGCCGTACCCAACAATTTTTTTAAGAAACCTCAAGCGTCAACACATACTGCGGCAGCTCATTGTTTTTAAGGGTGCTGAAAATTTGCGCAAGATTTTCAAGATCGGTTTTTTCCGCCTTTTTATGCGCAATCAAACGGCAAAGACAGTCTGCGGCCTCCGGCAGAACATTTTTTTGTTTGTAAATGTCTGCCGCTTTACGGTACAGTTCAAACAGCTCCTTAGTCGCAAGTGACTGCGCTTCAACTTTTAGCAGACTATCAAATTCATCCCGAGTCATTTTCTTAAACGCCTGTTTCCGCTTTTCCCCTCCGTTGTCAAATACTACGCCGGTATTTACAACATCGCCAAGATCAATTATATCATCGTACAACGCGATATAACGGTCATAGAGCTGCCGCGCTTTGTTTCCGATATCTCCATCCGCTTTTTCAGCCGTTACAAGCAGAGTGTGAAAAAAGTCTCCCTGTATTATCTCAGCATTCATAATACTCTCTGTTTCGGAAAGCGCGCTTGCGTAGCGGCCCATAGCGTTCATAGCCTGAATTATAATTTTTATGCAGGGAAGATTCATTTTATCAATTCCCAGCATATCCTCGTTTAACACCTGATCGGGACGGCCGCTCTGCTCGCAGTATGATGCCTTAATTGTGAAACAAAGAGCCGGGTCAGATCTGAAGACATTCAAATATTTGTCAGCTATTTGAAAACCGGCCGCAAAAGCGATCATCGAGTATGTTTCCTGAAGTATACGTGAATCGGATCCGCTAAGCTTGGGAAGACGTTCCCCTTTGTAATACGCATCCAAGATATGAGAATATGGCCCAAATTTATCATTGTTAGCGGAGATAATATCCGGTGAAGCGCCGCAAACTGCCGCAAGAAATAGAAAGCGGCCGGCGATCTCGGTTTGAGCGGCGTATAACGTGGCCGCATTTGAAGCCACCAAATCATATGCTTTGTTTACAAGCATGAGACTGAAATAATCTTCCATACGTATGCTGCCGCCGCCGCTGTCCATCCGTTTCTTCACATACCAGGAGTAAACCTCATTAAAACCATCGCGTTTGGTTTCATTTATCAAAAAATTCAAGTCTGCAGTATTGGTAAACTTATAGATATTGTTGAGGAAAAGAATAATATCCTGGGAAGGCTGCCCCTTTAACGAGCTCAGCAGTATCGTAAACAATACGCTATGGTATTTGTTGCCGATATCCATTTTGAGCGCAGTGAGAGAGTATTCCATAGCTTTAAGATTGTCGGAACGCCTCCACGCGGCCAAAGCCGCTTTTTCATATAGAATACGTTCGTACTCCTTATAATAAGAAACAGCTCCAGGATTCTTTTTAAGCAAGCGTGAGGCGGCGTCTACAGCCATGGGAAACTCTCTTAAAAACTTGTCCTCCTTTAAATTGAAAAACACCTGATAAAGAAGTTCAATCTCAGCCGCCCCCGGATAAACCGCGTACGCTTCCTTAAACAATACGACAAGTTTTTGATGGATCTCCCGCCTGCTCACGCCGTTGCGCATCTTAAAGGCTACCCATATAGCGATATATATATTGTTAATAAATTCCTCATTATGAAATTTGCACAGCCTTTTGATCATGCCCGGATATCTCAAAGCATTTGCGAGGTACTCAGCAGCCTTTTTCAACTGCCCGCTGTGAAAACTCTCACGTACAAGGTACATCTGCAGACGAACCCAATTTTGACTGCCTTCCGTAACATCCTTAAGTCCGGCGTCAAGCAGGCCGATGTTGCGGTGAAGTTTATTAACGATAATATTTCTACTGTATCCGGAGTGGTTGATACCCAGCCGGTTATTTATCAAAACGCCGTTGATGCCGCCTGGGGTATCTAAATGCTCATGCACTCTGCCCTTGTAACGTATCCTTTCCCTGTTCGCAAAAATACGGTTTACAACACTGTCATTCATGACATCGCCGGAAGCCATGTCAATGTTTTTTATTTTGATAGAGATACAGTCCAACTTAGGGTTTTTTGCGAACATGCCCACTATGAGCTCACGATCCTCAGAACCAAGGCGGGGCTCAAACCATTCATCCGCATCCAAGAAAATTATTATATCGCCGCTGGCAAGCGAGATAGCGTGGTTGCGCGCTGCGGCAAAATCGTTTATCCATTCGAAGTGATTGACAACCGCGCCAATGGCCTGAACTTCTTCTACCGTGTTATCAGTAGAGCCTGTGTCTACAACAATAAGTTCATCAACTATATCAATAAGACTTCCTATGGAACGCTTGATATTTGCAACTTCATTTTTAGCAATCCAACACGCTGATATCTTCATAAGGAAAACCCCGCATCCGTTTTATTTTGAGAAGTATGAGAATATAGAATTATAACACAATGTCACTTTAATGTCAATACAGCTATAATATTTTATGCAGGTTATTTTCGTGTTTGCAAACCACCGTTATATACAATTCCGCCTTTGCCTACATATTCCCGAAGAACCGCGGCGGCCTTTGAGCGCAGAACATCGCATGTTACCGCGATATCTCTTATTTCAAGCTCCTTTACCCAATCCCGCCTTTTTGAACCTTCATCAAAACCCACGGCGCGCGCGTCCTCATCCCGCGCTCCGCACACAAGCGAAGCCACGCCTGACCAGGGAACAGCTCCAAGACACATCGCGCACGGAGCCGTAGAACTCACAAGCTCGCAGCAGGGCAGACCCGGCGCTCCCAGATCAAAACTTTTCAGCACGGACTGCGCCTGCATAAGGGCGATTATTTCAGCGTGAGCTATTGACAAACCGCATGATGTGACCATATTTACCCCTACAGCTATTAAAGAACCATCTTTACTATTGAAAACAGCCGCGGCGAAGGGACCGCCGCTGTCATGCTCAATATTTTTCCTCGAAAGCTCTATGACAAAATCCATTCTATCTTCGAGAGTGGTGTAAAACTCACGCGCGCCTTTAAAAAACGGCTCAACCCAAGATGGCAGTTTTATCTTTATCGTTTTTGTTTTCATGTAACAGACTCTTCCCCGTAAAAGTATTTTACCCATTCGGCATAAATATCCTGCGCCGATAGACTGGTGTCAATTAAATAACCGTGAACTGCCGGAAACCCCTTTAACCCGCGACAATAAAACCGTTTATGACATTCGTTAATAATGAACGGCATAATGTTATTTTTCAAACATTCGCGAAACATAAGCAAACGCCCTGCTTTACCGTTACCATCCTGAAAAGGATAGATTTTCTCAAACCGGCGATGGCATTCAACAATTTATAAATATTATTTGACAATAAATTCAGACGCTCTTTTCATCTCACGCGGTATCATTTGTATTATATCAGTTAAATCTTTTTTTGTAAGGCCAAAAGCTTTTATTTTTGTTTCCAGCTCATACTCATCATAATTATCCCCGCTGCTGCTGAGGATATTTGCTATATGGCAAAGCATGGCAGCATCCGCACAACTCTCCGCTTCATCAGGTTCATGGTGATAGATAAGCGGCATCATAATCTCATCAGGCAGAGACCAGTTGCCGGTCAGCCAGGAGGCTACATCGCAATGAGTGTAACCAAGCACCTCTTTCTCAGCTTCAAAAATGCTAATACCACTTTCTCCCGCGTGATGCAAAGCCATATGGAAATCCATGTGCAGATATTGCTCCATCACTATTTTTCCGACATCGTGCAGAAGTCCGGCGCAAAAAGCTTCTTCCGGATCCAATGATATATTTTTCCGCTGCATCTGAGCAAGAAGTCTCGCGGCTACGCCGCATTTAAGGGAGTGCTGCCAGAAAGCGCTGCGATCAAAAACTACAGGAAGTTCATCGTTCTTCCCAAACATATCAAAAACCGTCAAGCTCAACACCATTGTGTGTATAATTTTTGAACCAAGCACCACAACCGCGCTTCTGAGCGTATTAATGGTTCTGGGTATGCCGTAAAACGCGCTGTTTGCAAGCCGCAACACCTTGGCGCTCAGCGAAATGTCCTGTGCTACAAGCGCCGCGATCATATCGGCGGAGGTATCCGAGCAGTCCACTAGTTTCATAAGCTTTGAGGCAACATCAGGCAATGTAGGCAGATTGGCAATCGCTGATATCCTATCCTGAAGCTCCTCAAAATTGCTATACATTTTCAACTCTTTGGGTTAGGATTAAGATTGCTCTTTAAATCAATTAAACCGATAGACCCTCTTAAAGCCGCTCATAATTACATTATAAAGTTTTGCGCCGTTGTTATCAAACAAAATAAAAAGATATAAATATAAGAGGAAGTCCCCCCTCGTTCCGGCTAAAGATCGAACAAAAACACTTTCGATTTTTAAACTGTAAAAGCCGGGTCCTATTAGTACCGCCCACCCTATATGCATATACTATATTATCTACAGAAACAATTTACGAGCGTGTAAATGGTCTCTGTAAATTTGCTGAGTAACGCGGGAATAAAAAAAGATGCGATAGGTTTTTATTGTATAATTAAGTGTTTTCTATTTCTCCATTCCGCCATCTGTTTTCCGGATTTATTTTTGGGTGATTGAAAGATAAATTTACAGAGAAATTTTACATGCCGCAATTTACACTTATGAAAAACAAAATATCAAAATTCTGGGCGCTATTTTTTCCGGCAAGCATATTTTGCGCTGTTTTTTTATTCTTCCCAACAGAACTTGCGGCAAATCCCACTCTCAGTAAAAGCCTGCGGGATATATCGGTAAAAGATACTGTATGCAATGTGTGGGTTTTCTTCAAAAACAAGCCACAGCTTCCAGATACAAATCCGGCGGCTCCCCGCGCTCTGGCGCGGCGGCAGCGTGTTGGTTTCCGCTCTGAAGAAAGCGGGCGTCCGATTGATCAACGTTATATAAAAGAGGTAACAACGCGGGGAGGAAAACTCCGTCATCAGTTTGTTTGGGAGAACGCGGCAAGCTTCACCATGCACGCGTCAAAGCTTGAAGAGATAGCGTCCTTACCCTTTGTTAAATCGGTCACACCGGTAGCTGTTTACACCAGAGAAAAAACAAACATCTCCGGTCTTGCCAAAACCCAAGCGAATGACGGTTACGGATGGCATCTTGAAATGGTAAACGTTAAGCTGGCGCATGAATATTTGCGCGCAAAAAAGATGGGCGATCCAGGGAGCGGTATACTTTTAGCGTTTTTTGATTCAGGTTTTCGTTTTGAACATAAAGCGTACTCACGTGCCCGAAATAACGAACTTATCATCGCCCAACGTGATTTTGTTGACAATGATAATAATGTGAGCGATCCGGATTCGGTTGTGAATAACCGGCTGCATCCTTATTATCAAAATGATGTTCATGGGACTCAAACACTATCGCTTGCCGCCGGATACGATCCGGCAAACTTTATGGGCGTTGCGTGGGGAGCGCGTTTTGCGGTCGCCCGCACTGAGGATACCGATATTGAGGTAAGGCAGGAGGAGGATAACTGGGCTGCCGCTGTTGTTTGGGCTGAGAATCTTGGGGCGGATATAATTTCAAGTTCACTTGGTTATATAGATTTTGATGACCCTTCTCAAAATTACAATCATAGCGATATGGACGGCAATACTACCATTGTGTCAAGGGCCGCGGCAGGCGCTGTAAGCCGCGGAATGATTGTGGTGAACTCAATGGGAAACGAAGGCAATAATGGAATAATCGCGCCGGCTGATGTTGACGGCGTAATAGCGGTGGGAGCGGTTGATGAAAGCCGCAGCCTGACATCTTTCAGCAGCATAGGCCCAACAAGCGATTACCGCATAAAACCGGATTTGAGCGCTCCCGGATCACGGGTGCCGGTTGTAGATGTATATTCAGCAAACCGCGCGTCCTATACAACCAATAGCGGAACCTCTTTTTCCGCGCCGATCGTCAGTGGGATATGCGCTCTTATTCTGCAGGCAAACGCAGGGGCAGGAGCGGCCCAGGTTCGGGATAAACTTTACAATTCATGCGGCTTTGGCCGTGGACAGACCGAAGTTGATAATAGATATGGGCGAGGAATCCCCAATGCCATTTTTGCCGTCATGGATAAAGATGAGATTTTTATAAAGATCACAACCGGTGACGGAACCCCTCTGTCCGGAAGCCGTGTTGTAACAGACGCGTCTACCTACACTGCCAATGAATCCGGTATAGTTATAGGCAGAGTCTCGCAGGCCAGCATTCCTTTAAATTTAAAAATTCTCTTCAGAGATAAAATAGCAGGCTCGCTTACTGTAAATTCTTTGCCGTTTGCCGACAGTATAAGTCTTGATATTAAACTGGACAGCGAATTAAAAGTATTCCCCACTGTTGTTAAGAGGAACAATGTTCTCAGAGGCCGCTATCTGTTCTCCCCAAATAATACCTTAACCCAGGCAACAGCAACCATACGTACTGTAAGTGGAAGAACCGTATGGAGCCGAAGGCTGCAAATGCGTCACGATGGTATTGCAGAGTTTACATGGAATTGTAAAACCGGCTCAAAGAAAGCTGCTGCCGGAGTCTACTTTTTGACTGTGACGCATGATGGTAAAACGGTAAGCAGAAAATTTGTAATTGCGGGATGAGCATTATCCCCAATTGACCGTTAGACCTTTATACCATTGGACACAATTGGCGCTTCTCCTCCGCGCTCTGGAGGAAAACGCAGCCTCAGGTTATCTTTATAGCCGCGTGTTTCAACGTGTGGGCGTGCGAAGGTAGCATGCGCAAGAAGAAGTTTGATGGGCGGACGACCGTTCTGCTGTATGGTTCCCACATCATGTTGAACGTTGGGTTATAGAGACAATCGAAGCGGTTGTACGTCCCTTAAGGGAGCGGAGTGCATATTAAAAGCAATAGCCCCCGTTTGCGGGGGCTTTCTTACAAGCGGATCAGCCCATAATTTAAAACGCCGCCGCTTTTAACACAGTTGTAGTATTCTTGCCTTTGAGCTTAAGAAATAGTACACGGTTTCTGATATTTTTGTTGTTGAACTGCAGCTCTTTTGCGCCGGCTTTAATACTGCCTCTCAGAATCTCTCTGCCCTGAAGATCAACAAGTATATATGAGTAGTAGCTGTGACCATCCGCCAATACAGCGTTAAAACCGGCGGAGCCTATCCTGACAGCTGTCTTTGAACGCGTACGGGTTTCTGTTTTTACAGTTTCCTGCGCTACAGATACCGTACTTTGGCTAAAGTGCGCGGTAACGCTGCGGTGCCACCACATATTTGAAGAAGCGGTGAGTTGTGAACCATGAAGATCATCTCCCTGCCATCTATCAAAAACATATCCCTGATTTGGAACCGCTGTCAGGCTGAACGGTTCACTCGTATGATAGCAGCTTTTTTCCGGATCTTTTAAAACTGTTCCGGAGCCTGCCGGCTCAATACTTATAGTAAGGAGCAGCCTCTGGTTTTCAGGAAGGCTTTGGTCGCAGCCGCCAATACTCTGCTGCCGGAAGTTGGCTACAAGCGTCAAGTTGCTGCCTGGCATGTTAAACGTTATTGAGGCGTCAGATGCGTTTACGCCAGATGGCAGGGTCCCGACAGTTGCTGTCCAATTCGTAAATTCATAACCGCTGTTCGGCGCTGCTGTTACGGTAACCGGCGCGTTGGCGCTACGCTGGGAGGCGCCGGCCGGATCTGTTGTTCCGTAGTCATTATTATTCCTGTTCACTGTCAGCGTGTACGTTTGGGTCTGCTGCTGTTCGAAGTTGGCTACTAAGGTCAAATTGCTGCCTGGCATGTCGAACGTTATTGAGGCATCAGACGCATTTACACCTGAAGGCAGCGTCCCGGTAGTTGTTGTCCAGTTAGTAAATGTGTAACCGCTGTTTGCTATAGCCGTTACGGTAACCGATGCATTGGCGTTACGCTGAGAAGTTCCGGTTGGATCTGTCGTTCCGTATGCATTATTATTTCTGTTCACTGTTAGAGTATAAGTTTGAGCTTGAGTTTGATTGAAGTTGGCGGTTAGCGTCACATTGCTGTTCATTACAAACGTTATGGAGTTGCCCGATGCAGCCGCACCCTGCGGCGCTCCGGTCCAGTCTGAAAACGTATAGCCGCTGTTTGCCGTGGCTGTTACGGTGACTGATGTCCCCGCGCTGAAACTTGTTCCGCTGGGAGTATTGGAAACCGTTCCGCCGGCTGTTGGATTTCTGTTGACAGTAAGCGTGTAGGTTTGCACCTCATAGTTAGCTACCAGCGTAAGGTTGCTGCTTGGCATATTGAAAGTTATTGAAGCGTTCGATGTGTTTACACCGGTGGGTATCGTTCCTGTTGTAGCCGTCCACCCTGTGAATGTATAGCCGACTGGCACCGCAGCGGTTACGGTAACCGATGATCCGGCAGCGCGCTGAGAGGCGCCTGTAGGGTTTGTCGAACCGATATTGGATGGGTTCCTGTTAACAGTAAGTGTGTAGTTTTGAGGGGTTTGCGTGTAATTGGCTACAAGCGTGAGGTTGCTGCCCGGCATAGCGAACGATATCTGGGCGCTTGATGTATTTACGCCTGATGGTATTGTTCCTGTTGTAGCTGTCCACCCCGAAAACGTATAACCGCTTGGCACCGTGGCAGTCACGGTAACCGATGATCCGGCAGCGCGCTGAGAAGTTCCTGACGGATTTGTCGAACCGATGGTAGATGGATTCCTGTTTATAGTAAGTGTATACTCAGTAGGATTGGTTATCGCATTACCCTTGTATTTATCGACCAATGCCTGCGGGCAGTTAACTTGAGTATAAGTAACATTGGGATTATCCGCAATATTGAACCAATCAACATACCAATCGCAGCCGGCTTTCAGATGCGCAAGCGCGGGAGTGTTAAAAGCGGCGGCGCACATATTTCTGATGCAAGTCGCGTTATTGCCGCATGTCGCCCTGAAGCCGCCGTACTGCTGACCCAGACTTGGATTGCCCGGCCCGCCATTGCTTGAAATCTGACTGGAAAGGGCGTTAAATATACCTACCCCGCCGCCCGGGATCATAATATCGAATTGGGTTGCGCCTACATCTCCGCCTATATTGCTGATCATAACAACCATCTTTTTACCGGTAATACTGGTTCCGCCGTGAGGGCTGTTTGTAAATGTCAACTCAAAACACTTTCCGCAGTCGCCGTTCGTATGGGAAGCGGCAAAACCGTAAGACAGGTTTTCATTCACCGCCCACGGAGCCTGATCCATGCAGGTATAGGATGTACCGCCGCTCTCGCAGGCGTTTCGCGCGTTGGCATTGGAAAGCTTGCCGCCGGAAGCATCGCAACTTATCGCCGCTCCATGCGGATTAGCCTGAGTTACAGGAGCATTGGCAGTCCATGCGCAGCTTGGCTTACAGGAATCCCAGTAACGGGTAGTTTTGCCGCTTTGTTGTGCAAACACATTAACGGCAACAAATACAGTAAACAGTGTTACAGCTAAGAGTGTATTTTTCACAAACACCTCTCTTTCGGTACATAAATTTAAATGTTATTGTGATTGTAAGCTCAATGGAAATATTATATAAGGTAATATAAAACCGGACAGAGAGGTTAGCATATAATTTTTTATCGGACTCAAGATTCAAATTCTTTAATACGGGGGGCCGACTTTGCCAGTCTTGACAGGGAGCAAGCCTCACTCGCGTCAAAGCCATCTGTACATCAAACATACTATTTGTAAGGGCGGCAACCTGCCGCCCGCATATCATGCGTCCGTATATGACATGAGGTGCATATATAATAACCTAAAACGCCGTTGCCCTCAACGCCACCGGAAAACTGCCCCCACCCTCAAGCCGCAAGAATATTACCCCTTTGCTCAGATTACCGAGCCGCAGCTCCCTGGTTCCATCCGAAATTTTGCCTTTTCTGATCTCTCTGCCGCGCAGATCAATCAACTTGTAAGATGTGTAGCCATGGTCTGCCGGAAGGGTGGCGGTGAAGCCGCCGGAGAATGGTATCAATTTAACTTTTACACCGGCGGGCGCCGCTCTTCTCAAGGTGTGTCTTATTGAAGTGCCGCCTTCGGTTGCTTTTTTGATGACCTCTTCATCGCCTGTGAACATGAAGTAGTCAAAGTTGACGCTGTTGGTTTGGAAACTCAGCACTACGGTGTTGCTGCCTTCGGCAAGCGTTACCTTGTTACCGAGCGTTACTTTTTCAAACGTCCCCCAACTAGCCGTCTTAACGTTAGACAGAGTTCCCGCCGGTTGACCGTTCACCGTTACCGTGATAGTTGTTGCCTCCTGGGTGGCAATGGTGAACTCCATGGTATATTCCCCGGCAATCGTTACGTTTACATTATTATAAGTAAGGGTAGTAGACGAATTGATACCGCTTGTGGTTTGGTTACCGGTGTTGATACTCACGTCTCCGGTGCTCGAAGTAAAGGTTACGCTTTTTGTAATGATAGTATATTTGCTGCTTTTAGGCACATATCTGTCAACCAATATTTGCGGGCATTCGTCCAATACTCTAACGCTTGCTTTCGGGTTGGGCGCGGAGTGCATCCATTCGACATGGAACCGGCAACCTTCCATAAGCAAGGGATATTCGCTAAACACCTCTTCGCACCCCCTCAGGTGGCACGCCTGAACCCACTCAAGTACGCCGGGGGCGTTCCAGTTACCGGCAAATTGACCGATAGCCGCATCTATGCAATTTCCCAAAAGACCGCCATACATCTTGCCAAGTTTCTCCGACCTGTCCGGCAAACCGATCTGTCTCGAAAAGCAGTCAAAATCCCCCAGCCCGCCGCCCGGCACTAAAAAGTCGATTTGATTACCCGCAACGCCGCCGGTATTTCTTCCCATTACAATAGCTTTCTTACCGGCGATCGCATTATGCATGGGCATCGGACTGCCATGTTCATACTCCCCGGTAAACGTTACTTCAAAGCACTGACCGCATACCGCTTGGGCTGTGGCTCCAAAGCCGTAGGCAAGGTTGGGGCTATCGGGATCCGCAAAGGGTATTTGATCCCAGCAGGAAAAAGCCGGACCGCCGTCTTTGGCGCACTTGGCCTCAGCAATGTCGCCTAACGGGAGTTCGGCATTGTCCAAACCGCAAGACCGCGAGAGGCCGTACATTGATGCGGGCGACAAATTCTGATACCAGGAACACGTAGGCTTGCAGCCGTCCCAATAGCTGGAAACCCATCCCGTTGTTGTCGGCTGCGCACGTAAGGTAACGGTAAAGAAAAAGGTGAACATTAATGCTTTTAAAAACTTTCTTTTCATCATAGCGTCTCCTCATTTTTTAAGCTTATTTATCGGAAATAGTCCCAAATTCCTTAACAGCGGCATCAAGTCTTACCATCATATCATCTTTCTTAACTCTAAGCTCAAACTCTTCCTGCTTCGCCATTGAGCCGACAACCGCTTCCTTAAACAGAACAGGATTCAAAACCATAAGTGTGTATGTTTTAAAAACATCGCGCCGGTCGTTATACTGGTTTATCGTTTGAAAAGCGGTAGAACCTCGCACATTTACATTAGTTATCTGTCTTACGCTCTCTTCCCAGATTTTTTTAGCTTCGCCGCCAACATTCTGCGCATAAGACTCACTAAGCCGCTGAACCTGTATTTCAATGGAGTTGGCTAATCTGGTACGCGCGTCATCGGCGGAAATAGTACGCGCTGTCATTTCGCTGGATGATTCACCTATGCCTATGGCGCAGGGTATACCCCTGCCTCTGAGAGCGCTTTCAAGCTGTTCAAGCTGGGAATACTGGGTAAAAACCCTCATATAGCCGGTAAGGACCCCTGCCTCCTCTTCATTAAGAAGACGCGTGGATTTAGGCCTGTACTTGGCGGACACTTCCTGAACAGCGGCATCTTTCTGATTGGGAGAGATTACCATCATCTGGTAGTCATTCATCTCTACCCATTTTTTAGAATTTGCCGGAGCAGCCCGTACAACACCCTCAAAAGTTTTTAACTGCGTGCTGTCCGCTCCGGCTTCAACCTCCACAAAGGTTCCGCGTATCGTAGCCAGAGCTGTAGGCGTTTGAACTTCGAAGCTTGATTTGCTGTTGGCAAGTTTCTTTACATTAGTAACGATGTTGCCGCTTACTACATTTACTTTGGTATTTGTAACGCCGCCCGAACGGCTCTTAAGCGCAGACATCTCAACAGCGGTGTTCTCAGAAATTTTAATGATACTGCCATCGGCAAGCTCAAGCCTGACCTCCGACCCGGCCATGGTTCTTATCTCATCCTTCTCCCGAAGAGACATATTAAGCCTTACATCCGGCCATGTGTTTATATCATCTTTGCTGACCGCAGCAGCCTTTCTCTCCCTGGGGCTGAACACCTTCACAGTACCGATAACACCCTGAACTGTGCAAACACGTTCCTCTCTCTGATTTTGAGAGAACAACGCCGCCGCTAACAACAATATCGAAAAACCCGATAAATAAACCACGCCCAATTTCGTCATATACTCTTTTCAAAACAGTTTAACAACTCAAATATCAAATAATAGAATAATTATAGAATAATATAGTTATTGGAATACCACGCTGCCTCAAATAATCCCATTTTTATCCGCCAGAGCCGGCGGATAAAACTGATTCCCCGTAAATATCAAGTGAAAATTATACTATATTTGTTTGTGACTTTCAAAAAATGATTTACTCATGTTTAATACTTTGTATAGAAGAATCTTGAGAAAATTACAAACCGGCGCTCCGATGCCATGATAGTTCAAATTGCAATTGTTATAACTGCTTAATATAATAGATTTTACTGAAATGCGGATGAAGAATATAACTGTGGAAAAAATGTTGATATTAAGCGCAAGCAGAAGAACTGATATTCCCGCTTTCTACTCCGGATGGTTTTTGAATAGAATCAAGGAAGGTTTTGTTTGTGTTCGAAACCCTGTTAATCCCCGCCAAATAAGCAAAATTACCCTCTCTCCCAACGCTATTGACTGTATTGTTTTTTGGAGTAAAAACCCAACGCCTTTATTGAAAAAAATAGATAGACTTTCTGACTATAAATACTATTTCCAGTTTACACTTAATTCTTATTCACAAGAAATAGAAACCGGGTTGCCCCCAAAAAGAGACAGGATTGATACTTTCAAAAAATTGTCGGATAAAATAGGGAAGGAAAAAATTATCTGGAGGTATGACCCGATTTTACTCAACAAAGAGCACACCATTGATTATCATATTGATTTTTTTGGAGAAATCGCAACATCACTTAGAGATTATACTGAAAAAGTTACTATCAGTTTTGTTGATTTATATAATAAAAATTCTAAAAATATGGAATTTGTTAAAAACATACCAATAACAAAAAACTGTAAATTAAAGATAACTGAAATTTTTGGAAAAATAGCGCGAGAAAATAATTTTTTGATTGATACTTGCGCCGAAGATATTGATTTATCCTCATTTGGTATAAAGCACGCATTATGTGTTGATAATCAACTTATTGAGAGAATTACAGGTTACCCTTTATATATAACAAAAGATAAGAACCAACGGCTTGAATGCGGATGTGCCCAGAGTATTGATATAGGCGCATATAATTCCTGTTCAAATGGATGTCTGTATTGTTACGCAAATTATAGCAGGGAAAATGTAGAGAAAAACAGAAAAAATCACAACTTGTTTTCACCTTTGCTTATAGGAAACATATCCGAAAAAGATATTATAAGAGATAAAAAAATAAATAACTGTAAAACGATACAATCTGATCTGTTTAAATAGCCGGCAAACCTTTTTATCACATTTTTCTATTGCGCGCAGTCCGCAAAAAAACTATATTAATAAATCTGTGATAAATCATTCTTATCTTTCGCTGGTTTAAGTCTCTTTCCGAACCTTCTCTTACCTTTCAACAGTTCAAAAAGATACGGGCGTCAAAAACACGGCGGTTGACAGCCGCCCTTACAACACCATTACTATATGGGTATATACGCATAAAGAGGAAGGATTGCCGTATGCTGGCCAAACTCCGTTCCATGGCTGTTTTGGGTATCGATGCCTTTGAAGTTACAATAGAAGCGGATATCTGTGAAATGATGCCTTCGTTTACTATTGTGGGATTGCCCGACGGGGCTGTGAGGGAATCCAAGGAACGGGTGCTCAGCGCGGTAAAAAACTGCGGATTCGAGTTTCCCGCGCGTAAAATTACAATCAACATGGCCCCTGCTGATGTCAGAAAAGAGGGTTCCGCTTTTGACCTGCCTATAGCGATTGGCATGCTCATCGCGTCTTCTCAGGTATCGGCGATAGATTCTTTAGGTGATTATATCATAACAGGCGAACTCTCTCTTGACGGATCGGTCAAACGTGTCAAGGGGATGCTTTCTATGGCTGTTACGGCGCGGGACATGGGCGTTAAAGGGATGATCATCCCTGAAGACAACGCTCATGAGGCCGCGGTCGCGGAAGGTGTATCCATCTATCCGGTATCTACCCTTAACGATGCGCTGGAGTTTCTGCAAAGCCGGAAAATGATTCAGCCTCACAACACAAATTTAGAAGAACTTTTTAACCGTTCCAGAAAATACAGCGTAGACTTTCGTGATGTAAAGGGTCAGGAACATATAAAACGCGCCCTGCTTGTAGCCGCTGCCGGCGGCCATAACATTCTGATGGTGGGGCCGCCAGGGTCAGGCAAAACAATGCTCGCCAGACGGCTGCCGACAATTTTACCTGATCTTACTCTTGATGAGGCGCTTGAAACAACCAAGATTCATTCCGTAGCCGGACTGCTCGAACAATCATCTCCGCTTTTAGCGGTTCGCCCATACCGCAGCCCTCATCACACGATAAGCGACGCCGGACTTATAGGAGGGGGCTCTTACCCGCGGCCCGGTGAGGTCAGCCTCAGCCATCATGGAGTTTTGTTTTTAGATGAGCTTCCGGAATTCAACAAAAATGTACTCGAAAACCTCAGACAGCCTCTTGAAGATGGCAAGGTAACCATATCAAGAGCCGCAATGTCGCTCTCCTATCCCGCCCGTTTCATGCTCGCTGCGGCGCTCAACCCCTGTCCCTGCGGTTTTCTTACTGATAACAGACACCGTTGCACCTGCAAACCTGAACAGATTCAAAAATACATGGCGAAAATCTCAGGCCCTCTTTTTGACAGAATAGATATACATGCCGAAGTACCCGCCCTCTCCTACGAAGAGCTCGCTCAAAAGCAGCCGGGCCGCGACTCAGAATCTATGCGAAAAGATGTAAAAGCGGCAAGGGCGGCTCAGACAGAACGCTTTAAGCTGACTAAAGATGTGTTCTGCAACGCCCACATGGAATCACGCCACATCCGCAAATTTTGTCAGCTTGGCAGCGACAGTCAAAATCTTCTTCGCGTAGCTATAGAAAAACTGGGCCTCTCAGCAAGAGCTTATGACCGGATTCTAAAGGTGAGCCGAACTATAGCTGATTTAGATGAATCGGAAAATATTAAGAGTACACATATCTCAGAAGCGATTCAATACAGGAGTATGGACAGGAAGCTGTGGACCAGCGCGGGCAGAAATTTGCAGCCGGCAGAAACGATTGGGTGACAGGAATTGGTAAGGTATAATATATTCCGCAAAATTTTATGTTTGAATACTCCGCGCGCGATTACGGCTTAGGGCAATAATTTCTGAACCTTTTTGTATTTCCAAAACAGTTTAATTATCTGGTTTGTGAATAAATAAAAATATGCGGCGAATATGTTTTGCTTTTCATATTTTGTCATCATTTCAATAAAGTAAGGAAATTTTTTAAATTTGTTTCTTGATAAACTACCCTTTACAATCCTGTATTTTGAAAGATTCTCATTATAACCCATCGCGTTTCTGGTACACCGTAGAACCCGCAGAAACAAAGCATAATCATCACAGTTTTTTAAATCGGGGCCATAGATTCTATTATTAATATCCTGTTTGTAAATAGTTGCGGAGCATCCTGTAAAACAATGGAACAGGTTTCTTTTGTATGTAAGTTTTTTTATCACCCTTGTTTTTACCCTAAGCGGATTTCCCATTTCATCAATAAGCTCCCGTTCGGTGAAACTAAAGTCACAATTGTATTTTTGCATAAACCGTAATTGTTTTTCCAATTTTTCAGATAACCACAAATCATCACTGTCTAAAAACGCCAGATATTCGCCTTTAGATATATCTATTCCCCTGTTTCTTGCCGCAGCCGCTCCAGAGTTCCGCTCTTGTCTGACAACTTTAATTCGCCCATCTTTTTGCGCATAGGTATTAACAATATCTAAACTGTTATCGCTTGAATAGTCGTCAATTATAATCATCTCCCAGTTTTTATAGGTTTGGGCCAAAACACTTTCAATTGCTTCTGCGATATATTTTTCGCTGTTGTAACAAGGAGTTATTATTGAAATAAGCGGTTCTTTTAACATAAACTACCCTCTTCGATATTAATGAACACAAGTAATTAGTACACATACATAAACCTCAAAAATATTGAGAAAATATTGATTTATATGCGTATTCACCATCTCCCGGAAAAAGTACTGTTTTTGTAAAAAGCATTGAAACCATAATACTCACGAAAATAAATAAAATAGCCATTCTGTTTGTTTTTGCGATTCTGGAACTGCGAAGCAAGTATGCAAGCAAATAATACAAAGGAAAAATTGATAACACGCTAAAATACACAGCCATTCGATGTAAAACAAATGATGTCAAGCCGATGATAACAATACAATAACTAACAAATCCCCAACAGAAAAAAAACTTATCTTTTTGGCAAAGATGCTTGAAAGATAACAAGGAAAGAAAATAAAATGGAATAAAAATCAATTTGCTTACCCAATTTATAATTGAAAGAGACTTGGCTTCATGGGTAAGGTACATAAGATAACCTTTATGCGTATAAGGTATAATCATATTTAATACTTTGTCAATATTAATAAAAGAAGCTGACACCGAAACAAATAAAGCAGCAAATAGCCACCGTTCTGATAATTTTATTTTTGTGAAAAAATATATAGGCAAGCACATCCATGCTGAAACATGAAACATTCCTGCCATTGCAACCAAAATAATATAACGAATTAGTTCTCTTTTGTACGCAAACCACCACGCCAACAAAATAAGGTAGGCGGAAGTATATTGTCTAACAAGATTTGTTTGATTGTAAAATGCGACACATGCAAAAAAAAATAAAAATATAAACAGATAGTTATGCGTTAATTTTATCTTTTTCAAAAACAGGAAAAAACAAAGAAATTGCAAAAACGCGCAAATAATAAAACCGAACTGGTAATGCAAATTTTTGGATACAAATATCGTCAAATAATGAAATAGCAACTCACCTTTATTTTCATATCTGCCTTTAAGGGAAGTAAAAGCGACCTTATAACTATTATAATCCGTTCCGACTTCGTATTGCAAACCAATTAAAAAAGTCCAAAAAAAAAGCAATACTAGAAACACAAAATTGTAATATTGACGTCCGCTTAATGTTTTCCCGTCAGAAATATCTCTGACTTTGTTTATTCTTGGCAAAAATAACAGTAAAACACTAAATACCGCACATGTAAAATAGGTCATTTTATATTGGCTCTATTTTATTATTTTAAAATTCAAAAAATTTTTTAAAAAAACTTTATCAATAACCTTTAGTTTCAGCAAATCCATAGAATTATTAAACTTTTGCGATCTATTAAAGTAAAACGAAATATCAGGTTTTTTGTTAAGCGCCTCCACATAGCGTTTATATTTTTGACTTCCCAAGGCATAATTTCCAGATTTAGCGATATTTTTATATTTAACATTATCTGACGGTAAAAATTTATAATGGAGCAAAAAAGCAATCGGAGCTTCAACTCCCCAATTTAACTTAACAGGAAAATTATAATGATTATTGCAGATCATTGATTTTGATATTTTGCTTAAAGGAAACTTTGTCTGCCAACCCTTTGTTGAAAACACACGCACCTGGGGGCCGCCGTTAATATTCGGAAATGTGTAGTGATAACGTTTTTTGTATGTATCAACATCAAAATAACAGTAATCCTTGATGAAATCGTAGTTGCCGGTCATTTCGAATATTTTACCTTTTGCATACATGTCAACCATAAGTGAAAATGCAGAATTGATTTTGTTTTTTTCGAGAAAACAGATATATTCATTAATTTTTTTGCTTTCAACTCCAGGATACATAAAAAGTTCATCGCTGTCAAGATTTAAATACCATCGCTCATAGCCAAACAGATCTGTTACCTGTCTACGCCACGCAAACTGAACCGTTCCGCCGCAAAACTTTTCGTCCGTTCTAAACAAAGAAACGTCTTTTTGCTCTTTAAGCCATTCAAATGTACCATCGGTTGACATATTATCAATATAGGCGAAATGTTTTATACCGATTTGTCTATGATATTCAATATGAGCTTTTACTCTTAACAAATCATCTTTTACAACGCAGAGCGCAATAGCATCATTTTCATCAAGAGGTACATCCAGTACCTTTACCGATTTTACGGTTTTATTTTTATAGGTATCAATAAATAGATTTGCCGCCTTGGGAAAGTCGCACCCAAATTGGTATAAAGAGTTTTTACAATCTTTAAAATGTTCAATATTTTTTCCGTTTTTTTTCTTAATTGCTTTGGATTCAGGAGTAAGCCCAAGTCTGTTTATTTGATACCTTAAGTACGTTCCTATGTATATAGGTGAAATATAGCGGCAAATATTTTGCACCTGTTTTTTAAGCATCTTTATAACCATTTTCTGTAAAACATGATACTAATTTGCATGATAATAAACTTTTTAACCATCAATTTTTAAAAATACTTCTTCATATTGTTTCACAATTTTCTCAGCATGATACTTGAAAAAAACAGTCTTTTTAATAATTTGTTTGTTAAAATTTGTATTGCAGGCTTTTTGTATACCTTCTGCAAGTTTTTCACAGTTACCCAATTCAACAAGAATTCCATTTTCTCCATTCTTTATAATCTCTGCTACAGGTGGAATATCAAAAGCAACAACTGGCAGACCGCACACATTGGCTTCTAAAGCTACATTTGGAAATCCTTCATATCGTGATGACAACACAAGTAAATCAGCATTTGCCATGTAAGTGTAAGGATTATCCTTAAATCCTAAAAAAGAGACTTTTTTACTTATATCAAGTTTTTTTGCAAGTTCCATAAGCTCTCTCTCTAATTCTCCTGTGCCTAGAATACTTAAATGATAATTATCATCAAGCAGCATTAAAGAGCGGAGCAAATAATCATATCCTTTTTGGTAACCAAGACGTCCAACAGCAAGCAAGTTTATCTTGCCAAAAGGATACAATTCAATGTTAGAACAGACCGCTTTGGCAATTATATTATTTATGTCTACCGGATTATTAATCACGACCGTTTTTTTAGTTGATATATTAAGATGCGTTACCAAATCGTCTTTCATATACTGGCATTGGCATATTATTTTATTAAAACGGGGGTAAAGAATTTTGCAAAATAGTTTTGATAAACCTGATCTTTCGCCATGAAAAACACCTTCACTTACAATAATATTTTCTCGCGCGATAAATTTGATTCTTTTGTTTAAAAATGGCATTATTAGCGCGATAAGAATATTTATGCGGCCCCAGCTTGAATACACAATATCCGGTTTAATATTTCGGATTGATTTATAAACAGGGAAAAAAGCATAACGAAATGAAGTATTTAAATCCAAAATTTGCACATCACACGGGATATCTTTGAGATACGAAGCATTTGCGGTACGAAACAACGCTAAAACAGGAGTAAAGCGCTGCCTGTCTAAATATCGAATTACCGTCGTCATTACTCTGCCCATTCCCCCATCTCTAAGGTGAGGCGCGATGAAAAGTATTTTCGTTTTTATCACTGTCATTCTGCTTTTTATCCGCGTAAACTATCTGAAAAATTAAGTATACATCAATGTTTGAGAGATTTATATATACCCCAGCAAATTTGATTGCTTAATAATGGCGTCAACACTCTGTTTACAATTCTATTGATACAAAAACTTATTAAAAAACCTTTTGTCAACAATGTTTATTCTCAGTAAATCCATAGAGTCATTTAGTTTTTGCGAGTCTTCATAATAGAAAGACGCGTTTGGATTTTCATCGAAAACTTCCATATACCTTTTATATTCTATGCTGCCTCTGGCGTGAACGCCGCTTTTAACATGCTCTTTGAATTTCAAATTATCTGAAGGTAAAAATTTGTAATGAAGCAAAAAAGCGATTGGAGCAGGGGTATCAAAATTCAGCTTAAAAGGGTAATTGTTATGAGCGCCAATGATTGTTGATTTTGACAATTTAACCAAAGAATAGTTAGTCAAATTGAGGCGGTGCCGTTTTATCGTAAAAAGACGCATTCTGGGGCCGCCGCCAAGAAGCGGACAGGTTTTCTTTTTTTGTATTTTGTACGTACTTGTATCAAAATAGCAATACTTTTCTAAAAAATTGTTATCATCACAGGAAGAAGAATTAAATAAAGAACATTTTGAATACATATCCACAACCAAAGTAAAAACTGTATGTATTTCATTTTTTTCTAAAAAATCAATATATTTGTCTATCGGCTTGCTTTCAATACCAGGATAGCTGAACAATTCATCGGAATCCATATCCAAATACCATTTGTCGTAACCGAAAACATCCGTCGCCTGCCTCATCCATGAGCGCTGCCTGTCCGACCTGTATTCCTCAGACGCTCTGAATAAAGAAACATCATTCTGATTCTCAAGCCATTCAAACGTACCGTCTGTTGACATATTGTCTATGTACGCAAAGTGCTTGATGCCTATTTTTCGGTGATAATCTATCTGGGCTTTCACTCTAATCAAGTCATTTTTTACTACACAGAGAAAAATAGCGTCATTTTCATTAAGCGGTATATTCAATACCCTTACAGGCATTACTGTTTTATTTTTATATGAGTTTACATATTCAACCATATTACGACCATCAAACGCCATATCAAAAAAAGCTGTCCTGCAATCTTTAAGGAATTCATTGTTTTCTTTGTATAATTTTGCAGCCAGTTTTGCATTTTTTGTAAAACCGAAGCTAAACGCTATACGTTTCAAATAATATTTTAAACTGTTCGGCGGGAGCTTTTTAAAAAAAACTATTATCCTTTTGAGATTCATAATAAAACCATAACTCCTTTCGATATTAATAACATTCTAAATTACCTTAAAACATGGTTTTTTCAAGAGTTTTGTAATACACAGACCAGGTGTGTGCCGTTATTCTCATTAGCAAATCTATATTTGTTCCAAATTTTCTTCCATACGAACTGGGTAAGCGGTTTAATTTCCAATGAAAACAGCCCATTGTACTCCAAACGCCGAAATGCTTTAAGCCACCAAGGTCTATGGAATATGTACTCAAAAGATATTATTTTTAAGTGAATATTATTTTCAGATAAACACTTTGACAATAATTCAATCGTATAATGACGATAGTGTTTCCTAGTTACCGGAACAACAGTTGTAGGCACGCAGATAATTATTCTACCCTTAGGATTTAAATGCTTTTGTAGTTCAGATAAAAAATTACCGATATAATTATCAGGAATGTGTTCCAAAACCTCAATTGCGGTTACAGCATCAAATGTATCTGTTATCTCCTTTATATCACAGCAATAAATGTTACAGTCGGGGTTAAATGCCCTGGCAAAAGAAATCGCTTTTTTAGACAGGTCAACGCCTGCTTTCTTTATCTCACCGTCACTGCCACACACAGAATTATTGCCTGTTTCACTTATAAAATGTAACAAGCGTCCATCACCGCACCCGACATCCAGGATTGAAACCGGACGATAGGATAATATCTTCTCTGCAATATGCTTTTGATAGCAAAGATATTCCAACCCCCAGTATAACTTTCGGGATAAACGCACATTTTTATTATCATCAAAGTAGGGAATATGATGAAAGGGAAAATGGTACGCCTTGTCTTGAATATCAAACTTATTTTCTTCCACGTGGAGTTTCCTTTATTTAATTGTTAGTAACGTATCTCAATATAAGGCGGTTAAAGAAAATTTTTATCTTTTCATAAAACCACATTCTTTCGTGGTTATTCATTCCGAAAAGAACTATTCCTAAAGATGATGATACAATGCATAATGCAGATACGACAAAAAACGAAGTCCATGCTTCGGTTATATATTTGCCTGCGATAAACGGGGGCATAAAAGAGAATACCGCCACAAAAACAGATTTGATCATGACAGTAGAGATAAAATCTCTCAATAAAAATTGCGGTACCTTAACTTTTACAATTAAAAACATTAAAACAATGCGAATCAATTCTAACAAGATTAAAACGTAAAAAACAATAATAGGCGAAGAGCCTGCTTTCAGGAACAAGTACGATACAGGTAAATTAAGCAACAGCACGCCGCTAAAAACTATTTGAAACAACATTATATCGCCGGTCGCATTTACAGTTGTGTAAATAGTGTGCATAAAACAACGTATAAGCGACTCTATAACTAACAACTTTGTAAAAATCACAACATACGGGGGAACTTCAACCAACCATATATTCAATAAATGTTCTGTTTGAAAGAGTATCGGCAGTACAATGAAATAAAATAGAAAAAAAGAAAATTTTGTACCTCGCGCTATCAAGTTATTCATTTTAGTAAAATCACCTGACGCATAGCTTTTGATAATTTGGGGATTTATCGCTACAGTAAAATTCTGCACGAATTTAGTAAGAGCGCCGTTCACGATATTCGCGACACCAAACGCAGCGTTTACAATAACCCCAAAGAAAATATTAAAAAGTATATTGACGCCTTGAACGTTCATGATGCCCGCAGCGCTGCCAATTAAAGTCCATCCCATAAACCCAAGCATCTCTTTCTGTAACTTCCAATTAACTAACGGCCTGAAACTGTATCCATCTTTAATATTTCTGCTGCAATAAAAATGATAAGCTAAAAAAATCCCAATAGTACTCATCTTTAGCAAAAACGCATAAAGGACCAACTTATCACCTTTTGTAAATACAATCGCTGCCGCTACACCCAATTTCACCACTACATCCACAATCCCCAAATAAGCATAAACCTTCATCCTCTCAGTGGCAATTATCAATGCGGTAAGCGGAGTTTGCACAATGGTAACAAAAACTCCGATCACAGAAAAATGAAACACCCAAATTGCGGAACTCATTCTTTCCGGCGGTATAACGAGTTTATTCTTTAACAAATACAATCCGGCAATCTCTAATAATGCAACCGCAACCACCCCATAAAACAGATGCGTAAACAGCGCCGACCTGAAAACCGTCTTTAAATTCTCACTTCTCCCTTTGCCAATTTCAAACGCGAAAAACCGTGAAGCGGCGGCATTAAGCGGCCCGTTAAAAAAGGCAAACAGCGTGACAAATCCGCCAATTACTGTGTAAATACCGTAATTATCAACCCCAAGATTTTGCAGCACTATCCTTGAGGTGAACAGCGATACGCCCATAGAAAAAAACATGCGTATGTACAGCGCGAGAGTATTTTTAGCTATCTGAGAATTGCTCATCTGACGAAACTCTTTACATTTTAAGAAAGCAAAAACTCAAGTATCTCCTCAGCTTTAGAAAAGCTTTCCTTGCTGTATTCACTGAAATTATAATCGCTGATTATCTCCAGTAATATTTTCAACTGTATAAACTCATTCGCAACAAAGGCATATCTACTTTTCCATACAAAGTTGATAATCTTTACCTGATGTTTTTTTAACTTTCCGAAATGCGGAACGATAATAAACCGTTTTTTCATTTCGAGCAGTTTATAAATCGTTTCCGCCTCGGCATTGGTAATAACCGCATCCGCTTCCAAAATTTTTCTTTCAAAATCAGCACTGTCTGTGAAGGTAAAATACGGGTTATTTTTAGGTATATATTTACCTTTCGCGATTTGAAATTCTATTGACAAATCATTGAATTCAGATTTTGAGTCTATATATTCTACCAATGAATCATATTTTTTAGCGCCTACGGTAACTAATATTTTCACAGCGGCAGCACCCTTGCGTAAATTATCGTAAATTATATAGTTAGTTTAGACCGTAATAACCCGCGCGTTCTCCCAGTCAATAATTTTATCCGCGCCGTCTATATCGGTAAACTCAAAATCGTTAAGAAACTTTTTTAATTTTTTATGCGCTCCGGATAACCCTATATACGATTTAAATTTTCTTGATAACGGTAAATCTTTAAACACAGGCTGCTTAGCGTCAAAATCGCGCGGATGCATATACGCCATTATGTATGGACTTTTTCTAGCCCAGCTTTTTATACAAAAATAGGGGAATAGTCTGAAATACCCGCCGCCTGAGTACACAAAAGATTTACCCGCTAATTTGGCGCGGTTAACCGGAAACTCCTTAAGTCTTATTCCGTTATACTGAATGAACGCCGGAGCGTTGCAGCTGTAGTCTGAAAATCCGCCGTGCATGCGGGGAGCGGCAAAAACGGAACTGTCTATTGTAATTCCCAAATTTACTAATATGTCAAAAACCCATAAATTATCCCGGCACAGCGAAAAACCGGGAGCGCGGAAACAGCGTACTTTTTTCCCGCTTATATCCTCTAAGGTTTTAATTGAACGCTCCATATCATTTGCGAATACGTTGGGATGCTGTTCGTAAATAAGCTGGTGCATATGGGTATGCGTTCCGATTTCATACCCTTTGTCGGCAATCGTTTTTATTACATCCGGATATTTTTCCGCTATCCAACCCAAACAAAAAAATGTAGCTTTTACGCCAGTTTCATCCAATATGCCGAATATCCGTTCCATATTATCGTGAATACGCGGCTCGTAGCACTGCCACTCTTTTGCGGTTTTTGTGGATTCATTATCAAGGATATGAAACCACTCTTCTATATCAAATGTTAAGATGTTCATATTAAATCGTAATTTGACAGATTTATATCCCAGTTACTGAGATTGAAGAATAAATCCGTCTTTACAGCATCCTTTCTTAAAAGTTTTCCGACAAAGTTAAAATTTTTAGGCGAAAATGCCTTCGGAACTTTAATAAGCCCGCTGAAACGAAACGGTACTACGCCGACATAAAGCAGTATGTCAAACTCCTTATTGTGATTTTTTACCATGTATTTTAAGGCGGTGTTAAAGTTTTTCGCCGATTTTTCAAAAACGTCTATAAGGAACGCAGTGCGTATATTTTCATATTCCATTATTTTGTATACAAAGCCGCCGTTTTCAGACCTTTGTAGATATCCGCCGTTTGGCTGAGTGTAGCGTATTCTATTATAGCTTAATAAATCTTTTTCGATTGGAAAGCGGTGTATTTTACTTGCAGCAAATGGAGATGTTAAGAACAGGAAAAAATTTACCGATGCCGCCGACAGCCAATTAAACGCTTTGAGCTTCGGTTTAACCGCGCCTATGCGGTATGGAAGCGCATACGTAGCGAGCTTGCCGATATCGCGCCTGAGTTCCGATTTTATATACCTGGGATATGATATGTCATTAGGGAAATTTATAATAAACGCGACGCCGTCATTTCGCATGTAGTCAATGCCGGACGAAAGCATCTCTTTAAAATATCCGCGCCCTCTGAGCGAAGCGCTTATCATCGTGTCTACGCTAAGGGCGCAAAGGTGTTTCTTGTCTTCTATTATATAATAAGACGGCGTATAGGAACAGCAGCCGGATATCGTACTCCCATCATCATACAGCAGAACATGATACGAGTATTCTAACACCGTATTAAAAAATTGACTGCGAAAATGCTCTATCGACCTCTCTTTTTTAAAAACAGCGTTAAAAAGATCAAGAATTCCATATTGTTGAGATTCGGACAATTCATAAGTTTTTTTAACAGTAATATTCATCACCCTGCTTCCCGTAGAGATGGAAAAACACAGGGCGGGCACACAAAATTTAAAGTACAAATGAGACCGCTTAATAAAAAGAGACCAAAAATTATTACCTGATGGCTTATCGCGCTTCTATGAGCCCTTAACGTCCCTAAAACAAGGTAATAAGGCTGCTTGACAAATGGGGGGGGGGGTAAATCTTAACAGGATGCAACTTACAAAACGCGCCCGGCTGCGTTATTACACTTTGTAAAATCGCGCATAATATATGCAAAGTTTTAAATTTTTCCATATACTTTCCTGTTTACAAGTCAACATCATAATATAAAACAGGAACAAAAATAAATCAACTGGAAAGTTGTGTTTCCCTATTTTCCCAAATCATCCCCAATTAATCTCTTGACTCACACAGAACCCACAACATATATTATTCTGCTGGATTTTTTAGGCGTCTTCTGTCGGTTTTCCTTTGGAAGGCTGAGAAGCAAAACATACGGAGCTTACAAAAAATGGCAAGAAAAAAAATTATCGCGGGTAACTGGAAGATGAATACCACGCTTGAAGAGGCAGCGGCTCTTGCGAAAGATGTTGTGAACGCTGTCGGCGGTGTAAGTGATGCAGATGTAGTTGTGTGTCCGCCTTATGTAAACCTTTCAGCTGTTGCGGAAGCGGTTAAGGGCTCAAACGTAAAACTTGGCGCACAGGATGTGCACTGGGAAGCAAAAGGCGCTTTTACCGGAAAAGTAAGCTGCGCGATGCTCAAGAGCGTTGGGGTAACATATGTCATTATCGGCCACAGTGAACAGCGCCAGTATTTTGGTGAAACTAACGAAACTGTCAATAAAAAGACAAAAGCAGCCCTTAGCGCCGGGCTGCTTCCTATCGTATGCGTCGGAGAAACTCTCGATGAAAGAAACAGCGGTAAAATGGACGCTGTTATTGATGGTCAGATTCGCGGCGGTTTTGCGGGGGTCAGCGCCTCTGACGCGGCAAAGTGCGTTGTCGCTTATGAGCCGGTTTGGGCTATCGGTACCGGTGTAACCGCTACCTCCCAGCAGGCAAACGAGGCGCATATCTTTATCAGAAAAATTCTTGCTGAGCTTTTTGGAAAAGAAACTGCAGATACAATACGTATACAGTACGGCGGAAGCATGAAGCCTGATAACGCAAAAGAGCTTCTCGGCCAGAGCGATGTTGACGGCGGTCTTATCGGCGGAGCCGCTCTTAAAGCTTCTGACTTTGCTGGAATTGTTCAGCCTAAGTAAGGCTAATAAGTTCGCCTGTATTGTTGTTTTAACTTATTAAAATTGGTGGTAGTATGATATTTGGATTATTACTGGCAGTGTTTCTTTTAGTTTGTATTTTCCTATGTCTTCTTGTTCTGATTCAATCTGACAAAGGCGGCGGCCTTTCCGGTACGCTTGGAGGTTTGAGCGGAGCAAGCAGCTTTTTGGGGACTCAGGATACCGCGAATGTACTTACAAAAGGTACATACATTTTCGGCGGGGCCTTTCTGCTTCTCTGTGTTCTGATGACGTTCTTTGCGCCGGGAACCGGAAGCGGGATAAGCAAATCCGGAATGCAAAAGCGCGCCGAAAAAGTTCAAACCGTAGCCCCGGCTATCACCCCTGGAATAATGGGTTTCGGGGAAGCAGCCGAAGAAGCGGCGCAGGTTCTTCCCGGCTTGATTCAGGAAGAAAGCGTTGGTGAAAGCGCGAGTACAAGTGAAAACGTTGACGTGAGTGAATAAGCAAACGTTAACTAAAAAAGCGGTCGTGGTGAAATTGGTAGACACGCTACTTTGAGGGGGTAGTGGGCGTACGCCTGTGACGGTTCGAGTCCGTCCGACCGCAATAAACAGTAAAGCCTGAGGAACCTAAGTTCTTCAGGCTTTTTTCATTATGGGAGTAAAATATCAACGCGTCACTTTAAGCGAAAATATATAGTCATTCAACTTGAATTCCGGTACTTCTTCTACCATGTAAGTTTTTTACTCTGCCCACCAAACAAGTTTCACATTACGTTCTGTCGGAAATTTAATCAAGAATCTTATTTAATATAATTAAACGCATAAACAAGGTGATAAAAAAAGTATCAGGATGTACTGGATTTTAGGATTGGCAGGATGAAAGAATGAACTGTCGAAAACAGGCAGACGCTTACCTTGCTT
>JAIRVB010000040.1 GCA_031254105.1 Chitinispirillales bacterium
GAAAACTGGGGGGGGGGGGGGGGGGGGGTAAACCAATTTTTTTAAAATAAAAAAAAAAAAATCCATTAAAAAAATTGGCAAAATTGCAACGTAAGCCGCAATCTCAGCTGTCAAGACCCTGATAAAAGCGGCAATTTTCAAACATGTAGCAGTCATAAGATAGTCAGAATCCTAAACTCAGTTGATGATGTTCAAATTTATATACTTAATTACAGCTTTCTGATTACCATAATTGATAATATAATAATTCAACAATTAAATATCAATCTTTTTCGGATAAAATGAACCACCACCCCCGTTGCATGTACAGGCACGATTTATCGCTCCCATTTATCATCATCTATTATATTAAATGTACTGAATCTTGACACAAAACGCAATTTTCTCAAGACAAACGCTCCTTTATAAAAAAGAACGGGTAATAGCACTATGCCTTATGTATATATAATCGCCGGTTTGGCGCTTCTCTACTTCGGCGCGGGGCGGATAGTAAATACAGGTACGAAACTTGCGTTGCTCCTTGGGGTTAAGCCAATGTTTATCGCGCTGACCATTGTTGCTTTCGGCACGAGCGTGCCGGAGCTTCTCGTAAGCGTTGACTCCGCTATAAAAGGTTCCGGCGATCTGGCTGTCGGCAACGTTGTGGGCTCCAACATCTGCAACATAGCCCTCATACTTGGGCTGTCAGCGGTCATCCATCCTGTTCGCGTCTCAAGACAATTATTCCGTTTTGAGATTCCGCTGGCTATTTTTGCCGCCCTGCTGACATGGCTCTTTCTGAATGACAAAGTCATAGCTTTGTGGGAAGCGCTCACTTTTCTGGCGTTATTTGCCGGCTATGTTGCCATTAGTATAGTTACGGCAAAGCGCGGAAGCGAAAATTTGGCCGCGGATACGAAAGCGGCTGGCGGGAGCTGCGTAAAAGATGTGGAAAGCGGTAAAAGCGCAAAGCGCGATTCCCCGGTGAAACTTGTTGTGTTTATTATCATCGACCTCGCCATACTTATCTTGGGCGCCGACCTTCTTGTAAGAGGCGCGGTTGCTCTGGCGCAGAGCTGGGGCGTGAACGAAGCTGTGATAGGCCTCACGATAGTAGCGGTTGGTACAAGCACCCCCGAATTAGCTATGACTATCATCGCAGCTTTAAGAAAGCATTGCGATTTTGCAATAGGCAACATCGTCGGCTCCAGCATCTTTAACACCCTGTGCATCCTGGGCGCGGCCGGAACAATCCGTCCCATAACGGCCGGTTCGATTATGCCCAGAGACACCCTTCTTATGCTTGCTGTAACCGTCTCCCTGCTCATTGCGCTTCTGACAAAACGCGTTATACCCAGATGGGCGGGAGCAGCGCTTTTTTTAACATACGCAACGTACATTGTTGTATTATGCAAGGAAGCGGTCGCGGGGAAAAGCTGAAAATAAACGCAGAAATATGTAAAAAGATTATTGAAATTAGAGAACTATCCTATAATATTAATTGCTTTATTTCTGTATCGAACAGCTAAATTACAGAGACCATTCAGGCAATATCAATAAAATTACGCAATGTTTTTTGCCGTTCGTCTCCGATTAACTATCCCGCCGCAGTATAACTGGAACCATTCTCTGTTCAAATTCCATTAAGTCTATGAAATTGGCATTTCCCTGTATTGTTTTATAATTCGTATAAATTTTCATCAGCTCCGCCCTTAAAAGCTCTTTTGAATAATCGTCTTTCAAGGATTTATCCGCTAACGTCCATAACTCAGTTAACAGGTAAAGAAGTTTTCTGCGTTTTGTACCGTGAAAATATGCTTCCGTCCATTCTATTGTATTCCTCAGTCCAAGAAACGGGTAAACTCCGGTTATAGCTTGTGTTAAGTAAGCGGAAACTTCCAAATCCAGATTCAATCTCATCTCCGGCATCTCAATTTCATCTACTCTGTGCTTTGCCTCGTGAATCGCGGTTTGGATAATAAGATTATCTTCGATTTTCGAAAGTGAGGAACCCCGCAAATCTTTCTGCGCTAACTCGTAACGAATTCGATTCGCTCTTACAACGTCAATACCTAAGTTCTGCGCCTTCCACACCTCTTGATAACTCTCATTTATGTATGGATTATGCGGCATTTTCATCTGTCTCTCGCTTTTATACTCTTTGGCAATATAATTGATTATATCTTTTACGACTACGACGTCACTGTGCGAAGCCGGCGCGAAGCCCAGTTTAGAACTCAAAATGTTCGGATATATCCGCTTCAAGATAAGAATACTTATTTTTTCGTCCCTCTTCCACACTTTATCTTCGCATATCACGCTTTCTATTTTAAAAATATTCGCATAAGAGTTTCTTAAATCATAATCCAGATAAAAACCTTTGCTTCTCAAATAATGATTCATTTCATATTTGTAACTTACATTAATAGTTTTGCCGCGACTGTAACGGTCTGTAGCGTCAGTTAATTCGGCCACAGGATTTTTTTTGTCCTGAGGCGCGTTAAACAATTGCGCGAATACAGTTTGGATCTCCTTTTCATTTACGCTGTCCGCGGCGAAACTGTTTACGGCCATAGTTAAATGCGGAGCAAGTAAGTTTATCACAAAAAAATCTGTTTTTTTATTGTCCGGCAGCCCCCGAAACTCTTCTAATGATTCGTTTATTTCGCTCCTCGCGTTTTCGATAACTTCATCCCTTGTTCTGTTTTTTGCCAGATAATTAAATAATTTCCAGATTTTATTCCTGCTCATACCTGATTCTTTTTCCAACCATTCCAAGTAATCAATGTCGTTAGTGATCCTGATTTCCGCTCTGAGTATCATATTCAGAGCGGCGTAAGGCATTTTCATTTCAGGCAGAACATTTTTAGAATCGTATTTCGCGGTTAACGTAAGAACAGCAACAGTAACAACAACCGCTAACGCGGCGGCGAAGCGCTTCAGCGAAAGCACAGAGTAGATCACAAGTATTAATTTTTTAATGTACATTCGCGCCGCTGGCGGTGAATCCTATGACTTTTTCAACATTGTATAACATAATATATAATTATACTCCCCAGCACCGCAGAAAAATCACCTTTACCGTACAGATGAAATTATATTTGATATACCGGTATTATAATACTGTATGAATCTGTCATCCATACAATATTAAAAAAACAGATGGATTATGTGTATTAATAATTATTACAAAAAATGAATACAGTTTATTTCGCCAAGTATATATATATGGACAATGGAGAGATACTGCTCAACGGAGCGGTGTCTGTGCGCAATGGGATTATTGAGGATGCCGGGCCGCGCGGCAAAATAAAACGTGTTCGGGATGAACGCATTGTAAACCTTGGCGACATGCTTCTTCTGCCAGGTTTTATCAACATGCACACCCACCTTGAAGAGGGGCCTATACGCGGATTTACAAAAGACGGCGGCGAATCGTTTACAGCATGGAACAATAAAAGGTATTCCCGGATGCGCCAGCTTACTGAGGAGCAGATATGTAAAAGCATCAAGCTAAGCGCCAGAGAACATGTATCGCAGGGAACAACAACCATCGTAGACTTCTCCCGCACCGGTTTCTCAGCATCTGTTCTGGCCGATGAGCCAGTGCGCGCGGTAATAATCAAAGATGTGGTTTATGAGCGGTTTCTTGAGCATGGAATAGCTCAGATTGAGAGCTGGAGCGGCGAAAAAAACGCTTTAAAGTATGGAATCGCTCCCCACGCGCTCTACTCGCTTTCCGTGCGCGGACACCGGCGGTTAATAGAACACGGTTACAAAAATGAACGTTTGTGGGCTTGCCATCTGGCAGAGAGTTCAGAGGAACTTCAAGCATTCTGCGAGCACAGCGGAGATTTTTTTTTCAGCCTGACCCGTAATCGTCCCTGGCTTGCGGGGGATGAAAAAATCGGTTCTGTTCATTACGCCCTCAGACATAATCTTATACCTTCTTACGGCATTCTAATCCATTGCAACTATATTAACAGTTATGAACTGGCGTTATTGGCCGCTAAACGCGCGTTTGTAACACTGTGCTTCAGATACAGTAAGGAGATGGGGCACAAAAGCTTTCCCCTTGAAGCCGCTAACAGGCGCGGGGTTCAGATATGTCTTGGTACCGAGGGGATGATGCCGCCGGGGGAACTAAGTCTCTTTGATGAACTGTTTCATTTAAAACAAGCCTATCCTCACATCAGCGCCTCTGAGATGATCCGCTGGGTAACTAAAAATCCGGCGGCGGCGCTTCGGGTATCCGACAAGCTGGGAAGCATAAGCCCGGGGAAATACGCCGACATAATAGGCGCGCGATTTCCCTATCGTGATGGAGATGACATATTAGAAACATTACTTATGTCGGATCCGGATGTCGCTTTTGTGCTTATTGACGGAAAAGAAGTTATTGTTAGCTGACATCAGATGTCCGTAAGAACACGCGTTAATCCCGCCCCCTTACACGCGCCTTAAGCGAACAGCTGTACGGGCGTATTTGTGTGTACGCCCTTATTGCGTTAATGAATAACCTCATCTCATATTGCGCAAGCTGATTCCTGGGCCGCCTGCTGGCAAACAGCATTTTCTTTGTTTACTTCATCATTTATCTCTACAGCCAAGTCATACATCTTATGCATAGCGTTGTAAGCTTCATCAAGCGCGCCTTCCGCGTTTTTAAGAATTACCTGTACAATGTCAGCGTTGTGACCGATAGCCATAAGTGCCTCCTTGAGGAAAATGTTGGTATCAACAGATGCTTTCCGCTCTCTGTTAACAATAAAATGATCTCCGCGGCAGAAATATATGCAATAGTTATACCAATATTGCGGTCAATTTGCTTAAACGTTATAATATGTTGAAAATGATAGAGTTACAGTGACATGAGAATTGAGGTGCACAAAAGAAAGGGTACTGTCGAGGAAATTTATTTCTGTTACACAGGCAAAATTTTCCGGCGGCAACGGATAACCATAAAATATCCATAATAGCAATTCCCGCTATAAAAAGTCAATAATTATAATTAATTAACCTATCTTATAGCGCAATAAATGCCATTATGCGAAAAAAACGCCTGCCAGCGCTCAAGTTCCTCTGCCGGGTACGGCTTAACGAGTAAATACGCAGGATCAAGTATATCATAATCCGATACAAACTGCTGAATGTAAATTTTTTTCACACCGCTCAGCTCAACAAGTAATTCCTCTACGTCATTAATATCAATTACACCTGGAGCGGCTGTAATTCTTACTTCCGCCTGATCTCCCATCTTTTTTACGATATTTATACTTTGACGCAAACGTTCGCCGCAATCAGGATAAGCAGCTCCGAGAAGCGCGTATTTTTTAAAAGATGTTTTGATGTCCAGAGCAAGATAATCCGGAGAGCATTTTTCAATTTTTTCAGGCAGCAATCCATTGGTATCAAGCTTAATTTTAAGACCCATCTCTCTTAAACTTTTAGAAATTTCCTCAAGATCCGCTAAAAGAGCGGCCTCACCGCCGCTTATGACCGCGCCCTCAATAATACCCTTATGCTTTAAGATATAACTTTTGACTTCATCGAAGCTGACAGGCTCTGTTCGACCCCTTACGATTGAGGGGTTATGACAATAGGGACATGCCAGATTACATCCTGAAAAAAAAAGGACGGCAGCAACCGTCCCGGGAAAATCAATAAAAGAACTTTTAAGCCACCCGGATATTTTAACTTGAGACGGCATTTACAACTTCCTCTACGGGCAAACCTGCATGTTCGCTCTCCGGTTCACTATGATTAAAAACCGACCGTTCCATAAATTCCGACTTCTTCCCCGGATTCCAGTTCTGCACAGGCCTGTAGTAACCTACTATACGCGCATACACTTCAGTTTCCCCAGAGCAGCTGGGGCAGGAGAAGTGTTTGCCTTTGAGATAACCATGTAACTTGCATACAGAAAATGTGGGAGAGATAGTGAAGTACGGTATCTGATAATTGTAGGCGATACTTTTGACAAGTTTCTTGCATGTTTCTATATCGTCAATTGACTCGCCGATATGAGCGTGAAACACAGTTCCGCCGGTGTACTGTTTCTGAATGTCATTTTGCATATCAAGCGCTTCAAAAACATCGCCTGTAGCGTTTACAGGCAGCTGAGTTGAGTTTGTATAGTACGGATTATCGCCGCCTGGAATGATCATACGTGAGAATTTGCTTCTATCAATCTTAGCAAGCCTGTAGGATGTCCCCTCGCCTGGAGTAGCTTCCAGATTGTAAAGATGTCCGGTTTCTTTCTGATATTCTATAAGGCGGCCGCGCATGTGTTGAAGCACCTCCATGGCAAACTCACGGGCTTCCGCGTCAGTGAGGTCTTTGCCCATAAAATTAAGGCTGGATTCATTCATGCCGATAAGGCCGATTGTAGAGAAATGATTGTTCCAATGGCGCAAGTACCTCTGAGTATAGGGGAAAAGTCCCTGATCCATAAGCTTTGTTATAACTTTACGCTTAGTTTCAAGGGAATCTCTGGCCAAATCCATATAATGATTGAGCTGTTTGAAGTAGTCGCTCCTTGTATTAGAAAAAAAGCCTATCCGGGGCAGATTTATAGTTACCACGCCGATAGATCCGGTGAATTCATCCGCGCCAAAAAGACCGCCGCCGCGGTTTCTAAGCTCTCTTTTGTCTAACTGAAGACGGCAGCACATTGACCTGACATCACTGGGGTTAAGAGTAGAATTAATAAAATTCTGGAAATACGGAGTGCCATACTTGCCGGTCATCTTAAAAAGCAGCTGCGCGTTTTCGCTGTCCCAGTTAAAACTGCTTGTGATATTGTAAGTTGGGATCGGATATGAAAACCCGCGTCCATCCGCGTCGCCTTCGATAAGAACCTCAAGAAAAGCGCGGTTTACCATATCCATCTCTTTTTGAAAATCGCCGTAAGTCTGTTCAAGAGGCTGCCCGCCGACAATTGCGGGTTGATTTTTAAGATCTTCGGGAACAACCCAGTCAAGAGTTATATTTGTAAACGGCGCCTGCGACCCCCAGCGCGAAGGCGTATTGACGCCAAAAATGAAAGACTGTATCTGCTGCTTGACTTCAGCGTATGACAGGTTGTCAACTCTCACAAAAGGAGCCAGATATGTATCAAATGAGGAGAACGCCTGAGCTCCGGCCCACTCATTCTGCAGAATACCAAGAAAGTTAACCATCTGCTGTATAAGAGTTGAAAGATGTTTTGGCGGATGAGATGATATTTTCCCTTTTACCCCTCCAAGCCCCTCGGCAATAAGCTGACGCAGCGACCAACCGGCGCAGTAACCTGAAAACATGCACAGATCGTGCAGATGAATATCACCATTCCGGTGAGCGTTCGAGATATCACGGTTATAGATATTCTCAAGCCAGTAATTTGCGGTGATTGCTCCGCTGTTATGAAGGACAAGACCTCCAAGGGAGTAATTAACGTTGGAATTTTCATTAACCCGCCAATCCTCCTGCCTGAGATATCCATCCATTGTGTTGGCAATATCAAGCAGAAGATCGTTTGTTGAACGCATCCGCCTGTGCTGTTCACGGTACAGGATGTAGGCTTTTGCGACTTTGGCGTGTCCCTGCTCTATAAGCACCTTCTCAACAATATCCTGCATCTCCTCGACCGCCGGGATAGAATTGGAATGAAACTTACGCCCTGTCGCCTCCTCAACTAACTTGGCTAAATGAAGCGCCTGACCGAAATCATTCCCCCCAACAGCCTCCGCAGCCTTGAAAATCGCGTTTGCTATCTTAAAATTATCATAAGGTACAAGTTTACCGTCACGCTTGCGAATAGTCGAAATCATCGAAACAGACTCTCCAGTATTATAAGTATGTGATTCCCGGTATACCACAACAGGTGCTATATCTCAGTGAAGAAACATACAACATATACGCACCAAAGGCAACTTTTTTCGGATAGTTTTTTTTGTGAGAATAGGATGTCCGCCTAACTCATTGAATTATCGTGAGTGGAGATTGGCTGCGTGGCAGAAAAATATAATTTAATGTGGGGTTGTCCTTATTTAAAAAACTCTCGTACTGGCTGATATAGAATTGGCCTGATTTTTGCGTTATTTACCCAACTTGTCTATTAATAACCCGCTCTTTTACATTCAATCATTGATTATAAGGCACTTGGAAAATTATTTTATAAAAACCATCTGCAAACAACTTTCAAAATATTTTTGGTTAATGAGAGGCAGGGAATATTATGATGATAACAGAAATAAATTTTACATTGAAATCCTTTGACAGCGCTCCATTTAATAACTCTCTCAATAACGTCAGGCATACATATGAACTTAATAATAAAAACGCCAAGGAAGAACTGCTGAGTATTTTCGGTGAAACTACCGATTTAACCGAAGAAGAGCGAATCGCGTACAACAAAATGCTCAAAAATGGCGCCATAAAAACTGGTATCAGGATGTTTTAGCTGTGATTAATAATATGTAATAATTAAGAATAAGGGAAACCCATGAGCTCAACGGCGCCATCCAAACTCAAGTTACTTAAAAGCAGGCGTGCGCTTGTAATCTCCGCAGGTGGATTACAGAGCGGTATTCAGGTACTGTATTTGGGAATAAAAGATGAAAATTGGGAAATTTTTTCAAAATCGTTTCTACCGTATCCTCAAAAAGTCGCAAACCTGATAGAGCGGCTCAACGAAACGCAGGATCCTGTGAAATTATCGGATCTTGGGTGGCTTGACTACAAACTCACCATGCTTTTTTTAGAGAGCGCAAAGAGCACTCTGGCGCAGGCGCCCAAATCAATCGGCGAGCCGCATTATGTTGTACTTAACAAGCCAACGCTCTGGAAAGGCGATACAGGCGAGCATCTCCAGCAAAGCAGTTGGAATTTAACGATAGGCGACGAATTATATATCGCAAAATCTCTTGGCCTTGCGGTGATCACCGACTTTTTAAGGCACAATATTCTTGCCGGCGGCTCCGGAGTGCTGCCCACATTTCCCGGAAGCCTCATAGTCGCAAAAAAGACAAACGGCATAAACCTCTTTGTCAATATCGGCCTTGTATCGCGCATGACTATTATTGACAAAAATTCATCAACCCTTATACTCGAATCCGACACCGGTCCCGGAACAGTTATCATTGATAAGTGCGCCGCGCAGGACGCTAACTGCGCCGAAGGCTTTGACCGCGACGGCAAACTCACCTCTCAAGGCTTCGCAAACGCGCAATGCCTTGAGGTGTTATCAAATGATCAATGGCTTACCAAAGTCTCGCCCAAACAGGCGTCGCCTGAAATATTCATGCATCTTCTCAGCCACCCCTGTCTTAAACCCCTTAGCAGTATAGACAAATTAGCCACTATAACCGCGCTCACAGCCAAAAGTATCTACGATTTTTACAGAAGAGAGTACAGGGAAGCCTCTCCTCCGGAGGCGCTGTGGGTATCGGGCGGAGGCGTCAACAACCTTGCGCTGCTTGACTTTCTGAGCGCAAGCTTCGGCTCCATACCTGTGAAAAGCGTTGAAGAACTCAATATTCCGGCGGATATGAAAATTCCATTAATACTCGGGCTTACGGTAGACGCGTTTATTTCAGGTAAAAAACTGCCATGGGAGTCCGGAGCTCATCCTCTTGTTGAACCTATGGCAAGGTGGGTAACGCCGTAAACGGTAAATTACAACTAAAAATCTCCTTGCAAGGGCGGCACAACCTGACGCCCGCATAACCGTGATGCATCAACACCATCCATAGCTGCACCCGTATAAGGCCGATAATCTGCCGCTGCTAAAAAAGGATACCCTGAATGTCGTTAACCCGTGAGCATGGAACAAGATGGATGCCGTAGTTTTGTTTACCCCAATCTGCGGATTTGGGCGGCTGCGGGAGTACGCATTCTTTAAAACCTAACCCGGAAAGTTCTTTGAGACGGGCGGTCATATTGTTGACAGGGCGTATTTCTCCGCCAAGACCCAACTCTCCTATGAACGCTAAGTTTTTTCTGAGCGGTTTGTTGCGAAAGGATGAAAAAAGCGCTGCCGCTATGGCAAGGTCGGCCGCTGGTTCGGAGACGCTCAGGCCTCCCGCGATATTAAAGAAAACATCGTGATCGCCCATAGAGATACCGCCATATTTTTCGATCACCGCGAGAAGCAGCGAAAGTTTTTTAGGGTTTATCCCGGATGCCACTCTCTGCGGAAGACCGAAATGTGAACGGGTGACAAGAGCCTGAAGTTCCACAACAAGCACCCTCGTTCCTTCGAGAAGCGCGGCGATGGAGGTTCCGGTTTGAGGAGATTCCCGATTCATCAGAAAAAATTCAGAGGCGTTTTTCGTCTGTGCAAGACCGCTGTCTGTCATTGTCAAAAGCGCAATTTCACCGGCAGGGCCGAAGCGGTTTTTTATTGAACGTAATATACGGTAATTTAGACGGCCGTCACCCTCAAACTGCAGTACTGTGTCAACCATATGCTCAAGTACGCGCGGCCCGGCTATGCCTCCCTCTTTTGTGACATGACCGATAAGGAGCACGGAAACGTTCTCCGTCTTCGCGTAGCGTAAAAGCATTGCGGCGCACTCACGTATCTGCGAAACGCTGCCCGGAGCGCTCTCAAGCGAGGAACTGAACATCGTCTGAATGGAATCTATAACTATTATCTGCGGTTTACTATTGGAAAAAACGGCTAAAAGATGTTCAATATCTGTTTCTGTCAACACGTCAAGCGGGGCGGTTTCCACTCCGATGCGGCCCGCCCGCATCATTATCTGCTCAGCAGATTCTTCCCCGGAAACATAAAGTACTTTTGCCCCGCTCTCCCCCCACTGCGCCATGAGCTGCAGAAGAAGCGTAGACTTACCGATACCCGGATCTCCGGCCAGAAGCACAAAACCGCCGCCAACAAGCCCGCCGCCAAGAACTCTGTCAACATCATTAAATTTGCTTATTGTTCTGATTGCGTCACTTGCCGCGCAGGATGAAAGCGCTGCAGGCTGACTGCAGCCACGCAAAACAGCTGTTTTAGAAGAGGAACTTTTCGCGATTTTTATCTCAGTAATACTATCCCACACACCACAGGATTCACACTTGCCATGCCACTTCGAATAATCCTGACCACAGGAGCCGCAAACATAAGCGGTTTTTAATTTTTTATTCACGTTTGACAACCAATCATAAAAAAATGCGGAATGCGGAAATTAACCCAATTTTTCCATTAAAATTTTCTCTTAAGATGAAACGTACCATTTTTTAACGGACACCATTAGAATAACAATTGATACTTAATGAATTACAGAAAACATTCGCAATCATTAAGTATAACCTGCCCTGAGCTTGCCGGTGATAAAACCAAGGCTTAATAACTGTCAATCCGGCACAATGGATTAATAAAAACAATTCAAATTACAAAGAAAAACTAACCCATATCTCTTGTTTTATTTCTGCATTATATAGGATAGTTCTATTTTTACCAAGGTTTTTAAATATTTCTGCATTAATCATTAACTATCCTGCTTAGGCGGCTCCATAGGATGCATCCTTACCGGCATCTGAAACTTTTGACCGGTAATATCGTCACCGCCTCCCGGGCGTCTTGTTCCAATAGGCCGGGTTCTTATCATAGTAACATCAACCGGGGCTGAATATGTATCCCCATCGTCAACAACATAATGACGCTTCCGCTGGCCTCGGATGAACTGCTGAATGTAGGGGTTGCGCGACTGGCGGATCTCTACGGGTGATCCGTAAAATATGATCTTTCCCTCATGTATCATCGCGATCTTGTCGGCAATTTTATATGCGGAACCCATATCATGAGTGACCACAATCGAGGTCATATTAAGCTTATCTCTTAGAGAAAGAATAAGATCATTAATCTTATCTGTCATAATCGGATCAAGCGCGGAGGTTGGTTCATCATAGAGCATAATCTCAGGTTTCATTACAAGCGCCCGCGCAAGCCCTACACGGCTGCGCATACCACCCGAAAGCTCTGAGGGCATCTTTGCGCGAAACTCCCCCTTAAGTCCAACCATCTCAAGTGATTCACCTATAAGTTTATTTATCTCATTCTCAGTAAGGTTTGTGTGTTCCCGCAAAGGAAACGCAAGATTCTCTCCCACATCCATAGAATCAAACAGCGCCGCACCCTGAAACAAAATACCAAAACGTTTTCGCACCCTGTCAAAATCAGCAGGTTTAGTAAGCGGTGAAGAGATTACATCTCCATCAAGCAAAATCTGCCCTCCATCAGGAAAAAACAATCCTATGATATGACGAAACAGAACCGTCTTGCCGCTCCCCGACTGCCCGATGATACAAAGCACCTCACCCTTATTGATCTCCAGATTAATATCATCCAGAACAACCTGATTGCCAAAATGTTTTTTTAAGTGTTCAATTTTAAGCATAATCTACATCTTTATTCAGAAATTACCCGCACTCACGTCACCCCCGCGAAGGGGGTTATTGTTCTTTTTACGTACAGCGTTATCGTCTGCATGATTCCGCGAACGGCCAAGTTGCCGCCCTTACAACATACACTATCGGATCGCTTGGATATGGGCGAACACAATTCCCCCACAGTTGTTTTATTCGTACATTGTATATTTATAAATTGTAATTTGCCTTACATGACCATAACCGCAATAACAAAATCAAACACCAAAACCAAAACAGCGGATACAACCACTGCTTTTGTCGTGGCGTTACCCACGCCGGCCGCTCCGCCTTTTGCCTGAAATCCGAAATATGCGCCTGTAATAGCCACAATCGCTCCGAAAACCGCTGTCTTGCCTACACCGACATACACATCATATGCGTTAAAAAACAGCTTCATACCGGAGAGATATGTATGCATTGTAACATCAACAGAAATCGCGACTGTCACCCCCGCGCCTACAAACGCGATAAGTATCGCCCAAACAGTCAGAACAGGAAGCATCACAATACATGCCACCATTTTTGGAACAATGAGATAGCGGATAGAGTCAAGCCGCAGCACATTCATCGCGTCAAGCTGCTCGCTGCCTTTCATGGAAGCGATCTCCGCCGCTATCCCTGTAGCCACTCTTCCGGCAAACACCATACTTGTAATAACAGGACCAAGCTCCGTTACCGTTGTCTTGCACACAAGCGCACCCAAATACCGAAGCGGTACCAACCCCGACATCTGATAAACCGCCTGAGTAACCGTGGCTGAACCCAAAAACGCGGCTATCATAGTAACAAGCGGGATGGACTCTATACCTAAAGTATACATGTGCCTTGTAGTAATATCAATGTTTTTGACAAGGAGAGGAGCTTTTGAAAACGTAGCCGCGGTAAGCAGGCTATAGCTGCGCACGCCTAAAAAAAGCTGAGTGACTTTACTCAGCTCCGTACGCGCGAAATAACCGATAAAGGCAACAAGCCTGAGCGGCGCTACCAACTAAAACCACCTTTTTTGATTAGGTTAACACTCACCCGTATCCCCAAACAAACGCAAAAATTAAAACAGTTTTTGATCATCCCGCATTAATTGATTTTGAATTTATTTCTACATTCTGCATTCTGCATTATTATTCTAAGATTCCCACCCGTGGGGTTCCTCAACTCTCTGCGACAAGTTTTCAAATCTGGCGTAATCCTTTATAAAAGCCACTTTTACATCACCAATCGGGCCGTTTCTCTGTTTTCCGACAATGATATCTGCCTGCCCCTTTATATCAGGATTATCTTTATTATACACTTCTTCACGATAAACGAACATAACAACATCAGCGTCCTGCTCAATTGCGCCAGATTCTCTCAAGTCCGAAAGTTTTGGCTGGTGGTCGCCTGTACGCTGCTCCACGGCGCGGGAAAGCTGAGAGAGCGCTATTACCGGCACATCCAGCTCCTTGGCGATCCCCTTGAGCGCGCGGCTGATTTGAGAAATTTCCTGTTGGCGGCTCTCTACTTTTGAGCTTGAACCCATAAGCTGCAAGTAATCAATTATTATAAGCCCCAAATTGTACTGCGCCTTGAGCCTTCTGGCTTTAGCACGCATCTCAAGCACCGTAATACCCGGAGTATCATCAACAAAAAGCGGCGCATCCGCCAAGGGACCGGCTGCCATACTTAACTTAGGATAATCGCGCTGGGGAAGAGTTCCGCTTCTTAACGCATGCATACTGACACGCGCCTCTGAGCAAAGCATACGCTGAACGATCTGGTCTTTGGACATTTCAAGCGAAAATATTGCGGTACAGTAACCTGCCTTTACAGAAGCATGCAGCGCAACTGAGAGGCAAAACGCTGTTTTTCCCATTGATGGACGGCCGGCGACAATCACCAGATCCCCCTTCTGAAGCCCTGTTGTCATCTGGTCAAGATCTGTAAAACCGGTCGGCACCCCGTTAATACCACCCTTTGAGGTATTGGCTATATTCTTAAAAACAGTTGGCAGTAACTGACGCATCGACTCAAATTTGTTCTTTACTCTTGATTCTGAAATACTGAAAATTTTACTCTCAGCCTGATCAAGCACATCATTGGCGCCGTTCTCACCGGAAAAGCAATCCGTTGTGATCTCCGCGGCAGTGGATATGAGCTGGCGCAGTGTGGCCTTCTCTTTTACGATCCCCGCGTAATGTTCAATATTACCCGATGTCGCAACACATTCTGTAAGCTCACTCAAATAACCCTGCGCGCCAACCTCTTCCAATTTGTTTTTCGTACGCAGGCTCTCTGTGACTGTGATAATATCAATAGGAATATTTTTTTCCGAAAGCTCCCTCATGCACTCGAAAATTATTGAGTGGGCGCTGGAATAAAAACAATCCTTATCAACATGCTCAAGCGCCATATCCGCGGCCTGCGGATCAATAAGCATGGAACCCAATATCGTACGCTCAACATCAAGCGCCTGGGGCGGAATACGTACAGCGCCCTCAGACGGAAGGGTACCCGGTGTTTGAGGCTGTTTTCTGTTTTTATATATTGTCTGCATATGAGATTAAGCGATTAAACCATTTTTGTGACAGTACCACTTACAAAACAGGTATCAAAAGAGACCGTACTTTATAATATACTCATTGGTGTGAGGTTTAACAAAGGGCTGAACTTCCTAACCTGCGCGCGCAGGCGGTTGAGGAGTGGATATATATAACAATCCCCCAGATAGTTGTTATTATTCATCTATACCATACACGGTGAACAAGCTTCAGTCTCCATCTATTTGCCGGGGGGAACCGCTTTTCATTAACCTATAATAGTTACGTTAACCTGCCGGTTTCTCGGCCCGTCAAATTCGCAGAAGTATATGGACTGCCATGTGCCGAGAACAAGTTTAGAGTTTCTGAGGGGAACTGTTGCGCTTAAGCCGACTAAAGAAGTTTTGATGTGACTGTCGCTGTTGCCTTCAATATGCTGAAAAGCGGGATCGCGGTCGAAGATTTTGTCGAGTTTGTAGAAGAAATCAAGCTCAACATCAGGATCGGCGTTTTCATTTAGCGTAACCCCGCCTGTGGTGTGTAGACTTGAGATAACGCATAAACCATTCTCTATACCGCTTGAAACGGCCAGAGCGGCGACTTGACGGGTTAAATCAAACCAGCAGCTTCGCTTCGCGGTTCTGAAACCGATCTCTTTGCTGTAAACCATAAAATCCTCTATTTTTGTGTATAACTATTCAATTTGAAAAGAACACTTTTATTAATGCGGAAATAATTGAATTCCGACATTTTTATTTCCGCATTCCGCCATTTTATTTAAATTAAACTAATCGACTATATGGTCCGCGGGAAGGATAAAAGCCATTGGATTCATCGGGCGGCCTTTATGGTGAACCTCGTAGTGCAGATGGGGCCCTGTGCTTCTGCCGCTGCTGCCCATGTAACCGATCAGCTCGCCTCTTTTAACAAACTGGCCGTTCACCACTGACGTTTTGTGCAGATGAGCGTAATAAGTGACATACTCTCCGTTAAGATGGCTGATTCTTATCAGATTGCCGAAATGAGTCCAACTGCTTACATCTCTTACCTGACCGTCGGCGGTAGCGTATACGGGAGTCCAGGTTTCATTTGCGATGTCGATCCCCTCATGCATCAGTCTTAAACCAGTAAAAGGATGAAAACGGTAGCCGAAATCAGATGTGAGACGGCCGTTAGTCGGCCATATTGAAGGCCGCTTAGTCCAGCGGCTGTGTTTTTTATGCACTGTTTCGGCAGTCTGGGCGAAGGTCGACTCCTGAAGCTCACTGCGGCTAAGCAGAGAGGCGGCCTGCAAGCGCAGGGATTCCGCCCTTACGATAACAGGATCAAGCATGGAAGCAAAGAGAATATCTTCACGGGAGGGAAAACCGCCGTATCCCGCAAGGCGTACATCGCTGTCAATCTGTTCCATACCGTATTTGAGGCGCGCGTTGTCTTCATAACCGACAATTTGCGCCATTGCGTTCTGTTCGTTCAATACAAATCTTTCCAGATTTTCAATTTTTTGCCTGAGACTGCGGTTTTCCCGCTGCTCCTGCGACACCCCAAACACCGCTACACTATAATTTGACACCAGATACACTATGCGGCCAAAACCCACTAAACCCGCAAGCGCAATAAGAAAACAAAACATGGTGACAAATCTGGGTATGCTTACAGAACGCGCACCTTTTGAGTTGTGCGAAGCCGCAAGGAGGAGGTTCCATCTATGTTTTATCATTTTTGTAAACTTTCTTTTTATTTTGCGGAGCAGCGGTTGACAATTGATAATTAAACTAACTTGCCTCAACTCCACATTTTTGACTTTAGTAAGAGCGAGAGATCCCGCCTCACACAAGTCCTATATATAATGTTACTATTATTTTTTGAAAATATCAACAGTTGCCGCAATTTATTGCAAAATATCAACATGTTATTAACATTACAGAGTTATAAATTAAATTGACGGACAGTGTAGAATCAAGTTTTTATGATAAATGGGAATTATTTTTAATAAACGCAGCTTCAAAAAGAGTCATTTTATCAAGAATCGCCGCAACAGTATCCTTACTGTAGACGGCAGAATACCGGGGAGAATCCTGCGGCAGTCTCCTTAGACAAGAGAGAACTTCCATACTGCTTTTTAAGCGCGGCAAAGGTTTTAGGAGAGTTGATAACCTTACAGATAATAAATTTTCGCGGTCACTGAAATAAGGAGCCGCGTCAAGAAGCGATATATAACCTGCCGGAAACGCGAGATTATCATCAAACACAACAATCTCATCGGCCTGCCCAAGCGATTCTCTTCCGAGTTCAGAGAGAGGCTGCGACACATTGTAAACAGGGCGGCTGTTTTTCCATTCGTCAAGAGTAACGGAGAGCGCCCCGATCCGCCTTCCCTTCATGGCAAGCGTATTCTCAAGCATCTCATCGGCAGCTTCAAAAATATTCCCGCGTTTCGCTCCTTCCACCGCGACAAGTACGATCTCCTGGCGCACCTTTGCGTTGTAGGATTCGCCCGCCCTATCCGCTCCCTTTAGGAAAAGCCTTGAGATCTGACCCAAAACTAAAAAAAACGGTGTAAACAGAAGGTAGAAAAATGTGAGAAACGGAACCGATTTCATTGTCAGCAGGTAAGGATAGGTGCGGTACATGGATTTGGGAAGTATCTCGCTGAAAAGCACCATAACAGGGGTGAGAAATAATGATTCCGGAGAGGGGATGCGCGCGAGGTCAAGCGGAACCAGTGCGTCAAGCTCCGAGAAAAGCTTGATAAATATGAAAGCCGCGCCTATGTTACAAACGTTGTTGCCGATTAGTACTGTTGTAAGTATCCGTTCGCGGTGTTTCATAAGATAAAGCGCAACGCGGGCGGAAAAATTACCCTGAGACGCGGCATGAGACACCTTAAGAGGGTTCCATGAAATAAACCCTGTTTCAGAACCTGAGAAAACGCAGGATACAAGAATACAAAGCAGCATGAATAGAAATAGTATTAACAACTGTTATATCTCCGTATCATTATGACAGCATGGGCGCGGTTTATCATTGACAACAGGAACCCACTCTCACCGTCCCGTAAACCCCGTCGTAACCACCCCTTACATAAACCTGGCGGTTTCTCAGCCGCTGTATTGATTTTGACACATCTTTATCAACATCGTAAATCTTATTGACAGGAATGTCAAGCAGTATACTTAACTCACTGCCTAACTCCGAAAGCAAATTTTCATACCGTAAAGATACTTTTTTACTGGTTTCCTTAGTACCGGTTATTTCGGAAATTATATTTTTCAGGCCGGTGAGTGAATGAAACGGACGCTCCATGGAAAACGTTCCGGATTTTGATTCCTCCCCCCGCAGCTCACAAAGCGCGCAAATGCGGTTAAGAACTCCAACGGTAACTTTCTTACCGCAAACAGGACAGATTCCGCCGTGAGCTTTAGTCTCTTTGGGCTCCCAGCAGACCCCGCAAGCCCTGTGGCCATCAAGATAATATTTGCCTTCCTGAGGAAAATACTCTATTGTCCCCCACAACCCTTTGGGATCATCCCCCTTCAGCGCCTTTACAATCGAATCAAAGCTGACTTCAGCGTCAAAATCAAAAATTGTCGCTTCTCTGCCAAGGTTTTCGGGCGAGTGAGCGTCGGAGTTTGACACAAGCGCATATTTGTCAAGAAATGAACATTTTCTGTTCATCTCAGGATCTGAAGAGAGCCCTGTTTCCGCCGCGAAAACATAGTCCGAAAGATCTCTGTAACACTGCTCTATCGTATCAAAACCTGACTTTGATCCAAGAACAGAAAACCAGGGAGTCCAGATATGGGCAGGAAACAGAAATGACCCTTCCCCACCCTCAAGCGTTATGTCAAGCAGATCTCTGGAATCCAGGCCCAGTATCGGCCTGCCATCGGAAATTATGTTTCCCAAAGCTCCGAGTTTTCGCTGTATTTTTTCCATGGAAGCAAATGACGGCGCGGCGATTATGTTATGTACCTTGCGCACCGCTCCCTGTACCTTGTAAATACAGCTGATCTCAGCGGTGAGCATAAAATATACTTCCCCGTCCCAAACTTTCGAGCGGGGATCCGATTTTTCAGTACGGATTTTGTAAAGTCCATTACCCGCGCTGACCAGATCTCTTTTGAGCTCATTCATCCATCCCGGATGTACGGCATCGCCGGTACCGGCGATGCTTATCCCTTTTTTGCGCGCCCAAAGATCGATATTAGGAATGTTAAGCTGTGAGCTTGTAGCCATCGAAAAATGAGAGTGTATATGCAGATCCGCGATATATCTCATTTTGAAGCAACCGAGGCGATAGTTACGCCGCTGTAGTAGGCAAAGAGTATCTGCTCGAAACTCTGCCCCGCCCTGGCGCGGCCTATGGCTCCGGTCTGGCACATCCCTATCCCGTGACCGTAACCTCTTCCCTTTATTACTACCTTGTCATTGTTTGCAGTTTCAATTGTAAAATTTGAAGAGCGCAATATCGGATTCGACGCGCTGTTTGAACGAATAAGAAACCTTACCCTGTCTCCGCCAATAATAAAAGTCCCGCCGCTTGACTCAATAGCGCACGCTTTAACTCTGCCGCATGAAAAGCGTTCCCTTATCCGCAAAGAGTGAAGCGTCCCATTAAAAGAGGGGGAAACGCCCCCTTCGGGAGAGAAGCGCGCAAAAATCTTACCAAGCTGGGTGTTACTCCAGCTCTCCTCCCATGTAAAGGCGCGCGAAAAGCCGCAGTAAGCGTTTCCGTCCGGATCTGTGTCGCTAACCGAACGCAAGTAAGCAAGGCTCTCCCCACCCCACACATCTTCTATATTTGCGGTTTTACCGCCGCAGGTGGAGTGATAAAAAGCGCCGGCGACAGTGTTATTAAAAGTCATAATAAGATCTTTAGTCCGGCGGATCGCCATGTCGCAAGCCTCTTTTTCCGCGTTTGCGCCTCCGTAAACCTGATCAGCCACTGTGGAAACCAGATCAAAAAAATTCGTTCCGCTCGCGGCCATTTTTCTGTAAGTATAGGTGCGCGCAGCCACAGCCTGAGCCTTAACCGCTTCAATCTCCTGCTCTTTTAAAGCCCCAATCTCAAGCGGCACCACACCTCTGAGATATTCTTCTATGTCAATCACATTAACAAAAGAAAGCGTCTTTCCGTTTTCCGAGACAATAATGAGCTCACCGCGGTAGCTGTCACCGCCAAGTTCAAGCAGGTGGCCGGCGGAATTTACGGAAAGCGTACATGGTAAACTAAGCTTACGTTTTGAGTTACCTGACACAACCGCGACAGCCGCTGTTTCGGAAGATGCCTCAACATGCATGCGTCCCTTAAAACTAGCAACTCCGCCTGCGGTGCGCACCTTAACCTGAGCTGCCGAATAAACAACCGCGTCTTTTACATTACGCTTTACTAACACCCTTACAGGCCGTTTCCGCACAGTAAACGATATATACTGCCGCGGCAAGCTTGCGGTATTATTAACCGCTTCAACTTCAGCTTCTTCAAACGCTCTTCCAAAATCAATCTCATTAGTGCGGACTTTGCGCTCAGGTGCCGCCTCAACCGCCTTGCGTATACCTTCGGTCTGCTCTTCCGCACTGCTTGCTGGAGGATTGGGAACAAAGAACGGCGCGCACCCCTGAGCAAAAAACAAAACAACCACGCAAGAGATGATCTTAACGAAGCTAAAATAGTTGGAAAAATAGAAAATTCTAATCACGCTGTCTTTCGGAGATCTTCCTGAGTTTACCTTTAAGTAAAGCGCGCTGAACAGGGGAAACATGATCGATAAAAAGAATTCCGTTAAGGTGGTCGGCCTCATGCTGCAAAGCCCTGGCAAGCAGTCCCTCAGCGTTTTCTATTATATAGTACTCGCCGCTCTCATTTTGAGCTTTAACGCTCACTTTTGAGGGACGGTTTACCTTGAGGTTAATCCCCGGTATGCTCAAACATCCCTCTTCGTAATCCTCCCTCTCTTCAGAAGAATATACTATTTCGGGATTAATCAAAATATAAGGCTCCTGATCGCCGCCGCTTGCGTCTATTACAACAACTCTTTGAGAGACGCCAATCTGAGGCGCGGCAAGACCAACGCCATCCTCTGTGCGCATCGTCTCAATCATCCCGCTCACAAATTCCTTCAGGCTTTCGTCAAACTTATCAACTGAAACAGCGGCTTTCCTTAAAACCGGATCACCATAATATCGTAATTCTAACACCTTACGGTACTCTCCATCTCACTCAAAAAGTAAAAAGTCAAAATCAAAATTAAAGTCAAAATATAAAATTCAAAAATCTATATATAGGGACGGACTTCGCCGGCCTTTGACGGGAAACACTCCCCAGACTGTATCAAAACTCAAAACAAGCAACGTTGACAAAAAAAGAAATTACCGCTTTTTAACAAATTTTGCAACCTATTTGTCAACTATTTTTGACAATAATGCCGCCTCTGACAAGGTCTCCACAGTTTTGACACAGCCTGTCCCCGCAACACCATCTTATTGTATTTGAATGCTTACCATGTTTTCAATTATTTAAATGCCGTTCACATACCTGCCAGAATGCTTTAACACGTGGATGAAAATTATTCGCCCACCATCTTTCGCCGCAGCCCTCCGCCATTGTGCGGGCGCGGTTTATCGCGCCTTTATAATTACTTTTTATCATTCCCAAGGGCTTTATCGCCTTGAGCCGTATCATTGGTGAGTACGCTTGAAACAGCAGATTTAGTAACCTCAAGAAGCGTTCCTTCACCGGTTTTCATCATATAAGTGGAATCTTTGACATTAGTAATTACACCAACGATTCCGCCTATGGTAAGGATTTTGTCGCCCTTCTTAAGAGCCGCAAGCATTTTCTGACGCTCTTTTTGTTTTCTCTGTTCAGGCCGTATCATCAGAAAGTAAATGATAACGAACATCGCGATCATGATAAACATAAAATTACCGCCGAACAGGCCCGGAGATGGAGCGGGCTCTCCCCCCTGTTCCTGAGCGAAAACAGGCAATGCAATAAGAACAGCCGCTGAAATTGATGGCAAAACTTTACTGAGGAACATCGTTACTTATCCTTTCAACATAGAGTGTTTTTACAGTTGCTTAATAAAATAAATAGTGGAGCGGGTGCAATGACAGAAATAAAATGTCAGGACGCGGAAATAAAAAAGATCAACCTTACAGATGTTCCACTTGAAAAGATTTGAGATAAAGAATAGATTGTGATTAACGCGTAATACATAAACCATCAACTTATTTACCTGAAGATTCCGGCAAAAACTATTTTGATAGCTAATTGGCATTTGATTGGTATTTAAGTTGTTTCTCTAAATCTCTGTATTTTCACTATATTATAGCACAGCCGTGGATAAGGTATACAGGAAGCAGACGCCAAGTTAGACACACTAAAAATGACTAAGGCTAAGAGAGAAGCTTACGGGAAATACCTTATAGACAGGCAAAGCGTTGACAGTGCGGTCAAAACCGCAAGGGTCGAAGGAAGAGAAGAGGCGAAGCGGTCACTTGACAAAAGGTAAGACTGAGGGCAGAGCGGAAGGCGCGAAAAAACTTGCTGAGCTCATTAAAAAAGGTATCCCTCCGCACGAAGCTGCGGAAATGCTTGGAATAAATTGAACCTTATCTTTTTTGGCTTTACACTTGATAATCAAAAAGAACTCTATCTTTATTTTATTTTTGCATTCTGCCATTTTATTTCTGCATTCTCCTATAACCAGAGTTAATATATGACCGATCCGTTTCTCCCTCTTGTCCTATACGCCGAAACTCATTTCCGTTTCCGGGGATGCTCTCCAAGTCTTCTTTTTCGTAAAAGTCCGGAGATCATTTTTGACCTGCCCCGCCGTCTTGTCCCTGGCCGCGGTCTTCCGTTAAGTTTGTTGGTTAATGATATACATCAATACCCCATTGAGATTGAATCGGTTCTGATTGCTGTTTCAAAAAGCGGCGCGAAACCGGAAATTTTTGATTTCGATAAACAAAGTATACAAAAATCCTTACTAAAACATCCGCTTGAAAAGCAGATGAGCGCGTATCTGTTTACTATCCCTCAATTGAAATTCGTTTCGGGTGAAATATTTGTCAACGCCTGTCTCAAATACCGCCGGATCAAAAAAGGGCGTGTTCAAAAACCGCTTATCACCGTTCTTAATGACAGTTTAGTCACTTCCACTAAACTTCCATTCCGCTGTTTGGTGACCAACGAACCGTATCCTGGAGATGGCTGCTGCTCTTTCGGCGACGTTCACTGCCACTCGCAGTTCTCAAGAAGCCACGTGGAGTTCGGGCCTCCGATTGAGATCATAGATAAAATGTCTCAGGCGAGCGGCCTTGAATTTGCGGCAATCACCGATCACTCATATGATCTCGCAAGCTCACCTGATAATTTTTTACATCAGGATAAAGATTTAAAACTTTGGGAAATGTTTAAATCCACGATAACGAACTATAGCGGTAAAACCGTTATGGTTCCGGGCGAAGAGGTCTCTGTCCTCAACAGCAAAAACAAAGTTGTTCACTTAGGAGCTATTGGCATAACGGAATATATCCCCGGGACTCTTGACGGCGCGAGAAAAAACGTTTACCACAAAAAACAGCTCTCCATAAAAGAAGCTGTAGAGGAGATTGAGCGGCAGGGGGGAATATCTTTTGCCGCGCATCCGGGATCGCAGGCAGGTATTTTACAATCCATTTTTCTTAAACGCGGAACATGGAGCGAAAACGACCTTTGTACTGGTTTGGGAGGAATTCAGGCTGTCAACAGCGGTTTTTTCGAGTCGTGGAAGCGCGGCAAAAAGCTGTGGATAAGCATGCTGCAAAAAGGATTTAAACTCCCAATACTCGCGGGAAGCGATGCTCACGGGGATTTTAACCGCTATAGAGCAATAGGAAAACCGTTTCTGCAAATCCATGAAGACGCTGAGAGATACATGGGATTTGTGCGCACAGGCATCTACGGTAAAGTGAGAAGCGTAAATGATGTAATTGATGGGATAAAAAGAGGCGCCTGCTTTTTGACAAACGGCCCATTCGTAACAATCCGCGACAGCCGCTGTCCGCAGGAATCCCTCATAAGCTCAAAACCGATATCAGAAATAAGTGATTTACACGCGGCAGCACTGAGCACAAAAGAATTCGGCTCGATTACCGGTTTACAGGTGTTTATGGGGAGTCCGGGATTGAAAGAAGAAAAAGTTATCCTCAGACAAGTTTTGGAACCTGATACTTATGATATAAGTCTTCCAATACCAGGCGAAGTTTTAACTGAAAGATGTTATCTGCGGATTGAGGCTTATGGGAAAACAACAAGGGAACTGCCTACTATCGCGGTAAGCGGCGCTTGTTTTATCGGCTATTAATTGTTACTTTATTTGGGTCTCAAACCAGTTGTTAAAGTCGTTTTCATTACTAAACTTTCCGCAAACTCCTGCGCCTTCGCCGCCGCTTCCTCAAAATCTCCATGCAGCAGATACTCTGAAAATGCGCTAAACAACTCCTTGGTTTTACGCGAACACTGCTTGCGACAGAGTTCGGCGATGATGGTTTTTGCGCCTTTTTTGTTGTAATTCTCGCACTCTTTCTTAAAAACAAACAACTGTTTGGCCAGATACTCCGGGTTTTCATCTGCTGTTTCGCAGTTTTCATCTTCGTCCGGTGTAAATTTTTCGATGAGTGCGGACAGATCGTTAAAAAACCGCGGAAGGGTCGCTGATATCATTTTTTTGTCTCCATTTTTGCCGGCCGCTTCAAGTCCGGCGGCGGTAGCGGAGAGCGCATTTTCATTAACATTAACAAGAGCGCTTTTCATGGCGTGGACATCTATTGTAAAGAGGCGTAAATCTTTATCACTTATAGTATCTATATTTTTGAGAGCTTTTTCAAAAGTTGGAAGCACTCTTTTAACATCCCGTACGAATATGGTGAGCAGGTTTGGGTCTATGTCAACAGATTGAGCTGTTTTTGGGGCAGCATCAACAGTTAAGGGACGGCTCGCCCGCGCTTCTTCAATGACTTCAGGCATCTGCTTATCGCGGATAAATCTGTTAAGAACATCATTTAATACAGTAACGTCTATTGGTTTGGAGAGAAAGCTATCGAAGCCTTTGGAGAGAAACATTTCAGCCTGACCAACCACAGTATTGGCTGTTAACGCGACAATCGGCTTTTCGTAACCCATATCACGAATTTTATTAAAAGTCTCAATGCCGTCCATTTCCGGCATCATGTAGTCCATGAAAATAATGTCGTAAACATTGCCGTTTCTTATCTTATCTATCGCTTCAAAACCGCTCATTGCAGTATCACTCGACAAACCGTAAGGAGACAAAAGACCCCTTGCCACATAGAGGTTGGATTCCACATCATCCACAACTAAAACGCTTGCATAAGGCATGTACTCCCGCATCAATTTAGCGCTTTTTGTATGCATCTCTTTATCAATGCTAAGCTGCGTCATATTTTCAGTTGATTCTTTACCTAACCAGCCGCTCCTGAATTCATATTCCGCAAGCGCAAGTTCCACTTTTTCCGGCTCCATCTTAAATAAGTCAAGTAAATGGTTGATAATATTGAGAAGCAGACCACCTGAATTATTGATGCGAAGAAAAACATCCTGCTGACCGGGGCTAAGTGTTTCGTCCATAAGCTGTATTTCGGCAATACCAAGAATCGTGTTCAGCGGTGTGCGCATCTCATGGTTCATGTTTGCTAAAAAAATTGTTTTCGCGCGTGAAGCCTCCTCAGCGCGCTCACGCGCTTCTTCGGCCCTCTGTAACGCTTCTCTCAGTTCGTCAAGGCTATGTTCCCTCTGCCGGTCTAAATGCTCGATAATATTGTTAAAGGCGTGGGAAAAATTGTCCATAAACGCGATGCGCTGACTATAATCGCCTTTTGAAATATGCTGTGTCTGCCATGTCAAATGCTTGAGTGAAGCGTGCAGGTTCTTTAAGGGGGCGGTCATTTCATTGTCCGGCGCCGCCGGAGCACAGTCTAAGTTACCAGCTGCTAATTCTTTGGCAAACACTCGGGTTTCCGATATCTGCTTAAAAAGAAACTCGAGGTTTTTTCCAAGTTTAACAAACTCTTTGGGCAAAGCGCTTGTATTAAGGCTGGCATTGGCTGGAGCGTGTATCATGTCCTCGACATAAGTAAACAACACATCGGCGGCGGCAATCATTGTTTCCACGCTTCTTTGCGATTTTTCCATAACTAAAATACTCTCCTGAAATCAAATACAGAAAAAAACGGCTGAAATATCAATTTTTCTAAAGTACAGACATGGCATACCCTGCCTGTACTGTTTTATTTCTTCGTTCAACCTTTTTATTTCCGCATTTATACTCTATCCTCACACACCTGAATCTGCACATTCCGTTACCGTTGGTACCGCAGTTGATCTCTTTGCATTTATACTGCAAATCAGCACAAGTAAACACTTAAGGGTTTTGATATAAATCCCTCATCATAATCGCAGACCGTTTCATTTGTAATTGCAGGTCTGCTGCAATCTAAATACTCTTCGCCAAGAGCGGCGCACCCATCCTTTACGTTGCAGGGGCTTTCCCATGAAAAAATCCAGCGATCCTTAATTTGCTCGAAAATATTCCATACTTAATTTAATTCACATCATTTGTGCCTTGCTGTTCTTTGCATTCCCATGCGTTATATTATGGTTTATAATATAATATACCATTTAAACAAGCGATAGAAAAATATGAAAACACTCGAAACGAACTGCCTAAAAAAATCTGACCTGAGGCTAAGGCTCTTCTTCCACAAATAGATTCGTTGCCTGATAATTAAGATGATTCAAATTTCAAGAGCTAAAACGGGGATTATCCATGTGGGTAAAAAGAAAAGCGAAGATACCTGCAAGCTATTCATGGACAGTATAAAGCTGCTGACAGACGCACCAAAAGGAGACGCCTGACGCGTTACTATGCCGTATGCGGTTACAATCGCATATACGCTGTCGGACTGCTTAATAAATCACCAAAATGCACTAAGAAAACTAAACGCGGCGGAAAATCCAAGTGCGACACTCCTCTTTCTCCGGAAATGCTGCATAACATTCAGAAAACCGGGGATTACATGTGTTCAATCAGACTTAAGGCAGTTATTTCAAAGCGGCTTCCTTACTATAATCATTGTATCCTGCCCTAAAACGAAACACCCTTGTTTCACATTGGAACAGCCATCCTGCGTCTCATACTAAATTCAACTTCAAATAAAATGGCTCAATTCATAATGCAGAAATAAAAACATCGATTTTTAATCATTTCTACATTAATTAAAAAGTTGGCACGCAACTTGCATCAAATTGGGCCAATCAATTTAGTTTGTATAATCAACTTAAACCTACTTTTAGGAGGAGATATAAATGAATGTTAAACCGATGGAAGACCGGATCATACTCAAGTCTATGGAAGCTCAGGAGAAGACAAGCGGCGGTATCTACATCCCTGATAACGCTAAGGAAAAACCGCAGAAGGGCGAAGTGATCGCTGTAGGCCCCGGCAAAACCAACGACAAGGGTCAGAAAATCGAGATGACTCTCAAAAAAGGCGACAAGGTTCTCTATGGAAAATATGCGGGTACGGAGGTCACTATTGATGGTGAGGAGTATCTCATTGTGCGTGAGAGTGACGTGCTTGCTGTGATATAATGAGAGGGCAGCCGCGAGGGGCTGCCCGTACAGGAGATATATGTAAGGGCACCCCTTGCGGGTACCCTAGGATATACGAAGAAAAAATAATCCGATGTAAGGGCGGCAACCTGCCGCCTGCAAAGCCAGGCACCCGCGGGTGGTGCCACAACAATCATCGTAAGGGCACCCCTCGCGGGTGCCCCTCAAAAAAGGAGACAGATAAAGAATGGGCGCTAAAATGCTTGCTTTTGATACTGCCGCAAGAGAAAAACTTTTGAAAGGCGTGGATGTGCTTGCTAACGCGGTTAAGGTTACACTGGGTCCGCGCGGCCGCAATGTGGTTTTAGAGAAGAGCTGGGGTTCACCTACTGTAACAAAAGATGGTGTTACAGTGGCAAAAGAGGTGGAGCTTGAGGATAAGCTTGAGAACATGGGCGCGAAAATGGTTAAAGAGGTTGCCTCTAAAACAAGTGATGTTGCAGGAGACGGAACCACTACAGCCACAGTGCTTGCCCAGGTGATCGCTCATCTTGGGATTAAGAATGTTACAGCGGGCGCCGATCCTATGGCTATCAAGCGCGGTATGGACAAAGCTGTAAAAGCTGTTATTGAGCAGCTCAAAAAAGATTCAAAGCCCATTGAAGGTAAGAAAGAGATCGCTCAGGTCGGTTCAATAAGCGCAAATAACGACTCTACTATAGGCGATCTTCTTGCCGATGCCATGGAGAAAGTGGGTAAGGATGGTGTAATCACAGTTGAAGAAGCCAAGAGCATGGATACCTCTCTTGACGTGGTTGAAGGGATGCAGTTTGACCGCGGATACCTCTCCGCTTACTTTGTAACAAACGCAGACAGCATGGAGTGTGTGCTTGAAGATCCTCTCATTTTGATTTATGATAAGAAAATCAGCGCTATGAAAGACCTTCTGCCGCTGCTTGAAAAAGTCGCTCAGATGGGCAAAAGCCTTCTCATCATCGCTGAGGATGTTGAAGGTGAGGCGCTTACGACTCTTGTTGTAAACAAATTGCGCGGAACTCTCAAAATCGCGGCTGTAAAAGCTCCGGGTTTTGGCGACAGAAGAAAAGCGATGCTTGAGGATATCGCGATTCTCACCGGCGGCACTCTTATTTCAGAAGAAACCGGCTTTAAACTCGAAAACACAACGCTTGACTCCCTTGGGAAAGCAAAGAGAATCGTTATTGATAAGGATAACAGCACGATCATTGAAGGAGCGGGCAAAGCCGCTGACATAAAGGGACGTGTTGCTCAGATCAGAAAACAGATCGAAGACACAACCTCCGACTACGACCGTGAAAAGCTTCAGGAACGTCTCGCGAAATTAGCCGGCGGAGTCGCTGTGCTCAAGATCGGCGCTGCCACAGAAACTGAAATGAAAGAGAAGAAGGCTCGTGTTGAAGACGCTCTGCACGCTACACGCGCGGCTGTCGAAGAGGGTGTTGTTCCCGGCGGCGGCGTAGCGCTTATCCGTGCGGCCGCGGCTATCGGAAACCTTAAGCTTGAAGGCGATGAGCAGATCGGCGTTGATATTATCCGCCGCGCCTGCGAAGAACCTTTGCGTACGATAACAATAAACGCCGGAAAAGAATCATCCGTTGTTGCCAACGAGGTTAAAAACGGCAAGGGCGCTTACGGCTACAACGCCTATAGCGACAAGTACGAAGACCTCATCAAAGCCGGCGTGATCGATCCGACAAAAGTGACACGCAGCGCCCTTGAGAACGCGGCCTCTATCGCAAGCCTTATCCTGACTACCGAGTGTGTTATTTCCGACAAACCGGAGAAGAAGGAGAAGGGCGCGGGCGGCGCGGGGATGCCAGGCGGGATGGATGATTATTGATAAGTAAGTAGTATAATCAAAAGAGGGGAGAAAATCTCCCCTCAATCCTACCACAAACAGATTCAAATATTATTTACGCGCTCTATTTCACTACTGAGGTTTACATGGAAGATTCTAAGCTTAAGGAAGGGGGGAATGATAATAAACAAGAAAAAGTTGCAGAATTAATGATGAAAAATGTTGTAGACTTTGGTAAGTTTTCTTTTGAATTAGAAGAAAAGCGCGAACAAAGTTTAATAAATCAATCAAGTCAAATGATAACCGCATTTTCTGTATTTACTATTGCATTGTATACTTTGCTTCCTGTTTTGATAAGTTGTTTAAATATTTCCATTGTACCCAAAATGTTATTTAGTGTTGGCATAATCTCAACATTATTACTTATAAGTCTTCTTTTGGCTTTACTTGCACAATGGCGATACAAGTATTCAACAATGCAAATTATTGATGAATTTTATAACAGAGTGTATCAAGAGCATACAAATTATAAAACACAAGCACAATTTTATATACTATGGAAAGATCAAATACAAGATATCCATAAAAGCAAAAAAATAAATAACGATAAAAGAGTAAAATTAGTAAAATGGTCTATATATGTATTTCTTATTTCAATGGGTACAGTAATTGTTTCAATTATAGCACTCATATTTATTCATTTATAGGAGATTATCAAAATGGCAGACAACCAACAAACTCAACAGAATCAATCTAGTCAACAATCGTTAAATCACACACCAAACACGAATAATTTAAACATAATAAGCAATCCAATTGATAGCATTGCAAAACCCACTACGCTTCCAACACTGACAACAGAAGATGTTCATTCGAGTACATTATTTCAAACAAACCGGGATGGATAAGTTATCGCAGGGGGCGGCTAGTGCGCCGCCCCGTTTGTCATGCGTTTAAAACGCCCACCCAGCGGCAAGCGTAATCCTGAATCCGCCGACAAATATATGGTTCGCGAAGAAATCGAACATATCGTCAAGATCGCTGTCTATATCTCCGCCAAATTTTTTGCCTAATTTAGTTCCTATGCCATCGCCCACACGAGTCGAAAAATCATATCCGGTTGACATTTCAATAATAAAGGAGTTTCTTATCAACCACCGGTACCCTGTCTTAAGGCCTAATTTTAAGTAACTTGCCGTCATTGATAAGTCGACTAAATCTATTGCATTTTTACCATCCCGTTCGGTATAATAAAACCGTCCCTTTAACCCTGTTCCAAAAGTCCCATAACCTAAAGAACCGTTAAGAAAAAAACTTTTTCCAGTTGGATAAAGTCTGGCGTTGCTCTCAAAATTAAAAGATGAAAAGTTTTGTTTGAGCGAAAGTTCTTCGATAATACCTAAAGTAATATCATACATACTAGCCGAGTATCCCATTCCCGCCCCCAGATAAGCGAATCTTGCGCCCGCGCTGAAAAATGGGTTGATCTGCCGTTCGTACTGCAGTGCGAGACCAAAACCTGACGTGTTAAAACTATCATCCGTATGATCCCCAAACGACGCGATCCAATTCCCGATAATCGCAGGCCCAAAATCGTAGGTGACATAATTAAGCTTATCCGACGCCGGCGTATTACCAGCGAAAAACGCTACCGCCGCCGCACATAAAAACACGCGTGCCTTATTGCCTGAATGCCTGCCGTTTCCAATAAATGTTCCCATATCCTGCTACACTCCCCGACTGTTTAATAATGTAAGAAATAAGTATAAACCCAAATTTAAAGATTATGGGACAAATCTATGGAAGAAGCCGCGGTCAACCCGGCTTAATAGACAATCGGGATTACTTATGAATTGATGATAACAGTCACCGGCCCGTCATTGACAAGCTGCACTTTCATATCAGCGCCAAAAATTCCGGTTTCTACCTTCCGTATTTTTTCTCTAAGCTTTTTTACGAAATATTCATAAAGTTCACGTCCCTTTTGGCTGGGAGCGGCATCGACAAAACTTGGGCGGCGCCCCTTTGAGCAATTGCCAAGCAGCGTAAATTGAGACACAACCAGCGCTTCCCCGCCGATATCGTTTACAGAAAGATTCATCTTTCCACCGCTGTCGGAAAAGATACGCAGATCGGCGCATTTGACGGCTAAGAGATCCGCCGCGTCTTCGGCGTCATCCTTATGTACGCCGACAAGAAGCATTAACCCTTTACCGATAGAACCTACCGTTTGTCCATCTACGGCTACGCTTGAACTCAGAACTCTTTGCGCTACGATAATCATGAATTATAAATTACAATGTACAATGTACAAATTACAAATAAAATCAAATTCAAAACATTAAAAACGCTTTTACTCACGTTTACACTATTTTATTATACCATTTATTTGTAAATTGTAAAATATTAGAGATCTTCACGCGCAGGTATACTCATTACTAAAAGTTTTCGAGATAGAGATTAAATTTTTGTTTTCCCTGAGGGATCTGGATTCCATAATCAAGCCGTACCTTTCCCTGCGGGAGCGCAAAAATAAGTCCCGGCCCTGCCGCGGTGCGCAGATCGCTCATATTTAAAACACCCGGTCTTCTCCACGCGTATCCGGTGTTAACAAACAATGCTCCTTGAAACCGCCAATAGAGAGGTATTCGCAGCTCAAACGGGGTAAATACAAGCACAGCTCCCGCTCCCCTTGGCCGTCCTGATTCATCTTTAGGCATAAGCTCTGTTGCGCTAAAACCGCTTATTGGCGAAATTGAGTCAAAACCAAGCCAAAACCGCTCCTGAACCGGAAGCAGACCGCTTGTAGATCCATACCCAGCCCCAAACGCACCCTGGGCGCGAACAACCGCGGTTATGCCCGCAAGTAGCGGATATTGCAAACGCAAACTTGACATAATCGTATAAAACTGATTCGTTTGAGTTAAAAAAGGCCCGGCCAGCTCCCCGTTTATCTCCGCAGCCCATCCAAGAGAGGTTACGTCTGTGTGACCAAAACGCAGCTGAGCGCCTAAAGCGTAGGTATCCCTCATTGGTTGCCATGGGTAAAGGGGTGTAGGCGGATCGGTAGTGATACTTGAGGTGTGTTCAGCGCGGACAAAAAATCTCCAATTGTACCATTTGTCATCAGGTTTATCAAAAGCGGCTATGCGGCCTCCCCAAAATACCCCATCATAATCAGATTGCAGACGCCGCTCTCCGTAGATACGCGCGGAACCATCCGCAAAATTACCAAAAAGATGTGGATAAACATAGTTTAGCTCCCCTCCCCTGTCCCAGTGAGAATACCTGCCACGCACGGATATTCTGTGGCCAAGGCCAAAGAGATTGCGGTACAGGAGTTCAAGATCGATAAACCATCCTTGATACGCGCCGTAACCCGCAGCTACCTGCACCGCCGCCATATCTTTTTCGGTAACAATAACCGCTATCTGAGCGTCAACCGTATCAAGCTCTTCAGGTGATTCAAGCGTGTCAACCGGTATAATAAACACGGAAGAAAAAAGGTCTGTTGATAAAAGCCGCTTCCTGCTTCTTTCAATCAAACGCGGTGTTATAATCTGCCCCTTGTCAAACACAAGATCACGCTCTACGATTTTTGGCCTGACACGCTTCAAACCAAAAATTTCAACGCCTCCCATGGCTGCCAAAGGCCCTTTGCGTACAATGTAACTCACCTCCCCGTGCGGCTCACCGGAAGTTTGAGCGGGAAAATCTATATGATAAATCACCGATGCGAACTGGTGACCTTGATCGTGCAGTGCGTTAAGAAGCCGTATGCGGCCCATCTCTATTAAGGAGGAATCCAATGGGCTGCCCGGCAGAATTCCCGCGATTTCGCTATAAAAATTCTCATTTTGAAAATCCGAACTAAAAAAACGAAGCGAGCTGATAGTGTAGCGCGGGCCTTCGGAAACATTTAATGTGATGTAAACTTTGCGGTTTTGCATATCACGGCGCAAACTGTGAACTTTGACAGATATACGGTGCCACCCCTTAAAACGATATAAAGCTTCTATGGATTGAATATCATTAATAAGCCTGTTTTCATTAAATTCTCTTTTTTTGAAAATTCCCGATGGCTGCAGTCTCATTGAATTTAAAAGTTCGCGGTTTGTCAAAGAATAATTGCCTCTGAAGCGGATTTCACCAACTGAAAAGCGCTGTTCCTGAGCTTGAGAGAGGGAAAATAACGCAGAAATAATAATGCAGAATGCAGAAATATAAGACAAAATAAACGTTTGGAGCTCGTTTACTATTTTTGTGAAATTACGCGCTGATATTTTTTTAATTTCCGCATTTCGCATTCCGCATTATTATTTTCGCGTTATCCTTTCCGAGTGCACTTTGTTTTTAAGCTGAGCTGCAATTCTGTCAATGCGGCTCTTAGTGTTTTGCACAATGGAATCCAAGCTTCGTTCAAGCTGATCCGCGGATTTACCTTCGAGATTGCGTTTAAGCTCAGCTACTGCGTAATCCAGTTCAACGCTGCTTTCATTAGCCGCCTGACGCGTCGCGTCGCTTATTTTTTTGGCCCTGAGCGCGCATTTTCGTCTTATTATTATATACACGATTGCAAATAAGGTGAAAAACGAAGCAGCTAAACAGTGCGATTTTTTTATTCCCAACATGGAAGCGCTCCTTTTTAAGTTCAATACATAAATCTATTTTCAGAATTTTTCTCCGCTTAAATTTATCGTTAAAAAAAGAAGCAACTCTTATACCAGTGGATGTGGAAAGGTTGCGTTTGCGGAAGGATAGGTCAAAAATTTTTACCGTTTTGCAAAGAATAAAATTTACGAAATATTCCAATCTTAAAAAAATTCCTGTCATGCCGCAGCCATAATATATTTTGATTATTCCACGTTAAAAACTTTCAGGCATCTTTCATAACCATAGTTCAGTTTTTACTACCGTTAATATTCATGATATGCAATTCTGCACATCACACATTTTTATTTCGGCAAATAGTATCTTGATATTAGCGCAGTCTTATAAAAAAGGGGTTATTATGCCAATAAAATATCTCGACCCTAAAAACGATCTCACCTTCAAACGGATATTCGGCGAACACAAACATTTGTGTATGAGCTTGCTCAACAATTTATTGAAGTTTGAGGGCAGTGATAAAATAGAGTCATTGGAATATCAAACCCCTGAAATGCTTCCTGAGTTGGAACTGTTAAAATATTCAATAGTAGATGTAAAATGTGTAGATGGTAAAGGAAGAGCCTTTATTGTTGAAATGCAATTATACTGGTCGAATTCTTTCAGAGCGAGAGCGCTTTTGAATACGGCTAAAGCATATTCCCGCCAACTTGACAGCGCAAAGAAATATAGTGATTTGAGTCCGGTTTTTTCGTTATGTTTAGTAAATGATATTATAGAAAATACGGAAGAATTTTCCGATAAATACTATTGGGAATACGGTATAAGAGAAAAGTATCACGATAAATATATTCCCGGTCTTGATTTTGTATTTATAGAGCTTCCAAAGTTCAAGCCTGCAAGTTCTACAGAAAAGAGCATGTTTGACCTGTGGCTGCAACTACTCACTCAGATAGATGAATCCAAAGGCGGAGAAATCCCGCAGGAATTGTTTACAAACGATGAGACCAGAGAAGCGATAAAATATTTGAAAGAGGAAGCATATACCAAAGCTCAATTAGAAGCGTATGATCAGTTCCGAGACGCGAATATGAGAGAGTTGTCTGCATTGCATGATGCCAGAGAAGAAGGCATTGAAATAGGCGAGAAAAATGGCGCTAAAAAGCTGGCGGAGCTCATTGAAAAAGGGATTCCTTTGCAAGAAGCGATGAAAAAGCTTGGGATTAATTAAATGAAATAACTAAAGCAGCCGGAAATTATAAATTTGCACCACAATTGGCTATTCCGCCGCTTCTTTTATTACTTCCACAATCTTTTGGCTCGTTGTACCATCTCCGTAAGGGTTTACCGCATTGGCCATATCTGAAAATGTTTTCTCGTTATTCAAGAGTTCTTCCATTGTAAGAACAAGATTTTCATATTTAGTACCGACAAGTTTTGCGGTTCCCGCTTCTATTCCTTCTTGCCGCTCTGTTACATCCCGCATTACCAATACCGGTTTGCCAAGCGCAGGCGCCTCTTCCTGTATGCCGCCAGAATCGGTAAGAACAAAATAGCATTTTTCCATAAGCCATATAAGGTACGGATAATCTAACGGCTCTATAAGATGGACATTGGTAATATCCTTTAATATCCTATTTACCGGTTCACGGACATTTGGGTTAAAGTGCATAGGATAGACGAATTGAACATCTTTGTAAACATTGGCGATATATGCAATAGCGCTGCAAATATTTTCAAAACTATCTCCAAAATTTTCACGTCTATGGCCGGTTACCAAAATTATTCTATTGGAAAAATCAAGAAAGGAAAAGTATTTTTTATATTTGTCGGTATTTTCGTTTTTGATAATATCCAGTCCAAGATGCAAAGCGTCTATAACGGTGTTGCCAACCATATACACATTTTTCGTTATACCCTCACTTTTCAAATTTTCGACCGCTTTACTAGTAGGGGCAAAATGATAATCCGCAATATGGCCGGTAATGATACGGTTTATCTCTTCCGGAAACGGCGAATATTTACAACCGCTCCTCAAACCGGCTTCAAGATGCGCCACGGGAATCTGCTTATAAAAACTGGCCAAAGCACCTACCATGACCGATGTTGTATCGCCTTGCACAAAAACTATATCCGGCTTTGTTTGTTCAAAAACATCTTTTAAACCAGACAAACATAAAGCCGTTATATCAAATAACGTTTGATTGGGTGACATGAGATTTAAATCATAATCACTGACTATATCAAAAAACGCATTTGTCTGATCTAACATTTGACGATGCTGACCGGTAAGGCAAATTTTTACATCAAAACAATCCGGGGTTTTCTGAAACTCCTTAATAAGCGGAGCCATTTTTATGGCTTCGGGACGGGTTCCGTAGATAAAGAGTATTTTGTTAATATCAGGCATTACATGTTAATCCACAATTGAAGCTCTTGTTTTGTCATAACAAACGGGCAGTCTGCATCACTAAGCTGTTCAATTATCGTGTCCGGTTGCGCATGGGCAACAATTATTAGTGTGTTATCCTTAATCTCTGAGAGTTCTGCGAAAGAAAGACATCTTATACCGTTCATAATATCTTTACAATGTTTTATACTGTCATTATCAGCAAAAAAATCAACTTTTATGTTAAGTATGTTTAATAAATAATAGAGTTTCAGACCATAAACACCAACACAAAAAATACACAGTTTACAACTGTTTCCGTGTGTTGTCTTTAAAATAAACTGCTCTGCTGCTATACGTTTAGATTCAATCATCGGGACAGCTTCTTCAATCAGTATTTCTATTTTTCTTAAAGCAAATTTTCTTTTTTTACTATCCTGAATTATTGTGGCAAATGTTAGCGCTTGCAAATACGCCTCTATTTTAGTTTCGTTGGAGAAGCGTTTATGTTTTTCCGCTTCTTCCAATATGAAGTCCATCGTGCCTCTGTAAACATCTATTCGACGGGTAACTGTAAGTGATTTATTATGCCATCGATAAATATAAAGATTTTCATTCATTTTTTTAAAATTAAAATGCTCGTATGCTCTAATCCAAAAATCAAGGTCTTCCAACAGGAAACGATTGGTGTTAAATCCATTGAGCCTGTGATGAACCGTATTCTTATACAAAAAGCAAGCTCCTATTGTATTTCCGACCAATAGCCTTTCCGGCAATCCTTTTTCGCAATAGAATACATTGCCATCCTCATTAACCATGTCGTAATCAGCGTAAACAATATCTGCATCTTTATGCGAAGTAATGCAGCTTACCATTCTCTCTATGGCGTTTTCTTTATATTGATTGTCATCTGATGTCCATGTAAAATATTCTCCTTTTGCTTCGCTGAATCCGGTGTTTAAAGCAGCGGGCAATTTTTGATTTTTGTCATGTTTTAATAATCTAACTCTTGAGTCCTGCTTTACGAATGTTTCAACTATTTCGCATACATTGTTTGTGGAACCGTCATCTACTATTATTAGTTCGATGTTTTTATAGGTTTGGTTTAGGCAGCTATTGATGGAATCGGCTATGTATTGCGTACCGTTGTAGGTTGGGAGGATTATGGAGACTTTCATTTGTTAAGCCTTTTGGAGTTAGATTAGACTATCTTAAATAACCAAATGCAATCTGCTGTATATCTGTGTAATAAATATTTTTCGGCTTGCCATAAAATGTATTCAAATTATAGATAAAATCACTGCGACTGAAACCTCGTATATGAGTACCTTCGGGCATATAACCTAATGGTGTTGAAACTACAAAGCGACAATTAGGCGAACAATTAGCACGAATACTATCTAGAATTTTCAATTCCTCAAACAGCGTAATATGCTCAATAACCTCACTTAGTAGTATTGTATCAAAACAATAAGAATTATCAAAACTAAGTCCTTCTGAAACAGAGTGTACTATTTTGATTTTTTGGTTATTATAAAAAGGATACTTTTTCATCAATTGTAACCATTGGATTTCATTCTACTGAAAATCATATTATAACCCATTTCTTTGTACATTTTATAACAAATCAGATATAAGCTTTCTGATATTAATTATTTGTTGCTCGTAATGATTTGCAAGCACTTCAGAATTAAGTATGCAAAGAGTATCTCTAATATTTGCAATTCCTAATTTTTTAAACAATGCGGCACGCAACGTGTTATTATATAGCCTTGCCTTATTTCCATAGGCTAATGCAACAACGCAAGCGTGTACTCTATCAGAGTGTACTGCCGTAGCATTAGCATACAATGTGAGATAATCTTCTGGAATATCTGAAATATGTGTTCTATATTTATTTATGCGATGTTCAGACAACCCCCCCCAAAAGATTATGATGAGCGTATAAAATGTCTCTTCCCTCATGATCTATAGATGTTGGTATAAGCGATGAATCAAAAGTAACGACATCATAATTTGGAAAATCAAGATGAGGCGGCTCATAGTAACGAGAAAGGGCAAATGCACAATCAATACCGGAAACAATATTTTTTACATATTCTTTAAACATTGAATACGTATTATCATCCCTAGTAATAATTGCAACCTTGCCAAGTTTGGATAGAAAATCTGAATAATATTTAGCTTCAAAGTTTGTGTATTCGCTAGCTCCTACCCCTAATCCAAGAAAAGCAACACCACGTTTTGCTGCACTAAGAAATGAACGTCCATTATTATCGACAAATTCTTTACACATACGCATTCCGGCAAAGACTATCAGATCAATTTTCGCTAATTCCGCCATCTCAAGGGAATTAATAGAATATTTTTGTTGTTGAGATGGAGGTACTTGGCTGTGATTGAACATCCAATGAGTTACACCACCTAAAATGAAAAGTTTTGCACTTGGAAAAGCCTCTTGGATAAATTGCTTTGCTCCCATATCAAAAAACGCATTACCGACATTCGTTGCTGTACATCCAGTATAAATACCAATTTTAAGCATTATGAAACCTCCTTGTAAACTCTTTTTCCTTGATACCAACCCACTTTACCATCAGTTGATCATTATTTGCTGGATGTCCATATTCCACCACCATTGATTTTACACTTATACAATATTGACTCATGATTGCTTCAAGCATGTTTCGCTCAGGCCAACGCTCCCACGGTGGGCAAACAAACCGCCCCCATTCAGATTCCTGTTTGTCTATAATTACAATCTTTCCACCCGGTTTACAAATTCTTGCGATTTCCGATATTGCGCCGCTTATATTCACAGAATGTTCTATGGCTTCCACGGAAAATACAACATCTGCATAATTGTCCGGTAACGGTATATTTTCAAGTGTACCTTGCACGCCTTTTATTTTGTTGGACAAATTTTCAAGCATTTTTTCTGACAAGTCAACACCGGTGTAATAAGAATTGGGATATTTTTCAAGTAACTTTTTCAAAAAGCGACCGCGGCCACAGCCTGCATCAACAACAATCTGGTTATTGTTGATTTCATTTGCAACAGCTATAAATCTTCCATCTGAAACGGAAATTTCGGTAGGGAAAATATCTACGTTTTGATCAAAATGCCGTCTTATACGCCAACGCTGTGCATCAAGATAATATTTCACTGCCCACGAAGGTTCATTTTTAGGAAAGTAATTTGCTCCATTTCCAACACTTCCAAGAAATCCGCCGGAAAGAGATTGATTAGCGTCAAGCCATTCCATAGCTTTGTCAGCAGGAGCGCTCATTCCGGCTTTATACCAACAGACAGCCAATTGAGATAATCCTGGAATGCAAACCCATTCCACACTTTCATATGCTCTTACTGTGCCATCAATATTTTGATTATTTGCAAAAAAAGAAAGAATATCCAAGACATCAGAACAACGCCCTAAATCTATCATGGCTTCTATTTCATAACTTAAAAAATGCAGAAGCGTTTTTTTGTCGAGAAACCGCTCTCCTGCCATATAAAAATCAATACATTTTTCAGCGGCTTCAATATATTGTGGAAATTCAAACTTTCGAGCAGCCTCAATAAATGGTGGAAGAGTATAGAGCATGATTCCTTCCGGGATTATTCCATTTCCGTAATTGTCATACTGCCTTATAAAACCGGTTTTGCCTCCGTCAAGCATACCGTTATACAGGCAGTGCATGACTCTTTCTGCCCCCGTACGAATTAATTTGGACGTATCTGACAACGCTAACAATCCACGCAGCACTTGTCCAACGTCAAACAAAAAAACTTTATTAGACCCAGCGCCTAAAAAACCCCCATTCGGCTGTTGCTTTGTCAATAACCATTGTCCAAGTTCCAACGCGAAGTCTTTCATCCCGTAATCAATAAGCGTAGGAATAATGTAACCGGTAACTTCGGGATAACTTTCATGTGCTTTTGAATGAATGAGTATTCCGCCAGTTTGATGCGTGTTGTTTTTTAACCAGTTAAGTGCTTTTTCTGTAGTAGTCGCCACAACTTTGTTAAACGAGTAAATACTTTCGCTTTGTCCATTGTGAAATGCAATCATTGGCCGCTGGTAATCGCTTGTTATTGATATTTGCTGTGCGTGTTTAAAATTAAGAACTTTTTTTATATATTCTATTTCTGCGTACACATTTCCGCGTTGTGGATAATATCGTTCTTGTGTAGCAAATTCACCAAGTATGCAAGTGATATTTGAAGCACCAAGTTCTTGTAAAAATGCATCTTTATCGGAAACATGATGATACACAGACAACATAAGTAAAACATCTGTTTTCCAAGAATAAGGAACTATGCCTGTGGCATATTCTACAAAAATAACTTTATCAGAATCATTGTAAAAGGAAAGAATTTTAGCTGCTTCGACATAGCGCGGGTCTCCTTCCAATCCGACAATTGAGGCTGTCTGGGCATTATCAGCACAAAAGAAAGAGAACATACCCATATTTGAGCCGAGGTCAACAACATGTAGAGGTCTACCTAAAATAGAGTGTGCATATAATAGAATATCGTTTACCTGTTCATATCTTTTATCATTTATAGGCCGCTGTCCTTGTATTGTAAAATCGGGCAAATTAATTGATTGATATATGCGTTCATCCGGTTGCTGCTCGGTATCTAAATTAAATGAACTTGAATTATCAAAATTGCATTTGGCAATATATTCTGGCAATTTATCTTTAATAATACTATTGAACACTTTTTTCAGTCTGTTCATACACGTAAAGCCAGGTATATCACTATTATTAAAAATCGGAAAATTGCCCACATCATCGCCTTCGCATTGCCCTTTAACATCTAGTGAACACTCAAAAGGAACATTTTGCTTTTTATACCGCGCCTCTTCAAAATCTATTATGACGGGTGTTAAATCTTCCCTGAAGCAAACGTTTTTTTCGTGAATATCTGTATGTATAATATTCATGTCGTACAATTCACGCACAAATGAGTATAGTAGTTCAAAGGATTTTATAATTTGAACAGGATTTAATCTATGAATAGTACTAAATGGGGATAGCACTTCAACAGCAAGGAACAAATAATCATCATATTCTTGAAAACCAAGCAATTTAGGGATATGATGAGAGTAAGAAAGCTTGTTTAGAAAATTTCGCTCATTTTCCAATGAAGATACCGAGATAAATTCATTCTCTGATTCTAATGCGCTTTCAACTAAAATGCTTTTATGTTTCGCTTTTATAAAACATGAGTTACTTTCTGAGTTAGCAATAAATAGCTGACTTCCACCACCTGGATTCCATGGACGATTTACAGGTGTAATCTGAATTTGCTCTTTTCCAAGGAAATGTTTTGCAGATTTGAGAACAAACTCATACGGCACGCTATCCAAATAACGCTCTTTTAATTGAATGACATCTTTATTGAATTTCAATTGCCAATCTCCAAATTATAAACAAGAATTATAACCGAAATTTTATCCAAAGTAAAATCCCTAAAGTTCATTAGCATAAATTTTCTCCAAAACCTTAACCTGCTCTTTTATGTCATACCCGGCTTTCGCAATATCTGCCGACATGTTCACCCTTAAATAATTACTGTTAGCTATTTCCGCTATTTTAGCAACCCACATATCATTGTCATACGGTAAAAATTCAATATTGCTGGTAATCCCCGCCTCATTTGTAACAAACTCACTTGCCAGGCATCTAAGCCCAGCCGCCTGAGCTTCGATTAACGTATACGGCAACCCCTCAAATCTTGACGGCAGAACAAAAACGTCCATTGCCTGAAGTAATTCCGGAATGTCGTCCCTATGTCCCAAAAACAGTACATCATCCGATAAGCCTAAGGCTTTAACTTTTTCCATGATGCCTTTATGAAACTCTCCTGTTCCTATTAATAAAAGTTTGGCGTTTGGTATTATTCCGCAAACGCGGCTCATTATGTCAATCAACATTTCATGATTTTTGGGGTAGCCAAATCTTCCGATATGACCAACTACGAAAGATTTTTTTAAACCTAATTCTTCACGGTATTTTTTGCGTGTATCCGGATTGTATGAAAACTTTTCCACCTCTATTGCATTGTTAAGAACCCTGATCTTTTCACGGGGTATCTGTTCACCGAACAACCACTCTCCCGCAGCTTTTGAGCACGCACAAAAATGAGTAGCTAATTGTGCAGAAAACTCAGCTTTGTTTTTTTTATGAATTAAGGTTAATTTTTCGTGATCTTCTCCATCCTTAGGCAATACATTTGTTGAGTGGGCGTGTACTATAATAACGGGGATACCTCTTTTTACCGCGACCCGCTCAATTAAAAATCCTCTCCAAAATGAAGTGTGTAAATGAACGGCATCATAGCCTTCGTCAAGAATCGCGTTTAAATCACATGTAAATAATTCTTCATTCCCCTCGGCAAACAATGGTATATAATGCACCTTAAAGCCATATTTAACTACATCTTCATGCAAATCCAAAGGCTCTTTACTTAACGCTAAAAAACCAAATTGGAACTTTGATTTATCAATGTATTTTAAAGTGTTTAAAAAGAATTGGTGCAACCCGCCTTTTCCTTTTTGAGGGGTGGGATATTGTAAGACCTTAATCAAGACCTGAGTCCTTTCCTTTACAATTCAAACTCCGGCTTTTTCGGCAGAATTTTATTAAAGCTTTTAGCCGCTCGGGGTCGTTTCCGTCTATCAAAAAAATTACTATATCAATGGAACCGGCTCGCACTCAGCTGCCTCCAAATCAAGCAGTTTACACATCCTTTCAAACTTTTCGGGAAATTCCTCATTCGTTTTAATATAATCATCTATATAAAGCCTAATTTCATTCCTCATTTGCTCTAAGATTTCCACGTTTTTCTGTTCGGCGGCAATTTTAGCGATAATACCCGCGTGATGACAGTAAAACCCTCTTGCCCAATAGCTTTCATTGTTATATCCGTTATCGTTAAGCAGCTTTTCGACTTTTTTATAAACAACCAAAATGTCTTTCTTTAAATCGAGAGATTTTGACTTCGTAGTTGCTGTTGCACGTTGATAATAATGGTATAACGGCTTATCGATATAAACGCCAGTACAGCCTGGGGTTAAGAAAAGTGATGTATTGAATAAAACATCGGCGGCATATCTGTTGTTTTCGTCAAAGAACAGGCGGCGGCTCTTAATTATATCCGCTGAATAGAGTTTATTCCAAATATAACCTGCAAACCCTTTATAGTAATCTCTTTTGAGGGGATAAAGCGGCATATCCCTCTGAGGTATAACCCCATCGGGAATCTTCTTTTTGTTGACAATAGGAAACGATTCCGTATCGAAATCTATATAATAGCTTGATATGCTTATTTTTGTATTTTTTTCTTTTAATACTTTGTATAATGTTTCATACATATCCGGTTCTATCCAATCGTCAGGATCAACTGAACCGATGAAATCCCCTGTCAAATTTTTTAAGGCAGCATTGCGCGCGGAGTTTATTCCGCCGTTTTCTTTATGAAAGACTCTGATCCGGCTGTCATTTCCGGCGTATTCATCACAAATTTTGCCACTGTTATCAGTTGAACCGTCATTGATTAAAAATATTTCAAGATTTTTATATGTTTGATTTATGACGCTGTCAATACATTTTTTTATGTAAGGTTCAACGTTATAAATGGGGATTATTATTGATATTTTTTCCATTTTTTCTCTTGATAATATGACAGCCGGTATAGCATTAGCATAAAGTCCGGTTGTTTCAGCTCATCATAACCGAAACCGCATATTTCAATTCTTTTCAGTTTTGAAATTTTCTAATTCAGGAATACTAAGTACCCGATCCACACCTGGATACTCTCTCTCTAAAATCAACTGAATCTCATTTATCAGTTTAATGTTCGGACATACAACAAGCCCGATGTTTTCTTTACGAATGACATCCGGTTCGTATATTTTACAGTCATACTCCGCGTCTGCGGTTCTCAGCAATATAGAGTCAGGATTAATATTTACAAAGTATGCATTTCTATAAAATGGTTTTGATATGTTTCTGAAAAATCTGATAGTGTCATTTGTCGCAGGCCATACGCATACCTTATCATTTCCATTCGCAAGCGTATCAAGAACCTTTGAAATTCGTGCAGTGTCAGGCTTTGTGTTTAAGTCATATCCCTCGTATAAAATTCTGGTTTGAGCGATTTTATCTTTCATTTGCGACCACTCGTTATCGGACATCTTTGATATATTGACCATAGGGCACCCGTCACGCAGATATTGCACAGGATCGCTGATAATCCCCCGCCCGCAAGCAACCTTGTATATATGGCTGCCCGGAAACGTCATTATATTCAGAAGATAAATTCCGAAATTACGGTGCTCGCACCACCAATTTAAAGCTTCGTTGACAGTTTCGGCTGTTTCTTCCAAATCACCGAAAATTATACATCCGTCCGGTCTGATCCCTTTTTCAATTGTAAGATTAAACGTAGGTTCTATAAACTCGGAGGATGTGTGTTTTTTCATGCTTTTCAGTATTTTTTCGTTTACATGTTCAACGCCGTACATGATTTCCGAACAACCGCTTTCCTTTAACAGTTCAAGTGTTTCGGCGTTTACCAAACTCATTCTTGTTGAGATTTTATATTTAATACCATAGGATTTAATCCGTGCGCAAAATTCCCTCACATAGGTGAAGTCACCGCCGAACAATTCATCGCATATATAAGCGCGCTTAAAAGGGAATTTGGATTTTAGCCAGTCAATTTCCCCAAAAAGATTATCTAATGAGCGGCGGCGGTATTTTTTTCCGCTAGAATGGAAGCAAAACGTGCAATTGCAGGGACAGGAGCGGCTTGCGACAATGGTTACTCCTATATCACTTACTATCGAAATTCCCGAATACCGGCGTTCAAACATTTCAATGTAATCAAACCCGTCATAATCGGGGAAAGGAAGACAATCTAAATCTATAATTTCCTCACGCGGGGATGTAATAAAATACCCGCAGCTGTTTTTACCGATAATTCCCTCAACTTCGGTAATATTACCGCAGGTTTCCAAAGCGTAAGCTAAAGCATTTATCGTTATTTCGCCCTCGCCTATTACGCCGTAATCGGCGTTTTCAAACGCTTTCATAGCCACCTCAGGTTCGGCGGTAACAATTCCCCCGCCCACAATCGTAATTATGTCAGACCTGATTGATTTAGCTGCGTCTATAATTTCACGAAGTAACGTATATTGCCCGCTAAGACCGCCTGTTGCTATAACGTCAATATTGTTGTTAATTATTGTTTCTTTCAGCAATTCAAACGGTTTTTTCCTATATGTCAAATTAAGAGTAAATACAGTTCTTCCCGATGCTTTTAAACTTGAAGAAACCAACCCGAAACCTACTGGAAATCTATACTGGGAGCGCATATCAGCTTGAACGGGAAGCGCTATTAAATAATTAAGATTTTTGCAGGTTTTATCAGGCAGTTTAATCATATCCAAAAACCTTTTTGTGATATTTTCAACAGCCGGTTTATTCTCCGAATTCATGCAGTTACCCTCTTTTTTACTCCCAAAACTCTTTCCGTAATTCCCCGCCTGATTTACCAACGGTAAGCTTGCTCCTGCTCTGTTCGCGCCTCCATATTCATACTTGCACCGTCCTTTCCTGATCTACCGTTTTCAAATCGTTCTTAATCTGCGTGGTTGAGATCATCTTTGTTCTTGGGAAATAAATAACATCGCAGTATTCAGTCATAAAATCAAACTTTCCTTTCCAATCGTCTCCCATAACGAAAACGTCAACCTGATAAAGCTGAATATCATGCACTTTCTGATTCCATGATTTTTCGGGAATAACCAAATCAACATACCTGACCGCTTCTAACAGATGCTTGCGTTCTTCATAATTGAAATAACATTTTTTGTTTTTATACTTCTCGTTGAATTCATCCTCAGAAAGCGCTACTATCAGATAATCGCCCCGCTCCTTTGCGCGTTGCAGCAGATTTATATGTCCATAATGAAGCAGGTCAAACGTACCATAAGTAATAATTCTTTTCATTTTAAAATCTCGTTTTTTGTATACCGGTACGTTTTTATGCCGCAATTTCCATCAGTATTGCTTATCATTTTAAACTGCTCAATTTGTTTATTATGAAGCATTTTCAGATATTCCGTATTATCGCGAGAACAAATAAAAGTAATAAAGCCTGATAAGTTGGCAAATGAAAATTCAAAAAAATCACAATTCTTTATACTCTCAATATTGTCAATATCTTTAACAAAAAACCTGTTTTCATTAATATTATTGATAATTTCATCTGGAGTATTCCTATTGGTTCCTGTTTTATTAGAATAAAGATGTTTTAAAATATTTTCGTGTTCAAACTGTTTAGATTGCTTTATACCGACCCACTTTATAGCATACGTCCGTTTGTCCATTTTAAAAAGGCTGTTAAAACCGTTTGTCACAAACCATAAATTTTCACTGTCATCATAGAAAGTTTCATTGCATGTATTAATTGTTGGATTGTCATTTAAACAATTTATATTCTGAGGCATTAACGGTTTACCTGTGCATAAGTAAAGTATAAATACAGAAGAACTACTATCCCCATAATAGGCATCGCTCACCGCAATCGCCCTGTGCAAATCCGCCGTATCGTCATAAATCCCCCATTCCCCACTCTTATACTCCGAAACAATCTTTTCATACTCACCTAAAAGCTGCGGGCACATAGTCCTGAAGTTAAGTCCAGTATTTGGATGCGGACGCCACCAGAGAACAACATCATCACGTTTACTAAACGTATCAAAAACGCTCTTTAATTTTTTGAAATATTGCAACCCATTGTTTATCCATGTAAACATGTGAGTATTGTACAGTATTACTTTTTTTGCGGAGCCATCTGGTTTACAAATCAGGCGTTCCCACTCTTGAGGAAATGCAAACTCCTCACGTTTTGAGCTAATCACTTTGTCAAATTTTGGCGACCCAAGCGCTATAAACTTCTCCTCCGGTTTTCCGAACAGTCCTTTCCAGCCATATTTGAGATCATTCTTTTTAAAGATATCTATATATGATTGCCTAACTGTTTCCGAATGCAAAATAACCAGGTTTGCGTATACTACTCCAGGCAGCGTTGTGCTGTACTCATGTACAGCTCCTGAAACAAAATAAGGAACATAAACAAGCTGCTCACAATACTCCCGCAGCCGCTTGGCATAAAAATCGGGCTGAATACTCGCGTTTTGCGCCGCGTCATCATAAGGATAATGAATAAAGACCACATCCGGACGGCGTTCCCCAACATTATACTCCTGCCAGTCGGTAACAGGCACATAATCAGGATATTGCTTTCCTTCGTAATGCATTTTTCCGAGCTGTTTGTCAGGAAGCAGATCGTAATACGGAATAGGTACAACATAAGCATCGCAAGCCGGGTCATCTTTCGCCGCAAGCCAAATACTTTCAAGCGAGTCCCACATGCTTGCTTTATATGGGAAGAACGCGATTTCTATTTTGTCAGGTTTTAATTCTTCGTTAACGCTGTTTTCAATTTTAAAGATTTGCTTCTGAAGTTTTTTGATTATACCGGAACTACTCTCAGGCTTGTTTAACTCATCGTTTGCGTGATAGAGAAGATCGCAGTATTCCTGAATATACGTAACCGTTACTCTACCTTTGCCCTCATTATTTTCAATAAACTGTCCGATTTGTATAGCGGTATCCTGGCAATCGGCTAACAGGTTTGTGAGGGCTTGCATCTCCTTTTTCTGGAGCAGCTTTTTGAGATTATCGTTGGCTTCGCTCAGGCTTCTAAGCAAATCCAATATCATTTTTTGGTGAATTTTGCGCATAACTTCCGAAATTTCCTGATCGTGATTTTAAATTTACAGCTAATAACATCACCGAATTTGTAATAAAAACACGGAACGATCAATGATCGTTCCCTACAACGGATTGTTCCTGTTTTAAATTTCTGCATTCTGCATTATTATTTCTGCATTGGTTTAATTAATTTATCAAACCTTTCGGCATTCCAACCGTTTTGCGGAACGATCAATGATCGTTCCCTACGGGGGATTTCCGCTTCGTTGAACGCTGTGCGGTGTAATTCCCGTCTTACGCGTTCTCCGCGGACTTAAATTTCGGTCTGCCTGACCGTATGTCGTATCGGTTAAACGAGCGGAACGATCAATGTTCATTCCCTACAGTCAATTACATTATTTGATTCCAATAAACGTAACCCCTCATTCAAAACATTGACTGCCGCGTTTATACCGCGCTTGTGACATAATCCGCATTCAGGACAATTCCATTCCTGATGGTGCGGTTTTAACAGCGTGTTTTTGTATCCGCAGCCGCTGCAAATCTGAACAGATGGCGACAGCTTGTTTACTTTTACAAGTGTTTTACCGTACCACTGGCATTTGTACGAAAGCTGCCGTATGATCTCACCCAGATTCGCGTCTGAAAGATGTTTTGAAAAGACGCGGTTTCGCATCATTTCAGAAACCTGACTCTCGCGTACGCAGATTACATCATATTGACGCACTAACTTTGTTGTCAACTTATGCAGAGCGTCAGTCCTCTGACAAGATACCTTGTCAAACGCATCCGCAAGCCTCTTTCTTGCCTTTTCGCGTCTTTTACTGTCACTTGGTTTTCGTGAAAGCTGACGCCGCAGACGGTTTATTTTAGCCTGTGACTTTTTAAGATATCTATCATTTGCAAATTGTTCTCCGTCAGATGTTGTAACTAAATTCTTAACGCCGAGATGCAAACCTGTCACCATGTTTGTTTTATGTAAAGCGGAATGATTTACATCCGTACAATAGACCGAAACAAAATATTTACCGTTTGGTTGCTGAATTACAGAAGCGGACAAAATCCTTCCTTCAACAGCTCTTGACACCGCGCATTTAATCCATCCAAGCTTTGGCAGTTTTACCTGATTCTTTCCGACTTCAATTGAGGAGTGATGATCGGCCTTTCTGCCGGGTCTGTTCTTGCATCTGTATGATTTCAGCTGCCATTTTTTACTCTTAAATTTTGGAAATCCCGGTGCTTGCGCCCTCTTTACATTCTTAAAAAACTTCTTAAAAGCGTTATCTAAATCGCACAGTGCGTAACTAAGCGAAGCGCTGTCCGCTTCTGAGAGCCATTCATATCCAGCTGTTCGTTTGAGCCGCGGCAGCTCTTTTGTAGTATCATGAAGACCCGCGTACTCGCTGTTTTCTTTTGATAATTTGCGCCGCTCTATCTGCTTTGCTAAGAAATAATTGTAAACAAAACGGCAGCAGCCGAAATTCTTTTGAATTTGAGCCTCTTGCGCCTGTGTCGGGTATATCCGAAACTTATACCGTTTTTCCACTATGCCAGCCTTTGCAAATTAAACCATAAATCCGGGTAACTTATATCGGTTCATTATCAATAATTGCTTCGGTAAACAGGTAATCAATGGGTACGTTGTATATCTCACACAGCGTTTTGACTTCACTCAAACGAAACGCTCCTGAGCGTTTTTTACTTTCATATTTTCCGCGGCTTATCCCAAGTTTTTTAGCTACATACCCGTTAGTGTGTCCGTTGCGAGTCTGCTCCGCTTCAAGATTTGGAAACATCTACAGCCCCTTTTTATTAGCAAAATGTTAATCAAATAAAATATATATAACGTTTTGCTAATAAAACAAGTTATCAGATAGAAAAGTTACCGAAATGGTAATTTTTCGGAAATAACTATTAAAAATGTATTTATATTCTGGTAAAAAGGGAGGCGAAGTGAATGAAAAATCATTAGGGCAGAGAATTATATATTACCGGAAAATGGCGGGAATGAGACAAAATGAGCTTGCCGCGCAGATAGGAATAACATCTTCGTCACTTAACTATTATGAAAAAGATAAACGCGAACCAAATGTTTCAACTCTGATTAAGCTCGCCAAAGTTCTTAACATTACGGGTGACCGGCTGCTTGGTATAGACCGCCCTGAGTCTTCCGCCCATGACGCTAACGAGTTATCTTTGTTAAGAAACTGCAGACAGTTGAATGATCTTGGGATACAAAAGCTACTGCAATACGCAACGGATTTGATTGGTAATTCCGCATACAAAAAATAAGGGTTCAGAACTCAGAGTTAAGAGCTCAGAAAAGTCAAATTTTCTCAAACACCACATCACTCTAATTCTACTATAGTCATTCAACTTGAAAAAGAGTTTTGTTAATGCAGAAATGAGGTGATCTGATCTTTTATTTCTGCATTAGGACATCTATTTTGAAGTTGAATTATTGTAATATGCCACAAGGTACTCCTGTTTTTGTCAGAAATATGATTTCTGAGCACTAAGAATGGAACACCATTTGCACTTAAAGCAGCAGTGCAATGGTAAATATTTATAAGAAAGGTATAAGCGGCCTCAAAAGCTCTCTCACAAAGCTGCAGGAGTTTTACCTGACAAGCTTTCAGAGTATGATTGGTATGGTAAGCCGCCCCTTTTACGGCAGGGATTTGCTTGAATATATGGACTATTGCGGTACGGGAACACTTGGTATTATCGTGCTTGTCATGGTGTTTATCGGGATGGCTCTATCGCTTCAGATATCGGCAGCTTTCGCAAGTCTGGGACTTCAAATGTATACCGGAAAAGTTGTAAGCGTATCAGTTGTCACTGAGATAGGCCCTGTAGCCTGCGCTCTTGTTTTTGCGGGACGCGCGGGTTCAGGCATGGCCTCAGAAATCGGATCTATGGTTTTGCGCCATCAGGTTGACACACTGCGGGTATTCGGAATCGATCCGATACGTAAACTTATGACTCCGCGCGTTCTGGGATCAGTTCTCATGCTGCCGGCTCTTACAATGCTTGGCAACTGCGCCGCAATTCTTGGCGGATACTACATAAGTACGCTGGGCAATAACCAGAGCGGCGCAGTCTACTGGGAATCAATAGCTGCCGTGTTTTATCCACAATACATTTTCACAGGCTTTCTAAAACCCCTTTTTTTTGGATTTGTCATCGCCTGTTTAAGCTGTTATATGGGATTAAGCACTAAAGGCGGTTCTCTTGGGTTAAGAAGCGCAACTACAGCCGCGTTCGTTCTCTCAACCATTTTTATAATTGTATGTGACTTTCTTATAACTAAAATAATACTGCTGCTTTTTTAGAACCCGGAACTCGGATAAAACGGTATGATAGTTGTGGTGATTTATAATAGGTGTTTTGATTCTCTGAGTTCTGAGCTTTGAGTTCTGTTAATTATGATAGCATTCGAAAACATAACCCTTCACCAGGGTAAAAAATTTGTTCTTAACAACGTAAGCTTTACGATAGGTCAAAGCGAGCGTGTTGCTATTTTGGGGGGAAGCGGTGAAGGTAAAACAACCATCCTAAAACTTATTATGCGGCTTATTCAGCCTGATGAGGGAAAAATAATAATTGATGGGGAAGATATTACAGATTTAGCGGAGAAAAAACTAACTGAAAAACGGATGAAACTTGGCATAGTATTTCAGGATGGAGCGCTGTTTGATTCGATGAACGTAAGGGAGAATGTTGCTTTTTACTTAAGAGAGCATACGAATTTAAGCGAATCATTGATCAGAAAAAAAGTATCTGAACTTCTTGATGTAGTAGCGATGAGCGGTACGGAAGAACTCATGCCGGAAGAGCTCAGCGGCGGTATGCAGCGCCGTATAGCTATTGCAAGATCTTTAACCGCAAGTGAACCGAAAATGTTTCTTTACGATGAACCTACAAGCGGTCTTGACCCCGTTAGCACCGCCAAAATCAGCCAGCTAATTTTATCGCTTGCAGTACATGGCAAAGGCTTCGTTATTGTGACTCACGAAATACCTGTTGCCCTCAAAACCGCGCAACGCTTCATCTTTCTGAATAACGGCTCTATTTGCTTTGATGGAAATAAAAATGAATTCTTGAAATCAACGAATCAAAACCTCAATGAATTTTTAAATAATTGGAGAGAGCAGCGGCCAATGGGTTAGTAGTTAAGTAAATAAGTTTTCATCTTTCAGTTTCCAGCTGCCAGTTGCAGAAATTCAGAACTGTGAACTGACAACTGGTAACTAAACTTACATTATCCGCAAGTAAATGTACAAGCAAATCGAGGATCTAACTAAAAACGAGTAAATATACAAACAAATCGGGAATCTAACTAAAAACGAGTAAATGTACAAGCAAACCGGGAATCTAACTAAAAACGAGTAAATGTACAAGCAAACCGGGAATCTAACTAAAAACGAGTAAATGTACAAGCAAATCGGGAATCTAACTAAAAACGAGTAAATGTACAAGCAAGTCGAGGATCTAACTAAAAACGAGTAAATGTACAAGCAAACCGGGAATCTAACTAAAAACGAGTAAATGCACAAGCAAATCGAGGATCTAACTAAAAATGTATGAACGCAAGATAGTGTGGCCGGCTCTTAAAGCGGGGGTTATTGTTACAAGCGGTTTGGGGGCGTTTTTTATGGCTGTTTTTTTTGCTTCAGATCTCTCTTCTATTTTCTCTCCCAGTCAGCGTGTAACCGTTCATTTTACAAACGCAAGCGGACTTCGTCCGGGGGCGCCTGTGTGGATTTACGGAGTAGAAGCAGGCAGGGTAGAAAAGGTAACTATTGCGGAGAACGGAACGCTTATAACTATGAGTGTTCCTAAGCAGTTTTCGCAGTTTATAAATAAAGACACCGAGGTTCAGATCATGACAATGGGGCTTCTGGGTAATAAATATCTGGAAATTTTTCCTGATAGTCAAAGCGGGGACGGGCTCAATCCGGATGAAATAATTATTGGAACAGAACCCGCCAGTGTTAATAAGATGATGTCGGTTATGGGTATGGCACTCTCAAGTCTTGAACAAACGGCGCAACAGATACAGCAGCTTGCCACAAATCTTTCGACCGAAGATGGTACAATAAACCGTCTTATCAAAGATCCTCGGGTGTATGATAATTTCGCCAGAGCATCAAAAAAATTAGAACAGGTAGCGGCTAACATTGACAACGGAAATGGATTAGCAACAGCTCTGATAAAAGATGAAGAGCTTGTTACACAGCTCAAAGAGACGATTTCAACGCTTAAAAACACCGCCGAACAGTTAAGCAGGGCAGCGGTATCAGCTGATTCTTTGCTTAATGAGGTCAAAAAAAATCCGGGCAGGTTTTTTAAATTTTCGATTTTTTGAGGAGAGTTTTTAATAATATAGTCATTCAACTTGAAAAAAGTTTTATTAATGCAGAAATAGATGGCAGAATGCAGAAATGAGGTGATCTGATCTTTTATTTCTGCATTTATTTTGTGGAGCATTTTTTGTTTTTGGCGTCATTTTTTTTATTTTGGATATGAGGAGCATTTTATTAAAGCGTTTGTCTAAAATGCGAAAACGGGATGAGTTTCTTTGGAATAGATGGAATGAAATGCAAGAACAAATGCACGATGCTGAACAATGAAGCAGCAGCATTATACAAATATCTTCTTATTAACTTTAGTAGATTGTCGCGGGACAAGCAATCTTGCGGTTTGTTTTTGAAAGTTATAGATGTAGAAGAATTTAAAGTTCTTGTAGTAAATGATTTTAAAGCAGTATCAACGTTCTTAAAGACAATTAAAACCATTAATAAATCAGGGACTATTGATAACCCCAATTTTTGTATTTATGTAAAAATATTCCTGCAAGATGAAACATACATAATCATCAACGTTATTGAAAACAGCCATATAAAATTTAGCGATGGTCAAGTATATGGTACTTGTGTATACCAGTATAAATGCAAATCGCTGATGTTTTTCTCAACCAAAAAAATCTATTTCAAAAGCAAATATTCAAAGTATGGGGAATTTACAAGCAGCAGGGAAAATCGTTGGATACCCGCCAATCTTAAAACACTTTGGTATTTACCGGATGTTTTAAAAAATTTTATCATGACGTATTTGGCTCAAAAAAACCAAATATGGAAAGATTTCTTACCATATACTTTACACCTTCCTCCACCTGTTTCAATCGAACTGATAAACGATTCATATACGTTAAAGGATTTACTGGAGAAGAAATTCAAAATATATCTTCCCAGAAGTGTTAATAAGAAGCCTTTCGCTGTGATGTATGCCGCCTGTTGTTCGGTAAAATATGTAGAGGAAAACCAAAAAGGATTGCTCTTTTCATCAGAAATTACTACTATGAAGATGTCGAGAACACAGAAAGAAATGGCAGCGGATTACATTAGTAATGTAATTTGTAAAAGGTTGAGCGTTTCTGGCGATACTGATGACAACTTTAAGTCAGTTCTTTGTGATTATATCGATATGGCAATGGGTAGAGAAAAGATTAATCTTTTGTTGGGTAAAAAAACATACAGGAAAAAGCATGATGAATTGGTGGTGAAGTATAGGCTTAAAAGTAAAGTTAAAATTGTTATACCCAACACGCCGCTATCTATGATCAAACTCTCCAAAGATTTTATTCGTATTACTACCAACAAACAGCTTGTTGAAGAATCAGTTAAAAACAATAATTGTGTTTGGAAGTATGCCGAAAAAATAAACAAGGGTAAATATTTGATTTATAGTTTGGATTATAACGGTGAACATTGCACAATCGAAATTGCATACTACAGAAAAAAATATCATATTTTGCAATTATCCAAGAGGTTTAACGAGAAGGTCTTGGATAAAACAAGGGAGTATGTCCAAAATGCCATAGATTTAGCGAATTTGTGAGTGAAAGGCGGGATTGAGAGCTACGCGCAACGGCTCCATGAGCGGCAACGCCGAGACGGGAAATTGTTTTCAATTCCGTTAATTTATCCGGTTAGAAAAATGAACATAGAATCGTTATTCATTAGTATTTTTCCATTGACAAACTTTATCGCATTTATTATATTGTATATATAAAAAAATTGCGGATAAATGGTCAAATCTTAACCAATATAGCTTTTGCTTTTTTACCTTGGAATTTTACAGAATGAACTCACAAATTTTTAGAGAGAGTATAAATCTTAACCGTTTTGTTCTTAAGGGAGAATCGGTTAAATCTTAGTAACCAAACTGGAGTGTTGAATATAATTATGGCAGATATTATAAAACTACCGGAATATCGCAACTGGCTGCACGATTTGAAACAGCAGATCAGAAAAGGGCAAATAAAAGCCGCTCTTTCAGTAAACAGCCAGATGATTATGATGTACTGGGATTTGGGCAGACAAATTACCGAAAAACAAGAAACCGCACGATGGGGCAGTGGATTCATAGAGCAACTCAGTAAGGATTTAAGGAAAGAGTTTCCAGAAATGTCGGGGTTTTCTTTAAGAAATTTACAAATCATTAAACAGTGGTATTTATTCTATTCTCAAAGTGAATTATTAAAAACGAAACAACTTGTTTCGCAATTGCCCTTAATTCCTTGGGGACACCATGTTAAAGTAATGCAAAAAGTAAAAAATGTAGACCATGCTCTCTTCTACATCAGAAAAACACTCGAAAATAATTGGAGTCGCTCGGTATTAGAGTATCAAATAGAAACCAATCTGTATAGCAGACAGGGTAAAGCTGTTACCAATTTTAATAATACTCTGCCGGAACCCCAAAGTGATCTCGCTAACGAAATAATGAAAGATCCCTACAACTTCGATTTTTTACGATTAGCGGAAAAAGTAAAAGAAACCGATATTGAAAAGGCGCTTGTAGGGCATATTTCACATTTTTTACCTGAATTGGGCATTGGTTTTGCCTACATGGGACGACAGTATTTGCTAAAGGTCGGTAAAAAGGAGTATAGGACAGATTTATTATTTTGGCATACTCGTCTTAAATGCTACATAGTTATCGAACTGAAAGCGAAAGAGTTTGAACCTGAATTTGTCGGCAAGTTGAATTTTTATATTTCAGCAATTGACGAACTTGTTAAAGATGAACAGGACAAGCCTACTATCGGTATTCTGCTTTGTAAAAATAAAGATAATTACGAAGTTGAGTTTTCACTTAAAAACATTAACACCCCTATAGGTGTAAGTACTTTCCATTATACCGAACTGGCAGATGATATAAAAGCAGCATTGCCATCGGTAGAAAATTTACAAAATGAACTTATAAATTTTGAGAGAGAGTATGAATCTCAATAGTCAAACAGAAATGCTTCGATAATGAAAAAGGTTTCTTTTTGGACATTCTTTCCAGATATGAAATTGCGTCATCTCTTTGTTTTGTTTATATGTTTTTTGGGTACTGGCATTATTTGTTGAGTTATGTATTGGTGTCAATATTCTACTTAATTTTGTTGTACGTTTATTTAATTTGTGGTTTAACATGCTCCCTTCAGGAATCTCAGCGGCAGCAACACAACATACGCAGCAAATAATAACTGTTCCGAAAAGTTTTCTCATTCTCAGCCGCCCGCCCACGTATTATAAACCGGTTTTATGATATATTCTTAAATAATATTTCCATAAAACAGATTTTAGTAAATAATCAGTCACCAAATTTATAATATAAACACCATAGAAGAAGAAAAGATGTTACTCAAATAACGTAAAATTCTGACCTTTTAATGAATGATATATGCTAATAGTTATTCATTATGTTTATAAGTTCTTCAATTTTTGAATAGTCGGCAAATCTTGAGGGAGTTGTTCCGTAGCTGGAACTGATATACTTCATTACCAGAAACTTGGCTATGAGGTCAGCTGAAAGTTCGTCAGGATGGTAGTCATATTCGGAGAGGGGGAATTTTTTTCTGTACTGAGTGACAACACTAAGATCTCTGTAATCGACTTTAGATTTTTTACCTTTACGCGGGGTAAAACCTTTTGATGTGGAATCAACTGTAATCGCGATCCGGTGAAGATTACCCGCGCCTCCTTTGCCGTCATCCCTCAAAACAAGTCCCGGAAGGATATAATTTTTATCTCTTGGGGAAGCTTTAATCACCCATTCCTTAGGTGAGACGCTGGTAAGAAATTGCCCCCTGTCCTGTATGATATCATCGACTAATTGCGTGTTTATTTTACGAAATCCCCAGACTACTCTGTAGAACGCCTCAAACGGTTCAGGGATGATTAATTGGAGTATACGTACCTTCTCATGAATCAAAATCTCAAAGCCTGTAAACTTCAGGCTTGACTGCATTTCCATGCGCTCACGCATAACACTGATAAGCTTATCGGTTAATACGATATGCTTGACAGCGCAAAATCCATCAAAACCGGAGGAATCACTTAAAAGAACAAAACTCCAAGGCAGAGCGCCAAGTCTTGGAAACTCAAGCCTGATGACACTGTCAATTTGACCAACATACTGAGTAAGCGTTTCCCTATCCTCATCGGAAAAGTCACGCACAGCGGCCTCAAACGCTTCACGCCATTCTTTATTTGATCTCCGTTCCGTAGAACTATTCGTGTATCTCTCATCTATGCTCAGCTTCCACGCCGGTATTCTCGCAACGCAAGACCCGGACAACTGAGGAGTCACAACATTAAGCGCTTCCTCTCTGTCTAAAAATATTATCTCAGCTTTTGCATTAAGTTTATCAGGCTGAGAGAATACAGGGGCAGAGATCAAGAGTATTATTAGTAAATGTTTAAATATCATGCTTTTTATCATAACTTATAATATAAATTAAGCATCTGTTCAACTGTTCACTAATCACTGTCCACTAATTACTATTATTTTAAGATAAGTATTCCGCCCGCGGATGATGTACAAAAACCGCAACTGTCGAATGTTCAGGTTCCATCTGAAAACCTTCCGTAAGCGTAATGCCTAGCCTCTCCTCTACTCCCATGAGCTCAAGGAGCCGCTTTTGCTCCTCTAAACCCGGCAGACCAGAATAGCCGAAACTGTAGCGCCGTCCCGCGTCGCGGGACAACCCAAGAGCGCGGCGGATCTCAGCTGATACTTTATCCGCAATTGTTTCCACTAAAAAATTCGCGATTCCGTTAAGGTAAAATCCGTCGCTGTAGCGTCCCTGATTTTGCAGGAAATCTCTGCTTCTTTCGCTGAGAAGAGCGCCAATAGACACCGCCTGGACAGATAATACATCTCCTTCGGGGCGAATATAATCCGCCAATGACAAACCGCTTTTTTCCATACGTGGGAAAGTGAACGCTGCAAGTTCAGTGTGATAATCGGAAGGATCGAGTATCGAGACAGTTTCTTTTTCGGAAATTACAGGGAAAAATCCGTAAAAACCCCTCGCGTCAACAAGCTCATCTTTTACTATACACGCGGCAAGCCTCTCATAAGCAGGTGTAAATTCCTCCTTTTGAGCGCTTGCGTAAGCGGTTTCGTTAAGGTTGCCTCCGCCCCACCATGCTTTAAATAACCGCTCACGGTTCAGGTTTTCAAGAAGCGCGGCCGCGTTCCATTTGAGAACTTCTCCTGTGCCGAAAAAAGGCGGTTCTATAAAATAATCGTATTCCATCTTTGTACAGTGAGTGTAACAAAAGATTTGCTTTTAAACACCACCCGCACGTCGGCGGGAGTCTATTGTTCCATTCCAAGATGACGGGTTAAGAACAATGGAATCCAGCCTTCACGTGAGGATGGATAAAAGATACATTTTTGTTATCCCTCTTTCTCCTCTATCTTTTTGACGATGAAACAGAATTAAGAATTTTTGACGTGTCAAAGGCATCTCTTGCGTAATACACACCGGAAGCGTAGTCAGAACCATTGTCAAGCCTAGTTATCCTCGAAGCGAATTCCTTATTGACAGCCGCGCCGCCAATGATAACCGGAACATTAATGCCAAGACGGCTAAACTCCTTAACACATTCAGCCATCTGGCGGCTTGTGGTGACAAGAAGCGCGGAGAGTCCGACAGCATCAGGTTTTTCACGCTTTACAGCTTCTACAATTGTGCCGATTGCAACCTGTTTGCCAAGATCTACCACTTCAAAACCCTGATTGCGCAGGATTGACGCGACTAAATTTTTACCTATATCGTGAACGTCTCCGTAGACAGTCGCTATTACAATTTTCCCTTTGGCCGCGCTGCCCGCTTCCTTAAGATGCGGCTCAAGTATGGACACAGCTTCTTTCATCACTTCCGCGGCTTGCAGAACAAAAGGCAATATCATCTCCCCATCAGCCATTTTTTCACCCACTTCAGACATTGCGGGTAAAAGGATAGTGTTGAGGATATCTGTTGCGGCAGTGGTTTTGAGAAGCTCTCTTATCGTTTCTGTCAGGCCGCGTTTGTCTCTGTTGAGAACCGCGCCGCGCAGACGTTCTTGAGGTGATGATAACAGCGTTGATTGAACGGAAGTTGTTTTCTTTATCTCAGATACCGCAGATACTGTTTCATTCTCAAAGAATTCAACAAACCTTTGCAGCGCATCCCGCTTCCTGTCAAGCAGCAAATCCTCACCAAGCTCACGAATTTTCGAATCATATTTATTCACATCATCAATATGTAAAGGATTGTAAATTGCGGCGTCAAGTCCAGCTAAAACAGCATGATGAAGCATAAGATTGTTGAGGATTCTTCTCGCTTTCGGCTTAAGACCGAATGAGACATTGCTCACACCCATTGCGGTGCGGACATTTGGGAAACTCTTCTTTATCATCCGCAAAGCTTTAAGACTCTCATTTGCGGCACCGGCCATATGGACTTCACCCGTTGCAAGCGTGAATACGAGAGGATCAATATACAAAAAATGTTCCGGCAAACCGAACTCATCACAGGCAAGTTTTCTTAACGCGGAGGCAACCTCAAGCTTACGCTGCGCCGTTGCTGCCATACCCGCATCATCAATAGTAAGCGCGATAACAGGGCAGCCAAAATCTGCCGCTAACCGTAAAATTTTTCGCGCCTTTTCGCCGCCATGCTCAAGGTTTATTGAGTTTATAAGCACTGATCCGGGACTTTTATAGAGCGCTGCTTCTAAAACAGCAGGTTCCGTTGTATCAATACAAAACGGAACGGCGATTCTGTCGCTCAAAAACTTAACTACATCCCCCATCGTCTGCGCTTCGCTCACATCAAGCTCATTAGCAGCTACGCAGATATCAACAAGGCTGCTTTTATGGTCAATCTGCTCTTTTGCTATCTGATACAACTCATCAAAATTGCGGTTCAACACATGTTCTTTAGTCTTTTTTGATCCTTGAGTGTTAAGCCGTTCACCAATAATAATCGGCCTTGATGCCTGCTCCAGATCAATACCGGAAATCGAAGTGGACAAAAAACAGCTGCGTTTTTGTCTCCGGGCGGCTTTAACATTTTCAAGAGCTTGCGCAAGAGCGCGTATGTGATCGGGAGAGGTGCCGCAGCAGCCGCCGACAACCGATACTCCTTTTTGCGCGACAAACGGAAGCACTTTATCCGCAAACTCAGCAGATTCCATTTTGTAAACAGCTTTACCGTCAATATTACAGGGCAGGCCCGCGTTAGGCAGCATAGAAACAGGAAGCGTTGACTTTTCAAGCAATTTATCAATCCATGGCGCCATCTCATCAGGCCCTGTGCTGCAGTTAAGACCCGCTATATCCGCGCCCATCGCCTGAACAGCGCCAAGAAAAGCGTATATATCGCTGCCCAAAAGCATGTGCCCGCCTGCGTCCATAGTAATTTGCACCTGAAGCGGTATTTTTTGGTTAGTCAACCTCTCAAGACGGCGGATACCGTAAATAGCGGCACGCACCTCCAAAAGATCCTGAGATGTTTCGATAAGAAGCAGATCCGCTCCGCCCTCAAGCAATCCTTGCGCCTGCTCCTGAAAGATATCAGCTAATTTCTCAAAAGTTACCGTTGATAACTCTTTATCGTTTGATGAAGGAAGAAAGCCTGTCGGGCCTATTGATCCGCAGACAAATCTATTTTTTGTCCCTCCGCATTTGTTAATAGCTCCACGGGCAACAGCGGCGGCGGCTTTGTTGATTTCAAGCGCACGATCACCAAGACCAAACTCCTCAAGCTTTGGCCTGCTTGCGCCAAACGTGTTTGTCTCTATTACATGCGCCCCAGCTTCCAAATATTTACAATGTATCGTCTCTATAAGATCCGGACGGGTGATATTAAGGTATTCATTGCAGCCGTCATATCCGCCAAAATCTTTTTTTGACGGCTCAAATTTTTGAATTTCGGTTCCAAGCGCGCCGTCAAAAATAATTGGTTCGCGGTTGTTAATCATTTCAAGATAGGGATGCTTCATGGTGATAAATCATCTTTCATTTGTTTTATTACCGCGAGAAGCGGCGGTATATCGTTTTTCAGAGCGTCAAAAACTACTTCAATATCTATTTGAAAATATCCGTGAACCATTCTGTCACGCATTCCCATTACTCTCTTCCATGGAATTAATGGATAATTGGGCAGTAATTGACTTTCCGTATATCTGTCTATTCGCTTGACCTCTTCTCCGATAACTATGAACGACATGCAAATTCCGTTTAGCCGCAGCATCCCATCCGGCGACTCCGGCAATTCGCTGATATTCTCTATTTGTGATACAGCTTCAAGCAAACTTTCAATTAACCGCTCTACCTGTTCGAGGAGTTCGATTATAAGAGTATTATCAGACATAGATAATATCCCGCATAATACGTTTAACAAAAGAGGGGCGCAAATTTCCATGTTTTCTTATTACATCAACCGGAGCGCCCAAAAACTTTTCAAGCTGCATGGGCAACTCCACCATAGACTTGAGTCCAAGCGATTTTCCTTCATAGTAGATATCAATATCACTGTGGGAAGTCTGTTCTCCGCGCGCTACCGAACCAAAAATTCCAATCCGTTCAATGCCGTATTCAGAAGAATACAATTGTTTGAATTGGCGTAATTTATTTAAATACTCGTTATTTGCTTGCATACCGGTACCTATCTTACTGTTTTTTGATATATTTTTAGTAATGGCATTATTATCATGTGAACATTTGATCTTACTCGCCCAACGTAAAATCAAATCCACCCTTACCATTGCTCTTTGCCCTGCCATAGCCCGGCGCGGGGAGATGCATCCCGCCAATCAGCCAGTTGTTGTCTATAGACATTTGAATCAACCTTTTGCGTGTTTCAATAGAGGCTTTTTTGTCCATATCAAAACTTGCGCACTCATCGGGATTAGGAAACTGGAGCGCGGCAGCGTGCAAAAAGTCAGCGGCTATCAGAAGCTTCTTCTTTCCTGTGCCAATCAAAAACGCAGTGTGTCCCGGCGTATGCCCAGACGCGTATATGGCGACAATACCGGGGGCCGGAGAATCACCATACGAAAATGTTTTATAGCGGTTTCCGTAAGCTTTGGCGGTCTTTTTTTGCAAACCGGAGTTAGGCGTTTTGCCGGCGCTCCAATACTCCCTCTCTTTTTTATTGATAAATACCGGAGCGGCAAAGACAGCCGTCCCATCCTCTTTTAAAAGCCCTGATACGTGATCGCCGTGTTCGTGCGTAATAAAAATTGCGTCTATCTTAGACGGATCAATCACATTTTCCTTTATCGCATTGCCGAAACCGGCATCAATAAGGTATGTCTTGGAACCAATCTTCACTAAAAACACATTAACAGCCGAAGGCGCTTTGCCATCAGGCATATACTCGAGTCTCCGCTCATTGGTAAGCGGCCCGCTAAACAACCCGGCATCCATCATCCTTCCGGGAATTTCGTCTATTGTAATGATTTCGATACCGTCATCCAAAACTAACGGCGAGGATGATTTTACCTGTGTAAACGCAGGAAGCGCAGCCACAAACGCGCATAACGCAATCGAAATACCCCGCAACATACCCCGCTCCTTTTTATTAATTGTATATAATTAATAGAAAATACATAAAAACCGCGCAAAGAGCTACCTTTGCGGTAAAATCCGCGTATAACCCGGTAACGAATCAATTTTTTTATTAGCGAAAACTTTCCCATTACCGCGGTAAAAACATATGTAAGGCAAAGAGAGTTTTATCTGGAAATCATCAACCGCCCCGGTGATCGTTCCGTATCTGTAATGTTATCTATATGTCAATTGCTATTATTTTCTGAACAACAAAGCCTCAGCGCAAAGCGCAACTCCTAAAATTACCCAAAGCCAGTTAGACCAGATATTATTTGAAAGATTTTTGATTTGTTCAAGCAGCTCCTGCGCTTCGAAATAATAGATACCTCGTTCATTGGGGATGACCGGGCGCTTAAATTTCATTTCTGTTTCGTCAGGATGAGTTGAGACTGATATTACCGATGTTTCTCCGGTTGAAGATGTAAGTGAGTATATGCCGGGTTTGTCAACTTTTACAAAGGGTTGAGCTGACCACGCGGAGATAAGTTTAGCGTCTTTATCATAAAGCGCACCGCTGCGTTCTGTTCCGAAAAACGGATTACGTTGAATATGCCCCGCGTACCAGATATTTTCCGTTTGCGCGTTTCCTTTGAGCGCGAATCTGCTCAATCTATCTACAAAAGGTACAAAAAATCCGGTTTCACATAGGTTATTTGCATCTGTTATTCCTATAGGAGTTGATAACAGCACAAATTCAAGTTTGGGATTTTTTACAAATGTAGCTAAAGGGAAATTGCCCGCTCTTACAAGAGGCGTTCCGGGAACAGGATTTCGATAGCGGTAGATACGGGCTTTACTGCTTGAGATATTAGGAAATCCCATCCAAAGATCCGATTTCGTATCAGTTAATACAGGATTAGCCCCTTTTTCGATTGTTTTGGCGGCAGGCATTGAAAAGCCGCTTCGCTGTAAAAAATCTACTCCAAAATCCCGTTCCTGATAATGATCCAAACAAATGATAATTCCTCTGTCGATGCCACTTCCTGAAATAAAAGACTCAAGTATTCTGGATTGACCGCTGAAACTATTTACAATCACTAAATCCGCTGAATTCAAATCCTCATAAGACAGTTCACCCCCCTCCTTCAGCGAAACATTCGTCCAAAAGTCCGGAGCCGCCGCTTTAAGCGCTGCCGCAATAACTTTATTACGCTTGGCATTCCCTACGACAAGAACGGTTCTACCCCTCTCTGCTGTCAACGCGAAATAACCAATATTATCAAAAGGTAAAGGGTCTCTTGCCTGGAGTTCGATTTTTCCCCAAGAACCGCTGCTTATTACTCCTGACGGCATATCAAATGTCACCTGAACGGAATCACCATTAACGCAAACGATTTTTTTCTGTCCGATTCGTAAATCCCCCGCGACAAGCTCAACAAATGAGGAATCCAAATCAGCCCCATCAGCATGAATGACAGCGGAAACTCCGTTTTTGAGAGTTGAGCTCCCACTCACTTTTACAGAGTGATTCCACGGCTTTGAAGGCGTTACCGAAACGCAGATCACATTCTTGTTTGTTTCAACAAGTCTCTCTGAAAGCGAATCAAAAAGAGCTGCTGTACTCGTCTTAAAATCACTTATCATTACAAACTGCGCATTAGCCGCAAACGCAGAAGCTGCTATAAATGCGTTGACAGCTTCCTCAAGATTAGAGGGGCCGAAACGGCCGGCAAACTCACGCGCTCCCTTCTCTCTTGATAAAAGAAAACGGCCGCTTTCGTGATCAAAATAATAGTGATCAACAGTACTTGGAAGAATATTTACTAATGAACCGAGAATATCTTCCGCACGCTGGCCCGAAGTTTTCCCGTTTTCCATATATTCCATGCTTACGGCAGGGTCAACCCAACTGTAAAGAGTGCTTTGAGGATCACGCAGGGCCACAAGCGGGCCGCGTTTATCATGAAGTCCCGCAAAAATAAGTATAAGAACAATAATCAGAAGCAGCCGCGAGATTAATAAAAGTAACTGACGCAGTTTTTTTGCTTTGGACTGACTGACTGCCGCTGTTGAGAAAAAACGCAGTGTGGAGATATCCATGCGTTTTGTGGCTTTACGCCTGAAAAAATGTAAAAACAGTATGACGGCGGTAAAGAAAGACGCCCAAAGAAATGCCGATTGAAAAAAAGACAGGCTTGATAAAAAGGATAGCATAGCTAAAAAAGACGCCTCCTTTTTTCAATAACGCGCATCAGAGAGGTGTGAAAGGGTTCAGCGGTAGTTACTACCGCGAAATCAATCTCAAGTTCGCGTGAAATGGTTTTAAGTTCAGCGTGATGAGAAGCGAAACCCTGATTAAAAAACTTTGCGGCGGTCTGTGAATCAATAGTTATCATCTGTCCGGTTTCAAGATCTTTCAAACGAAAATCGGATCTCCCGCTGAAATCAAGCTCCATCGGATCCGCAACAGCGATGGCTAAAATATCCTGACGCTTAAAACGCAAATGCCGCAGCCCCCTGGCAATGTTCTCCGGGCTGTCAAAAAAATCTGATATCACAATACAAAGACCGCGCCTTTTAATCATTGCGGCAACATCATTAATAGCGTCACCGCATTTGGTCTGGTTTTGAGCGGCAGCGGTTTCTAAATGAGAGATTATGTTTTTTAACTGTAAATTAGTTGATTTAGGAGATAAGTAGCAATGTATCCGCTCATCAAAAGCGGCTAAACCCACGGCATCCTTCTGACGGATAAGTATCCAGGCAAACGCCGCGGCAAGTGTGCGGCCATAGTCAAATTTTGTCATTGAGGCGCTGCTGCCAAACCCCATTGAAGCGCTTTTATCAATAAGTATATGGGCACCCATGTTGGTTTCATCCTCATAAAGCCGCACAACGCTTTTATCAGACTTGGCGTATTTGCGCCAGTCAATTTTACGCGCAGGTTCACCGTTTAAATAAGGGCGGTATTCCAAAAACTCAGAGGAGAAACCATGGAACGGGCTTTTGTGAAGCCCCGCAATCGTCCCCTCAACAATCATTTTAGCCCTAAGAGACAGATTGCGGACAGGCAGCATATGTTCAGGACGCAAAACAGAAAAAGTGTTCATTATAAAGCGCCCTCCGGCTCACACTGCGTAACGCTGAATATTATTCCCAATTCCGAACTATCCTCTTCGCCTACGCCACATGACGGCGGTCATGCTGGTATCCCTTGGTTTTTTCTTTAATAATCGACTCCGCCTTACGCTTTTGCTGCTGACGGATAATAACCTCGGAGAGCAATTCCTTTACACCGCGCATATCATCCGCACTGAATGATGATACAAAAAGAGAATCAGGAAAACTTAACCGCAGCTGCTTGCGAACAAAAGGATCATCCACAAGGTCAGCTTTATTGAATAGATAAAATTTTTCCACATCACCCGCCCCCAGTTCCTCAAGCACCGAGTTCACAGTCTCAAGCTGCTGGTCAATCCATGCGCTTGACGCGTCGAGAACAACTATCAACAGGTCTGATTCAGCCGCTACGCTTAGAGTACTTCTGAAAGACGCTACAAGATCGTGCGGCAATTTACGTAAAAAACCAACTGTGTCGGATATTACCGCGTTTCCCGCCCCCTGGATATACACTCTTCGGGTAGCTGTGTCAAGAGTCGCGAAAAGCTTATCCTCCACAAGCACGTCTGATCCGCAAAGCGCGTTTAACAGCGATGATTTACCAACGTTAGTGTATCCGACAAGAGACGCCTTAAACATGGCACTGCGGCTCTTTCGCTGCACGACCCTGTTTTTTTCTATCTTTTTAAGCCGCTCCTTAAGATCGGCTATTTTCTTCTGAACAAGACGCCTGTCAACCTCAAGCTGCTTCTCTCCCGGCCCCCGCATTCCTATTCCGCCGCTGCCAAACCCCTCAGAAAAGTGAGCCCACGCATGGGTAAGCCTCGGATAGATGTTTTTCATCTGCGCAAGCTCCACCTGCACCTTAGCTTCAACTGTTTTTGCGTGCAAAGCGAAAATATCAAGGATAAGCTGGCTTCTGTCAAGCACTTTGCTTTTGGTGATTTTTTCGATATTGCGCATCTGTCCCGGAGAAAGCTGCGCGTCTATAATGAGCGTCTTTACCTCATTTTCCTGCATAAACGCGCGTATCTCGTGAAGCTTACCCTCACCAAGGTAGGTTGAGGCGGCAATACTCTCCTTTTTCTGCACAAATGTCGCGGCGATCTGCGCGCCCGCGGTTGAGCAAAGCATCGCCATCTCCTGCATATCCTCCTCAAAAAGCGTTGTGCTGCTTCCGGCAAGATGCAGACCTGCGATTACTACTTTTTCATATGAGGTTTTGTTTTCGTCCACACTAATAATTCGTTGTCCACCGGTATATTGTTGGAGGCATCTGGTCTTAATTACAAAAATAGTATTTAAGTAATGAATAGAAGCGAGAAATGTTTTGGCTAAGCGCAGGAATTGTTAAGTACCGGTTGGATATACGCAATGATGATATACAAAATGCGATGTCAACAAATTGAGCTTTTCTGTTCCTTTGTCTGAAGCTGTGAAAAAGCTTGGTGTAAATTAGTTCCTGGTCCAATCTGTATTAAAAAACTCCCCTCTGGGTTTGTCAACGCGCTCATAGGTGTGCGCTCCGAAATAGTCCCGCTGAGCCTGTAAAAGGTTTGCGGGTGAGGCAGCGCGCCTGTAACCATCATAAAAACTAAGCGCCGCGCAGAGAGCGGGGGCCGCAATGCCTGATGTAACCGCTGAACACGCTACCCTTCTCCAGGATTCCTGACAATCGGCAAGTATGCCGCTAAAATAATCGTCAAACAATAGATTCTGTAAATCACTATTTTTTTTGAACGCACTCTTTATATTATCTAAAAAGACGCTGCGAATTATGCAGCCTTCACGCCATAAAGAAGCGATATTGCCAAAATCAAGATTCCATGAATACTCTTTCGCCGCTTCTTTCATCAGCATAAACCCCTGGGCATATGAGATGATTTTTGACGCAAGCAGGCCTTTTCGTATATCCTCAGCCATCTGCCATTTATCGTGTGTTAAAGAAATTTCCGGCCCTTTAAGAATTAATGACGCTGCAGCTCTCTCATCAAGCCTTGCCGATAAAGCCCGCGCGTAAACAGCTTCTGTGATAAGAGTTACAGGCACTCCTAATTCAAGAGAATTTACAGATGTCCATACGCCTGTTCCCTTTTGTCCCGCCCTGTCAAGAATCTTTTTTACAAGCGGTTCACCGTCATCATCCTTAAAATAAAATATTTTGGCGGTTATCTCAATAAGATAGCTGTCAAGCTCTGTTTTGTTCCATTGTTTAAAAGTTTCTGCAATCTCAGTATAATCCATACCAATAACATCTTTTAGTAACGAGTATGCCTCGCTGATAAGCTGCATATCGCCATACTCAATTCCGTTGTGGATCATCTTGACATAATGCCCCGCCCCATCAGTTCCAACCCAATCGCAGCACGGTTCACCGCTTATGGTTTTTGCGCTTACCGACTGAAAAATATCCTTTAAAAGAGGCCATACCTCAGGATTTCCGCCAGGCATAATCGAAGGGCCGTGCCTTGCCCCCTCTTCACCGCCGGAAATACCGGCGCCGCAAAAAAGAATCCCTTTTTTAGTCAGATAATCAGTACGCCGGATAGAATCCTTAAAAAAGCTGTTGCCGCCGTCAATTATACAATCGCCCTCTTCCAGAAATGGCAGCGCATGTTCAATAAACTCATCAACCGCTGTTCCAGCCTTTACCATCAACATCACTTTACGCGGTCTTTTAAGTTTGGCGCAAAGCTCCTTTAACGAATGCGTACCAACGATCGTACCCCTGCCAGCAGCATCGCCTTTAAGAAAATCATCAACCTTTGAGACAGTCCTGTTATAAACCGCAACGCTCTTGCCTTTGTCGTTCATGTTGAGAATGAGATTGCGCCCCATTACCGCAAGGCCGATCACCCCTATGTCGCATTTGTTATCCATAAACGCTCCCCTCAGTTAATCTCGTTTCTCCGAGCCCAAAGCGGCGCGGAAAGGATAAATACTCAACATCCGCAAAACCAGCCGTAAATCCATTTAACCGCCTGATCAACTATAAACTCAGGTGAGTTCTCCCCATCCACGGTAAAAGCGAGACGAGGCTCTTCAAGATCCGCAAACTGAGAATCGGCAATAGCGAGCGGAGCGAAATGTCCCTCTCTTTCGGCAAGACGGCGCTTAACAGTTTCAACTTTGCATTTAAGATATATAAAACGCACTCCAAGGGGGGAGCATCCCGTAAGCGTTCTGCGATACTTACCTTTGAGAGCTGAGCACGCTAAAACAAGAGTTTCAGCCCTGCGGAGGTACTCTGAAATAATCGCAGAAAGCGATCCTAACCAGCAAAAACGGTCCTCATCGGTAAGAGGTACGCCTTGCTTAATTTTTGAGATACTGGACTGCGGATGATAGTCGTCAGCATCAACAAAATGGGCGCAGATACGCTTTGCAAGCAGGTTTCCAACGGTAGTTTTGCCGCATCCGGCAACTCCCATTACCACGTACACCATACAGCCGCTCAGACCGTTTTTGCGGCTGCATCTTTTGCCGCCGGTTTTACCTCAGTTTCAAAACGCAAATCTTTCAAAACAGCGGCTTCCTTACTCTGGTGTTCCCCAAGAAGGAGCGTGAAGTGCGGGAACTCAAGTCTTTTGGGATAACCGCTCCGCAGCTCCTCAAAAAACTTCATCTGTTCATCTTTAGGCACCGAGTAGATGTGTCTGAGTTTTTCATCATCTTTCATGATGGAATACGCTTTCTTAACTCCATCGTGAATCGGATTTTTAGACTTGCTTAAATCAATGATGTGTTTCTGAAGATGCATATCGCACTTTTCGCAATCCCAAATACCGCGCTTAAAGAAGAAAGCGTTTGCTCTAGCATAAATCATATCCGTGCCCCTGAGTTTACCATCAAGGGAGTGGCCCGCAATATGAGGCGTAGCGATATCGGCAAGACGCAGAGTTTCGACGCTTATTGCAGGCTCATTTTCAAAAACGTCAAGAACAATTATGCCAAGGCGCGAGCATACCGTTCTAAAACTGTTTTCGTCAAGAACTCTTCCGCGCGATGTGTTAATAAGCGCGGCTCCCTGCTTCATGCGTGAAACAAAATCACTGTTTACAATATGACAGGTGGCGTTATCGCCCGACTCAATAAGCGGCACGTGAAGCGATATAATATCGCTGCGTTCAAGAGTTTCATCAAGAGTTTTATATATCTCATTTCCGGTAAGCGCTCTTTGGGGCGGATCGTTTAAAACGCACTCCATACCAAGGGTGCGCGCCCTGCGGTAAACACGGCTTCCTACATTTCCCGCGCCTATGATCCCAAGGGTCAAATCGGCAGGGGTGCGGCCGCTTTTAACGCAAATCTCAAGCAGCGCGGCTGTCACATATTCCGCGACAGAATCGGCGTTAGAACCGGGAGCGTGGGCAAAACCTATACAGTTCTCACGCAGGAACTCCGTATCAACATGGTCTACGCCTATAGTCGCGCTTGCGACAAATTTTACAGGCGTACCCTCTAAGAGTTCACGGGTAACCTGTGTAGTTGAACGGGTGAGGAGTATATCGGCATCTACAAGAAGCTGGCGGCCGATCTTGTAACCTGGCGCGGTAACAACCGTACCCATATCGGAAAACGCCTCTCTAACCTGATAGATATTCTGATCTGCAATTATTTTCATATGTTACTATCCAATTTGGTAAACATTATATGCGCAACGATCGCTGACCGTTCCCTATAATGACGATAACACTATATAAAATAACACTTTTCAACATGAAAAACAGGTGAAAAATGCGCAACTCCCTAAACAAATTCGCTGCACTAGGGATTTATGCCAAAAAGGTAAATGAATTGTACCAGTAATAGAAGGTTTTTATTATTTTCATACATCCGTATCAATTTCAAGCTTTTCCGTAATTACTCAATTATGAAAACAGGTGTGTTTTATGATACCTATCCCCCAAAAAGACTATGACTTACTTGTTATAGGCGAATGCTTTGTAGAATTCGCTTGCGAAAACGATGTGGTTAAGAACAATTCTTTCCAAAAAGATATCGGCGGCGCGGATATTGTCGTTGCCGCCGCCGCGGCCAGGCTTGGCTCAGGCGTACAGCTTATCTCGGCAATCGCTCACGACCCGTTTTACTCCTTTATCCGTAACCAGCTCACCTCTCAGGGGATAAACACCGATCATGTTATCCCATGTCAGGGGTATAACGGCCTCTACTTTACAAGTAATAGTCACCCTGAAAGCCGCGAATACCTCATCCACCACCCCGGCACCGCAAACCGGCACATTAAACCTTCACGCACTTATGATGATCTGGTTGAAAAAAGTAAAATAGTTTACGCGTCAAGTGAATTGCAGTCTGTATCAAAAGCAACGCGCCATACGGTGTTTCAAGCGTTTCACTTCGCTCACTGCAATAACACGATGGTCGCCTACGACCCAAATCTGCGGCTTAACCGATGGGAATCACTTGATGACGCAAGAGAATGCCTGTGGAGCGTACTGCCGCTTGTCGATGTAATATTTCTCTCATCCCCGGAGGAATCCAAAGCGCTTTTCGGGCATGATAAGCCATGGGAGGTAATCGGTTTTTTGTGGGACAGGGGTGTAGATATTGTTGTGGTTAAAATGGGAAGCTGCGGGTGTATGGTAGGATATGAAGGAAAGATAAGAGAGTTTCCCGTGCCTGATATTGATCAAAGCTTCACCTCCCCAACACTTGTAGGGAGCGCTTTTAACGGCGGATTCCTTCACAGTATTGCTGCCGGTTATGACGCGTTTGAGTCGGCGGAGCTCGCGAATTCGGTTGCTCTTTATAAAGGAATTAAGGGGGGGGGGATTGATTCTCTGCCAACAAGTCATGAACTGAAGATCGGTTGAAATTTTGGGTAATGATTAAACTATGCTGTAAGTTCACTGACAATTTCCTTATACTCATGTTTATTAAACCGCATATTCATGTAGGTTATGCCGAATATAAAACTGCAAGCTTCTTGCAGGTAGTTTACCATTAAGGCAGATGAAATTGGTATTGGCATGGCTCGTTTTACGCGAAGATGAATTTTATGCCGCATGGAACAAAGCTGTCAGAAAGATATTGATCCGGAATGGTTATTTCGGAACGGTGTAACTGTGTAAATCTTACCTATGGTTTTACCATGAAAGGAATTATAATAATTCAACCTCAAAATAGATGTCCGAATGCAATAAATAAAAGATCAGATCACCTCATTTCTGCATTCTGCATTATTATTTCTGCATTAATATCTTTTTCAAGTTGAATGAATATAGTTTACAGAAGTTCTTGTACGCCCCTATCATCCCCTAAACCGCCTCATTCTCCGCAACCCCGCTCTCCTCCTGCGGCAGCGCATACTCATTAAGCTTATTTCTAAGCGTGCGTATAGAAATCCCAAGCATATCCGCAGCTTTAGTCCTGTTTTGAGCGCAAAATTCCAGTGTTTTCAAGATAAGCTGTTTTTCCGCGTCGGCAATTGTGATGCCTGCCTCAATACCGGTATCAGCCGCTTTTCCGCGCGCACCCCTGTTAGAGAAAGCGAATGAATCGGGCTCAATAAGCCCTGTACGGGTAAGCACTACAGCGCGTTCGATTGAGTGTTCAAGTTCTCTTATGTTACCAAGCCAAGTATGTGACAGGAGAAGTTTTTTAGCCCCATCCGACAACCCGTCCGCACTAAAACCATTCTCATCATTAAACTTTTTTATGAAATGTTCCGCAAGCTTCAAAATATCATCTTTTCTCTCACGCAAAGGAGGAAGATGCACGGGAAAACCATTCAGGCGGTAGTAAAGGTCTTCGCGAAAACGTCCATTTTCTATCTCCTCTTCAAGATTCCTGTTTGATGTCGCCACTATCCTCACATCAACTTCTATAGGATCATCTCCCCCGACCTTCTGAATCTCTTTCTCCTGAAGCGCGCGCAAAAGTTTCGCCTGAGCGGCTACAGGCATTTCGCTGATCTCATCCAAAAGTAAAGTACCGCCGTTCGCGGCTTCAAATTTTCCCGCCTTTGTTTTTATCGCGCCTGTAAAAGCGCCCTTTTCATGTCCGAAAAGCTCCGATTCAATTAGCCCTTCGGGAAGCGCGGCGCAGTTGATTTTTATAAACGGCCCCTGGCTCCTCTTACTCTGGTAATGGATTGACCTTGCGATAAGCTCCTTACCTGTACCTGATTCACCGGTGATAAGAACCGTAAGGCGGCTGTCCGCCACGCTTTTAATATCGCCGCGAATTTTTTCAAGTGTGGGGGAGTCGCCGATATAATCCCATTTTTTGACAAGCGCTTTTTTAAGCTTTTTATTTTCAGACAAAAGAGAGCGGTACTCAAGGGTTCTCTCCACTGTGATTTCAAGCTCTTTAAGCAGAGAATCGCCTTTTTGCAGAAAATCATAAGCCCCTTTTTTCATTGCGTCAACAGCGGTTTCTATAGAGCCGAAAGCTGTAACAATTAAAAAAGGCACCTCCGCGTCTATCTGTTTTATCTTCTCAAGCAGCTCTACGCCGTTCATCGGTTTCATGCTGAAATCTGAGATTACAAGATCAAACTGTTCCTGTTTGAAAAGATCAACCGCCTCAGGGCCGCTCTTAGCGGTTTTGACCTCATAACCGCCCCTGCGCATAGTCTCAGCGATAGCTTCCCGGATATGTTCCTGATCATCAACCACTAAGATATTTTTCTTTTCCATAACTCCCCTTTTATAAAATTCAGAGCACAAAAAAACAATTGTTTTGTCAAAAACGCGCTTACGCTACCGGCAGAAAGCAGCGGATCTGCGTTCCGTTTTCCAGCACGCTTTGTATGTCGATAAGTCCGCCGTGGGACTCTATTATTTTCTTTACTATAGCAAGACCAAGTCCGGTTCCATCTTCTTTTGTTGTAAAAAACGGGTCAAATATTTTGTCTAAATTTTCTTTACTTATCCCGCAGCCTGTGTCGCGGATAGAAAATGAAACGTACCTGCTCTCATGAACATCCCTTTCAAGATCGACACTTAGCGTACCGCCATTTTCCATCGCCTGCACCGAATTAAGACATAAATTTATAATCGCCTGATTGATCTTTTCGGGATCAACTAAAACATGAAGTTCTTCAAACCCTGTAAAATTCTTTTTTACAATAATCTGCCGCTCTAACCGCTCGATCTCTACCTGAGTAAAATCTACTATCTCCTCAAGCAGGCTGTAAAGAGGCACTCTTCGAAATTCAGAGGCCATAGGCCGTGTGTAAACAAGGAGATTAGAGACGATTTTGTTTAATTTTGAGAGCCCTTCCGTGATTCGGCCCAAAGTTTTGCGTCTTGGATCCTGGGGCTCCATGTCTCTTTCTAAAAGCCCGGCCCACACTCCCATGGCGCCTAACGGATTTCTGATCTCATGAGCTATGGTAGCGGACATCTCTCCCAGCGCAGCCATTGTTTTTGCCTGATGCATCTCTTTCTCAAGCGCCTTTACGCGAGACAAGTCGCTGAAAACCTCAACCGCGCCAAGACCGTTGCCGCCGCTGTCCCTTAATACAGCGGTATGAAACATGACAGGAACCGGCTGGTTATTTTTTGTCCAAAGAATCCTCTCATCCTGTCTTACCTCGCAGCCGCTTCTCAGCGTAGACAAGATAACGCTCTCGCCCTTCTTATCGGCAAAAACATCACTGTAACTGCGGCCAAGAACCGCTTCCGGCTCAAATCCGGTAATCTGTGCAGCCGCCGCGTTAAAATGTGTGATCACTCCCGTAGTGTCAACTCCCACTACACCGTTATCCATAGCCTGCAGAATACTGTCAAGGTAGGTTTCAGCTTCCTCCTGTTTAGCAAGACTGCCCTTGAGCTCCAGATTCTTACGGTCAAGTTCAAGATTTACTTTTTTGAAATCTTCCTGCATCGCGCCGTATGCGCGTTCAAGTTTCTCACTTCTTATTTGAAAATCAATAAAAGCCTTACGGAGGCTCTCAAAGACTTCCGCGGAAATATCAGACGATACATTGCTTCCTGCCTCAGCCTCGTTCACAACCCCTGCCCTTCACTACCTTTTTTGAACATTTTTTCAAGAAAACTTTTTAATTTTTCCTCTTCCGCAAGAAATTCCCTTATTACACCCTCCATCTGTGTGAGTATACCGTTCAGTACGGCGGCGTCCTCTTCCCCTGAAAGCTCGTCACGGTGCGCCTGCCAATACTCCACAAACTTTGCGCTTGCCGCGCGTTCCCGTTCAATTTTTTCAAGAAGACGTTTCTTTTTTTCGATCCCGGCCATCAATGCCGCGGCGTCGCCGCGCGCAAGGATCAGACGGCTCAATGTGGAACGAACCGTGTCCCTTAGTTCTTTATAAAACGAAAGCTGCCGCTCAAAAGAATCGCACAACTCAGCAACTATCTGTTTATTATCCAACCCATCTTCAAACACTTTTATTTACCTTTTTTGGTAATGATCATATTGATGCATGTCCAATCGGGCTTATCAATAATCGGGATGTATAGGCAAGCGCTTTGCGTATTCGCTCCTGCCCCACACAATCTTCCCTGTATAAACGCTTGATATATTCTGCGGCCAAATTCAACTTGTTTGTTCGACATTAGAGAGGGCGGCCGCAAGGGCTGCCTCTACGATTTATCGTCCATCATTTATAATTTAAAATTCATAATTCAAAATTATTTCTTAACAGAACGGTACTCATGCTCCCATACCGTATCCTCAAGTTTCCACTTTGCCTGTTTTGACCAGTAATCGTCCGGATAGAGACGCATTAATTCTCTGTAAGTATCAACTGCTTCCCGGTACTGTTTCAGATTGCGCTGGATATTTGCGATCTGGAAAAGGCCCCACGGCGTTTCCTGAAATGAGGGGTACTTTCTTGTAACCCGTTTGTAATTCTCCAAAGCTTGCGCGAAATTCTTTTGCTGAAACCTCAAGTCAGCGATTTTATAGTAACTGTCGGGTACGCGCACGTAAATGTTGTTTTGTTCGCCCACATCTATAGCAGCCGCAAAAAAAGTAAGCGCCCGGGTGATGTTGCCAAGTATTATGCTTGAGTTACCAAGCTTGTAGTTGAGAATCACCTGATCAAGGGGACTATTTGCAGCCATAGCAAGAGCTTGTGTGTATGCGTCAACGGCCCTTTTATGCTGCTCAAGATCAACGTAGCTGTCTCCCAGGCGCTCATAGGCCTTACCTGCCCAAACGTGGCTTCTGTAATTCTGTATAAATTGACGGAAGAGCCTCTCGGATACCGGATAATCTCCCCGCTCCTGAAAACAGCACGCTTTGAAGAAAAATGCCTGAGGGGTGAACCTATGGTTCGGGAAACGATCCAGAAAAAGCTGGAACTGATTCTGTGCGTCCTGAAAAAGACGCAGCTTGTAGTAGCAGATTCCGGTATTATAGAGACAATGCGCCGCAATGGGGCCGTTTGGGTTATCAGCCAAAACTTTTTTAAATTCAAGAATAGCGTCGTCGAAACGACCGTCTTTAAAAAGGCGAATCCCGGCAAGAAGCTTCTGCCCGGCGTCAGTGAGTGTGTCAACTGTCATCATTGAGAGCATGGAATCGATACGGATCTCTATCGGCGTATACTTTTCAGCCGGTACAGCCTGCTCATCGCTGTCACTATTATTTGCCGCTGCCTGAGCGGTTTTTGTTTCCGCGCTGTATCTATCAAGCAGCTCTCTTGCTTGCTTTCTGTCAAAATCACCGCCTTTTGAGGCAAGAGCAGTTCTGAGATGCTTCACCGCCTCTGTTTTATTACCCTCCCTACCTAAAATATCACCTAAATGAAAATGAGCGGCGGCGCCAAGGCTCGGATGGGTAACAGCTTTCAAAAAGTTAATCTTTGCCATTTTTAATTGTGAGTTTCTTTTGCGGACAAGTCCCGCGTAGTAGTAAGCTCCAGGATGGTTTTGTTGGATGGCGCGGACTTCGTTTACAGCTACTATTGTTGAATCATATTTTTTCTGTCCGTAAAGAGAAACTACTTTTTCCATAGCGGCTTCAGCCTGAGGGTTTAATCTTATGGAAGCTGGAGCCGGCACTGCCGGAGCAGCAGATGCAGCCTCCTTAAGCGTATCATACGCTGCAGGCTTTTGAGCGCCGACACCCCTCATCCTGTTCATGAGTCCGCCAATAACCGTCTGCAAACTATCCCTCTCAGTAGGATCACAGACGCTCTGATAACTCTGCAGTTCCGCAATCGCCTTATCAAGCTGCCCGTCAGCCGCGTACGCATCGGCAAGCATCTTCTGAGCCCTGCCCCAGCCGGGGTTGTAGCTTAGAGCTTTCTGCAAATTAAAGATAACAAGCTTATGGTTACCCTGCAAGGCGCGAATCTGAGCTAAATGCATATAAGAGTTGTAGTGATCAGGATAAGCAGCTAAAACCTTCCTGAACTCCTCAATAGCCTGTTCATACTTTTTCTCATTTTTGTACTGCACAGCAAGCCTGTAATGGATATAATCTACACTCTCTTTCTCAGCATTAGCTATCCCGGTTAAAACAAACACCGCAAGCGTCACGGCGCACACAAAAAAAAGTTTCCTCATCCGCCTCACCCCCGCTTCTTTACTTAAGCATATTATCATTTATTAACAGATTCTCCCGGCTTTACAGATACATTCGTTAACATATCCTTTACAAGATGTTCCGTATAGCCCAAACGCATAAGTACGTTGGGATAAACCTCTTCGGCAACTATCATCGAATCCGATACAGTTTTTAAAAGCCCCTCTATCCCCTCAAGGCTCTTCTCAAATTCACGGCGTATATTTATAGATTCCAGTAAATTTTCAACAAACTGATTCATATCAGGAAGCTTATCTTCAGCTATCACACCGTTTTCATCCATATTGTCGCGAACAAAACAGAAAAGCTCAGATACACACCCTTCGTTCATCATGTTTTGAGCATTGATGCAATCAACCAGATTCGCATGCTCTTTTTCATAATTGCACAGAGCGCCGACGTCAAGAATAGTGCGCACCCCCGCCTTACTGCCGACATGTTTAACATAGATCCCACTCGCAGCAGTAACACTTCCCCCAACAATGGATCTGGCCCTGACTACGCCTTTACAGTTAATTTTCGATTCAATTATATCCTCAGTGACAAATACATCCTGCGCCGCTGTCAGCTTGACCTTTTCAAGATACCTTACCTTTATGCTTTTGCCCGCAACAACCATCGCGTTACCGCCGCCGCGCACTCCGGTACGTAAAATCATATCCCCCCGGCACCTTATAACCGCGTCTCCCACATCTCCCAGTATTTTCAAAGACCCGGCAACCTCAACTGAGAAACCGGCGAAGACCGAACCGGTAATAATAAGATCCCCCGGAAAGGAGATACTGCCTGTGCCTGCGTCAATATTACCATCAATTTTGCGGCTCTGGCGCACCTCAACCGTACCGTCCGAAAGCCGGGTGAAGGAGCCGGCGCGGGAAGCAAGCAGTAAGTTAGGATCTTTAGGGTCAACCGCGGTTCCCTGCCCGCTCAAAAGAGGAATATCTTTAACAGGAGGCAGCTTAAGAACATTTCCGAATACATCCATTCCGTCAATCCCGGGAACAGGAGGAATGCGTCTTACCAAATGAGCCCCAGCCGTTACATTTATAAAATCACTAAACCGGCCCGCTGACGATAGATCGACAAATATCTCAATCCTTGCGTCAGATCCCCGCCTGGCATGCGTACCGTGAGCAACTTCCACAAATTTGTCAAACACCGACTCCGCAACCATTTTATGTATCAACGCGGTGTTTAACCCATGCACGATGCCGTAACGAACAAGCTCCGCAACAACAGAGACCGCGTTAAACTGACCGGCAGCGCTGGACAAGGAGACTGCGGCTTTCATCTTGTCATCACTGAATTTAACGTTAATACCGTTTTGTTGATTCATAAAAAACAAGTTTCCAGTTACCAGTTGTAAGTTTCCAGATTAAACAACTGTACTAGCTATTATTTCTACCCCGCCAAAAGAGAGAAACTTATAACTCAATTTATTTCTCATTTCCCCATTTCCATTCTCCATCTGTTTTCTGACAACTGGAAACTATAAACTTACTCATCCCCAAGATACTTACCTGTCAACAAATACCCCTGAACATAATCCTTAACCGATTCTTCAAGGGACATGCAGGTATGCTTACAGCCTGCCGCCCTGATTTTGCCGGTATCCGCCTGTGTAAAATACTGATACTTGCCCGCAAGTTCAGCAGGCATATCAACATAGTCAATATGGGCAGACTTTCCCAGCGCGCCAAACAACGCGGCCGCAAGACTGTTCCAGGTATTGGCTGTTCCGGTACCTACGTTATAAAGGCCGCCGGCTGAATGGTTCTCAAGAAAAAACAGTGTCATCTCAACCGCATCTTTTACATATACAAAATCTCTTTTCTGCTCCCCATCGCCATAGCCGGGATGCGATGACTTGAAAAGTGAAATTGTTCCCTCATCACGCGCCCGCGCAAAAACCTTGCTGACAACACTACGCATATCCCCTTTGTGTTCTTCATTAGGCCCGAATACGTTAAAGTATTTTAAACCTACAATATTTTTAAGCAGCCCGCGCTTATTCGCGTAAAGATCAAAAATGTGTTTTGAATAACCATACATATTTAAAGGACGCAAATCATGTATACGTCTCTCATCATCAACATATCCATGCTCACCGCCGCCATAAGTAGCGGCGCTTGAGGCATAAATGAATCTTATATCTTTATTACGCTGCCGGCTCTCAAACTCCCACCAGTCGGCAAGACGGCAGGTGTAACGGTAATTATTCTCAATCAGATAGTCGGCGTCCCTCTCAGTAGTAGAGGAGCAGGCTCCAAGATGAATTATCGCGTCAACAGAAGAGGCGAACTGCCCCGCCTCAAGCCTGTCAATAAAATCTTCTTTGTCTAAATAATCATAAAACTTCAGCGCCGAGAGATTTTTCCACTTATCACCGCTATGAAGCCTGTCAACCACAAGAATATCATCAACTCCCCGCCTGTTTAACGCCCACACAACAGCGCTGCCTATAAACCCCGCGCCCCCAGTTACAATGATCATTCAAGTATCCTTTTTAGTTTCCAGTTGCAAGTTTTCAGCTGTTAGTTATTATCCGCCCACTGTCTTTATAATATCATGACTTACATAAATATACAATGTTATTGCCATTGATTGCATACCATTTTGAAAAGTTTAATGGAAAATTTGTGGTATTGTGGAAATACTGAACAGATGACAAGCGTTGTAATATGGCTGGATAATCGACACAAAACAAACGGCAAAAAAAGATTTGCGCAAAACTATCGACACTGCCTTTTACGCTATTTTATTGACATTACCTCCATTCCAGGAAGTAATTTCGCGTGCTGATCTTTTACGCTCTTATAAAGAGCGTTTGAGGATTAATTTATCCAAACTTCTTCATAGCTTCGAATGAAGAGAAATACAGTACTTTTTAAAAAAATGACGCGGAAAATTTTAGTTATATTATGACCGGAATTGCAAATGAAAATAAACTGGAAGAAACCATATTAGCAAATAATTATCGCTTTGATAATGCCTTATCTATTTGTACCGGCACCCTATATATTTCAAAATTAAAAATGGAGCTGACAGGGATCGAACCTGCGACATCCAGCTTGCAAAGCTAGCGCTCTCCCAATTGAGCTACAGCCCCGTTAGATTCAAATTACAATGTACAATGTATAATGTACAAATAAAGTTAAAACATAAAGCCAGGAAACAAAAAAACTGTCTATCACTTACCGTTATTGCTTTTATTTGTACATTATACATTGTAATTTGTACATTAATTATTTAAATGGTGGGACTGAAAAGATTTGAACTTTTGACCCCTGCCTTATCAGAGCAGTGCTCTAACCAACTGAGCTACAGTCCCTCTTCAAATATCAACAGGTAAACCTGTTTGCTTATCCAAATAAGACTGTATAATATACTGAATTTACATCACAGAATCAAGGACTTTTTTAATATGTTTATTTTTCGGCGTCCGTTTTACAATGTCTGTCTTCTTTCTGACGGTGTGCTTTAAACTCATCACCGCCAAATTTATTTCAAAAGTCGTCTCTGTTTCCGAGATATCTAAAGCATCGCTTAAAATATCTGATATTATTTCTCCGCTTTTTTGGATAAGCGGTTTTTTTTCATCGGCAGCCGTTGCCTTAGCTAATTCTCCGACTGTTCTCGTCAATTCCCGGATTTTTGTAAATGTCTCAATAATCGCAAGCGTAGTCTGTACAGCTTGCGGACTTTTTAGTATTGTGGCAAGCATATACAAGCCTTTTTCCGTGAACGCCTTTGGTAAAACACGCGACATGTTGACATTTGCGGTCGAAATTTTCGACCGCAAACTGCGTAACTCATTCTCTTTTAAGGAGATAATATATCCTTCAGGAAACCTGTCGGGGTTGTTTTTTACCGCCTCATTTATACGTTTTGTCTCGACTCCGTACAATACGGCAATATCGCTGTCTAAAAGAACATTTGTCCCGCGAAGCCCAATTACCTTTGAATCAACATCAATAATACGCATATCCATGGCGACCGCTCCATTACGCAGAGTTTCTCTATTCAAATATCTATTTACATACTCAGATGCGGATAACAATCAATATAAAATAGAACACAAATAAAAAACGCCCTCTGTTTGAACAGAGAGCGCCTATTTAATCCAATAATTAATAACAATGTAAATTTAGAATAAGAAAGATTTGAACTTCTGACCCCTGCCTTATCAGAGCAGTGCTCTAACCAGCTGAGCTACAGGCCCGGGATAATACTTACTTTTTAAAAGAGCGGGTAGATCAGCGGTCTACCCCATACAA
>JAIRVB010000014.1 GCA_031254105.1 Chitinispirillales bacterium
CTCAGAAAGCCGTATCAGAGATGTTGACATGGCTAAGGAGATCATGGAGTACACGAAGAACTCCATCCTCCAGCAGGCGTCTCAGTCGATGCTCGCGCAGGCAAACCAGGCTCCGCAGAACGTACTGCAGCTGTTAAGGTAAGGGAGTGCGATGTACTTGCAGGGAACGGCCGGCGGTCGTTGCCTTACAAAGTACAAATGATACAGGGATGTGCAAAAGGGGCTGCCTTCGGGCAGCCTTTTTTGGTTGTGATCGTAGGGGCGCGGGGTGCATCGGTACTCCGCGCTTTTTTGATTAATCTCGTTCCTTACGTTATTCCTGTATATCATTCTCCGCGCCCTGGAGGGGCGCATGGCAGGCTTTGGCCATATCCGCAGACCCGTGTTTTAACGCGGGGCTGCCGTCGGGATGCATTCATCAAAAGCGGCATGTGGGAGATCAATAATCCATGGGGGCATTTTTATGCGTGCATCCTGCCCCGCGCTGGAGCGCTGGGCTGTAGATACACAGCCCAGCGGCTATGTGCCCGTTCAGGTCGCGGAAAGAAATTGTGAGTAGTTATCAGAATACTCCGCAAACTTCGCCGGCTGTATTGCAGCTTTGCAAATCGCTAAACTGCACATCCGCGTTTATTGCCGCCAGTTCGATCTGCAAATTTAAAATAGAGAGTGAATCCCACTGCGCTACAGTGTCAAGCGGGGTGTCTTGTGTAAGAGTGTCAGGTTCTATATTAAGCGCGCGTTCTATAAACGCCAGCTTTTGGTCATTTGTCATGTTCATTAAGCCTCCTTCATATATTGTTTTTTAAGCAGCATCCTGTCTTTTTTGCTGTTGGCGTTAAAGGGCATTGTTTCAAGCCTTATAAGTTTTGCCGGCAGCATGTAGATCGGCAGATCGGCGGCAAGGGCGCGGCGGTATTCGATCTCGTTAATTTCCTGTGATGTTTCGTAAAACAGCGCGATTTGCTGTTTCTTTTCGTCATAAAGAACGCAGACATTTTTTATTCCGGAAAAACGCTGCGCTGCAGCCTCAATTTCTCCCGCTTCAATGCGGTACCCTAGATGCTTGAACTGGTGGTCTCTTCGTCCGTGAAAGTACAAAAGACCATCCCTCATTTCACCGAGATCGCCTGTCTTGTAGATGACTTCAGGATATTCGGCGTTAAGCGGGTTTTCAATAAAGCTTGCATTTGTTTTCTCGGGATTTTTGTAGTATCCGAGCGCAAGGCATGTTCCGCGTATGCAAATTTCGCCGGTTTCACCTGGCTGCGCGGCGGTTTTGTCGTCCTTGATAAGCAGAATATCTACATTTGCGCACGGTAATCCAAGCGCAATCATATCATGCGGCTCAGGAGCTTTCGCTATTGGATAACAAACTGTCATATCTGTTTCCGTTGAGCCGTAAAGGTTGGCAAATGAGATTGCTGGTAATTTCTTCATCCAATACCCAAGGCTTGCCGATGCCATAGGTTCACCTACAAACCACGCGTGTTTGAGGGAGGGCAGGCTAATACCGTCAAGAGCGTCCGCCTTTGCTGCATGGTGGTAAACCGATGACACCCAGAAAATCAGCGTAATATTCTGTTCATTGAGGCACTGCATTAACAGTTTTGGACGTGAGAACAAGTTCTCTGGAATTATAAACAGCTTTGAACCGGTAGCGAGACTCAGGTAAATGTCCATGGCGGAAACAGTAAAGTAAAAGGGGGCCTGGCTGCCGATTACCTCATTGCTTTCTATCTCAAAAAAATCACGCGCCCAGTTTATATAGTTAATAACTCTTCTGTGGGGAATAAGAACGCCTTTGGGAACACCGGTTGATCCTGAGGTAAAGAGCATGTAAGCAGGGTCGATGTCCTGGGTTTTCCGTATGACATTTTCGACCGATTCATTGGACATAACTGCTTGACTTAAGGTGATTTCATCACACAGAATAATTTTGTTTTCCTGGAACCCAATGTCAACCAGTACCCGCTTGCCCTGTATATCGGTGATAACACATGAGGGTGTTGTGAGCTCAAGTATTAATTTGGTTCTGTTAGCGGGTGCGCGGCAGTCCATGGGAACGTAAGTATTGCCGCTGTAAAGCACCCCAAGCATTGCGCAGAGGCACTTAACGCTCTTTGGCAGATAAACCGCAATCATTTTCTTTTCGCAATACGCTCCGCGCATTCCATAAATCGCCCCGGATATTTGCAGCGCGGATAGACGAAGCTCTGAAAAGCTCAAAATACCGTCAGCCGCTTCGGCCGCGGTTTTGCTGCCGTTCTCTTTGCGCGTATTTTCCAAAAATTCTATAAGGTTATGCATAGTTTTTAGTCATTCCGTTTATTAACGCGGAAATAAAATGTCAGAATGGATAAATATCAAAAGCGCTTATAACGCGAAGATAAGCTGCTCTTTGACAGAAAATGTTTTATTTCTGCATTTTGAATTCCGCATTATTATCTGTTTAACCGATCCACTGTGCCGCGATCAGCGAAAGCTTTTTTGCGCCGCTGTCATTCAGGTGATCGTAATCCTGAAAATCCGATACGTCAAAATCAGTACTTTCAAACAAATCTATCACCTCAACCCCCAATTCCCGTTTCAGCGGCTCCAATCTCTCATAAAAAGTTTCCTTAAGTCCGAGGTCGCTGTGATGCCTGTAAAACACTGTTACCGGAGGAATTATCAGAAGTACCCTTACGTTTTTACTGTTCATCTTAAGCATAAATTCAGACAGCAGCTTAAGATTGTTTTCAAGGCGTGTGATGTTATATTGACCGTTATGCGCACCGGCGCGGGCTTTAGCTGCCTTGTAATTGAGTTCATCGTTCTGCTCACGGAACGGAAAATTAAGCATTCCGTTTGGCGGCCGCTTATGGATCTCATTGTTAAAATAACTCAGAAAGGCCAGCCTTTCCGAGACTTTTCCGTAAATATCCTCACACATTGCGTTAAAATCAAAAATACTCTCGAAAAGCGGTTCCTTAACGCCCCGCAGCAGGGCGGGCGGCAGATCGCCTGTGTAGTTGTGCAGATCTTTAAGCACCGGGTAATTTGTTCGCGTTAAAACAGATTTTGTATAGCTTGACGGGTTGTCTGACAAGTCAAAATGCCAAAAATAATAGCCTCCGGTAATTATGATTGTATCTATTTTTTTGGCTGACTCCTTTGCCCTTTCAGCGGATAGGAGAGCAAAATACGGATCTTGCGCGTTTACCGCCAAGTTTACGGCAGGACGGGGCATAAGGTTTTCTATTAGTCCGACCATTGCGTAAGATGAGCCGCCAAGCAGAACAGATGTATTTTTGCGGTTTGACGAAAGAGCGTTCAGTTTTCCCGAAAGATAAAGCCTGTCATATACGAAACTGTCAATCGGAAAACACGCCTGCGCCCGCTCCTTTAGTTCATTGTATGTTATGGCGATATCAGCTTTGTCTGCCGGCGCGGCGCTCTCTGAATCCATGCAGCATTTTTTATACTTACGTCCGCTTGCGCACGGGCATGGATCGTTGCGGTTGATTTTTTCTTCGTGACGTACAACTTGCGCCTCCTCAGATGTTAATAAAATATGGATAGAGCTGTCATCTGGGGCAGGGACCTCACTGTTGTTTTTTACAGTTTTAACCTCAACCCCATTTCGAACAAACCTGCTGACCGATGGTAATATCTTCTCGTGTAAAAAAAGGCGCGCGTTAATTTTGCTAAGAAGCTCTGTAACAGCGGCCGCTAAGGGATCGCGTAATGTGTTGTACTCTCTCATAGAGGTGTTTTGTGAGGCGGCAAGCTTTCTGAGAAGTTCAGGCAACTGACTGCCGGCAAGAGGTTGGCGGTTGTCTAACCAGTTGCCGAGAGCTTGACAGTGTTCCTTGGCGCTTTGTAAATCTCCATCGTATAAAGCCCAAAGCAGCTGACTTGTAAGAAAAAATTCATGTTTGTGATACATTGCTGTAATAGAGATCCTTTCAACAGTCATATAGATGTTGATTATGGTTTAGCCCGCAACCACACCACGCATAACATAAATATAATAAATTTGTATCAAGAGCAGCCGTTGGACGATGCGTTATTCCGCGTCCTGAAGGAACGCGCGGGGTTGTGAGGACGGCTTGCAGCCGTGAGCTTCTTCAAAGCCAGAAGAAATAACCTTAGTAGATGCTGTTGTCTTTAACATAAACATAAAGGCTGAAAAAACGCTATTTTCCAGTTTTTTCTAAAAAATTAAAAATTTCGCTAAAGTTCTCCAGAATTTGCCGATAAATGCTTAATAGGGGATTTTATCTCTACGGCTGTTTTTTGCGATTATGCGATTAAGTATGTAGAAAATTCCTAAAATAACCATAAGGAGGTAACATGGATGTGCCTCCGCTATTATTAACCGCCTCAAGGAGGAAGTATGCGTATCAACAACAACCTGCCCGCCATCAACACTCACCGCCAGCTCGGCATCAGCCAGTCTGACGGCAACAAGTCCATGGAGAAACTCTCCAGCGGATTTCGTA
>JAIRVB010000036.1 GCA_031254105.1 Chitinispirillales bacterium
TTCAGCGATGCTATTTACACATGCAATAAAGAGCTTCGGGGATATATAACAAAAATAGAGGCTGGCTTAAAGAAAAATGAGATTAAGTTTGAGGTAATTTTTGAGCCCGATGACTATTCGGATCTGATTATTGAGCGGGGGATACCTGTAAATGATCTGATGCCGCGTATAGTAGAAAAAGGGATGGAAGAGAGCGGGACAGTAAATACATTCGTTGTTGAAGGAGGAGTTTAAGATGATAGAGTTTAAGGATGTAATCAGGATTGAAAGCGCTGCGGAGGGTGGTTTGGATGCTTTATTGCGCCCAAAGCAGCTTGGGTTTGAGTGTTTTACCAATGGCAGCGGTATTCCGGTTGTAAGAATGGGTTATAAAGATTCTAATAACAAAGTATACTATTTTTCCGGAGACAACGAATCTTTTTCTGAGTATTGGAAGCCAAACCTCGGTAAAGACGGCCGCACAAACATTTATTATGAAGCTGGAAAAGTTGCTGTCGGCAAGGTTCCCGATTTTCCCGCTTTTGAGGTAATGGGGCCCGGCGGTTCGGTTTCGTATCAGATAAGGATGTCTTACAGTAATTACGGCATCCACCGCCATGCAAGTATGGGAGTTAACGGAGACGGCGTGTTTGCGGTAAATATAGGAGAGGATACAACAAGCCGCGTTTTTGCCGCTCCATACGGTTCGTTTGGGTTTAGGTCAAAGTATGGCGATGACTCAAAGATAACGTATTACCCTGATGACGGAATGCATATTGAGGCAGCTCACGATAATATACAAATAAAGACCCCGGACAACAAAAATATTGTTCTGGAACCTGGGTATAATTCTAACAGCGGGGTTATGCTTGCGTGTTCAGGTTCCGCCGTTTGCAAATGGAGCTACTCCGCCGGCAGCCGCCGCGCAAATCTTGAGGCGTTAGGTTATGACAGAGATTTAAGAATAAAAGCGGGCTTTGATTCTGGAAATGTTATTATAGAACCGGGACAGGAATTGGATAGTCCCGGTATTGTGCAGATGAATTTCGCAAGCGGTACCGCAAGATTCTATGGAGCGGATCAGTCAACTTGTATTGACCATAATAACGGAGAGGGGCACAGCAGATGTATCTCAATAGGAAAAAACACGGTTGCTATCAATTCAAAGTTGTTACAGCTTCCCGTGCACTCAGATCATCCGGTAATAGAACTTGGAGGCGTGGCTAAGTCCGTGCCTGTCGGTTCCATGTATTTTAACGATAAACTCAAAAAGCTTTTTGTATGTATAAGATGCAATGCCGTTAACACACCTGAATGGAAAGAAATTCAATTAATCTAAACTTCGGAGACTGACAAAAAATGGATAAACAAATCCCAAGGATTCGCGTATGCGTTCCATTCCCTAACCATGGCTCAATTTCACCTGAAACTCAGAGAAGTCTTGAGCTTCTGAAGCAAAGCAAGGACTTTTACATAGAGTTAATAGAGGTTCAGGGATCAAGCATCTCTTTTATACGAAACATCGGCGTAAACAGGAGCGCTTCCGAAAAAGTGAAACAGGGCGGTTTTGAGTATGACTACTATCTCAGCTTAGATTCTGATATCGCGTTTACTCCCGAACACCTCTCTCTGCTCTTAAAACGAGGCCTTGACATAGTTGGCGCGGCGTACCAGTACCGCGCTCAGACGGATCTGCTCGTAGCGGGTCATTTTGACGACCACGGCGAGGGTGTTGTAAAGGTTAATAAGTTTCTTACAATAGACAGTATGGGCATAAAGGAGGTTGACTGGATAGGAGCCGGTTTTACTCTTATAAAGAAAGAAGTGCTTGAGGCGATGGATTACCCCTGGTATAGGGAGCTGATTGTAGAGTATGATGATGGCAGCGGAGAGAAAAGCGCGGTGTGGGTAGGCGAGGATGTAGGTTTTTGCGTGGGAGCGCGTAAAAAGGGGTTTAAAATTTACTGCGATTGCGACTGCCATGTGCGTCATTTGCTTAACGCCGGCGCGCAAACCTCCAAAGCCTCCTTACTTAACAAAGCCGCCTACACCGTTGACGAAGCGGCGGGGCTTGCCTTTGAGCTTCTCGATCAGGTGAAAGGACTTGTATCGGGCTTTCATAAAGGACTCAAAGATGCGGAAGGAAAGATAACCGGTAATGAACCGTCAAAAGGGTAGCTGTCAGCCATTTACTAAAGAGAAGAAGAAAAAAGTGGAGCGCATACATAATCAGCGTAAAACAAAATCACTGGTACTTAAATCCATTTTTCACTAAAAAGGTATTGCGTTTTGTTTAATTTTATTATATATTTAAAGTAATAAATTGATATTTGTAACCTTTCAAATCGAAAGTGATCGTTAGATGAGAACAGGTTTGTATATATTACTGCTTATACTGGCGTTGTCTCTGAGTGCGGCGGCTCAGCAATCGGATAATACATCAGGCGCTAAGTCTGAAAGTAAAACCAGCGCAACTGTTCAAAGCAGTAACTCTCAGCAAAAACCATCCCTCAATAAACAAACCGGTGTTTACCGTCCGGTTAAAAGTACCAACTGGTCTAAGATTAAAGCCCTTTTTGAGTAATTATTCCCTTGTGCGTATTTGGCTGAAATAAGATGCACCAGCGAGGGCTGTCTGTACAGGCGGGGGTAGAATCGCTCCTTTATTATAATCCTGTCTTACGGAATGGTAACTGGGGTTCCCGATACTGGGAATTTCATCTTATACCGTGTTGCGTAAAATAAAAATGTAACCTGATGTTATTGTTTTTTATATTTATTTCCCCAAAATCTCTTCAAAAACATCCACTCCCCAAGGCGCGCTATTTATATTGATATGTTAACTTAAAACCCGTAATTAATTTGTTCAATATAATCATCAAGAACTAACTAAAAAAGGAACTTCTCATATGAGTTTCGAAAAGCTGCTCAGACCTGAATCAGTGGCGGTTGTCGGCGCGTCTACACAGCCCGGCAAGGTTGGATACGAGATTCTTAACAATGTCATCAGCGATGGATTTACGGGGCCTGTTTATCCGATTAACCCAGGAGCTGCCGAGATCCTGGGAAAAAAGTGTTATAAGAGTCTCACCGATGTGCCCGGTCCGGTTGATCTGGCTGTTGTGGTAATCAAGCGCGGTCTTGTTATTCCTACGCTCAAAGAGATGGGTGAAAAAGGCACTAAGGCCGCTATTGTTATTACAGCTGGATTCGGCGAAACGGGTGAAGAGGGTAAGAAGCTTCAGGCGGAGATGATTGAAGTCGTAAAAAAGTATGGAATCACCATGGTCGGCCCCAACTGTCTTGGCTTGCTTAATCCGTGGCATAAGCTTAACGCCTCATTTGGCGGTACGGCAGGGGTCCCCGGCGGGATCGCTCTTATATCGCAGTCCGGCGCGCTTCTTACTTCGGTGCAGGACATCGCCGCGCAGGAGAAGCTTGGATGGTCGGTTCTCGCTTCTATAGGAAATAAAGCCACACTTGATGAGGTTAATTTCTTAGAAGGTCTCAAAAACGATAAAAATACAAAAGTTATAGCCGCGTATCTTGAAAACATCACCCACGGACGGGATTTTATCCGTGAGGCTGAAACTGTAAGTAAGGAGAAGCCTATCGTTATCCTCAAGGCGGGACGTACAAGTTCCGGCGCGAAGGCCGCGTCTTCACACACCGGAAGCTTAGCCGGCGCGGATAGCGCTTACATGGCCGCGTTTGACAGGGTAGGGGTCATCCGCGCGGATTCTATAGAACAACTTTTTGATATATCGATGGCGTTTTCATACATGCCGCTTCCGGCAGGAGACCGGGTCGCGGTTGTAACTAACGCTGGCGGTCCCGGCATAATGATGTCCGACGCTCTTGAGATGCTTGGATTAAAGGTTGCGGCGCTTGATAAAGCCACTGAGGATAAGCTTCTCGCGACTCTCCCGGCCGCGGGTTCCGCTCATAATCCGGTAGACGTTCTGGGTGACGCGACAAGTGATATGTACGGCAAGGCTATGGATATTATTATTGAAAGTCCATCTGTTGACAGCATGATAGTTGTTCTTACGCCGCAGAAAATGACAGATGAAGATAATGTCGCGCTCAAAATTGTAGAACTCTCTAAAAAGTACAATAAACCGATTTTCGCGTGTTTCATGGGAGCGGGCAGCATTGTTAAGGGTGTCGGTATCTTGCGTGATAATAAGATTCCTCAGTACGGCGTTCCTGAGCGCGCGGCTAAGGCGATGCTTGAGATGGTAAAATACAGCAATTACAGAAAGCGGGCCGCCCGTGTTATAAAAACATTTGATGTTGATAAAAAGAAAGTTGCCGGTATTATCGCTCAGTACCGCGCTGACGGAATGAATGAGATCGGTGAGGTTGACGCTAAAGAGATTATGCGCGCTTACAAGTTTAATGTTCCGGGCGGTAAGCTTGCGTCAACGGCAAAAGAGGCCGGTCAGTTCACAGATGAGCTTGGGTATCCTGTAGTTATGAAGATTTCAAGCCCCGACATTCTGCACAAGTCAGATTCAGGCGGCGTGAAAGTCGGTCTTGCCAATCGCGCTGAGGTTGAGAACGCTTTTGAGAAGATGATGGTAACTGTAAAGGAAAGGGTTCCGGGCGCGGACATCAAGGGTGTGCTTCTTGAAAAGATGATCGGCAGCAAGGATGACCGTGAGGTTATTGTTGGCATGAACAAGGATCCGCAGTTTGGCCCGATGATCATGTTTGGTCTTGGCGGTATTTTTGTTGAGGTGCTGAAGGATGTATGCTTCGGCTTAGCCCCTCTTACGGAGGAGGAAGCTATGAAGATGATTCAGAGCACTAAAGCATATAAACTTCTTACCGGAGCGCGCGGTTCAAAGCCCAATGATATCGGCGCTATAGTTGAGAATCTCCAGCGCATCTCTCAGCTTGTCACCGACTTCGAGGAGATCGCTGAGATTGATATAAATCCGCTGAAGGTCGGGGCGGAAGGGGCTGGGGCTACGCTTCTTGACGCGAGGATAATCCTTACGAAGTAGCAGTCAAAATAAACGAATGAATATACCGTTGGGGCAGGCCTTGCGTCTGCCCGTTTTTTTCAATAAGAAATCTAACGCAGTAAAAAATCCGAAATCAATTTATACTAAGTGTTGGCGGATACAGCGCGGAAGAAGTTTTTTTGTGTTTTCACCAGATAGTCTTGAATGCTTCTCGTAATGTTATATTATGTATAATAAAGTCTGTAACCCCAAGAGGCAAAAATGATAATAGCCAACCCGATTTACGACGCGACTTTCAAGCGGCTTTTGGAAAATGACCGCACCGCAAAGTTTTTCATTGGAACTATTCTCAATTGTAAGGTACTTTCTCTTGAGCCGGCTATCCGTGAACATACTAAATTCGATAAGGATACCGGAAAACTTACGCTCTTCCGCATGGATTTCGCCGCGACCATAAAAACCAAAGAGGATGGCGAAAAACGAGTGATTATTGAGATGCAAAAAGCTATGCACCTTGCCGATGTTACCCGTTTCAGAGAGTATCTTGGTACGGAATATATCAAATCGGAACTTCCCATTATATCAATATATATATTAGGATTTAACTTGTCGGTGGATTCTCCGGCATTTGGCAATGTCCCTGTTTACCGTGATTTACGGACTAATGAACAGCTTCATCCCTATGACGATTTTGTCGAACAACTGACCCACAGCGCCTATTTTGTCCAAACGCAGAGGATACGTTCGAGTCTGAATACAAAACTTGACAGACTGCTTTCGGTGTTTGAGCAGGCCAATTTTATAGGCGGCAGCGAAACAACGAAAAGTTATAATCTTGCGGTTGATGATCCTGAAATCAAGGCGATATTAGAAGTCCTTAATTACGTAGCAGCCGATGCGCAGGCTCGTGAGGAATTAGACAAGGAGGAATATTATCGGAAAGCGATGGAAGGGATGTTCGGGAAGCAGAATAAAAAAATAGAACTGCTGTCACTTGAAATAGCCGAATCAAAACAGGAAACCGAAAAAACCAAACAGGAAATTCAGGAAGCCAAACAGGAAATAGCAAAAGCGAAACAACGCGAAGAAGAAGCGGTGAAAAATCTTTTTGATAAAGGATTTTCGGCTGAGGAGATTGCCGCGATACTTAATATTAATGTTGAAACGGTTGGGGATGGGAAATTAATGGGGCTTGACGCAGGGAACGGCTGATGAATGTTCCCTTTTTTAAATATTTGAAATCAGAATGGTTGTGTACTTTTAGTGATTTGATTTTTGTTTGTGTGGTAGTTTTGTCGTTTGTGTTGGTTTGGTACGGGAATAATGGCGGTGACTTTACAGATGTTAGAGACGGGAAGAAATATAAGACGGTAAAAATGCCTGATGGTAAGAGGTGGATGGCGGAGAATTTGAATTATCAACCATCAACAGGTAATTCTTGGTGTTATAATAATAGTGCTGATTCCTGTTCCAAATACGGCAGATTGTACGATTGGGCGGCGGCTATGAATATCGAATCATCCTACAATAGCACAGAATGGGGTGGCAGTGATGTAAACCATCAGGGAGTTTGTCCTGCTGGTTGGCATTTGCTTTCGGATACAGAGTGGGACGCTTTGGTAGATGCAGTTGGTAGTTTAGCGGGTAGAAAACTCAAGTCTACATCGGGGTGGTATGATAATGGTAACGGTACAGATGATTATGGTTTCTCGGCGTTGCCTGGCGGCTACCGCAGCTCCAGTGGCAATTTCTGGGATGCCGGCGGCAGCTACGGCCGCTGGTGGACGGCCACGGAGCGCTCGGGCTCGCATGCGTACTACCGGTACATGTACTGCAACGGCAAGAACGTGGACTGGTTCACCGGCGTTAAGGGCCTCGGGTTTTCTGTGAGGTGTGCTCAGGACGTGCGCCAGTAGGTGCATAATATATAGTTTGGTGTATTGGCACCTCCCCAAGGCCGTTCTCCACCAACGGCCTTTTTTGCAACAACTATAATATCACTTCAGCTTCATTTTAATTATATTTGTACTATCAAAAAATGTACACTCTTTTACTTATAATAATATATCTGAGTTTCATAAGCCTTGGGCTGCCCGATTCACTCCTTGGCTCCGCGTGGCCTGCCATGCGCGAAAAGATCGGTGTTCCGCTGTCATTTGCCGGTATAATAGCTATGATTATCTCCGCGGGTACGATTTGTTCGAGCCTTTTGTCGGATAGATTGACAAAGAGGTTTGGCGCGGGACAAGTTACCGCTTTTAGTGTTTTGACAACCGCTGTCGCATTGTTTGGTTTTTCGGTATCGAACTCATTTTGGATGCTTTGCGTATTTGCGGTTCCTTACGGTCTTGGCGCTGGCGCTGTGGATGCGGCGCTTAACAATTACGTAGCTTTACATTATACCTCACGCCACATGAACTGGCTGCACAGCTTTTGGGGTCTGGGAGCGTCAATCGGGCCATATATCATGGGTTATTATCTGACACACGGCGCAAGCTTCCAAAGCGGATACCGGGCCATATCAATAATACAAATTTTCCTGACAGCGGTTTTGTTTCTCTCTTTACCCCTGTGGAAAAGGCAAAAAACAAAAATATCAAACGAACCGCAGGAACACTATCCGGTATTGAAACTTTCTCAGATTTTACGAATAAAAGGGGTGAAATTCATTTTACCTGCCTTTTTTGGTTATTGCGCTTTAGAATCAACGGCCGGGTTGTGGGCAAGCAGTTTTCTTGTTTTACATAGAGGTATAATGCCTGAGACAGCGGCTTCTTACGCGGCGTTTTTCTATATGGGGATAACGGCGGGCCGTTTTTTAAGCGGATTTATATCGGACAAAATAGGCAGCAGAAACATGATACGCTATGGTATTGGTATAACAGTTGCGGGAATTATAGCGGTTTGGCTTCCCGCAGGATCGGATTGGTTGTGTCTTAACGGACTTATTATTATTGGTCTTGGCTGCGCGCCTGTGTATCCAGCGATAATTCACGCAACGCCGGCCAATTTTGGACAAGAAAATTCTCAGGCGGTCATAGGCGTACAGATGGCTAGTGCCTATATGGGTACAACTTTTATACCGCCGCTCTTTGGCATAATCGCAAACAACATAAGCATAAGCTTGTACCCATTGTACTTGCTGTTCTTTGCGGCGCTCATGTTATATATGACGGAAAAGTTGAATAAGAGTATCAGGAGATAGAGTTTTCGGTTAACTGTTGTCAACTAAAACAAGTTTACGAAAATCCCTTTCCTCCACTTTTTAATTGACAACTGAAAACTAGCGACTGAATTTGTACTACCAACAAGTAAATACCCATGCAAACCGGGGAGCTTACCAAAAATGGCTGCGTTCTGGTATTGTTTTGTTCCCCTTTTTGTAGCGGTGGATTCTATTGGCCTGCTGCCGTTGTTTATCGCTCTTGTTGAGGGAAGGGACAAAACGGCGGTGCGTAGGATAATAGTGCAGTCTATTCTTACGGCTATTATTGTGGGGTTGGCGTTTCTTTTTGTCGGAGAGGCTGTTTTACGGTTTCTTGGAATTACGGTTTCTGATTTTTTAGTCGCGGGCGGGGTTATTTTATTTTTGATCGCGGCAAAGGGTTTGTTTACAGATCCAAGCGCCCAAACAGATACGTATCCTGAGGAGCTGGGGCCTGTGCCTATAGGCGTGCCTCTTATTGTCGGGCCTGGGGTACTTACTACTATTATGCTTTTAGCGCAGGAATACGGCGCGGCGCCTACAGCGTTCGCGCTTGTCGCGAATATTGTTTTGACAGGAGCTTTGTTTTTGATTTCCGGGCGTGTTATTGCGGTTATTGGTAAATCAGGCGCGAGAATTATGTCCAAGATAGTTCATCTGCTGCTTGCCGCGATTGCGGTCATGATGGTTAGGAGAGGGTTCATGGTGTTTTTGAGTTAAAATATTAAAAGTATTATCGGGATCGGTTATTGACGTTTAAGGAGAAAGCGGTGACATTTGTCTTGTTGAAAAACTGCGGGCGGTTGACAACCGCTCCTACAGGGGTAACAACCGTAAACACGATGGCAGCGGTATCGGAAATCATACGATTGTGGAAACGCGCCATTTCAAAACACATTGGATTTTCGCCGCGGCAAAAATCTTTTTATGACCATATTATCCGAAATGAAAACGATTATCGCCGTATTGCCGAATATATCGAAAATAATCCTGTACGTTGGAGGAGGATCGTTTTTACGGAGGTGCTTTATGAGCGCCAATAATACAGAACACGAATCCGATAACGCGAACGCAATCCGTTCCCATTTGTTTTCTCTCGTAAACAAAGGCATTAAATACGATTTAGACCGCATGTACGAAGCAGCTTCTCTTTGCGGCAATCCTCAAACGAGTTACTCTTGTATACATGTGGCAGGGACAAACGGCAAAGGGTCAACCTGCGCGTATATTGAATCTGTTTTACGCGCGGCCGGATACCGTACCGGGCTTTATACATCTCCTCATATAAAAAACTTTGAAGAACGGTTCAGAATAAACGGAACTGTTGTTGAGGAGTGTGTCTGGCTTGAGGTTTATAAGGATCAGCGAAAAATAATTGATGATTTAGGATTGACATTTTTTGAAGCCGCTACGCTTATGTCTTTTGAGATTTTTCGCAGAGCGGGCGTGGAGTACGCTGTTTTTGAAACCGGCATGGGCGGCAGACTTGACGCTACCAATATCATTACCCCAAAAGTGTCGGTAATTACAAAATTGGCGCTTGACCATATGGAGTATCTTGGCGGCACTCCTGAAAAAATTGCGGCGGAAAAACTTGGGATAGTAAAACCAAAGGTACCGCTTGTTATGGCTGAGCCGGTTGATGAAAACATAAGGCGGCTTGCTTTGGCAAAATGTAAAGAAAGCGGTTCTGAGCTGACATTTGTAAGACCGGATGAAGCGGGCAGGGTGGAATGTAATCCGCAGGGGGTATCTTTCGACTTTCATGATAAGCGTTATGATCTGTCATTATTTGGAGCTCATCAGGTACAAAACGCTTTACTTGCTTTAAACACGCTTGGTAAGATCAGAGAATTTGATTATAATTTACTTTATGATGGAATGAAGCGGGCAGCATTACCCGGGCGTTTTCAGATTATAAATGTTGACGGACGTACTGTTGTGATTGACGTCGGTCATAATCCTGACGCTGCGATCGTTCTAACGGAAGCTCTTGATGTACGTTTTCCCGGCAAATCAATATTATTTGTTGTAGGAATGATGAAGGATAAAGACACCGCGTCGGTTATTGAAATCTTCACGAAAAACGCGTCAACTCTCTATTTTGCAAAACCTCAAACGCAAAGAGCCGCTGATCCTGTTGACTTGTGCGTCTGCGCGGAGGGGGAGTTTGGGTTTAGAGGCAGATGTGTTACAGAGATGAGCGTAGCCGGAGCTTTGCGCCGCGCGCTTTCCGAGGCGCACCCGCGCCATGATATAATCTGCGTGACCGGTTCTTTTTTCACGGTTGCGGAAGCTCTATCAGTAATCGAAAAGTGATCTCCCGTATGCTGGTATCATATAAGCCCGTCAGGTAAGGGCGCGGTTAACCGCGCCCAACGAAAAAGGCCTGCTTTTACGCAGGCCTTTAATGATAATACACGACTGCGGGAGGCCAAAGATCACTTCTTCTTCTTGGTAACTTTCTTTGCAGGAGCTGCGGCCTTGGGTGTTCCTGTTCCAAGAATTGCGTCCTTGGCAGTCTTTGAGACCTTAAACTTTACAACTTTCTTAGCAGGAATCTTGATCGCTTCGCCAGTAGCGGGATTTCTCCCTGTTCTGGCTTTACGCTGTACAAGAACCAGCTTTCCCAAACCTGGCAGTATGAAACCGTTCTTTGCTTCTTTGTATGCCAGAGCTGCCAGACTGTCAAGAAGCGCCTTAACCTGCTTCTTGGTAAGCTGTTCATCTTCAGCAAGTTTCTGAATCACTTGGGTTTGGGTCAGACTTTTACCAGCCATCAACTACTCCTTTATTAGTGCAAGTGAAAAAGGTGAAAACAGCGATTATCTATCGACAATCATAAAATAATATTTTCATGTTATTTGTACAATAAAAAAGTACTTTTTTGAAAAAATGGAATTTAGAACTCATGGCTCAGAACTCAGAATTCAGAATCCGGAATAGAAATATACCGGTATTATGTTTACTTAAGGTATCATCTCTTTTTACTGAGTTCCAAACTCTAAATTCTGAGCTCTATCCATAGCGGTTTCCCGCGCCTGTTTCGAATTTAGCTTTTCATTTGCAACATCAAGCAGTCTGTAAGCCTGTTCAAGGTTGTCAAAAGACTTATGTACCCAAGTACTTCCCCAGAAAAAATTGCAGCTGGTTTCAGCTGTCAGAATGGCATCGTAGGCGTCAACTATCAGCTGCCTGATCTCTTCGGCGCTGCCGGCAGCCTCAGAATGCAGATCAAACATCTTTTTCGTTTTATGGTAATATGCGCTCGCGCTGCGTATCTCATCAAACCCTTTTCTTTGCAAAAGAGAGCCTGTCCACTGAGCGAAATCCCCGCCCCAGTGATCACCTGTGTTCCATGCGCCTCTGTGAACCTCTACCTCTTCACCCGGTGGGTATTTGTCAAGGTACTCAGTTATGTGCGTTGGGATAAAGCCGAGAGTTCCCGCTCTGTACCGGTTAAGTATCTCATGATAAAAACCGCCCCAGAAGCTTGATTCTATGTCAGGGCTGCGGAACCAGCCGCCGTTTTCGCCGTCTGTCCAGGTAGTGGCGAGAGCCGGGAAATCACACCATTTTGTCCGTTCGTAAAGTTCATGCTGAAACCACCCGGGATCAAGCCCCGACTCCTGCGCGTCGGAAAGTTCCCTGTCACGCGGAATCACAACTATCTCTTCGCCGCCGTAACGCGCGATGTAGGGTCTGTAGCGCATCTCCTCCCAGCGCATCTCCCGTTTGGGCTTAATATACCAGCAGTCAACCAAAACGTATCTGTACCCATGACGCTTGAGCATCGGGATCATCTCCATGCAAAAACCCATCTCAGGGGGCCAGAAGCCGTTAAAACTGGGCCGTCCCAGCATGTGGCTTCCGATTCCCTGCCACCACTGTGTCTGAGCGTCCCAGTCCGCCTCCGGGATGAGCGGGTAAACAGGGTGGTAAAGCCCGCTGCCTGCAAACTCAATAGGGGAGCGCTTGAATCTTTCCATAAACTCGGCAATGTCGGCCACATCGCGAAACATTTGACGTATGGCAGGATCTTCAAGCTGCTTTAAAAGCGTGCCGCTGCAGCTGATATGAAGCCGCGCAATATCTTCATATCCCTCAAGCATTCGCGTTATACGGTCATAACACCAGAGTATCTGCTTAGCTTCCCATATTTCCGATGAGTTAAGCAGGGAAACAAGATTGCCAAGCGGCTGATGCAAATGTAATCCCAAAGCATGATAAATATGTCCCAAATCTCCACCTTTTTTAGTAGTGATTATGCCTGTGCCGGATGCATACCTAGTACATTTTAATAACCAATATTATCATTACAAAATATATATTATACAGAAGCCTGACTGGTAATCCGCAGAATCTCTACATCTGTTTTACCGTTGTTTACAGTTTCTCTTTTGACAATATCAAGACATAGCCCTCTGCGCTGTGCGTTTATCTTAAACTCTTCCCATGAGCTGCGGCAGGGATCGGCTATAAAGGCTTGTCCATTCGGGGAAAGCATCTTTTGTATGAATGTCAAAACAGGTTCAATCCATCTTTTTTCATAGAGGACATCAGAAGCTGTTATCAGGTCAAAACTCTGATTTTTAATTGGAGAGAATCTCCAGTCGCAGCATAGAGCGGCCCCTTTGCCGCCATTATTTTTGATATTGAACAACGCGTACATGCAAGCTTGCGGCGATATATCGGAGGCTGCGCAGACTATCCCCTTAGAGGCAAGCAGCGCGGATATACTCCCAATGCCGCAGCCCATTTCAAGCGCTCTTGTATTAACGTCAAGCTTTAGCGTAAGTAAATATTTGTAAAGCGATTGCGAGGATGGCCAAACTTCCGCCCAGTAGGGGAGAAACTTGTCTTTCTCATATTCCAGGTCGGTTATTGTTTCAAGTACGGATTCAGGATCGGCAGGCCGCGTAAGTTTTAGCGGGCTGGCCGGATGCGGAGTCTCAAGAGTAAATTCAACCGGGTCGAATGGAAGTTTCATGGTTATTACCAAAATAATATTGCGCTGTTTCTTTCTGTATATCTTAATGTGATGTTGCGCAGGCAGTTGTACAGCCGGCTACATCAACAGGATCTAATTCCCGACGCTCCTGGCAAAGATTCTGAGGCGTTCACGCCTGTCACCATTTTCGCAAGCGAATTCACAGCAGGCCCCAATCCTGTCAGCAAAAATTTGAGAGAGATCAAATTCTACCGTCAGGGCAAGCAGTTGTCATCCGGTACGTTAACCATTTTCGACGCGTCCGGTAATTTCGTCAACAAGGTTAAGATCACCGGCCGCTGCAGGGACGACCTGCGGTCGTCCGCTCTTACCGCCAACATTGACACCCGCCGCGAGGTCGGTCGAGGTCGGTTCATGGAATTTGAAAGACGCCAAAGGCCGTTCGGTGTCCGAAGGAACATATTTGGTTAAGTGGACAATAAAAACGTCCGACGGCAAAACCGAAAAAATATCGTTAATATCAGATAATTCCCGCACCGTAGGGGCGCCCCTCGCGGGCGCCCTTTATCATGCGCCTGCAACATTATTAATATATGCGGGATTAATTCATGCGCCCGTACATGACACGGATGTATGATATCCATCCGTATGTTGTTATCTCATTTTTTACGTGTTTACGTGTTCATACATGGCAGATGTGCGGGATGGGGCGAACACGCAGGTTCGCCCTTACGACAGACTGCGGATATTTCACATTAATTACTGATTATTAATCTGCCTGATATTATTTTATCTATCCGTGCAATATCCCTGTATTATTTCTAAATTCGCAACATTGAGGAAGGAAGTAGGACGTTTTTATGGTTAATAGGCTTCGCAGTCTCGCAACAGTTTCGGGCCGCAGAATGGCCGGAGCGCGTAGTTTATGGCGCGCAAATGGAATGACGGAGGAGCAGATGGGCCGTCCCATCATAGCGGTAGTAAATTCATTCACGCAGTTTGTCCCGGGTCACGCCCATTTACATGGTATAGGCCAGTACGTAAAAAAGCTGATTGAGGAGAAGGGGTGCTTTGCGGCGGAGTTTAATACTATCGCCATAGATGACGGTATAGCCATGGGTCATGACGGGATGCTTTATTCCCTGCCTTCACGTGATCTGATTGCCGACAGCGTGGAATATATGGTAAACGCTCACAAGGCTGACGCGATGATCTGTATTTCCAATTGCGATAAGATAACTCCGGGAATGCAGATGGCTGCGATGCGTCTTAATATTCCTGCAATTTTTGTTTCCGGCGGCCCTATGGAAGCTGGGGTTATCGGTAAAAAAAAGTATGATTTGATTGATGCTATGGTTATGGCTGCGGACGCAAATATTTCCGATGAGGAGATTGAAGCTGTCGAAAAGGCGGCGTGTCCCACATGCGGTTCATGTTCCGGCATGTTTACAGCCAACTCCATGAACTGTCTCAATGAGGCGCTTGGACTGGCGCTTCCGGGTAACGGCACTGTGCTTGCGACTCATAAGAGCCGCTTTAAGCTCGTTGGTGAGGCTGCGGATCTCATCGTTGACATAGCTTACAAGTACTATGAAAAAGGGAACAGCGCGGTACTGCCCCGTTCCATAGCCACAAAAACCGCGTTTATTAACGCGATGTCTCTTGACATAGCGATGGGTGGGTCTACAAATACGGTGCTTCACCTTCTTGCCATTGCCCGTGAGGCCGGCGTAAATTTTACAATGGAAGATATAGAGCGGCTTTCGCGCAAAGTGCCGGTACTTTGCAAAGTAGCTCCCAGCTCATCATACCATATTGAAGATGTCAACCGCGCCGGCGGGATCATGGGAATCATGGCGGAGCTGGCAAGAGCGGGGCTTGTCGATACATCTGTAAAACGTCTTGAATCGGACACGCTTGCCGACACTCTTGAAACTTATGATATCCTCAGTCCGAAAGTAAGCCAGAAAGCGCTCGATTACTACAGGGGGGCGCCTGGAGGCGGGCCGCGCAATCAGGAGTTTGGCTATCAGGAGAATGTATACGATGAACTTGACATTGATAGAGCTGAAGGCTGCATAAGAAACGTTTCTCACAGCTATTTTAAGGATGGCGGTCTTGCGGTTCTTTTCGGCAATATAGCTTCCAGGGGCTGTATTGTTAAGACCGCCGGTGTTGACGAATCGATATTCGTTTTCAGCGGGACAGCCAAAGTTTACGATTCGCAGGAAGCTGCCTGTGATGGAATTTTGAGTGGTGAGATCAAGGCAGGAGATGTGGTAGTGATCCGTTATGAGGGGCCAAGGGGAGGGCCGGGGATGCAGGAGATGCTTTATCCGACTTCCTATATTAAGTCGAAACATCTTGGAAAACAGTGCGCGCTTATAACAGACGGCAGGTTTTCCGGCGGAACATCGGGACTCTCTATCGGCCACATCTCCCCGGAAGCCGCAGGCGGGGGAGAGATCGGGCTGCTTAAGACAGGTGATATAATTGACATTAATATTCCAGAACGCTCAATAAACGTACGTATTGACGCACAGGAGCTTGAGAAGAGACGTTCGCAGGAACTTGCTAAAGGGAAAAATGCTTTTAAACCGGCGGGACGTCAGCGCGAAATATCCGCAGCTCTCAAAGCTTACGCGCTTTTTGTCTCCTCGGCTGACCAGGGAGCTGTTAGGGTGCTGCCGGAAGAGTGAGGAATCGGAAGGGCGTTGCGCGCAACGCCCGTGTACATGAGAAGTGTTGTGTATTGAAACGTGAGGATAGATAATTTGTAGTGGCAGCCCTTGCGGCTGCCTCTCTGATACACAAAGTATATATGGTATTATATGAAAAAAGCCGTTCAAAATCAGCTTGGTGATTGTCTGGAGCGTCATCCCTCCCTGCAAGTGTGCCGTGAATCGGTCATTTGCGCCTTTGATATACTTGTAAAATGCCACAAAGAAGGTGGACTTCTTCTTGTTTGCGGCAATGGGGGCAGCGCTTCTGACGCTGAGCATATTACAGGTGAGCTTATGAACAGGTTTCTTATGTCCCGCCCATTGCCGGAACCGGTACGGCAGAAGTTGGGCATAGATAAAACTGGCCTCTATCTTGGACAAAAGCTTAACAGGGCTTTCAGGGCTGTTTCGCTTGTAAGCCAGACATCGCTTATTACGGCTATCGCTAATGACCTTGGGCCTGATCTGGTTTTTGCCCAGCAGGTATATGGTTATGGAAAGCCGGGGGATGTACTTTTTGCGCTGAGTACATCGGGCAACTCAGATAATATAATAAACGCTCTGCGTGTAGCAAAGGCGCTTGATATAAAAACAATAGGTTTTACCGGCGGATCAGGCGGTAATATGGCGATGCTTTGCGATTGTCTGGTAAAAGCCCCAAGCGCCCTCACTCCCATTATTCAGGAGTATCATGTTATACTCTACCATTTGATATGTTCTATGATAGAAACAGAAATTTTTTAATAGTGATTATCAGGATGCATATTCCATAAGATTCGTAAGCCTGTAAAATTTATCTTTAAATTTATCTTTCAATCAACCCCAAAACAAATGCGGAGACAGATGGCGGCATATACCACGCGCAGCAATGATGATCACTGCCAAAAAACAAAAAATTTGACATTTGTGGTGCTTTTATGTGATAATATTTAAAGCGGGTTGGAAAACATTTTTGTGCCAGGTTGATCATGGATTATTATACCCTCATTTTTGTCTTCATCGCGTTAATTTTATGCGTTATCAGCTTTTATACGGTTATCAGACTTCTCAAAGGCAGAAAGTTTGTAGTTTCGAAAAAAACGCTGGAAAATCTGCTGAACGGGTTGGACATATGTTTGTTTGTTAACGAAAGCCACAGCTGCCGCCTTTTATTTGTAAATGAAAAGCTTAAAAAGATTTTCAATATTAAAGGTGAAGTTGCCGGTAAACACAGTTACGATGTTTTGGGCCACTGCTACGAATCAAAAGCCGGCTTTTGTCCAAAAGAAAGATTGATCAGGGATTCCGAAAAGGTTATTGTAAGTGAATTGAAGCATAAGGCCAATGGTAAGCACTACAGGCTTTTTGCCATGCTTATTGACTGGATTGGCATAAAGGACGCTCAGCTTGTTTATTTACTTGATATAACGGAAACCGTAAAAGTTGAAAAGCAGCTGCGGCTTATGAAGTCGTTTATCAACAGCTCCAGACGCACCACCATGGCATGTGTTCGCAATGATGGTAAGTTCAGCTTTTTTAATCCATATTCAAGCGAATTAAGCGGATACTCCCAGCAGGAGATGGAAGAGAGCGGAATATCCGTACTGTTTGACAAAAAGTCGCAAAAAGTGCTGAAAGAGGAGATTCTCCCTCTTATCGCCGAAAACGGCGAGCACCGCTTTGAAATGCCTCTTGTAAACAAAAACGGCAAGACCCATCAGATGGATTACCTGGGTTTTCAGGTAGAATCGGATCTGCGTGAAGAATTTGGTTTTGTAGGCCACGACATTACCGGAATGCGCGAACTTGAGGATGAGCTTTTAAAGGCAAAAAAGTGCGCTGAACATGCAAACAGCGCGAAAATCGAATTTCTCATGGCTATGAGTCATGAGATAAGAACTCCGATGAACGCCATTATCGGTATGACAAAAATCGCGTTGAATGCGGACGATCCTAAGAAAAAAGAGGAGTGTCTTAAAAAGATTGAAAAATCTTCATGGTATCTGCTCAACGTCATTAATGAAATTTTGGATATATCAAAGATAGAAGCGAACAGAACAGAGCTTGTTCCGAAAGTTTTTGATTTTGAAAGTACAGTCAAAAATATTTTTGATATGCTGGATATCCACTCAAAAGGCAAGCGTCATAAATTTATTGTAAATATAGGAGACGTTCCCGCTTCGCTGATCGGCGATGATGTACGGCTCAGTCAGATTATAGTTAATCTGCTTTCCAACGCGGTTAAATTTACTCCTGAGAACGGTACGGTTACTTTTGAAATAAAGAATTTAGGCGAAGATGATGAATCCTGCGAACTTCAGGTTGAGGTTAAGGATAGCGGAATCGGCATATCAGCGCAGCAGCAAGAACGGATATTCGATTCCTATGAACATTCCAATAGCAGTGTTGAACGCAAATTCGGCAGCGCCGGGCTTGGGCTTGCCATATCCAAAAAAATTGTTGAGTTGATGGGCGGGCGTTTGTGGGTAGAGTCTGAGCTTGGCAAAGGCGCAAAATTTCTTTTTACGGTTAAGCTTCAAAAAGATAAATCCGGCAATAAACGCTTAAAAATTGACAGCGCTGAAGATGACTGTTTCCAGAAAACCGGGAAACTGGAAATTAGACCCGCGGCAAATAATGTCAATAAAGAACAAATCATAAAGATTCCGGAAGCGTTTATGCCGGAAGCGGCGCCGTTTAAGCTTGAAGCGCTCAAACCCGTTGCCGAAATCTCTATACCCGGAGACCGTAAAGTGGTGCTTCTGGCAGAAGATGTTGATGTCAACCGTGAGCTGATCACCATGTTTTTTAAAGGTAGTGGAATAATATTTGATTTTGCGGAAAACGGCCGCGAAGCGGTCGCCTTATTCTCGCGGGATCCTGACAGATACTGTTTGATTTTAATGGATGTTCAGATGCCTGTGATGGATGGTTACGAAGCCACTCGCAAAATACGGGCTCTTGAGCCTGATTGGTCAAAACAGATTCCCATTATAGCCATGACCGCAAATGTCTTTAAGGAAGAGATAGACCTGTGCTTCGAAGTCGGCATGGATGACCACGTAGGAAAACCGGTAGACATGGATTTACTGCGTGAAAAAATAATCAGTTTCCTAATGCCCTCCGTAGAAGAATAGTTTTGGTAGCGGTAGTTGGTTGTTTGCAACGCATCAGCAAATTGCATTATAAAGCCGACCATTATACGCAGGAATAAAAGATCAGATCACCTCATTTCTGCATTCTGCCATCTATTTCTGCATTAATAAAACTCTTTTTCAAGTTGAATGACTATAAGATTAAATTTGGGGTTATTTTCGCTTTTGTCTGAGCTCTATCATCTTCCCTTAGTAAACTCAAACGCCTTATTTATCGCCGTACGGTTCTTCTCTATCAGGCCCGCGTTCTTTTCAAAATTGTTTTTTAACGCTTCATCAAGCGCCGCTGAAGTTCCAGACGCCACAACTTTGGTTTTGCCGCTGAAGCGCTCCTCAACAGCGGTTAAAACTAATTCCAGACTCACAAGATCAGTAACCGCTCCGCACAGCGCTCCAAGCATTGTCATGTTTGTGGCAAGCGCGGTTCCGGTAAATTCAACCGCGAGCTTTGAGGCGGGAACGTACGATACATTTGCGCCTATCTGATCAAGTCCGGCCCTGTCTTTTTCGGAAAGAACCGCTTCCTGCGAGTTGATTAAAACGGTTCCGCCCTTTTTAAGTCCCGAGTAAAAAGGCATGGTGTGGGATTTACCAAGGGTAATCACCTCGGGAGCAAATACCATTATAATATCGGGATACAGAATCTCTCCTCTGTCATAAATCGGATCATTTGAGGTTCTTACATAACTCTCTGTTGGAGCGAGCCGTTTTTCCGCGCCAAAGAAAGGGTTGACAACAGCATACTTGCCGGAACTCACAACCGCGGTTCCGAGAATATGCGCCGCTGTTACAACTCCCTGACCCCCAAGCCCCGCCATCCGTATATCAATATTCTTATCACTCATGACTTCACCTTTTTTAGTAATGATTATCGGTATGCGTGATACATACCGCCTTTTTTAGTAATGATTACCGGTATGCGTGATGCATATGTTATTCACACCTTTTCCTTAAGCTCACCAATCTTACTTAAACAGGCGCCGGCTTCTTCTGTCATGTATTCTTCGTAGACGTAAAAGTTTTTTTCCGCGTCTTTGGCGTTAGCGATAGTTTGATTTGGCGAAAACTTCAGGTTAGTCGGGCAGGGAGTATAAACCTGCACGTAAGTTGGGCCGACCTCCCGCGCTATAAGAACAGCCCGTCTTATAGCGGCGCCTAACTTTTTAGGACTTGCCACAGTTACTTTTACCGCATAGCGGCAGCCCGCGGTCTTAGCCATCTCAAATACAGGGATTTTATTAAACTTCTTACCCGCCGGAGCCATATTTAAAACTTTACCTTTAGGACTCATCCCGCTCTCCTGTCCGCCGGTGTTTCCGTAAACCTCATTGTCAAGCATCACAGTAGTGATCTTTTCACCCCTGAACCAGGAGTGAAGCGTATAGTCAAGCCCGATATCAGCCACGCCGCCGTCGCCAACCATCACCACCACATCCTTATTTTTTTGTGGATAGCGGATAGAGAGCATTCTTTTTAATCCGGAAGCTACCGAGTTCTGATTCCCAAAAGCCGTACAGGAATAATTAAGCGCCGATTGTGACAACGCAAAATACGAACATCCCGGCGTACCGATTATAATGGTATCCTCTGGCGAAGGCAGCGACGCAAGCCCAAGCCTGATCCCCAAAGACACGCCGCATCCGGCACAATGAGGGTGCGGTTCCGTGATCTCTTTAAAGCTGCCCAGATCATCAATGGTTTTTGGAGCGTTATATGGCCCGTTGTTAACTAAATCCTTATAATCCTGAGGAAGCAGCTCCTCGAATTCTTTAGTTGGCGTAAAAATCTTCTTTGACATATTTTTTACCTTTTTTGGTAATGATTATCGTTATGCCGGGCGTATAAGATGCCCGTACGAAGTTGCGGCGCAAAGTATGGCGGGCGCCTCTGTTTCCGCCCTTACAACAGACTGTCGCTGCGCCCGTCTCCGTTATCCGCCCATAGGCTGGGATCCAATGTTTCCTTTTTCTCTATCTTTTCACCGCACCGCCGCTTTTAGCAAGCGCTTTCTTAACCTCATCAACAATAATTTCCCCAGGCATAGGCATCCCTCCAAAGACTCTGGGCCCTGCGACAACGCGGCTGTTGTTATCAATTGCGGCCTTAACTTCTCTGCACAGCCACCCGCCCGCGTTGAATTCCGGTACTAATATAATAGAGGCGTTAGCTGTCGCCGCCGCGATCTCTTTTTCAGGAAAGGGTCTGACCGATTTTACTTTGATCAGCCCGGCATCTATCCCTTCCAGCTTCATTGCTTTAACCGCCTCTCTGCTTTGAGAGACTGCGGTGCCTGAAGCTATAATCAAAATATCAGCGTCTCCGTTCTCTATTTCAATAGAACCGCCCAAAAAGCGGTCAATATATTTACGGCTGCGCTCCGCCGCCGCCAGAACCTCCTGATGCCAGCTTGCGCTCGCGGCGTAGGACACAAAGTTGCTTTTGTTAAGAAGCGGATCTCTCGTCACACGCGCCGGAGGGTTTTCCATATCAAAGGGCGGCACAGGGGAGTAGTCTGAATTATAACTGTCAAGTTTCAGGTTATCAGGAGGCAGCATAACTACCTCTCTTGTATGCGTCACAAAAAAACCATCCGCAAATACGCCCACAGGCAGATGCACCTCAGGCTGTTCGGTTATCGCGTAAGCCGCCAGTATCATGTCGAAATAATCCTGCGCGTTCTCCGCGTGAAACATCAGCATACCGGTATCAAGCAGAAAAGCCATCTCAATGTTTTCCGGCTGAATAGACGGCGGAAGCGCAACGCCGCGGCACATAAAAGCGCAGACAACCGGCTGGCGCGATCCCGCCCAAACCGGAAACATCTCCATGGCCCGCAGCGTTCCCGGACCGCTTGTAGCTGTAAACACCCGTCCGCCCCCAAGCGCCGCCCCATGTATAGCGGCCATAACCGCAAACTCGTTCTCCGCGCGGTAATAATCCTTTAAATACCCCTGCGCGTAAAGATCCCCGACAAGATGCATACTCTCACTCTGTGGAGTGATAGGATAAGCGATAGCCATATCAATATTGGCCCGCTTTACAGCCTCGCTGACCGCCTCACTGCCGGTTATAAACGCCCTCTCCCGCTCAGCCTCAAATAGAAGGTTATAGGCGCCGACTGATTTTTGTTCATTACTCATTTATTCATCCTGAAAGTAGTTTTCAAAATACAATGTACAAATTATAATGTACAATGTACAAATAAAGCTTATGCATGCCCAGTTTTACAGTGAAAGGTCTTTATCTTCCTTCTTTTATTTGTACATTATACATTGACATTATAATTTACCTTTAATCTTCCTCTATCGCTTTCTTCCCGCAAACAGACGCGCACAAAAGGCACATCTTACAAAACATTGTATTGATAGAAACTTTTTTATTTTCGCCTCTTCTGATAACATTGGGTTCGGGGCACGCTTTTATGCAAATCCCGCATCCAACACATTTCTCCTGATCAACCTTTATCGCCATTTTTGGTTAGCTCCCCGATTTGCGTATGTATTTACTTGTTAATACTTTATTTATATTTTGTGCGTGGAGTGCGGCGGCTCTGTTACCGCTCTTCCATATAACCATTGCGATGCAAGTCTCACCGTCATCCACACAAATGCGATAGGCCGAAACCGTTATCTGCTTAGCATTGAACTCACGCCCATCATCCCCGTGAAGGCAGGTATCCACTGTTCCTTTTCATATCATTAACTTTTCTGGTAATCGTTTTTATTTTGCCGGCATCAACATCCCGCAGTGAAACCATCGCCTCTTCGCAAGCCGCATAGTCGCACAACGCGATAGTGTAGCAGCTTGTACCTCCGCGAATCAGCCTTAAAGCCATATTTGCGTGATGAGAGTGCATTCCGGCAAATACGCATACGTCAAAATTGTTATTCATAATAGTTACGTTCGGATGATTGGGACTGATCTCCGCGGCAGGATTAATTCTTTTCTGCCTGTAATCGGGCATTGGGAGAATTTTAGCTCCGCACGTTTCCGCAAGCTCCTTTACAGCGGCAGCCTTTGCCGCCGCGCTCTCCGCCCACTGCCACATAAGAAGCGGCCCCGGGCAGATGACCGCGTTTTTTGCGTTGATAAGTTTATTGGCAATAAGTTCCACTGCCTGCGCTTCCGGTACAATATCCCCCTCAACAAGGCTATACCCGCTGTCCGGCAGTACTACTCCCATCATGGCAGCCGACGGCGTGATAAACCCCTCAGGCCCCGGCAGTACTCTGTATTTCTCCTGAATCATCTATAAACCTCCAGGTAATTCGATCTCAATACCGTTTTTGATGATAACTACCAAATATACAAAATGTTTGCTCCCGGTGTTCATTAAATTAAGAGCGCGCAAAAATTATCATGAAATAATGCGGAAATAATGAAAACACTTATAAAGCAATAGTAAATGATTCAAAACCTCATTCTGCATTATTATTTCCGCATTGATCTAATTCCTTATAATAACCGCCCCGTCAATTATCCCAATCCTCATTGATGAACTCTTGAATCTGTGAAACCCCTGCGCTTTGTCCGGCATACCTGAAAGCCCGCTCTTGAGGCTGCCGCTCTCTATCCGTTTTGTTACGATGTAGTTAGTAGATTTCACGCGCATATCCGGATCATTAATAATCAGAGCGGATGGGTTCACTTTTGCGCCGTCATGACCAAAACCCGCAAGCGTCACCCAATGGCCGGATGTTCTTGTGTATTCATCTTTTTCCGCGTCATATTTGTACCAGCCGTAGTTAAGCAGCACTGCATCGCCCGAACCCAGCCGCTCCGTGATTACGTTAAGATCCGGAACCGCGCTGCCTGTCTTGAATCTTGAATCAACAAACCGCCATCCGTGGTGTTCGATTTTGACATTTTTTATACCCCGGCCGCTAAAAAATTTCTCAAGCCCAACGCATATCTGCCATGGATTTGTTCCATCTTTATCGGTATTAAAATATTCTTCCGAACCAAGAAGTTTTATAAGCTCATACTGATCCTTTACCGCGTTCCCGCTTGTTTCAACCAGTTTGGGGTACCTGGTGCGCTGAAGCCACAAAAGCGCGTTTGACGCGGCCGCAGGGCCGCAGTAAGCGCTTCCGCCGTTTGGAAATCCCCCAAACCTGTCGCTTCTCTGATAATAATCGGGAATAGAACCCGCAAAGCTCAAAAAGGGCCCGCGTTTGCTTTCATAAGAGGAAACGCTTACAGGCGAAACAGCCCCGCCGCGGTCAGGTTCCGCGGGGTTATCACATGAAATAAACAAAAGCGCGATAAGCGGAAAAACAGCAAAAATCATTGATCTAATCCTGTCGGTTTTTTTAAGGTTGCCATAATCAGAAAAACGGCCTGTTTTAAACATTAGAAGAGTCTTTACGCAATATGCCGCTTACCCGAAACGAAAAGATAGAGCTCAGAACTAATAAGGACAGGAGGTTTTCGTAAAGGACTCCTTTTTATTGTTCTCTATCTTCTTCCAGGTTTTTAATTCTTAGTTCTAAGCTATATATATCATCAAGGGAAGGATTATCATAATGTTAAGAAACTTCAGCGCGGCGGCGGTTCTGTTAGTATGCGGCGGGATAAACATGGCTGTAGCCAACGCTCCCGCCGCGCAGGATATTGATTTGGACGCGTGGTGCGGTACATGGTATGAAATTGCGCGCACACCAAACAAACATCAGAGCGGAACCGTTGACGTTACGCACTCATTTAAAGCTCTTGATAACGGGCGCTACTCGCTCGTAACCACCGGATTTAAAGGCGGGAGCCGTGGTAAAAAACAGACGCTTCAAGGAGAAATTCTTGTAAACGACAAAAGAAAAAGCGGCAGCCTTAAAGTACGCCTCTTCCGCTTTCTTACCGTCGAGTACAAGATTGTTGATGTTGACAAAATCAACTACAGGTACGCCCTCGTAACAAGCGGCTCAGGAAATCATGTGTGGATCTTCAGCAGAACCCCTGTGATGGATGAAGCGTATTACAATAAGATGCTTGAGTCCGCGCGGCAGAAAGGGTTTGATGTTGAGAAACTTGAGATGGTGGCGCATAATAGGAATGCGGGAGCGGGGTGCGCAATGAAAGGCTAAAGGCGGTTATACAATTAATAAAATGAAGTGTAGTTTAGTGTTTTAGATAATTCCTCTCCTCTCCTCTGTCAGCTTGGACGCGTTTTAAAACGCGTCCGTCCTGCATCAATCTGCAGTCAAAAAAGTTAAGCATGAACTATAGTGCAGGTACATATATACTTTTTTTTTGCGTGTGTGTATTACCATAATTTATACTATAGTCAGGTAATAATGATTACTTAAGACAGTATAGTTATTATGTGTAAATTATGATATGTAACATTATAATATAATTTGTTTGCATTTGACGTTATTTGTTTATGCTTAGATCAGTATTAATTATAATGACAATTCTGTATTGTCGTTTGAGATTGGGGATTTACTGTTTTTTAGGCTCAGAAAAATTTAGGTATCATATGTTTTCGCGATTATATCTGTTTCCGTGTTGTTTTGAGCGCATTGAATCGAAAATCTAATTCGGGTACATCATCCCTTTGGGTACTAAGTGGTAGGTTATAATTGAGGTTAGTCGTTTTTAATGTACTATGAACATGGCATTATAGACCAAAATAGTTACGAAAACAGGGTAACACAATTGGACAATGATAAAAGTTTTTCAATAAATTATTCGCATTAAATTTATAATTGAATATATTAGGGGTTTCTAATTGAAAACAATTTCTTAAATGTCATATTATGTAATTTTGTGATATAAATAAAAGAAAGGAGTTGAATTCTTTCGTCACTTTGTGGTGTCACGGCTTTTTTGTATTATTACAAATATTGCTTATACCTCAGAAAAGCTGAAATACCATAAGCCCCTTATAGTCTTGAGACATAAGTTCAATAAAATGAAAGAGTTTGCATATTTTCCGAAAAACAATTGGAGTATGAGTAAAAAGGTATTATGCAAACAGAATAAAGGAGCCATCTTATGAGTATTAAAGATATGTTTACATTTGAATATCATAAAGTTATTGAATTATTAGAAGATAGAAAAGTAATAAATAATTTTCAAAGAAAAAAAACATTTAGAGAAAATAGCGATAATAGCGTATATACAGACATAGCGATTGAAATAGTACAGGATGATTTGTGCCAATTATCATGTGAATGGTGCTATATAGGTCAAAGTAAATCTGCTAAGTTTAATGCACCATTAAAATATCAACATTTTAAAGAAATTATTGATAAAGTACTCGAATACAAAAAAGAGAATAATATGAAATTATTTTCTAATATGGCTCTAATTGGAGGCGAGCCAACCCTTAATCCAGAATTGGATAAAATGATTGAGTATAGCTTAGCGAATAATTTAACTCCTATACTTGTTACAAATGGTGAGAAACTTTCAGATATTGACTATGCCAAAAAAATTTGTTTAGATGGAGTGGTCATTACAGTTCATTTACCCTTAATTGGCGAAGAGGGCGATGAAGTGTTAGATAAACTCTCAAAAAAAAATGGGTACTCGCTAAAATTAAAAAAAGCAATTGAGAATATGCTTTTTTTAAGACAAAATGATGTGAAGGTAAAAATAATTGGTGAATTTGTTATTTGCCAATCAACAAAAAATTTTGCTTTTGATTCTTATGTATACTGTCGAGAAAATGATATTGAGCCATTCTTTGAGCTTATGCGTATTTCGAATGATTCTTATACTAATAAACATTTAATGTTAGAAGAATCGGATATAAAACATTTGGGAGATGCCTTATATGAATATGATTTAAAAAACAATTATGCGGTTGATAATCCACTTAATAAAGTTCTTTACTATCTTCCTCCTACTATAAACAGCCCATGTACATTGATTCAAAACAGTATCCATATAAAATATGAGGAATGTGGTTTTGGAAAAGTAGTTTCATGTTGTGGACAAAGCATTAGTCATGGAAATATAATGAATGATTCATTAGAGAATATTATTAGACATAAAGAGAACACCAAAATTTTTTCGGAGCAAAAAAAGCATATCAAAGGACCTTGTTCTGAATGCCTTTTATATGACTTAGTTGGATGTGAGGGTGGTTGTAGAGGAAATGCTAAAAATACTTTTGGTTGTGCGGAGGCTTCGGACCCACAATGTATCTTTATTTCTTCTGATGTGAGAGTAAATAAAGATATAATGATAAACAAAAACTCTGCCTGTGCAATTGATTAAGACGAATGCCGCATATATGGCTTATGCGCGCGTTGCCTAATTAAGAAATCTGAGACCTAATTTGTTTACTTTCTATACACGCCGACTCACTTTAGGAGTGACCTCAATATTCTTGAAAATAGTTTTTTGTTTTTGGTTAATTGATTTTTTTAGTTTAAATGGGTTTATTGTATTATGGACTTTGTCAGTATGTTTGTGGTTTGTGGTATTTTGTCACAAGCTAACAGCCTTTGATATGGTGTTTCTATTCAATTCAATTTTTCAAACACCCAATCGGAACAACCACTACGCCATCCGGCCTTGTGTAAGCGAATTCATCCACCGCGGTCAAAACCATAAGGAACGATGGCGCTTTCATTTTGTCCGCGTCAATTTTCTTTGCAAGCGTAAGCAAGGCTTTTGCGCCTTCGCTGATGAGTGTTTCGCCGCCGAGTTTTATTTCGGCTGCTCCCCATTGTCCGTTGTTTAAGTGAATGATGGCGTCGGCTTCGAGTCCGTCTTTGTCACGGTAATTGAAGACCTGTCCGCCTCGGTTCTCGGTGTATGCTTTCAAATCCCGGATAGCGAAGTTTTCGAAAAGCAGGCCGAAGGTGTTAAGGTCATTCATCAAATCTCCGGGCGTTGCGTTTAATGCCGCCGCAGCTATGGATGGGTCTGAGAAGTGCCTTGTGCTTGTGGTTCGTATTGCGGTTTTTGAACGAAGGCGGGGACACCATGCTTCGGTGTCGTCAATCACGAAAAGTTTGGCAAACGCGTTCAGATATGAATCAAGGGTCTTTGGATCGGCTACGGCATGGTTCGCCTCAATGTCCTTTTGTATGACTGTCATGGGAGCGGATGTGGAAACATTTCTTGCGTAGGCTTTCAGTATCGCCCTTGCTCTTGTTGGGTTGCGTTTGATCTCGTCTACATTTGTGATGTCGGCGCTTATCAGCGATTCCACATAGTCTATTGCCCGTTTAAGGCTCAGGCGGGTTTCTTCGGTGACCGCCGCGGGCCATCCGCCGCGGCAGAGCAGGCGCGCAATCTCTTTCAACTTAAACCCTTGTTTGCCTGAAACCTTTTTTTGCCCTTTAAATAAACTTTTGAGCGAAACTTCTCCCGTGCTCTCCCTGCTTTCCCACAGGCTCATTGTCCGCATAACTATTTTTTTGATGCGGCCGGTTCCGCTGTGCCGCTCTTTGTCTTCTACCGGCTTGGCTGAACCGGTAAGAATGAACGAACCGCGCCCCTGCGTTTCATCTATCTCGGCCCGGATATAATCCCAGAGTTCAGGGATTTTCTGCCACTCGTCAAAGAGTATCGGTTTTTCGCCTGAAAGCAGATTGGCGTCGCCAATGTCCGCAAGCAGCTTGTATTGCTTGAATGTGGCTGGTTTTTGCAGTTTAACTACGCTTTTGGCAAACAGCTCAGCCGTTGTTGACTTGCCGCACCATTTTGCTCCCTCAATGACCACGCATCCGTTTGTTTTCATTGATTCGGCAATGCTGCTCTCAATGAGCCTTGGCATGTAGATATCTTTTTTTCCCATACCTTTATTTTACTTGTTATCCCGCATAATGTCAAGTTTTTAATGGAGACATTGGCACCTTTTTAATGGAGACATTGGCGCCTTTTTTATTCCGTGTTTTGGCGGCTAGTTGATCTGCGGCAATATGCGCGGCGTTCAGAATTTCGGCGCTTTTATTCCTGCATTGACTTAAAACACGCGCAAAGATGTCCGCCGCCAAAATCTTTAAGCGGAGGTGTTTCATTGAGGCACTGCTGGCTTTTGACGGGGCAGCGGGGGTAGAAGCTGCAGCCGCGAGGCTCAGGGGTTAGAAGTTCACAGACTTCATTTTGCGCCTTGCTGCCTGTAGAAGATGTATCCGCGGCAATGCCTTTTTTGTCTGCCGCCATTTTTTCACTGCTTTGCGGTACGCTGATGGTGGGAACGCTTTTTAACAGCAGTTTCGTGTATGGGTGCAGGCTGCCGGAAAAAATCTGTTCATCACTGCCCATCTCCATTATTTTCCCATGATACATAACAGCTATACGGTTTGCTATGTGGCGCACTACGGCTAAGTCATGTGATATAAAGAGCAGTGTCTGGTTGTAGCGGCTCTGCATGTCCTGAAGCAGATTAATGATCTGGGCTTGAATTGATACGTCAAGCGCGCTTACGGGTTCGTCGGCTACAATAAGTTTGGGCGAGGTTGCAAGGCTGCGCGCTATGCCGATGCGTTGACGCTGACCGCCTGAGAATTCATGGGGGTAGCGGTCAAGATAACTTTTTGCAAGCCCAACCTGTTCTAAGAGTTCGTTTATTCTGGCAGCTCTTTCTTTTTGAGAGCCCATTTTGTGTATAATGAGCGGCTCTTCTAATATTGACCTCACGGTCATGCGCGGATTTAGCGAGCTGTACGGATCCTGAAATACTATCTGCATCTGTTTACGCAGCTCTTTTCGTCCGGCAGCGTTCAACTTATCCCAATTTTTTTGGTTGTGGCCATCGCGGTCACCAATGTTTATCTGAATTGAACCCGCGGCGGGCTTAATAAGTCCCATTATTGCCTGAGCGGTTGTAGTTTTGCCGCATCCCGATTCACCTACAAGAGCGAAAACTTCACCTTTGTTAACTGCAAACGAAACCCCGTCAACCGCTTTTGTCCAACCGTTCACTTTGCCAAGGAGTCCTCCCCGGGCGGGGAAGTGTATTTTGAGATCACGAACGTCTATACAGATTTCATTATTCATAAAGATTGATACCTGATGTGGATGTTTATCATTTTGCATTCAGACATCTATTTCCGCTCTGGTTACTCATAAAGGTGGCACCTCACAAGGCGCTTCGAGCCGTTTACGTTGTGAAGGGGCGGATGCTCTTTTTTACATCGTTCAACAGCTTGAGGACAGCGGGGGTGAAATGGGCAACCGTCAGGTATATCAAGCAGAGTCGGTACGCTGCCGGGAATAACCGTCAGGCGCTCTTCGCGCCGTTCTACAGCTGGGATAGTTTTTAAGAGACAAACAGTGTACGGATGGAGCGGTGAGTCAAAAAGTTCCCGCGCAGCCGCTGATTCCATCACTTCTCCCGCGTACATCACAATTACATCATGAGCCATGCCAGCTACAATCCCTAAGTTATGTGTTATCAGGATCATACTCATATCTTTTGTATCCTGCAGTTTTTTCAACAGCTCCAGGAGTTTTGCCTGAACAGTAACATCAAGAGCGGTTGTAGGCTCATCGGCTATGAGGAGTCTGGGTGAACATGAGAGCGCCATCGCTATCATAATTCTTTGACGCATGCCGCCGGAGAGTTGATGCGGGTAACTTGACCATGCCCTGAGAGGTTCCGTAATGCCGACTTCGGAGAGGAGTTCCATACCAAAAGCGGCGGCTTCATCGCGGCTCATCCCCTTATGCAGCCGCAGCGCTTCGGCGATTTGGTTTCCGCAGGTAAATACCGGGTTGAGAGAGGTCATAGGATCCTGAAATATCATGGAGATGCGTTTTCCCCGTATGGAGCGCATCTGGCGTTCCGGTAAACTCAGCAGGTTTTTCTGTTCGAAATGTACTTCACCGGCTTCGATTTTACCGGGCGGCGAGGGAATCAGCCGCATTATAGACAGTGCCGTGATGCTTTTACCGCATCCAGATTCTCCGACAATGCCGAGAGTACGTGTGTTGCCAAGTTCAAAAGAGACGCCGCGCACAGCGCGCGCCTTTTGCTTCTGAATAGAAAATGTGACCTCAAGGTTATTTACTGTAAGACATGACATATCAATAAATTACGAACTCCGTGAGGAAAAGTTGTAGTTTTTTAGAATTCCGCCCACTCAGGATTCACTAACCTCTCACCTCTATCAAGAGCGTCTATTTGAGCCATTTGCTCTTGGGACAAAGTTAAATTTAATGACTGCAGATTCTCTTTAAGATGCGGATCGGATGAAGATTTGGGAATTGCCGCCACTCCCTTTTGCCGCAGCCACGCAAGACAACACTGAACCGGTGTTGCTCCGCACTGGCCGGCAATCTGCAAAAGTACAGGATTTTTGAGCGCGCTGCCTCTTGCCACAGGCGCGTACGCTGTCAGCCGGATCTGTTTTGAATTGCAGTATGAGAGCAGTTCCGACTGGTTTAGAAAAGGGTGAAATTCCACCTGGTTGACGCAAACCGGAATACCTGATGACGCTTTCAGCGCTTCATTTATATGCGCGATAGTAAAGTTACTTACACCAAAGCTTCTCACAAGTTTTTTCTCAAAAAGCCGGACAAATCCCTGAAAAGTGTCTCTAAGAGAGATGTTTTTATTTGGCCAGTGTATAAGAAGCAGATCAATGTAGTCGGTACGCAGCTTCTGAAGAGATTTACCGCATTCGTTTTCTACATCGAAACGTGAGAGGCGGTCATACCAGATTTTTGTAGTAATAAAGAGTGATGTTCTTTTGAGACTCGTTTCCCGCAGCGCGACGCCGATATCGGCTTCATTGTTGTACGCGGATGCGGTATCAATGTGAGTATAGCCCATCTCAATGGCGTTAATAACAGTATTCGTGCACTCCGCGCCATTCAGTTTCCATGTCCCAAGTCCAAGGGCCGGCATCTTGCAGCCGTTTGTAAGTGTAAAGTATTCCAAAACAGCCCTCTTTTCATACTATTCAATATATCTTAATAGATGAATTTAAATTATGGCAACATGCAAGCCAAACTACAATATACAATGTACAAAATAAAACGAAAGCGGGATGATTTTTTGCTCTACTTAAATTTAGAGTTATAAGTTTTCTGTTTTTATTTGTACACTGTACATTATGATTTATACATTGTTTTTAAAGGGGGGTATCGTGACGCGCGCAAAAGTTTTAATGATAGCGGCTGTTTTATGTTTAGCAGCGGGCAGCGGCTGGGCTGATGTTGGGGATAGCGCAAAATTGAATGACGAAACCGATTCGCTCAGTTATGTTATTGGCAGTGACGTGGGCGACCAGTTAGAAAAGATTCCTGTGGAAATACGTCTGGAAGCGTTTATGAGCGGAGTAACTCACGCCATTAAAAATCAACAGCCGCTTATCGGCGATACCGCCGCAGATTCTATCAGAATAGATTTTATTCAAAAGATGCAGCGTAGTCAAATAGAAGAGCAGCAGAAGTCTCAGAACGAAAATCTTTTGGAGAGCGAAACATTTCTTGCGCAAAACAAACTGAAAAAAGGAGTGGTGACTACAGGAAGCGGACTACAGTATAAAGTTGTCAAAAAAGGCAAAGGCAGCTATCCAACCCAGAGTGATATAGCGCAGGTACAATACAAGGCGGCGCTCAGCGACGGAACCCTTATTGAGGCCACAGCTCCCGGATCACCGGCTGCTCTCAGTATCGATAATATTATCCCCGGGCTTGCGGAAGGACTAATGCTTATGAACAAGGGAGCTAAGTTTATTCTTTACATCCCGCCAAATCTGGCTTACGCGGAACAGGGTTTTCCTCCGGTTATTCCGCCCAACTCCGTGCTGGTTTTTGAGATAGAGCTTGTGGAGTTTTGAAAGGCAAATAAGAATGCAGAAATATTTAGAACTGATCATTTCATAAGTTGTTATAAATTTCTGCATTCCGCATTGTCATTTCTGCATTGATTTTAAAGTATTAATACTGTTTTTGTAATTTTCCGTTAAAAGCAAAACGTATATTATTTACATGACTCAAAAACTCCTCAGCCGGTTTTCCATAAAACACTCTTTGCTGCTGATATTCGCCGCAACGGTACTCATCTCTTTAAGTTTATCTTCTTTATCCTGCTCAAAGAATCCGGCGGATCCTGATGATATACATGATAATGACTCGACAGAGATACCAGAAGGGTTTATACCTATCTCCTCTTTTGAAGAGTTGTGCAAGATAGGTAAAGATCCTAAATATCCCTTAGACAGCAGTTATATATTGATTCGTGATATAGACGCTTCCCCAAGCCGCTCTATGAACAGCCGAAAAGGGTTTGAGCCGATCGGAATGAAAAATAAGTTTACAGGTGTGTTTGACGGCGCAGGGCATTCTATACGGAATCTTTATATTAACTGGCCCGACAGCGCAACTGTGGGAATGTTTGGTTATATTTACGATGCGCAGATAAGCCGCCTTCATATAGCGGCAGACACCGTTCGCGGCAAAGAGGACGTGGGCGGCATTGTAGGGTGCGCTGAAAGATCTTTTATTGACAGTTGTTCATTTACCGGTATTGTAACAGGAAGAAAATGGGTTGGCGGCATTGCGGGAATTGCAGAAGCTTCTAAAATCACTCGTTGCATCTCCGGGGGGATAGTGTTTAGCGATACCGTTTTTGGCGGCAGCGCCGGCGGTTTGATTGGGATGATTGATAATCAGACAATAGTGGCTTTTAGCTATTCAGACGCATCTGTTATTGGGAATCATAACGCGGGCGGTCTTGTAGGTTACAGCCACAATGAAAGTGCAATTCGGCAAAGCTACTCAACCGGAAGCGTAAATGGGGGGAAAGGATATACAGGCGGTCTTTTAGGTTTTGTTTTCAGGGGTATTGTTGAGGAGTGTTACTCAACGGGGGAAGTAATTTGGAACCCGCCGGGGCAGGCAGGCGGTTTAATAGGCCGGGCCGACACAAGCGGCAGTACAAAAAATAATAGCGTCATTGACCGTTGCTACTGGGATATTTCAAGTTCAGGTATCTCTAATTCCGGGGGCGGAGCGGCCAAAGATACCACTATACTCGTAGCCCGGGATACAACAATAACCGCAGGTGGCGTCACCATAGACACTACGGTATCTGTAAGCATAGACACCACACTGTATACAGGTGAACAAGGCAGGGAATCCAAATTTATGAAGATAAGACAAACCTATGAAGGCTGGGACTTCGATAATGTATGGCGGATAGATTCCGCAAAGACTACTCCATACTTCAGATGGCATAACAATCCTTTTAAGTAGGCTGGGTATTTTTTGTCCGGAGAACAAAATCATCAAAGTAATTACATTTAATAACAGCGTCTATTACGAAAATAATTTATTAAACGAAATTTAACGGCAGACTGCGGAGAGCGCGTCTTTGGGGAACCCTTTAACGCTGTAATCTTTGCGGCGCGAATAAGTCTCTTCAGCTCTCCGATAGAGGAGACAGTAATCTGCAGCTGTTTAACACCCGGAAAGCGTCATCAAGGCTTTGAGAGGTTCAGGATTAACAAGATTACACTACCTGATACAGCGCATGTGCGCGGCTATGGATGTCTCTATATCTGTGCGTAACCGGGCAACAGAGGTGTTGGGGTGAGAGAGAATTATTTTTTCTTCTTTAAAAAGCCCGTAGGCTCAAAAATTGTGCGTACAAATTGTTGTGACAGCTCTTCCCATTCGGCAATCACCGCCTCCTCTCTTCTGACCGGAACAAGCGATTTTACCCTGCCGTAGCAGATATACTGGTTGGTACGGTTGTCCCATAGCACAAAATTGGCTGTATAAATAAGATGCTGCCCGGTTGTGTTAATGCCATGTTTAACGCGGTTTTCGTAATAATCAGCGGTCTGCGTACCTATGCGGATTTTGCTCAGAATAAGAACTAAATCGGCTTTAGTAGAGTCAAACTGAAAGTTAGTTCCTGCTGCCGGTATCTCAATTGTCACGGTTTTATGATCGTAAGTTACGGCCTCTTTTACAGCTAAATACCTGTGTTTGGCGGATGGCAAAAACGCGCCGCTGACGTCAACCTCTTTGGAAAGATCAATAATAAGGCGTTTTTTAAAGTAATTCTGAGCAAGTTTCTCTACATCCCCTCTGCCAAGAGCCCTTTGGTGGTTTCCCTGATACACGACTTCGGGCACAGCGTCTTCTATCACTAACGCCAGCGCAGCGTTTATTAACACCTGCTTCTTGAAATTTGGCGATACAATGATTTTAGAATTCCCCGCACAGTTAACAAAGAGACTTGCAGCTGTAAGCAGAGATAGAATTAGTAGTTTTAAGTTACGCATATTATCAACGAAATAATAGTGGTTAGTGGTCAGTAGTTAGTAACTAATAAAAACTACAATCAATGAAGGATAAAAATCAATGCGGAAATAATAATGAAAAAATAAAAATTAAGATACAATAGACTTTTTGTTGTATTATTGAATGTTTAATATCCTGCTTACGCCTAAATAAATAAGGTTCGCGTTCAGCCATTTTATTTCTGCGTTGTATTAAAAACACTTCCCAGAAATTCTTTTCACATTTACTTTAGGTACAACGGTAACAGATCTCATTTGGAAATCTTGATTCTTCATACGCAAGCCGTATATTCTCAAGAGTGGTTTCAGCGATATTTGTAAGAGCCTCTTTTGTGAAAAAAGCCTGATGGGAGGTTATAAGCACGTTTGGAAACGTGGTGAGCCGCGCTAACACATCGTCACTTATCGCATCGGCGGAAAAGTCCTCAAAAAAATAGTCCGTTTCCTCTTCGTAGACATCAAGCCCTGCGGAACCGATTTTTTTAGATTTTATACCATTAATAAGATCTTTTGTGTTAATCAGTTTCCCTCTGCCTGTATTTATGATCATTACCCCATCTTTCATTTTTGCTATGCTTGAGGAGTTTATCATATGGACATTGTCAGGTGTGAGCGGACTGTGAAGGGAGATTATGTCGCTTTGACGGAAAAGCTTGTCTATATCTACATATTTTATATCATGTTTTTTTGCAAACTCATTATCGGGATACGGATCAAAGGCTACTATATTCATGCCGAAACCTCTTAGAATTTCTATCGCGATCTTACCAATTCTGCCGGTACCCACAATGCCCGCGGTTTTTTGATGCATGTCAAAACCCATGAGACCGTTGATTGAGAAGTTGTTTTCACGGGTACGTATGAACGCCCGGTGGGTTTTTCTGTTCAGGGTAAGCATCAGTGCCACAGCATGCTCAGCGACAGCGAAAGGGGAGTAGGCGGGTACGCGCACAACGCGCAGCTTATTATATGCGTACTTCAGGTCAACATTGTTATACCCCGCGCTGCGCAGAGCTAAAAGACGTGTCCCGCCCTCATAAAGACGGTCTATTATTTTAGGAGTAACTGTATCATTTACAAAAACACAAACCGTCTCGTACCCGGCCGCAAGGGGAGCGGTTTCTGTTTTAAGACGCGGCGAAAAAAAACTTATCTCAAAGCCATAGCGTTCATTTATTTTTTCAAAGAACTCACGGTCATACGGTTTTGTATCAAAAAATGCGATTTTTTGCTTTTTCATTTGCAATAATAGCTCCGTTAAGTTTACGGTTTGACATTCTTTTATTATTTCAAATGTTGTGCCGATAGTAATATCACAAATTAGTACCCAAATTTACGGCAATTCCGCTGCTCCCACAATTCCTCTTTATCGAAAGGGTGGCACAAAGTGATAGGGCGGTCAAATTCTATAACGCACAGAACACGGGGTACTCAAAATGTGCAGCACAAAAAAATACTACCAACCCGAAGCTGAGCGAACTGGCCAAAGCAAAGCGTTAGAAAGACCTGGAGTTTTGCCAATGACAGCAGCTTAACAGGAATAAATTCAAAGGTTTGGATTTTGATCGTCAGAAGGTTATTGGTAATTATATTGTTGATTTTTATTGCGCGGCTAACTACGTTTTAATTAAATGTTGACGGAAGTTCATACAATGGAAAAGAGGAGTAGACAGGGTTTTCTTTAGGGGGTCTGCTGGGGTTGACGGTGATTCATTTTTTCAGCTTGTGATGTTCTTAAGCGGTTTGATGATGTAACGGCGATGCTTACACCCTGCATGACAATAGGGAGACCACCTTTCCTTAGAAGGGGAATTTGGGAAGAGATAGGATGGGAAATATTCGCACAATGAAAAAAACCGCTTTCATCTGCGTTCACAATTCTTGCCGCAGCCAAATAGCGGAAGCTCTTGGAAAACACCTTGCGTCGGATTTGTTTGAGAGTTACAGCGCGGGGACAGAGACTGAAAGACCAATCAATCCTGACGCAGTGCGGCTTATAAAAGATGTTTACGGCATTGATATGGAACTGACGCAAGCTCCAAAGCTGCTTGGAGATATTCCTCCTGTTGACATAGTTATTACAATGGGTTGCAATGTGCAGTGTCCAAATTTGCCTTGCTGTCATCGTGAGGACTGGGGGCTTGAAGACCCTACAGGTAAGAGTGATGACGAGTTTTTGAAAATCATCAAGCGGATTGAGGAAAAGGTGTTAGAGTTAAGGGAATCTCTACAATGAATATAGTACATACACAATAGGAAATTTCCCAAAACGAAGTGAATATATTTATATTTAGAGTTATCTATTACCTGTTACAGGTTGCCGGAAATGAACAAACAGGAGTGAAAAAACTGTTTAACCTCACGTTTTTCGATGAAAAGAGTTAAAAAATGGCTTTAAGGAAAGAGGAAATTACCCGTAAACTGCTTCACCTGTTCGCACTGCTCATGCCGCTTGGCATTTTTTATCTGCCTCATGAAAAATTTCAGATTACCATTTCTCACTGGATACCGGTTGGTATACTTGGGGGGCTGCTCTTCGGCTCAGTTGTGGTTGAGTCACTTAGGTTTCGGGTTCCCGCGGTGCAGAAGTACTTTATTAAGTTTTTCGGACACATGCTGCGTCAGGAGGAATCCACAAAAACTACGGGGAGCACCTATGTTATCGGGGCTGCGCTGATCTGCTCAATCCTGTTTATTAATAACAAGCATATCTCGTTTATGGTTTTGTCGCTCTTTATTTTAGGGGATGCGGTTGCTGCGATTGTGGGATTAAGTATCGGCCGTATAAAGATAGGGAAGAAGAGCTTGGAGGGAAGCGCGGCGTGTTTTTTACTGTGTATGACCCTGTTTTACGCGGTTTTTCCTTATATGCCTTTCGTTCTTGATCCATGGGGAGGAAGTGTGCCGCTTCTTATAGCTGCCGTATCTTCACTTTCGATAACTGTATTCGAATTGATTCCTTTAAAAATCACGCCAAAAGTGACTATCAATGATAATCTGGCGGTTCCGGTTATTACGGGCGGGATTATGCTTTTGCTGGAGAGAGTGATGTTTTGATTTGAAGTTGGGGTAAATAATTATTCACCCTGTTACGGATCAGATTCCCAGTATCGGGCTGATAGTTATTGGATAAAAATATTTGGAAACATTCTTGACGGAATGGCAGGTTTCGCCTATGTTACGGATCTTGATACCAATGAGATTTTATTTGCCAACAAAGAGATGCTTAAGGTTTTTGGTAATAGCATTATAGATAAAAAGTGCTATGAGGTATTCCGAACCGATTGCGAAAAGAGATGCGACTTCTGTCCGGTTAATACGCTGATTGAAAAACAAAACATAATCATGTTTTGGGAGGATGATATATCAGCATCTAAGTTATTGATTTAAAACAAGATACACAAAGTCAATCAACCTTGGTCAATTATCAATATAATATTTGCTAATGCTTTGGTATTCGCACTGATTTTTACTTTTCGCTAAGTTTCTTCAAAAGCTCACTTGCTTCGGTAACACCCTGTTTAATGAGTTCCTCAAGCTCTTTCAATGTCTCTTTTTTAGCTTCTTCTTTGGCTTCTTCCTTGCCAATTTTAATACCCTTTTCAAGGCTTTCCTGCTCTCTTACTTTCAGAGCTTCTTCTAACTTCCATTCTTTTAGCAGCATATTCATAACCTCCGATCCGTTGGTTTCTAAGAACTCCTTTAATATATTACGATTTATACAATAAGTTATAGCACGCGAAATAGCGTTTTCAAGATTTTTAGTTTCCTTTTCGTACTCACGTACCATATGTACGAATGATTCATAACCATCAAGCGTAGTGCTTCTTTGGGCTATTTGGACATTGTGTCCTTTATTAATATTGTATATTTTTACCGTAAGTTCAAGCTCTATCGGATTTTTTTCACCGTATTTAGCGAACATATCTGACAATCTCAAGGTCTGTTCATCCTGCATTTTTTCTTTGCCATTGTAAAGAACTATAAACTCAGGCCGTGGAATAGTTACCCGTTGTACACGGTATAGGTTATCATTTTGACAAATCTTTTCATATACTCTTGCAATGTAAAGCAACATCCGTAAAGGCATATTTTCATTAATGGTGGATTGATGTTCAATAAGAACAACTATTTTGCCGTCAATAACAAATGAGATGTCGTTTATCTGTTCCATGAACAGCACGTTTCTAAGGGTCGCTATTTCTACATCGGTATCCAAACCATAATTGGTTTCAAAAATCGCATTATAAAGCTCTATGGCTATTTTTCAGCGTAAAAAATGAGGCTCAATAAATTATGAAGACACTATAACAGGTCTTATTGATGCGGCGGAACCGGATTTAAATAAAATGAGTGGGGAAACAGGGGAGATATGTAAGCTTCTACAAGCGTATCCTGGGCTCACAAAGGATGTGTTGCGTTAGTACAAAAGGCGAAGTTTCAAAATTCAAAAGATTCGGGCTTTTAAATTTTTTCTTTATAAATTGGAAACAGGATGGAGAACTTATGACATGACTTCTCTAAAATCCGGCCCCAATGCCTGTGCTTTTATTTATTTTCTGAATACAATAAAGGAGAAATAATGGGATTCAAAAAACTACCTTACGGTCTACCAAATTTTGCGGATTTAATAGAAAGCGGCTACGCTTATGTTGATAAAACCAATTTTATAGAGCTATTGGAGAATGAGAACAATCGTACCCAAATCTTTTTGCGTCCCCGCAGATTCGGTAAGAGCCTGTTCTTATCTGTGTTGGAGAATTATTATGATATGGGCGGCAAGGATAAATTTGAGTCTCTCTTCGGTAATCTTTATATCGGCAAGCATCCCACGCCTGAACAGGGAATGTACGCGATTTTGAAGTTTGATTTTTCCGGTTTGGACACCGCTAACAGCCGCGAGGAATTTAAGACATCGTTTTTAAACCGTGTTGAAGATAGTGTTATTGCTTTTTTTGACAGATATGAAAATATATTCACGAATGCCGCCGTGGAATCAAAGAGAATTGCGGAACAAAAACCAAGAATAGAAGCATTAGGTTTTGCTTATAGAGCGGCAGCGAAAGCAGATGTTAAGCTTTTTGTCATGATAGACGAATACGACCATTTCTCCAATAATCTTATAGCAATGGGTGAAACTTACAATGACGAGGTAAAAGCCGGCGGTATAGTCAAAGCGTTTTACGAACGGCTAAAATCAGGAACCACGTCCGTAGTCAGACGTATGTTCATAACCGGTATGAGTCCCATGATGTTGAGTGACCTTGCAAGCAGTTTTAACATGTCAACCAACTACAGCCTTACCGAGAAATACAATGAGATGTTCGGTTTTACAAAAGAAGAGGTGCAGTGGCTTATACAGGAAACCGGAGTAGACAAAAACCTTATAACGGTAGATATGGAATACTACTATAATGGGTATAAATTTCATAAAGACGCAAAAAATAAAGTTTATAATTCACAAATGGTTTTGTATCTTTTTGATCAAATTTTATTCTCAGGCAAACAGCCCGAACAAATAATCGACCCTAACCTGCGAACCGATCCGCAGCGTTTACACCGCTTTGCCGAAGACGAAAATAATCTAAAAACGATACTGAGCATAATAGAGAATGGCGGTATTAGTGCGAGAATAAATGATGTGTTTTCATTAGACAATCTGAACCGCAGTGAATACTTTGTCTCCTATCTGTTTTATATTGGGATGCTTACAAACGGCGGTGGTTTTTTAGGAGAAACATATCTAAAAATTCCCAATTATTCCATAAAAACGCTCTATTGGGAATATTTAGCGCTTCATATACAGAATTTGGAAAAAAATACGACCCGCTATGATAACTTTAAGAAAACTGTTCGTGAAATGGCACTTCATGGAACCGTTGAATCTTATTTGGATTTCTTCTCAGGAAGCATTTTGAACCATCTTTCCAATAGAGATTTGACGAAGTTTGATGAAAAATACATAAAAGCCATGTTGCTGGCTAATCTGCTCATGAGCAACCTGTATCTGCCTAAATCCGAAGACGAAAACATAAACGGTTACACAGATATATATCTGCAAAAGCATCCCGCCATAAAAGATATAAAATACGAATATGTATTTGAAATAAAGTACATCAAAGCCAACACCGATAAAAAAGAGAAAGACTCAAAACTTGCCGAGGCAATCGGCCAAATTGAGAAATACAAAAAAGATCCGCGTTTCGCCAACAGAACCGACCTGAAATTTTTCGCGCTTATCTTTGAGGGAAAAGGTACTTACGAAGTGGCGGAGGTGTAGGTCAAAATGAGTTCATATTTAATAATATTAGTTTGCGGAACGACTTGACCAGTTTGGTAGGAGTCTTGAGATTTATGCTTGGATATTATGAACCGTCTGAACATGTCCGGTTAAAATGTTGGATTGAGTAATATAGGAAAGCCCTTGTAACCAAATACCGTTTCCGTAACAAGATTTCACCATATTCAAGTTTACATAATATGTATTATGCGACATCGTTAAACTATTCAATAAGTATTCGATTAGTAATTATTTTTTTGCAGGAAACGATCATTTATCATTCCGTCGTCATACCGTTGTTATTAATAGCTGGATAAATCACAAATTTATGAATTAAAAACCGCAATCCGCACATCCATAACATTGGTACATGTAGGCCCGGTTCTAATAAGACACCCTGCCGCGTCTAATGCCGGATATGCGTTGTGGCACCTCAGATGATCCGCAGGATCAAATCCTAGTTTGCGCATTTTTCCTGCGGATTGTCCATCAACCACAGCTCCAGCGGCATCTGTCGGCCCATCGGTTCCATCGGTTCCGCAAGCCAAAATTGTGATGGAATCGTTTCCCTCAATCTCAAGCGCCGCCGCGAGCGCAAACTCCTGATTCCGGCCGCCTTTACCGTAGTTTTCTCCAAGCGTGACTGTTGTTTCACCGCCGCTTATCAAACACGTGTTAGTGCCAGTTTCGATTAACTGACTTATCTCTTTAATTTTCAAGCAAAAACGATATGCCGCATCAGCCGCTTCGCCTGTAAAAAACGTTTCTTGCATGAGCGGTTTCAGACCAATTGCCGTAGCGTGAGCGGCACAAGACTCAAGCGCGGTTTTGTTAGTAACGGCGAGTAGATAGTCTACATTTTCAAAGCTGAAATCTCCTGCGATTTTGGGTGTTTCAGGCGCGATTCCGTTAATCCCGCTTTGAAAATATTCCGCTACAGATACCGGAATCTTGCTGTAAATACCATATTTTTCAATGATTTTCAGGCAATCGGCAAATGTGGACTCATCAGGTGAAAATGGGCCTGAAGCAATAGTTTCAAACGAATCGCCCGGAACATCAGAAACCGCTATCACTAATACTTTTGTGGGATACGTCCATTGGGCCGCGAAACCGCCTGAAATACGTGAGATATGCTTACGTAAGGTATTGATTTCACTTATATTAGCGCCGCTTTCAAGCAAAAGTCCGGTAAGTCTTATAATATCCTGCAGATCAACCCCTGGGGGTGGCAGAGTCCAAAGTGAACTTCCGCCGCCGCTAAGCAGCGCAAGCACTATATCCGGAGGCACTACTGAGGATAACAGCCGCTGTGTTTCAGCTGCCGCGTTGACGCAATTCTGATCAGGCCACGGGTGTCCGCCCTCAATAAGCCGTACACGGCGCAAAGGCTGCGCGCAGCCATATTTGACCGCCACAATTCCGTCTCTTATCCTGTCACCCAAAACTTCTTCAACAGCCATAGCCATAGACGCAGCCGCTTTGCCGCATCCTACAACCAAAACGGAAGCCTTACTCCCCAATTCATAAGATTCGCTGATTTCGTGATGGCGTCCGGTTCGCACCTCAAGACGATTTTTGTGAAGCCTCAGCATATGCCGCACGACCGGAGCAGGATCAGCGGCGCGCAATCCGGTTTTGTAGATTTCTACGATTTTATCAAACATAAAAGTAAAGGGAGCAAAACGTGAACCTCTTAATTCCAGTCATTCCCGTGAAGACGTGAATCTATTTTTAATTGCCTCTAACGCGCTGTTTCTCAACACATTCATACACCTGACATGATACTCCCCCTGCTCATCCGCCTTGAACTTGCCATAACACCTTGTCAAAAAACTTGGGTGGTACAGCGGTACTGTCTTGATTTCCTTATAGATATGTGATGTTCCGACAACTCTGCCCATTGGCGCGCCTACTGTCTGGGGCGCAAGTGCGTTTGTTGTGGACGAGCCTAATGAAATCAATGCCTTAGGCTTAACCGTTTCAATATCTCTGTTAAGAAGGTGAATACAATCGTCAAGCTCTTCCAGGGTAGGATTCCGGTCTTTTTTGTTAATGTCAAGCGGGTGAAAACGAACCGAATTGCTGATAGCGATATTAAAAAGCGTCCCCTCATCCCACAGGAATTTTATCATATTACGCAGATAAGCGCCCGCTTTACCCACAAACGGCTGGCGCAGTACGTTCTTGGGATTCATGTTAAAATCTTCATCCTTACCCGCGCCCTGACCCACAAACATGAGGTGTACCTCTTCACTGTCAGTTACCCTGACCACTTCAGTAGCGGTAAAACAGCACGCTGCAAACTCTTTGCACATTGAGTTCCGGCAGTCACATTGGATCATTTGTTTGGTTATATTCATAATCAGCCGCAAAAACCTCTAATCTGGGATAATTGAGATAATTTTGTATAAAATCAATATTTTATCGCATTGTTTTATGTAATGCAAAGATATCCGTATAACAAACGCGTTGCCGTAACGGAACGACCTGCGGTCGTTCCGCCTTTTTAATCGTTTATTTATTAATAAAAGAACGGGCTGGCGGCCACATGCCGCCCCAACCAAAGAACCAATTACCTGAGTTCAACAAGTTCCATATCAAACACAAGGTACGCGTTTGGAGGAATTACCCCGCCCGCTCCGCTCTTTCCGTACGCAAGTTCAGGGGGTAATACAACGGTTCTGCGCTCCCCTTCCCGCATATCCATAATTACCAAATCCCATCCCTCAATAACTTCTCTGACCCCTGCCTGAAAATCAAGCGGCTTGTTATCTTGCCGTGACGAGTCGAAAACTTTTCCATCAAGAAAAGAGCCGGTATAGTGCACTATAACGGTCTGCCCCTGTTTTGGTTTTTTACCGTTCCCCTCTTTTTCGACTTTGTACAGAATCCCGTTTTCGGTTTTCTGCAGGGACGCATACTTTTCCTTAATGATTTTCTTCTGCTCATCAATGAAAGCCACTTCGCTTCTTTCCTTTCTTCCTGCGTTTTCCTGGATATAGCGCATAAAAGATTCCTGGTCGGCTTTAAATTCCCGCGCTTTTTTACCGGATCTTATGATATTAACTTTTTGTATCACATCACCCTTCTGGATGCTCCTGACCACATCCATCCCCTTTACGACTTTACCGAACACCGCGTGACGGTTATCAAGAAAAGGCGTGGCGCTGAGAGTGATAAAAAACTGGCTGCCGTTGCTCCCCGGCCCGGCGTTAGCCATGGAGAGAATCCCTTCGGAGTTATGTCTGAGATCGGGATGAAATTCATCGGGGAACTGATAGCCGGGACCGCCGGTGCCATTGGCCCTCGGGTCTCCGCCCTGAATAACAAACCCCGGTTCTACCCTGTGAAAAGTGAGTCCATCGTAAAACCGGGCGTTTTCTCCCTTGCTGTTTTTGATAGTACCTTCGGCTAGACCGACAAAATTAGCGGTTGTGAGGGGAGCTTTTTCAAAATCAAGCTGCAGCATGACAGTGCCTTTTGATGTTTCCAGTTCAGCGAAAAGCCCGTTACCCTGAGCTTTCGATGACGCATTAATCGCGCACAGCGCAAGTCCAATCATCAAAAATTTCCTTTTTAGATAGTGATTCCCAGTGAGTTTGAGAGAGTTTTCAGTTTTCCTTTTTAGATAGTGATTCCCAGTGAGTTTGAGAGAGTTTTCAGTTTTCAGTTTTAGATAGTGATTCCCAGTGAGTTTGAGAGGGTTTTCAGTTTTCATTTTTGATTGTTATCCTAAAATTTAAAATTGTCCTGTTAAAGTAATTGTTGAAGAACTTTTGTCAATACCAATTCGTAATCCGCCACAGGGAGCGCTTCATCGGTTGTTCCGCGCAGTCAACAACAAATAAACAGTATCTGGTATGGATATCCGTGATCTCTGTAAATTTATCTTCAATAAATCCTGAAATAAATGCCGAAATACTAAAAACATTTGATTGTCCCGCAAAAATTAATTTTTACCTTCTTTTCTTTTTTATTTCTGGATTCTGCATTATTATTTCTGCATTAATCAATCAAACGTTGATAAGCAAAATTACATAGATCATTTACACACCCGCGTACATAATCACTAACAAAAAAATCAATCCCAGTCAAAAGGTGAGCGAAGCCCCGCATCATTATTATCATTGCCGAAATCTTTATTTTCTTTTGCTTCTTTAAATTTTTTTTCTATCTCAAGCTTTCGCGCGGCTTCCTCCTCTTTGGCTTTTTTCATCTTCTCATCCCAGCCCCTGTCCTGCTTTGAGGATTTAAGGAACTGCTCAAAATCAGCTTTTTTTTGCTGATCAGCCGCTGCTTTGTGATCAACAACTTTTAAACTCGAATGGTCGATCCATAGCGTTCCCTTGCACATTGGGCATTTTACCTCAAAAAGACTCATCTCATATACCTCCATGCCATCCGTGTAGACACATAATATAATAAAATACAGTTTAAACTGTGAAAAACTTCTTAAATCAACGCGGAAATAATAATGTTCGAATGCAGAAATAAAAACCGTGTGAAAAAAGGTTACATTTTCCCCGTTGATTTTTGTATTCGTTTCTGCGTTATACATTATTATTTTCGCGTTGATTTATTTGTGGCCGGCCTTTTGCTTTTTTATCAATTGTACAGATCATATATTGAATTTTTGCAAGTTCTAAGGTTTTACAAATGCAATCAGAGCCATTTTTTGAAGGATTTCGGGAACATATCGCAGCGCCGCTTGAGAGTTCCGACAAAGAGTCATTTCTTCTGATTAACCGTATTTTCTCCGAAACCTGCTCCCCGGCGTCAGAGCCTTTCAGCATGTTGATGGCGCGTATGACGGGCCGCCGCCTGCCTGAGAAAGAGGCGCTTCGACACTGGCGGCGCATCCTTGAGCACAAGGCGGAAATAGAAAAGAAACTCGGCCGGCGTGTGGGCATAGAACCCGCTGCGATTGATTACGCCGAACTTCGTCTGGAGAAAGCGGATATAATTATTGTAAACACAACAGCCAAGCCGCAGCCTTCTGAGCAATCTAAAGAAAAAAAACTGTTAGAGGAGATAGGGAAACCCGGTTTACCTGTAGAAAAACTCAAAGAGGAGATGATGCGCAGCAAACGGTACAAACACGCACTTTCGGCGATACTTTTAGATGTTGACGAATTTCATAAAATAAATGAATCGCTCTCTATGCAGGCCGCAGACAGGATACTGACAGTTATCGTAAAAATCATCAAAAAAACAATTCGTAACGTTGATATTCTAACCCGCTGCGGGCAGGAGCGTTTCCTGCTTATCCTCCCCAACACTAACCGCCGCGAAGCGTATTCGCTTGCCGAGAGGCTTAGGTTGAATGTAAACACACGCACTTCCCGCCTGGAGGAACTCCCAGCTGGTATAACAATTACACTTTCGGCAGGCCAGTGCGATCCTGAAAGCAGCTCTTCTGATTTTACGCGTCAGCTTGAGAATACGCTTATTGAGGGTGAAAAGAGAGAACGGAATAAGACTTACAGTTTTTTTTATCTCTGAGGAAGCGTATACAGGTTTTGTATACGCTTCCTCAGAGCGTTTACCTTACAATTTGGGAATGCCGATCTGTTTTCCGCCTTTGGAGTCTTTAATTTGTATACTATGATTGCCGCTTTCTTTATATTGTCCATTAGGTAACAGATCTATTTTACAGTCTTTACAATGGGCGACTTGTTTTCCCTTTTCATCTCTGATAGTAGTAGTGGTTTTACCGTTTTCTCTGTAGTGTCCGTTGTGCAGCAGATCAATTGTACAATCACGGCACTGGAGGAATCGTTTTCCCTGTTCATCTCTGATAGTAGTAGTGGTTTTACCGTTTTCTCTGTAATATTTATTGGATAACAGATCAACTGTGCAATCTTTGCAATCAACAATTACATTCCCCTGCATATCAATAATTGTTGTGTTGTTGTCCTCGGTTTTTCTTATACAGCCATTCAAAAGTATCTCATGCGCCATAGCGGCGCCGCTGAGGCAGATAACAAACAGTACGAATAATTTGTTCATTTTTAAAATTCCTTTACAAATTTGAATGATTTGGAATATGGCAAACTTTATAAATTGTGTTCGCAGCATGGGCTTTTACGTAAAAACAACTGTAAAATCACATATTTTTATAACTATCCTCCTCCCTTATGAAAACCGTATATCACGTTATACAATATTGCCGCGGAAGCAAAATAATAAATTAAAAGAATAAGATGTCACAATTTTACAGATTGCCCTGCCGCTGGTTTGATGTAGATAATATACATATTTCTCATATGCCTGTCACCTAATATTATATTTATATAGATGAACATTACCGCATCGATTATCTAAGAGGAAATTTATGGATATAGGTGGAAGGGAAAAACGCGGTTTTCATATTATAGATGTCGTCGGTAAAATCGACAGACTCAAGGATTCTATTGTTCTTAAGTCTTATATGAATTCCCTTATCGGAAAAAAAATTGTGCGTGTAGCTCTCAACCTCTCTCAAGTCACTTATATGGACAGCGGCGCGCTTAACGTTCTGCTCTACTGCCATAACGCTCTTAAAAAAAACGGCGGCAACCTTGTACTAATCGAACTTAACGAATATGTAAGAGATGTTCTGGAAGTTGTAGGTCTAACTAAAATTGTCACTATTTACTCTACGGAAGAGGAGTTTGAGAATGAAAGTCAAAAGCATTAGTCTTGCTTTAGCGGCGCTGCTTTTAGGTACGGTAATTTTTTCCGGATGCGCGTCAAAGGAACTCATCAGGCCCAAACAGAGCGATATCGACGCGTACCTTCAGGCTAACCCTGACCTTCCTCCCGTCGATCAGTCCTGTATCGCTGACGGGCGTTTTGAGATAGGTATGCTTGCGGAAACATTGCGTTTTCTGATGGGCGAACCCAAGGTTATCGAGCAGATAAGACAGCCCTGGGCGCAGCAGCAGCACTGGAAATACCCAAAAGGCAAGACAAGGGTGTTTATCATAGAAGACAAGCACGTTGTAGGAATTGACGAAGTAGCGAAAAAGAAATAATTGCGCTCTCCTCTCTTTCACAAGAGAGATATTCCGATGCAGGAAGCGGTTCTTTGACCGCTTCTGTTAATCTTTATTACACCCGCGTTGCAGTGGAGCTATATTGTCAACACTGTTTGATTTAACGATACTTATAGTTGCCATAATTTTTGCGGCATTGGGCGCCAAAGACGGGCTTATCAGAGAGATATTCCGCTTCGGCGCGCTTTTGGGCGGTTTTTTTGCAGGATTTTGCTACTATCCTGATCTGCAGCCTCATCTCAGGGGGGTTTCATCAAATCCGCAAGCCGTAAATTTTTTGTCGTTTGTCATAATATTCATCGCAGTGGCAGTTACAATTCTTATTCTCGGTTTTATCGTACGAAAATTAATAAAGGTTGCGCTTTTAGGATGGGCTGACAGATTTATGGGGTTTGCTTTTGGACTGCTAAAAGCCGGCCTCATCACCTGGGTGGTATGTCTCACAATCTCCATGCTGCCCCAAAAACAAGTTAAGGAGAAGTTTGGGGGTTCTGTCGTATATAGCGCTTATGAAAAACTGCCGTCATTTTTCTCCCTCAAAGGTATTGAAGATATAAGAAACAAGATCCGGAGTACTGCCGATGCGGGCGCAGAAAAAATACAGGCCGCAAACAGCCTGTTAGAAACGCTTGTTAACAGTATTGATAAGAACGATTCCTTAAAAACAGACGCCGCTCCCTCCAAGCCTAAAGAAAAGAAGTAAAGTTTCACAGTGGATTCAATTTATAACGTAATAATTATCACCTCCGGTCTTTGTCTCGGTTCATTTTTTAATGTGCTAATCTGGAGAATACCGCGCGGCGAGTCTATTGCCTGGCCCCCTTCACACTGCACGGGATGCGGCTTCAAGCTTAAAGCTTATCACAATATCCCTGTTCTAAGCTTTCTCTTTTTGCGCGGAAAATGCTGCTCCTGTAATGCGCCTATCTCTTTTGTATATCCTGTTATAGAAATATTTACAGCTCTTGGCCTCATTATTATCTGGAAACTCTCAGGATTCACTTTCGCGCACCCATGGTATCAAAATATTATCCCTGGCCTGCAAATAATTTCTCTGATTCTGCTTATTCCAATCTCCGTAATAGACATCCGGCACTACATAATTCCGGACAGATTCACCCTGCCGTTTCTTGCGCTTGCGCTTGCGCTCTCATTTGTTCCCGGCCACCTCTCCCCCGCCCAGTCGTTTCTTGGGGCTTTGTGCGGCGGCGGATCGCTTTTCCTTTTAGGGGTTATTGGAACTTACGTTTTAAAAAAGGGTGATGCCATGGGAATGGGTGATGTAAAGCTAATGGCGTATCTCGGCGCTTTATGGGGCGCCCAAACAGCGCTTATCGGCATAGCTTTCGGCGCGTTTTTTGGTTCTGTAGCGGGCGGAGTAATGATTCTTACAAAAAAATTTGACAATAATGAACACAGAATCCCCTTCGGTCCGTTTCTGGCAGCCGGGACAGTGCTGTCAGTGTTTGCAGGTGAAGCGCTGCTGCAGGCTTATCTGCGGCTTATCGGATTGTGAAATTCAGTCTTGCTCAGGGATGCCCGGGCAGCTTCTGTTACCCTTCATGATTCTGGAACTCGGCGGCTACGGGCTTATCTGCGGATTTCTCGCGAAAGCTGATATACCTGTAATTTTTAAACTTCTTATCGGTCAGATCGGCGGACGCGTTATCAGAGCCGCCGCTGTTTTAATCGCGGTATTTTTGTTTAATAACACAATGTCCCCGAACACAGTCCTGAGCGCCGCTGTAATAGGGCTGCCGGGAATAATGCTCCAATGGGCGCTTGTACCGCTTATTATTCGCGGCGCAAAAGGGTTGAATCAATACCCTAATTAATCTTTATACTAAAGAGTGTTGAGCGTCAGACTGTGTCAAAAGTAACGTTTTTTTGCTTAAATGACTTATTTGTCAATACAAATTGACAAATAAGCTGCGGAATCTGTTCAAAAAAAGCGTTTTGACCTTTGTTAATATGTCTGTTTTGAGTTTTGCATCCCCCGGTTAAGATGTGGTGGGTATATAGACAACTTGCGTTTGTGCGTCCTTCAGGGCGCGGAGGAAAGTTTGGGATTGATTTACATTTCACAGATCTTTCGAAAGACCGGACTTTATCTTGACTGATTTCAAAATGATTAATTTGCGTTTCAAAGATTTTCAAAAGACCGGGTTTTATCTTGACTGATCTGGAAAAAGCCAAGATGCTGCTTGCGGACGGAGGTCATGGCGATTGTGTTTTATGCAGGGGAGACACTGTTCACGCAAGCAAGGCCAAAGGCATCTCCCCCATGATTGATTTTATAAGCGCGGGGTTTGACTTAAGAGATTTCAGCGCTGCCGATAAAATTGTTGGTAAAGCGGCTGGATTGCTTTTTGTGCATGCTGGGGTAAAAACTGTCTACGCGAAAATTTTGAGTAGAAGCGCCCAGATCATTTTTAAAAACTACGGTATAGATTATACTTTCGGTACACTCGCCGATTTCATTAAAAACCGCGCAGGCGATGGGCTATGTATTATGGAGCAAGCTGTCGCGGATGTAAATGAACCATCAAAAGCTTTTATCATATTAAAGAATACGCTTGACTCGTTACGGAAGAAAGTTACTGATCAACGCTGAAGTCAGAATAAAAATACCATTTCTGCGTTCAGCCGCTTTTTGCATCTCTTTATTTTAGTTGCATAATTCCAATAACACAAGTATACCGCGCAAGCTAAACAAAAATAGCAAAGCATCCGTCATTTTTAATGTGAGTACATGTTTTCAAATCAAACGGAGAAGAGCAAATTAACCTAAACTTCAACCTCACTCTCCTGCAAACAAACCCTGTTCCTCCCGCTCTCTTTGGCGTGGCATAAAGCTTCATCCGCTTTGGAGATAAAATTCCCAACCGTACCCCCCAGCGCTGGGGTATGCATATTGACGCCGATACTGATGGTCACTTTTTTTGATGTTTTTTTATTAATGCACTCAATTTCTGTATTCTCAACGGCGCGGCGGAGCTGCTCAGCGATAATCATTGCGTTATCTGAACCGGTGTTGGGCATCAGAACCGTAAACTCTTCCCCGCTCCAGCGTCCGCTTAGGTCTGTCGCGCGTTTAATAGTTTGCGTCAGTACTTTTGCTACTGTCCGCAAAGCCGCGTCGCCCTGCTTACTGCCATATGTATCGTTGAACTCTTTAAATTTGTCTACATTAATAATCAAAAAACTAAGCGAAGAACCATCCCGCATGGCGCGGTTCCATTCTAAATTAAGCCTCGCTTCAAACGCCTGTTTGCTTGCGAGTCCGGTTAGCTTGTCAAGTGAGCCTGAACCGGACGCTTGCGTATCGCCGGAAGGCTTTATATCCTTTGAATATTCTATGAGTGAAGATATAATTGTGTACAGAATAGCGATTGATAAAAACAGTACGTAAACAGCGGCAAAAATACTGTTTTTAACCCAGACGCCCGCCTTTGTTTTGAGTTCCGAGACGCAAGCGGATACGAAATCCTCAGTAAGCGTATTAATAATTCCAGTATCTCCGAAGGAAACGGCTATTTCTGAATTAAAGCGCTTTGCGATTACCTCGCTGTTATCAAATCTTATACCTGCCGAAACAACACCTATCAGGGTTCCCGCGGTATCAAAAACCGGCGCGCCGGTAAGAAGAGTGACTTTTGCGTTTGCGCCGGTTTCAAAATATGTGGTAACTTTGCCGTTTAACGCGTTTTGAATATCTTGCCGATTTAAAATAGTGTCACCGAAATTATCGGGATCATGCGTTCTTGCCAGAACAATTCCCGATTCATCGGTAATGCTGTAATAGTCGATATTGTACAGGTCTGGGGATGATAAGAAAGTATTAAGGATCTCCTGACGGCCGCGGTTCTTTACCGCCTTTACAACATAAGGATTGCCCGCCATTGAAACAGCCGCTGTCTGGGAATATTTTCCGCAGTCGTTAACCCAGGATTTAAACAAGTTGACATTTGCCACTGTTTTCTCATTAACAAGAGAATCGTTGTATGACAAAAATTTTACGGAGAAATAAACGATCAGTGCTGCCGTTAGAGCTATGAGAACGCCTGCTGACATCGAAACCGCTTTGCTCTTGAAACTTGTGAACATATCACTTTCCTTACTCAGAAATCAGAACTCAAGCTTCAGAGCTCTAAATTCAAAACTTATAGATAGGTTGCAAAAGAGATCTTCTTTGACCTGAGCTCCAGGTTTTTAGCTCCGGATTAAAATAAAATACAATCAAACACGGATACTATTGTAAAAAAAACATTATTCAGATAAGTTTATATTATATTTTATAAATATGATGAACAACGACCACAAAACAAATGAAGCGATGCGTGAAGTATATCAACGTACGAATATACTGCGCAAACCGATTTGCGGAATAGTCTCAGGGTATCATGACCTCCCCTATATCATGGTAGCCCCCAGCCGCACTAATCCTCATCACAGTGAAGAAGTGAGCGGTAAGATCAGCGTTTCACCGAAATTTGTAATCTCCGCTAGTAAACTCGCCGAAACATTCGGGGATGTTTTTGATCCCGAAACTTTTGACAGCGACATAGAAGGCCGCATCTTCTCTTTTGCATGCGTAAATAACCGCAATGTTAAGGTAGAGAGTAAAAATTTCAGCGTTCAGCGCTTTGAAGAACCGCCTCGTGAGCGCCTTGACCGCGTGTCGGATATGCTCATGAGTCAGGAGGATACCCGAACAGGACTTATCGGATGTCCGGATTTCAGATACTACCCGGTGTCTATTGATAAATTTATCTCAGAAATTCTTGACAGGGAGTTCAGAGCGTGAATAACTCCAATCCCGGTCCAAAACAAAGACGGCCTGACGGCTGCCCCATGACGCTCGTAGAGTTCATAAAAGAACAGCGTCTAATAGGCGCGATGCCCTCGGCAGGCGCTCCCCCCCAGCCCAAAAAGCCGCAGCAAAAAGCTGCCGGCAGCCTCGCAAGCCCATATAAACCGCCCCGCCAGATTCAAATCAGCGACCAGGCGGCGGAACTGATTGCGCTTGCTATTAAGGATATGCTGAGGAATAATAACAGTTAGGGCTTTGCCGAACCGCCATTACTGGCGCACAAAATTGAGCGTGTAAAATTTTTCTGCAGAAATTAATCCCTCGATGTATTTAGAAACTATGTGGGCGAAATTGTTCGGCTCTGCCTAAACTGAGGCAGAAAGGACAAACCGAACCCAAATAACATATTTCCACGCGAATATAAAAACGGTAACATATATCAAGCCGGCAATTACAAAACCGGATATAATTGCGGGTGAATTTTCATACTTTTCCGGCGTGGATTTTGAAAAGCAACTTATCTCACTTGTAATCAATTCCTGCCGCAGAAAGCCTCACTCCAGCCGCTTTTTGCGATGGAGTAAGCGTAAGCACTTCAGCTCCTGTTTCGGTGACCGCGATAGTATGCTCAAACTGAGCGCTGAGTGAGCCGTCTTTTGTGCGTACTGTCCACTTGTCGCGGCTGTCGGTCACAACCTCCCAACCGCCTGAGTTTATCATCGGTTCAATTGTAAAAGTCATACCCGGCAGCATAATTATATTTTCGCTCTCAGAATCAACATGATGATATACTGAAAAAATTTCGTGAAACTTAGTCCCAATCCCATGTCCCGTGTACTGCCTGACAACAGAACAGCCGCGGGACTTAACATACGGTTCTATCGCTTCGCCGATCGCGCCAAGAGATAATCCGGGTTTTACAGCGTCAATCCCAATAATGAGAGCCCTTGCGGCGGTTTCTACAAGATTACGAGCCTCTTCACTTACTTCGCCGATAGAAAATGTCTCCGAAGAATCTCCATAAAAGCTGTCAACTATTGTTGTAAGATCCACATTGACAATATCACCCTCTTCAAGCCTCTCTTTTACCGAAGGGATGCCGTGACACACCACATTATTGCGGGAGATGCAGCTTGATTTTGGGTATCCCTTATAGCCTAAACAAGCCGGTTTGTGGCCGTGTTTAACAATATACTCCCTGATAAGCGCATCCAAATCTCCTGTGACCGCCCCTACCTTAACAAAGGGACGGATATAATCCAAAAGCTCTCCGTTAAAGCTGCCGCTGCGGCGCATCGCCTCAATCTGCTCTGGACTCTTTATCATCCCTTTTTTGAGCTTGGGCGGCTTAGTCGCAGAAGGTTGTTTTGGAGTCGGCGGCCCGGGGCGCCTTCGATTCTGTTCGTCAATAGAAAGACAACACTTTTTATACTTTTTCCCGCTGCCGCACCAGCAGGGTTCATTTCGTTCTGTCATGATTGTTAGTACCGTAAAACCTTTTCCGGAAATAATCGAAAGAACAGCGTTCAATGACAAAAATCAGGTTTATGATGACTGACCTGAGTTTTATATCTTAAATATAACTAATAGCTGATAGAGGTTTCATGATTTTTCCCCTACGGTTTGCCAGAATTATAAACCGCAGGGTAAACCGGCAGATGAAAATTAACAATTACCTGTTCTTAAAATGCTCCGCCAAATTATCAAGCTGCCCTTTTGACGGCTTAACTTTAGGGGCTTTGTTGCCAAGGTTTTTCATTGAGAGGGAGATGCGGCGCTTTTTTGTATCTACTTTCAGTATACGCACATCAACTCTATCGCCTACGGCTACCACCTGATCCGGCGTTTCAACGTATTCATCGGCGAGCTGAGAGATATGGATAAGACCGTCACAAACAGCGTTAATGTTTACAAATACACCAAATTGAGTTATGTTAGTTACCTTACCTGAAACAACCGCGCCCTCTTTGACCTCAGCGAGCTTGAGCTTTCTTTTCACTTTTGAGGAGATGAGGCTCTGGAAGCGTTGAGCGGTTTGGATTTGCGGTATAAGCTTCTTCTGGAGATATGTTCTTGTTAGAGCGTCTTCAGCCGAAAATGAGTTAATCACATCAGGATTCGAAACCATTGTTTCGTGAGAAACGGTAAGCTCATTGACTATCTGCTCTACAAGAGGAAACATGTCAGGATGTACGGTAGAGCGGTCTATCGGATCTTCAGCATTAGGAATAACAATAAATCCGGCAATATTTCTAAACGCGGTTTCAGTCATACCTTTTATTTTTAACAGATCACTTTTAGAATCAAGAGGTTCAGCCGACTCGGCAGTTCTCATGGCTTGAAGAAGTTCTTTGGATACAGAACGCAGCTTCGATACCGGTGAATCAACAACATCTTTTATGGAGATACCCTTGAGAAGCTGTACATACTCAAGAATACGGCTTACTAATTTAAGAAACTTCTCTTCACTGAACACGTCCTGTAAAGGGTGCACTTTATAAAAAGAGGTGCCGAGATGTGAAATAAGTGAAAGAGGCTGCAAGTATAAGATTGCCAAACCAAAAAGATCCCTTGTCTGAGGTTCGAGAATGGCAAAGGCGCGCTGCTGCATGTAACCGGACTGAGATGGGTTATTCTTTGTGGATACTTTAACTTTTTTTATTTCAATCTGATTAGTCAGATTTGCGTTCAGCTGTTTTATCAGTTCTTCGGGAATATCAGAAGTTTCAGGCACTAAAATCGCAGAGGGCCTGTGACGGATGAAAAATTGCCGCAGCCGTTCACTTAAAACAAAAGATTTCCCGGGAACGCCCTTTTTCTCCGCGGTTGCTCCAAGAAGTTCTCCCTGACCGCTTACCGCCACAATAGTGAACTCTTTTTTACCGGAAGAGTCAATAATGAAAACAGATGAGCGGGACAACTCTTCGGAAAGTCCCTTTGTCAAATCGGAAATAATCTCCTTACCCGCGAAGCTTTCCGCCCGCGCCCTGAAACGCTCCTTTACATCATCCTCTACAGAAGGGTACAGAAGCCTGGGCCACATATCATCGATAATTTCACAAATAATATCAAAGCTGGTTGAATCGGGATTAGAGATAAAGTGATGGCGGAAAAGTTCTGTTATTCTGAAAAGCTGTACATTGAGTTTGAGCTTTATCGTTTTTGCGTCCTCGGCAATAAATAAGCGCAGCAGCTCCTCATTTGAGATCTCTTTTACAGGAATAGATTTACCAACATATTTACTGTACTTTTCATCTTTACGGTTTTTAGGAATTATCTCGAAGAAGCCGTCATCGTAAAGAAACTCCCTTGCCATCATTCTTGCCGTTTCATCGTAAGAGAAACGCTCCGCTAAAAGATCCTTAACTGCCTGAATAACGTCATCCGCGGTTTTTAATGACGGATCTTTCCCAATATATGGAACAGACAGTTCCTCTACGGGAGTTACTTCTTCCTGTTGAGAAAAAATCAGATCAGCCAGCGGTTCAATCCCTTTCCTGGAAGCCAGCTGCCCTTTGCTTCGGGGATTTGGTCTCAGCGGAATGAGCAGATCATCAAGTTCATGAGAATCGGTAATATGATTAATACGCTTTTCCAGCGCCGCCGTGAGCTTCTCCGCTTTTTTATAAGCATTGATAAGCCGCTTGCGTTTAGCCACAAGTTCTTCCATGGAGCCCAAATAGTCGTAAATCTCCCATAGCGCGGAAATATCTATAAGAGAGGATATCCGCAGATTGTACTCTGCCAGATAATAGGGAGAATCACCCTTCTCATAAGAAGTACAGAGGAGGTCTGCCAGCTCTTGGGACAAAGTCCACTTTTCACAAATTTGTTTTGAAAACTCTATCATTCTTGCGGCTATTTTAGTGGTATAATTATTAAAAAGATTTCTGAAATATAAAATATGGAACAGGAAAACACAATAAGTAACAACATTTTTTTAAAAAATGATTATCGCCTAAATACACACCCTGTCATTCTCTCACCCGTGTTGATGATATAATTTTCTGTAATTTTGCTGTTCACTGCAGAAATAGATGCAGGATGCGAAAATAAAAAATTAAGATATGATAAAGTTTTTGTTGTATCATTTTGAATGCTTTCTATTTCCGCATTCCGCCATCTATTTTCGCAATTGTTTTGGGTTGATTAAAAAATAAATTTACAGAGAAATTTACAGGTTCCGATTAAACCGCGCCTCAATAAAAAAGGTTCCTGTGGTCAGGAACCTTTTAATAAAACTTCAAACTTAAGGCGGTTCTACTTTTTCTTTGCAGCCTTTTTCTTTGCCGGAGCTTTCTTCGCTGCCGCCTTCTTAACAACTGCCTTTTTAGCGGGAGCCTTCTTCGCGACTGCTTTTTTTGCAGGAGCTTTCTTAGCCGCAACCTTCTTCACAGGAGCTTTTTTTGCTGCCGCTTTCTTCGCGACTGCTTTCTTAACGGGAGCTTTTTTCGCTACCGCCTTTTTCGCAACTGCTTTTTTAACAGGAACCTTCTTCTTCGCTGCTTTTTTTACTGGTGGCACTTCGCAACCTCCTTAGAACAAAGAAAATGAAACATATGTTAAAAGAGAAAGGGCATAAAGACAGATGAAATTTACAACTGTTCACTACCCCCCGGTTAATTTACAAAGAACATTTTTTTAATGGCGGAACGGTCACTGACCGTTCCCTACAAATGATAATCTAATTAAAATTATATTTTACTGCGCAATAGATGTCAATTAAAAAATACTAAATAAAATTCGGCACAACCTCTTTAACGCTTGTATGCCGCTTTATAAGGTCAATCGCTTCCTGCGGATCATCCGTAATTTGAATAAGTTCAATATCTGCGTCAAGTATGTATCCCTCTTTTGTCATCATTGTACTCTTAAGCCACTCTACAACATCATTCCAGTATTCTTTACCCATAAGAATCAGGGGAAGCGGAGCGACCTTCTGTGTTTGTACAAGAGTGAGCACCTCAAACAGCTCATCAAGCGTTCCGTAACCGCCCGGCATAATTATCACGGCGGAAGTGTACTTAAGAAACATGACTTTTCTTACAAAAAAGTGATGGAAGTTAATAATGGTTTTTATGTATGGGTTGGGCATCTGTTCAAATGGAAGAGAGATATTGAGCCCGACAGACGCGCCCCCGCCCTCACTTGCCCCTTTGTTTGCGGCTTCCATAATACCGGGACCGCCGCCTGTAATCACTCCAAAACCTCCCTGAGCCGCGATACGCGCGGTTTCTACTGTCATATGGTAATGAGGATGATCTACAGGTGTGCGCGCGCTGCCGAAAATCGTAACGCACGGTCCTACATTCGAAAGCGTTTCAAAGCCCTCAACAAACTCCGCCATTATTCTGAATATTCTCCATGAATCCTCTTTAAGCATTCCCTGCGGCGCCATAAGCTCTCCTTTTAAATCCGTAAAATGTGGCGTAACATACCTGACTCAAATTATAATTATATTATAATGGAAAACATGATTTCCAGTTTTTTGTAAATATGTTCTTATGAATTTATCAAAAAAGTAAACAGATGACAGACAACGCGCGCCTCAAATTTTTGTACTCTGTCTGCGATAAACTGCATATGACAAAACCGGATCACTTTGTTTATGTAAGTATTGAACAGCAGACATTAATATTTTATCAAAAGTCAAAACAATCTCTCTTCTTCCCCATCTCAACTTCAAGTTATGGAACAGGAAACAAAGAGGGTTCCAATATGACGCCGCCCGGTCTTCACCGCGTTGAGGAGAAAATCGGACATAACGCTCAGCCGTGGACAATTTTCCGAAGCCGTGAAAATACCGGCGAGATATGGCGTCCCGGAATGGATGATGAAAATCAGATTTTATCCCGCATATTAAGACTTCGCGGACTTGAGGAAGGTATAAACGCCGGGGCTGGGATCGATTCCTACGAACGGTACATCTATATTCATGGCACCAATCACGAAGAAAAAATCGGTACGCCCATGTCACACGGCTGTGTCTGTATGAAAAATGATGACATAATAAGAATGTTTGATATTATAGAGGAGGGTACGCTTGTCTATATCTGTTAACAATTCGGTTAATAATATTGATTGCAGTTCGATTTACTTTACAGGAATTTTCGGCAGCGGGATGAGCGCCATAGCGCAGTACCTTGCATGTAAAGGACTTAAAATCAGCGGCTCCGACAGGCTTATTGACGCACCAGATTCTGCCAAAGTCAAGCAAAGCCTGATTGAGTGCGGATGTAAAATTTTTCCTCAGGACGGAAGCGGAATAACAAACGAAACAAGCGCGGTTTGCGTATCCACAGCTATTGAAGAGAGCAACCCCGACATCGCCGCAGCCAGAAAGCTTGGTATTGAGACCGTTCACAGATCAGATGTCTTAGCCGCTCTTGTGAGAGACAGCAAAAGTATCGCGGTTGCGGGGACAAGCGGCAAATCAACTGTCACCGCAATGATTTTCGAACTGTTGACAGCATGCGGCATATCCCCATCGCTAATAAGCGGAGCCGCGCTGCGCAGTCTTGAACAGAAGGGAATGCTTGGAAACGCTTTCTGCGGAGAATCGGATATTCTCGTTATAGAAGCTGACGAAAGTGACGGTACGCTTGTCAAATACTCCCCCTACGCAAGCGTCATCCTCAACATCTCAAAAGACCACAAACCGCAGGAAGAGGTCTTCAAAATGTTTGAGCGGTTGATAACGCAGTCAAAATGGTCAACAATAAATGGTGATGATCACGGCTTGAGCGGATTACGCGCTGATTCAACTTTCGGCTTTGATGAAAAGGTCAACTTTAAGGGGATAAAAACAAAATTAGAAGCGATGCAAAGCACTATCACCGTCAATAAAAAATCTTTTACCCTCCCAATACCGGGTGAACACAACGCATCAAACCTTCTGGCTGCGCTTTGCGTATGTGAACATTTTGGATGTAACAGCGATACGCTTGCAACCGCATCCGCAAATTACAAAGGCGTTGACCGCCGCTTCTCGATCACCCGCACAAAATCAGGCGTAACTGTTATAGATGATTTCGCGCACAACCCTGAAAAAATCCGCGCTGCTGTAGAGACTGCTAAAAATCTTTCAAAAAAACTAATTGCCATATATCAACCTCACGGTTTCGGCCCGACGCGCTTTTTAAAAAATGAATACGCGCAAACTTTCAAAAGTATATTCCGGTCATCCGATACTTTATGCCTCCTCCCTATCTATTATGCGGGAGGAACAGCGGTAAAAGATATAGAATCTCAGGATATTATCAATTTGATGGGTGATGTGGATTTTAAAGCCGCCGCCGTAAAAGATAGAGATGAGGCGCTCGCGTTTGTCCGTAACCAATCTGTTGACCAAGACTCAAGCGTGATCCTCATGGGAGCGAGGGATCCGTCGCTGTCCGGATTTGCGAGGAAGATTGCTGATGTTTTTGGCGGGGAGAGTTTTCAGCGATAAACATCTTTTCGATGGTCAACGTCAACAATCATTATAAGCAAAACATCATCATATATCTCGTACACAATGCGGTAATCGCCCACTCTTATGCGATATGTTTTGTTTATATTTGTGAGTTTCGTGCATCCGTAAGGCCGCGGGGCGTATTTTAACGCTTCAATTTTCTCAATGATTTTAGCAGCTGTTTTTTTTGAGAGTTTTTTAAGGGAGTTTTTTAAGGGAGTTTTTTACTGAGACCGCAAAACGAATTTCGTAAATAACTGAAATTCCATGTCCGACCATAATACAAATAACCCTTTGTCTCTGTATATTATTTTATTCCGAGCTCTTTTTTTACTTCTTCTAATGTAATTAGCTTCTGCTTTCCGGATTTAAGTTCTTTGCGCACTTTTAAGACTATTTTGCGGTCAATTTCATCTTCCCGCCGTTCCATCTCTTTAAGTTTTTCAAGATCTTCCGTTGTAATAAAAGCTCCAATAGTTCTCCTGCCGTTGCGCACCAGAACGCGCTCTTTATTATTTGTGACACTGTTCAAAGCTTCTTTGTTAGTAATTTCACTTGCAAGCATGTGACGGGCCGCCATATTATCCTCACTTTTAAAGCAGTGCAGACTCAACACTAAATATATATGATATACGAATGTCTTGCCATTATTATTCCTGCATTATTTCACATATTTTGCACAGTATTCATTGAGTCTTTCAATAATTGTTTTTAAATCAGGAGTAAACTCAAGCACATTATCAAAAAACCTGACAATGTTTTCCGTTACATACTCATGCGATATGGAATTTCGCAGGTCTTTTAATTTGCGCAATTCCTTAGAATCCGCGATGCCCCGCTTTTCGGCATTGTTCGCCGCGTCAATGACTGTTCCGCCGCTGATATATTCGACTGCGTCAAGACTGCGCAACACTTTGCTTATCAACATATCGGTAGTTCTTGCATACCTTGAGGTCATCGCCTCAAAAGATACAAATTCATCCTCAGAATAGCTGTCTTTTAATCCTATTTTTTTGCAAATCTCATAAGAAAAGATGAGACGGTTCAGACTTAAATTAATTGCCGCAAGATTATCTTTTAATACCTCTATAGAACCTTTATCCATATAGTAAAATCCCTTTTGTTACGATATATTTGAAGAAAGCGCTCTGCCCATCTTTGGATACTACCAAATCTATTTTCTGCTCACCGATCTTATCCCAGATTTTTTGCTTTATTTCGATCTCTTCCATAACACCGATTTTTGAAGACAAAACTCCAATGTCGATATCGCCGCCCTTTTTTGCGTCATCAATACGGGAACCAAATAGCCATATTGAGGCTGTGGAATCGATGCTTATTACAGAGTCGATGATGATTTCTTTTTCGTAATCGGAGATTCTCATAAATGTCTCATTAGCCGTAAAGATTAAATTTGGTACTTATACCAATCCTCATAAACAAAATAATAATTGCTGTTTTAGCTTACAAAATCGTATTTTTAACGCTCACTGTATTGTTACATTATTATAATGAAATTCAGATATCAGGAAATAACGAGTGACCCCTTCAAATCTTATACGTAATTTCTGCATCATAGCGCACATCGACCACGGTAAATCTACGCTTGCCGACCGGTTTTTAGAACTGACCGGCACAGTATCCAAAGAAAAGATGCAGGCGCAGGTGCTTGACGACATGGACCTTGAGCGTGAACGCGGGATCACCATAAAATCCCACCCGGTGCGCATGAACTACAAGGCACAGGATGGTAATACATATCAGTTTAACCTTATCGACACTCCGGGACACGTTGACTTTTCTTATGAGGTATCACGCTCGCTTGCCGCTTGTGAAGGAGCGATTTTAGTGGTAGACGCTTCACAGGGTATAGAAGCGCAAACCCTCACAAACATCTACCTTGCGATGGATGGAGACCTGACTATTATTCCGGTGATGAACAAAGTCGATCTCCCCTCCGCACGTCCCGATGAGATACGCAAACAAATAAGCGACCTTCTGGGGACTGACCCGCAGGATATTCTCTCCATAAGCGCAAAAACAGGTGTGGGTGTACCTGAGCTTATTGAAAAAGTGATAGAGATAATTCCGCCTCCTGTTGACAAAAAAGATAAACCTCTCAAAGCGTTGATATTTGACTCAAAATTCGACTCGTTTCGGGGCGCTGTAGCCTATGTGCGGGTCTTTGAGGGAACCTTATCCAAAGGTCAATCAATACAATTTTTCCAGTCCGGCAGAGATTATGAGGTAGATGAGGTCGGAATTTTCAGGATGGGCCGCGTACCGTGCCAGCAGCTCAAGGACGGGGAGGTCGGGTATGTTATCGCAAGTATCAAGACCATCTCCGACATTAACATAGGCGACACCATAACCTCAAGAATCAACGGCGCTACGAAAGCGATTCCCGGATACCGCAAAGTAAAGCCTATGGTATTCAGCGGTATATATCCTGTTGACAAAGCCGACTATGAGGATTTAAGAAGCGCGCTTGAGAAGCTGCAGCTCAACGATTCATCCATATCGTATGAGCCTGAAACTTCCACTGCCCTTGGTTTTGGTTTTCGCGCCGGCTTTTTAGGGCTGCTGCACATGGAGATCATTCAGGAGCGGCTTCTGCGCGAATTTAATGTAAATATCATCACCACTGTTCCAAACGTAGAGTATGAGATTCATCTCAAAAACGGCGAAGTAGTTTATATTGACAGCCCCGCAGATCTCCCTTCAGGTCAGGAGACTGAATACATAAGCGAACCCGTATCGCGCGTCCAGCTTATCACACCCACCGATTACGTGGGCGCGATAATGAAGCTTTGTGAGGAGAAGCGCGGCAGGCTCATTAATATGGAGTACCTTGAAACTACTCGCGTCTGTATAAATTATCACTTGCCGCTTGCCGAACTTATCATTGACTTTTTCGACAGGCTCAAAAGCTGCTCAAAAGGTTACGCCTCAATGGACTACGACTTTTCAGCTTACGAACGCGATGATCTCATCAAGCTCGATATACTTATAAACGGCTCTCCTGTAGACGCTTTCTCAACAATTATTCACAGGGATAAAGCTTACTCATTCGGACAGATGATAACCTCGAAACTTAAAGAGCTTATCCCGCGCCAGCAGTACGAAGTAGCTATACAAGCGGCTATCGGCAACAAGGTAATCGCAAGAACGACAGTTAAAGCTTACCGTAAAGACGTTACCGCGAAATGTTACGGCGGTGATATCAGCCGTAAAAGAAAGCTTCTCGAAAAGCAAAAAGAGGGTAAGAAGCGGATGAAACAGATCGGAAATATTGAGGTGCCGCAGGAGGCGTTTTTGGCGGTGCTCAGCAGGGATTGACAGCTTACACTTACAACGTTCGTTTCAATTGTAAGATAATACGGCGTATCAAAACCGCTGGAGACTATGCTATTTTATTATTATCTCATATGCTTTTTAAAATTCTCCGCCTGTTCAAATATCTCGCCATAAACTTCGTCTCGCTCTACAGGCGGATAACCGTGTTCATCAAGCAGTAAAATTAACCCGGCTTTTAAGGCGGATTTTATATCATCCCGCTTGTTCCAATCAGAAAATTTTGCTTGACTGTCAACTAACGCCTTTACCGCTTTTGCCAGAATAATCAATTTACTGCAAACAAACATCGCTTTGCCTGCCTTGCAGCAGTTCGCGTAAATTATTCCGGCTTTCTACACTTATTATGTTGTTGTCGCCGATAAAACCTTTGGCATTGATAAATTGCGCGGAAAGTTGATCGTCCAAACCGGTGCGGTCAGTAGTGAGAATAATGATAGGAATCGTCTTTGCTATGTTTCTGTTTTTCTAAACCTGCATAATTAATTAACTGTATATGTATATCTTTTTTATTGCGGTCTTCGCGTTTTAGAATAAATCCGTCAGACAACATTTTCATAAATTGCTTGTTGCTTTCATATAAATCGGAAGCGGGCAAGGATTTTAACCGCAAAATTATCTGTTTTATTTCACTTTCGGTCAGCTCTTCCGCTTGTGTACCAGTTAAGCAAATATGTTCGTAAATCAAATCGTCTTCAATCAACACTTCATCCGCAGCGCGAACAAGGGTTTCGCCCAGGAAATGCGGGTAATTTTCCTGCGCCAGAAGTCCGGCAAAGGCTTTTTCTAATTGCGCTTCGGTGAATTTCATATCTTTACCCTTCTTCCGCTTTTTTTATTTCGTCAATCAGCAATGCCTGCAATCTGTCTTTAGGCAGCAAAAGTTGATATTCGGCTACACCAATTGGCTTATTAATATCTTGTAAAGCAATTTCTACATCTAAATGGTCGCGGTCGGCACAGAGAATAATACCGATAGATTGATTCTCATTTTTGTTTTTTTCCAATTTATCAAGCAAAGAAAGATATAAATTCATTTTCCCCGCATATTCCGCCTTAAAACTGCCGATTTTCAATTCAATAGCCACCAAACAACGTAAATGGCGGTGAAAGAAAAGCATATCTATAAAATATTCTTTGCCGTTATATTCCAAACGATATTGATTGCCGATAAATGTAAAACCTTTGCCAAGCTCCAATATAAACGCTTTAATTTTTTCTGTCAGCCGTTTTTCTAATTCCAATTCTTTTAATGGTTCAGTTATTCCCAAGAAACCGAGATTGTAATTGTCTTTAAACACTTCGTTGGCATAATCGGAATGAACCGCGGGAAGCGTTTCATTAAAATTGTTCGATTTGATTTGTTTTTGTATAAGGCTGAAACTATCCAGTTTTATGGCATTAAGTAATAAATCTCTGTTCCAGCCTTTGGCTGCGGCCTCAACTGCGTAAAATGCAACAGCTTCAAGCGACTGCACTTTGTTGATTAAAACTAAATTATGTCCCCAAGGCAAAACTGCGACAGGCTGTCGCAGTTTTGGATCGGCTAAATAGTAACGCTCATAAAAACGCTTCATATCCCACAAATTACGTGGAGACAAGCCCATATCCGGAAATTCGGCTTTCAAGTCAATTGATAGCTGCTTGACCACACCGCTGCCATAGCCCTCTGCCAATTGTTTTTCAAAAAGCAATTTGCCCAAATTCCAGTAAACCGACTGCGTAGTACCGGCTATTTGACGGGCAAGCATAGTACGGGCAGCGCGTATTTTTTCAACAGCTTGATTTAATATGCTGCCGTATTCTTCGGTATTTAGTTTTTGAAGTTCATTTTTTTTCATTTTATGCTTGATAGTTTGGATAGAATTATCTGTTTTATTTCACTTATAGACTTCTCTTTGTGAAATCAATTTGGCTTCAAGTTCTTCAATTTTTCTTATTTCTTCCTTATATAAATATACACTCATATCGTTTTTTAAATGTTCAGTAAACGTTTTAGCTTTTTGACACTGTTCCTTAACTTTTTCAATTTCTCTTTGTTGAATATATACCGAACACAGATTTGAAATACACATAAAATAAACCGTCTCGAACTCACTTAACCACTCAAAAAACCATCCACTTGTAGCTAATGCATAATCTGACATTTGGGCTACATCAGGCGGATATAAAAATTTAGGGTTGATTTCGCCGTTTTCTATCTTGTTTTCAAGAAAAGCAATTATATCTTTGAAGTATTTTTCTCCACGATTTAAATTTCTTTTAATAACTTCTTGGTCTTTTATTTCTGGTGTAATGGTGATAGTATATTGCAAATAGTCAATTATTTTTTTGAATATTTTATAGTACGTAGCTGTTGCACAACTCGTTAAAAATTTGGAATAACTCTTTGTAAATTATGTTTTATATTGTATTTTTGATATATGCAAGGAAGAAAAGAGTTTACCCCCAAGATATTTTACACGAC
>JAIRVB010000007.1 GCA_031254105.1 Chitinispirillales bacterium
AGAAAACAGCACAGGCGGCGGCGTATTAAATGTAAATTGCGCTCCAACATTTACGTACACCATAATATCAAAAAATATAGCAGCCTCATACGGAGCGGGAATTATGGATAAGGGCGGGATAAAGAAGTTAGAGCGCTGTTTGATTGAGAAGAATATTACAAAAAAATCCGATGGCGCAGGACTTTATACTGTAAAGGGGCCGCTTGAAATAGAAGCGTCTGTGTTTGATGGAAATATTGCATTAGACACAGCAGGAAAAGGCGGCGCGGCGCTGTATGTTAAAGGAGTTGGAATTAACATTGTAAACAGCATCTTTACAAACAATGAAACCAAAAGAAACGGCGGCGCTATTTATAACGACAGCGGCCGCATATTCATAGAAAACAATACGTTCTTTTCAAATACCGCAGGTAATGGACAGAGTGTTTGGAACGAAAAAGGCAGCGTAACGATTATCAACAGCATACTTTGGAATAACGCGGGTAAGCAGGAAATTAGCGGCGATGCAGCTTATGTAAATTATACATGTATTACGGGAGGTTATGCCGGCACTGGTAACATCAGCCAAAATCCAATTTTCGTAAATACCAATTCTCCGGAAGGTAATGATGGATTATACGGCACAAACGATGATGGATTGCAACTGTCGGGTAATAGTCCATGCATAAGTGCTGGGGCAGAATCAAACATTGAATTCGACATTAGATTAATGCCGCGCCCACAGGGGGATGTTATTGATTTAGGGGCTTATGAGTATTATGATTTCGCGAATAATAGCGTGTTCTTCGGAATAATAAACAATAAAGGAGACTTTGTTGAAAAATATGGGTTCCCTGATGTATTGCCCTGTATATTTGATGTAAAGGATATACCTTATTTTGCCAAAAGTAAAATAGGTAGAATAATGAGGGTAAAAGTGCCTAAAAATAAGTACACTAGAAATCGTACAAACGGGTATTTGTATGCCAGATGGAAAGAAGAGGATGGTAGATATTTGGAACAATCTTCAAATGTAAGAATGAACATGGTTAAGGTTGGTGAGGATCACAATACCCTGTATTTCCAATCAGTTAAGCGCGTTTTATTTGTACTTGATGAGCGTTTTCAGAATTATGATAACCCTTATACATATATAATTGCTGTTAGTGGAAGAGGGACGTTAGAGCTGACAGTACCTCACAATCAATAAATATAACGGAGAAAATGATGAAATCAAAGATTAATTACCTATTGTGGTATGGAATATTTTGTTGTTTGATTTGTATTGCATGTTCAGGATCGAGCAAGTATAGTGCAGGGGATTTTGCTGACAAATGGGATACGAGATGTCAAGTTAATTTTGCCCCAGGCTATCCATGTAATTTTGTTGATGATGATTGTTATGGCAAATATAAATGTGCTGACCTGACGGGTGGTGAATATATTCTTGATGCTTTTCAAGAAAGATCTTTGCGAAATAAATGTTTGCAAAAAAGATGCGGTATAGCATCGCCACCTCCCCCGCCTCCTCCTATCACTGTGCCGGATTATCCCGACAGGTCTAATTTTTGGGTCAAAATTGATTCTGCAAGCGGTTCAAATAACAGGTTTGGATTTGATCCATGGTATTCAATAAGTAACCATAGCGACAACAAACATTTACTTGAAGGGCAGAAGATCAGCTATCTGAGTGTTGGAGATGGGGATTCAACTTACATAATGGTTTATGTAAATATACAGACAGAACATTATGATTTTTTTGAAATTCGTATTGCGAATAAAAGCGGAAAAGCTTCTTTTAGTAAAGTTAACTTTAGTGATACATCGCGGGTGCTGCGTAATAGCGGCGGTGGTGAGTTTAAGATTTTTGGAATTAGCAGCGGAACAGCTGAACTTGAAGTTCTTGCAAGGAATAATGACATGCCTGACGAGGTATGTCTTGTAGGAGACAGGGATGCCGCGTATGAAAGACTGCAAATCAAAGTATTTAGAGAACATACCTTTGGCAGATTTAATGTCTACCGTGCCAATGGAGCCAATTCTCAATTTCGGCCTACAACTGACGAATGGAAAAGTTACTTTAACAGCGTTTTAAAACAAATGGTCGCAAGATTACATCCGTTTTGGACTGAGGTGAAAGATGCTGCTCCGGGGTGGGATGATAATGACAATGGAGTTTTAGATGTTATATTTGATAAGGACTTTAACATGATGGATTCTATTAGTATAAATCAATTTAATCAGCGATATAATTATGGCGGAAAACCATGGAATTCAGAGCATTATTTATTAGCTCGAAGTAATTCTGAGCTTACTGCTTCCGTTAATAATGCTTCGCATGCGCATTTTATTGTCCGGGACACTATACGCCTGCATCATGTGCTTAGAAACAATTTTCTTAATGAAGAAGGTGACTATATTTTAGATTTAAATACTGTGGAAAATATTGTTTCTGGGGGACAGTATAGAATATCTAAGTTTTATGATAAATCGGACAAGGGTGAGCTTATAAGAATTTTAGGCGTAGATACTAATATAAATAGTATTAAATTTGAGAGATGGGATGAGAAAAGTAGCAAGGCACCGCTAGATAATGCATATTATATAAATAATAATATAACTATACACCATGTCGGAGTTTTATATAATGGTTTTTCTGTGCGTAGCTGTTCGTTTGCTTCAGATAGACAGAATTATAATGTGCACGTGCATGAGTTTTTACATCACGACAAAGACGCAAGGTATTTTCATGTAGATACTATTCAAAGACCTCCATACTCTGATAATTTAATGTTTCCGTTTACGCCGCCAAGCGGTCAATTAGGCAGTCGGTTAAATGCAAGAAAATTAAAAACTCATGGCGGCGGTGAACACTCGCAATGGGATCTTATACCAGGAAGGTAGGATATATGACTAAAAATAAAACTTGCTTTTTAAAGTCATTATTCTTTTTGTTGTGCTGCTTTTCGACCGCATATTGCGATGCTATCGAAACGCTGTTTAACCACAGAGAACAGCTTGAAATGCGTGTGTGCGCAACAGAACCTGCGCCAAAAGGAAACCAATTAATCAGGGAAATGCGTCAAAAGGATTTGGAGGAATGGAGAAAAAGAAAGAATAATATATTTGATGCTTTTTTAGAAATTTGTTATCATTCATCATTTTCATCATGTGGTTTATACGGAATGGGGGAGATGAATGATGACCGCAGGCATAATCGTTTAGGAGATACATTGCTAATAACACTCCTGATCGAAACATTGGGAGAATTACCTAAAAGAACAGATGAGCTTGTTGAGCGGTGCTTTAGGAGAATTCCGTATCCTTATCTGAATGCCCATCGGCTCAGAATTATGGATAAATTAAATCAAGCTAAGAACATGAACAGATTCGGTTATTTGGCAGCATTCATTGATTCTCCCAAAGCTGTGAAACGAAAAGTGTCCTCCTTAGATTTTAGCATTGGAATGAAAGCAAGATTAGGGGATAAAGAGAGCGAAAGGATATTAATTGAAAGAATGGAATTTGCTTTGAAACTCGGTAGTGGAGTGAGAGAAAGGGCGGAAAATCAAAAAGACGCAGACGAGTTTTTTTATAACATGCACAAATACAATGTCAATAAGCAGCATCCAATTTACAACAAGGCATTTGATGATGTTATCAGTGAACTTTTTTTATGTGGTACAAATGAATGTCTAAAGACCGCGGTGACTTTTTTTGCAGAATTTCAACCTGAGCTTAAGGGGGGGTGCTATATGCCTGGAATTCATGGACATATAGGCCCAGAAAACCCACGTATATTAATTATTAAGGGCTTCAGGATGTATCATCCTGAGTTATCTCTATTACATGCAGAATATGATAGCGTAATCTTTTATTATGCAGGGCGTACCAAGGGCTTTCATGAGGTAATAACAAAATATATGGAAAAAATTGTAACATGGGGAAATAAGGAATATGGTGCGAATGTTAAGCTTAAAGATAAAATTTTATTTAATGGTCAATGTGATATGGAAATATACTGTAACCGAAAAAGGAAAGAAGAGGATGAATGGAAGTTTAGAGGGTGTAAACCGGATAAATAATTTTCTGTAAAGCGCAGTATTAGCAGTTGTTCAATATTACTGTAGATATATTTATTCTGCTGAACTGAGTTACAAAACAAAAAGATTTGGGTCAAGTTAAAGAGAATGAAACACAGTGCACATTTAATTCCACCATTAAAACTGATTAGCCTTTGCATCCTTGCAACGGCATTTTCCGTCTTTTCATATATAGAAACAAAAGCTTCCAATAACACACACATTTTTCAGAACCTTGGGGCAGCAGCAGATCTTGGGGTGCGGCTGAAACTTTTAACCGGCGTCGCTTGCTTCTAAAACATATCGCGATACTTTTAAACTATGCCAAAGCCGGAATCGTTATCTGATAGCTGAATACATGGAAAAATTTATCGCTTGGGGAAATAAAGAGTATGGTACAAATTTCAAATTAAAGGATATGTTTTTATTTGATCATCAATGTGACCCATTGGCTCCAGAAGAAGAAAAAACAATAAAATGAAAAATTCAGTATTAGCAGTTTCAATATTTGTTTTACTTTGCTCTACCATAACAGCTTATTGCAGCCCTATAGACTTGCTCTACAAGCATCGCAAGTACTTCGAACAACAAATTGAGATGTGTGAAGTTAGTGAAGACCCACGCAGCGTTCAAAAAATCCGTACACTATTTAATGAAATGGCCCCGAAGAGTTTAGATGAATGGAAAAAAAAGAAGATGAAATGATTTCTACATTTTTAGGGCTATGCTCTCAGGAGATCAGATGGTGCGTTAGTAAAAGTAAAACGTATAATGGCCGTTTAAATGATACTGTGTTGATAAACATACTAATATACGGGTTGAAGCTCCGGCAATAAGAGACGCTATGGTATTTCTGGCTGGCAATGAGATAATGGCTTTGGATGATTTCAGGCGTACAGTTAATTTCTATTCCTGCGGTCTCAAATGGACTCTTTCAGATGCCGCGAATTTTAAAATTCTACTGACTAATAAACTGCCGTATATAAAACACGCATACGGACGCTGTCCAGAATTTAAAACATCCAAACACCCATCCGCTTTATTTTCATTTGATTGGCATATAACAAAGAGTACAAAAAAGAAAATCGAACGAATACGGTTACGAAAAGAGACAGCGAGGTAGATATCCGGGTTACTCCGCCTGAGCTCTTGGACGAAGTTTAGTACTTTATATTTTTATCTTGCTTACGAACCTGCAAAATTGCCATTTTATATAGATGTTTCCAGGTTCACTATAAATCTTTCATGAACCTTACCAAAAAGAGGAGTTACTCACATGGCCAGCATTAACAAAGTTATTCTCATAGGAAATCTCGGCAAAGATCCGGAGATGCGTTTTACCCCTCAGGGCAAACCGGTCACAAGTTTTTCTTTGGCGACAACGGAGCGCTGGACCGACAAAAGCGGACAGAAGCAGGAACGCACCGAGTGGCACAATATCGTATTTTGGGGAAGGCAGGCGGAGGTAGCTAACCAGTATCTTAAAAAGGGAAGCAGCTGTTATGTTGAGGGGCGTATAACAACCCGTTCCTGGGAAGATAAAGATAAAGTGAAACGTTACCGTACCGAAATAGAGGGATTGGCGCTTCAGTTTCTTGGCAGCGCAGGCGGGGGAGGCGGCAGAGGCGACTACGCGGGACCGCCTGTTGATGACTATTTTGATTCCCGTCCCGACCCGGTAGAACAGCGCGTCAGCGAACCGGATATAGGAGGAGATGATCTCCCGTTTTAACAACGATACAGGCAGGGGTATGGGAACGATCTCGCTGTAGGGAACGGCCATTGGCCGTTCCGTAATTTTTATACCATTTTTTGGACAGTATGGCGAATCCGCGTGTTCGCCATACTGTGCGTTGATGTATTGTATTATCTCCTGTAACAGATTTTTATCTGACTGAAAAATATGAACCCCAGTATTATCATACTTTCCGGCCTTTGCTTTTTTGTTCTGCTTCTATCAGCTTTTATTTCCGCGTCCGAAACAGCGCTTTTTTCTATCCCAAGGGAGCGTATCGACGCGTTTGAGAAGCATGGAGCCCGCTCGCGCAGGTTGATTTATTCGCTGCTGATGGATGGACAAAGAACTCTGCTTTTGATTTTGCTGGCCAATACTTTTGTAAATCTTACTCTTGCCGGTCTGATTAACTCTCTTATGGCGGCTGTACTTGGCCGCAACGCCGAGTTTTGGGGTTTTCTCACGGCCACTGCGGTAATCATCACTTTTGGGGAGGTGGTTCCAAAGAACGGCGCCCTGAGCAGAAATGAACAAATCGCGGCTCTCGCTTCACCGGTTTTGCACTATCTCAAGATTATTACCGCTCCGCTGCTTGATCTGCTTCAGAAAGTTAATCAGTTTTTTCTGGAGCGTTTTAAGCTTCATCTTCGCCGTCCCAGTCCATTTATCACAGTTGATGAGCTCAAGTCGGCGGTGCAAAACTCTCTTAAGCAAGGGGTAATTTCCAAATGGGAGCAGGATGTTATAACCAGCCTTTTGGACAGGGGTGCGCAGCCTGTTAAGCGTTACATGATTCACCGTTCACAGGCGCTGCTTTTGCCTCAGGACAGTACTGTTCAGGATGGGCTTAAGGAGCTGGCGGCTAAAGGTCAAACATATGGTTTGCTTACGCGCGGCCGCGGCCGTCAGATAACCGGATTAGTGCGTTTGCCTGATCTTTTGGCGGCTTCTCCTCAGTACCGCTGCCGTAAGCTTGCAATTACCCCTGAGTGGACGGCGGAGACACTTGAAGTTGCGGATCTTATAAGTTTCATGTTTGCCCAAAAGCTTGACGTTGTATGTGTGCTTGATGAATTCGGAGGTTTTAGCGGCGTATTTTCACTCTCCGAAGGGCTAAAAAAGGTGATGCAATTTCGCAAGGAGCGCGCGGATCAACAAAGTATTGGTCTCAGCACAAAAGTTTTTTCCGGGCTGCAGGAGATTGAAAGTATGAGGGAGTGGCTGCCTAAAACTCTTGCGGCGGAAGCTTTGAATGTGCGCACCCTGAATGGATTACTCACCAGGCATTTGGGAAGAATTCCTAAGACGGGTGAAAGGTTTGCTGTTGATGGGTGGGATTTTTATATTATGAGTTCAGGGCTTACAAAGATAGAATCTGTTTTGATAAGAAAAGAAGATCAGAGGGGAGATGAATATGAGTGTTGAGGTATTACTTATGGCGGTGCTTATAGCGCTGACAGCTATTGCGTATATGGTCGCTATTAACGCGCGCGGACTTTGGCGGCTTACTCTCTCTTTTCTTTTTGCCACATGTATGCTTGGCGGAACGGTATGGGTTATTGTACAGCACTATTCTTCAGTTTCCAGATTCGCAATGGAGAAGGAGCGCCGCAAATTTGAGAGAGAAAAAAACGCTGCGGAGGAACGTTTACAGATTAAAGAGCAGGATTTGGACAAAATGGAGCGTGCCGGCAGTGTGTCAAGAATGCAAACTCTTATTGCGCAGGCTAACGGCTACGCCTCTTTGCTTACAAGAGAAAAACTCTACGATCAAAATTTAAGTCACAGTCAATTGATAGCGAGGGCCGCTGAAGCGGAGCAGCAGGTTGTGAGACTGCAAAGAGAGATAGATGGCTCCGCACAGGTTCTTGATCAATTCCCTGAAGCTTCCAGATTGCTTTCGGCCGCGATGGGAAATCTTACGGAAGCTTGCCGCTTTTACCGCAAATACTATTACTCTGAGAACAGCGCGGCTGAGCGGACAACCGAACGCCTCCTTCGCCAAAACGCGCATGACGCTCAGGGCGCATTGCAAAAAGCGAGTCAAAGTTTGCAATGAAAGGACAGAGTTCAGAGCTCAGAAACAGGAAACTCAAAATCTTGAAAGGTAATCGTCAATGAATATATCAGATTTATCCCCTGCCTCTGTGTGGAAGCACTTTGATGCCCTCTGCTCTATCCCCAGACCATCCGGACATGAACAAAGGGCCGTTCGGTATATAAGTGATTTTGCGCAAGCCCGCGGTTTGAAGTGGGTTATTGATGAAGTGGGAAATATTATCGTGCGCAAAGAAGCATCTGTTGGTTTAGAGGGGCGCAAAGGTGTGATTCTTCAAAGCCATATTGACATGGTGCCGCAAAAAAATGAGGGTTCTCTTCATGATTTTCTAACAGATCCGATAATCCCATATGTTGACGGAGAGTGGGTAAAGGCGCGCGGTACGACACTCGGTGCGGATAACGGCATTGGAGCGGCTGTCGCGCTCGCGGTTTTGGAAGACAGATCTATGATTCACGGACCTGTTGAGGCGTTATTTACCGTAGATGAAGAGGCAGGGATGACAGGCGCGAAAAATTTCAGCGCCGGCATGCTCACAGGTAAAGCGTTTATCAACCTTGACACGGGGCATGAAGAGGAGATAATTACCGGCTGCGCCGGGGGATTGGATGTTACAGCCAGTATCCCCGTAGAATATGAACAGGCCGCGGGCAGCACGGAGTTTTTCCTTTTGTCAGTAAATGGATTGAGGGGCGGGCATTCAGGACTTGATATTAATTTGGGACGGGCAAACGCTATTAAGGTTCTTGTGAGGGCACTTTATAAAATCAGCGGTGAACTTGACATCAGAATATCATCAATAAGGGGAGGAAGCGCTCGCAACGCTATTCCTCGTGAAGCATTTTGTAAATTGGCTGTTCCCAAAGAGCGGTTGGAAGAGTTTACGCGTTATATCAGACAGATCGAAATTGAAATTAAATCGGAGCTCTCGTTGACTGATCCTGATCTGAAAATCAACATAGATATATCAAATCAGGAACACAGTGCGGTAATGACGCCGCGGTCGCAGCTTTGTCTGATAAGATCGCTTTACGCATGCCCTGATGGGGTATTCAGGCTAAGCGGCAAGGTGCCGGGCATTGTTGAGACTTCGGGCAATCTTGCTATTGTAAATACTGGGGAAAACACTGTGGAAGCTCAGTGCCTTTTACGCAGTTTGGCAGGCACAGCCAAAGATGATCTGGCGGCAATGGTAGAATCAACATTTAAACTGGCAGGGGCTGATGTGCGTTTTGACGGAGAATACCCAGGGTGGGAACCTGATCCAAACAGTCAATTACTTGGTATCATGAAAAAAGTTTATGCCGAAACTTTTGGCAGAGACGCGGTTGTAAATGTAGTACACGCGGGACTTGAATGCGGAATAATCGGCGCCAAATATCCAGATATGGAATTTGTTTCAGTCGGCCCCACAATCAAATATGCTCATAGTCCCGATGAACGTCTGCACATTGAGTCTGTAGGACGTTTCTGGAAAATACTTGTTACGGTTCTTAAATTAGGTCTTAACTCGCAATAATAAATCAAACGTCATAAATTTCACAGTTGGAAAGAGAAGAGTATGCGAAAAAGCAGTTTTGTTAATTCCTTTAATAATATTCGGCCGTTTGCGGGCGGAGATGGAAGAAGGCTTAAACTCACAAAATTACTGCTTGTATCAGCAGTACTTGCCGGACTGTTTGCATGTAATAAACAACAACCGGCCGACAGGCCAGCTGAGACCAATCAGAACTTCATCCGTTATATCAGCAGCTATACATCCGGTCAAATATCTACAAAAGCGATGATTCGGATTGAGCTTGCGGAAGAACAGCCGCAGGTTGACTTAGACGCTGAGATCGAGGAGCGGTTGTTTAACTTTTCCCCATCTGTAAAGGGTAAAGCTTACTGGAAAAACAACCGTATGATTGAATTTAGTCCTGATGAACCGCTCAAAGAGGGTACGCGTTACAAAGTGAGTTTTCATTTGGGTAAAGTACTGCCGAAATTAGAAAAAGAGCTCCGGATATTCGATTTTGATGTGCATACTATAGAGCAGAATTTTTTGATCAAAGAGACTTTTTACCAGCCGGTTTACGATAATGAGAACCGCTGGAATACCATGACCGTTGAAGTCAGCGCGGCGGACGCGCTGACAGACAGCGAAGCGCGGTCTATATTCCAGGCGAAATTAGACGGTAAAACGCTTCCGTCGCGGTTAGTAAATTCATCCAACGGACTTGATTTTAAATTTATTATTGACAGTTTGGAACGTATTCCGACTGATCGAAAATTGAAGCTGATCTTTGACGGTAAAACAGCCGGCATCAGGAAAACAGCGGAGAAAGATATAGTTATTCACGCCGTTAATAATGAAATATTCAAAGTTATCAATGTGCAAAACGGCGCGCCTCCTGAACGCAGCATAAAAATTATCTTTACTGACGCTTTAGGCAAACAGGATTTAAAAGGGTTAATTGAACTGAATGACTTTAAAAAATATACCCTCAAAGCTGACAAAAATGTGGTTACTATTTTTCCCGAAGCTAATTTCCCGGAAGTTGTTTCGGGCCGCATTGACAAAAACATAAAAAGTTTTGCGGGGAAAAGGTTGACTGAAGATTTTATATTTAATTTGACTATACCGCCCGAAGCTCCTGTTGTAAAGCTGTTAAACAATGGAACTATTCTGCCGGATTCCAAAAACCTGCTGCTCGCTTTCAGCGCAATTAATTTGAAAGCTGTAGAGATGCGGATTATTAAAATCTACGAACACAACGTCCTCTCTTTTCTACAAGTAAATCCGCTTGACGGAACAAACGAATTAAGCCGTTCGGGGCGCCTGGTTGCGAAAAAACTCCTGCGCTTGGATCAGGATAAATCCAAAATTCTGACAAACTGGAACAATTACGCGGTTGATATTTCGACGTTGGTAGAAAAAGAACCCGGCGCTGTCTACCGCTTTGAATTGATCATCCGTCAAGAGTTTTCTATTTATCCGTGCAATGATGAAAAGCAAAATCCGTTATCAGGAAATTCATCCGGCGCGCTTGATGAAAACAATTTTACCTTAACTGAAAGTGATTTAAATGCGTGGAACGCGCCGTATGGTTGGTACAACCCTATTCCGCGTAATTATGATGTTTACGAATGGAAGGAGCGGAATAACCCCTGTCACCCGACATTTTACATGATTGAATCCAATGTTTACGTGAGCAGCAATCTGTATGCGACTAACGTAGGCGTTCTCGCTAAAAAAGGCGATGGTTCCCAGATGCTTGTAACCGCTCAGAATATCCGTACCACAGAGCCTCTCAGCGCAAGCCGGGTGAGAGTTTTGAACTATCAGCTGGCGCCGGTCGCAACAGGTGTTACCGATGTAAACGGATTCTGCGTGCTTCAGGTAAAGAGCGATGAAGCGTTTATTGTAGAAGTAACGCACGGCGGCCAAAAAGGTTACTTAAAAGTAAACAACGGCAATGAGTTGCCGTTAAGCCGTTTTGATGTTGGCGGTAAAACTATTCGGAGAGGCTTAAAAGGTTTTATTTACGGCGAACGCGGTATCTGGCGGCCCGGCGATGAAATTTTCATGACCTTTATTTTAGAAGACCGTCAAAAAACCATCCCGGTTAGACATCCGGTAACAGTGGATATTTATAATCCGCAGGGGCAGTTTTACCGCAAACTTACTCAGACAAATCCGGTTGGTAATTTTTACAGTTTTTCGTTTAAAACAGAAGAACAGGCTCCTACAGGCGCGTGGCGAGCGGTGGTGAATGTGGGCGGCGCAAGGTTTGAAAAGACTTTACGAATAGAAACTATAAAACCAAACCGGTTAAAAATTAATGTGGATTTCGGAACCGGACTTATTGAAAAGTCCGATCTGAAAATCGCGCTGAACGCAAAATGGCTGCACGGCGCGATTGCGAGAGATTTAGGCGCGAAGGTATCTCTGCGGTTAAGTCCGGCCGCGACTAAATTCAGAGGTTATGAAGCCTATAATTTTACCAACCCGGCGGCTGAAACATACTCTTATGAAGAGAAGATTTATTCGGGCCGGTTAGATGAAACCGGTCAAAGTGAGTTCATTGTAAAATTGCCTAAAGCGGAAGCTGCGGCAGGGATGCTTACCGCGACATTTACTACAACCGTGGAGGAGAGCGGAGGCGGAGAAAGTATGACAATCAACACTTTGCCGTATTCGCCATTTCCCGTTTATGCCGGTTTGAACGTACATCAAGATAATGAGTATAAGGTTTTCGCGACAGACACAACCCATTATTTTGATATTGCTTTAGTAGACGCAAAAGGCAATCCGGTTCCATCGGGCGAATTGATTTACAAAGCCTACCGTTTGGAATGGAGCTGGTGGTGGGACGCGGACAATGGGAGAAGTAAACTGTCTTCGGTGGTTGACGGCAAACACATAAGACCGGCTATTGATCAAAAAATCAATATTAAAGATGGAAAAGCGCGTATCCCTTTTAAAGTGAATTCTCAAAACTGGGGACGCTATCTGGTCTACATTAAAGATCCAAAGGGGGGACACGCGACCGGCAAACAAATTTTTGTGGATGATCCGTATTGGGGAGGCCGCAGCCGGCAAAATGACCCGCAGGGGTTGACCATGTTAACATTTACAACAGATAAACAGTCCTATGCTCCTGGCGAAGAGGTGAGGATAACGCTTGGCAAAGGGGGTAAGGGACGCGCTTTGGTATCTTTAGAAAACGGCTCACATTCATTGAGGCAATGGTGGGTGGAAACGAGAGATCAGGAACCGACTTTAATCCAATTTAAAGTTACGGAAGAGATGGCGCCCAATTTTTATGTTCATATTACCTTGCTGCAACATCACGATCAAACGCTGAATGATCTGCCGATCCGGCTTTATGGCGCCGTTCCGGTTACCGTTGTAAATCCGTTTGGAGAACTTAAACCGGTTGTCACAATGCCCGATGTTTTGCGTTCGGAAAAAGAGTTCACCATTTCAATTGAAGAAGCCAACAGGCAAAACATGACCTACACGCTTGCCATTGTTGACGAGGGACTGCTTGACATTAACAATTTTAAAACTCCCAACCCTTATGCTGAATTTAATGTCAGGGAAGCGTTAGGCGTAAAAACATACGACCTTTACAGTCTGGTTGTAGGCGCGTTTTCCGGAGAGTTAAAACCATTATTCAGCGTTGGCGGAGATGATTACATCAATCCTGACGCCGATAAAAACAGTCAGCGCTTTAAGCCGGTTGTTAAATTTTTTGGTCCCTTTGAATTAAAAGCCGGAGCGGTCAATCCGCACAAAATTCAATTGCCGCCTTATATCGGTTCCGTGCGTGTTATGGTTGTCGCCGCAAATGAAAACCAGGCTTACGGCAGAGCGGAAAAAACTGTTCCCGTTCAAAATCCATTGATGGCGCTCACTACTTTACCGCGCGTTTTAGGCCCAAATGAAGAGGTGTTGATGCCGGTAAATTTATTTGTAATGGACAAGGCGATTCGTAATATCAAGGTTGAGGTAAAAAGCAGCGATTTGCTGCAACTTCAGGAAAGCTCATCCAAAAATATTACAATGAAAGATGTTGGCGATGAGCTGGTATATTTCAAATTGAAAACAAAAAAAGAGACCGGCAAAGCGCAAATTACAGTAACTGCCACATCAGGAAAAGAGGTTTCTTCAGAAACGATTGACATCGAAATTCGCAATCCGAATCCGCGGCTTACGGTTTTCGATTCGTATGTTGTCAAACCAGGAGAAAACAGCGTTATTGGTTACGAGTTTGATGAAGAGCAGCCGGACAATATGGTCAAGATGGAATACGCCCGCATCCCTTCTGTCAATTTAAGCGGCAGTTTGCAATATCTGATCGGGTATCCGCACGGCTGCGCCGAACAGATCATATCTCGGGTTTTTCCGCAGTTGTTTTTGCACAGTTTCGTTGATCTAAGCGCAAAACAAAAGCAGGATATTCAGGAAAACGTAAATGCCGTGATTAAAAAACTTTATACCACGCAAACTGCCGAAGGCGGTATCAGTTATTGGCCCGGCAGCTCGCAAGCCGATGAATGGGTGACATCGTACGCGGGACATTTCCTTGCCTGCGCTAGGGATCAAGGTTACAATGTTTCCCAATTGTTCATTAACGAATGGAAAAAATATCAAAAAAGGCGCGTTAGCAACTGGAACAGCGGAAGATATAATGATGATATGCTTCAAACTTACCGACTGTATTCATTAGCCATGGCAGGTGATCCTGATCTTGCGGCAATGAACAGACTCAGGGAACGTTCCAATCTGTCACATTCCGCCAGATGGCTGTTAGCCTCAGCCTATGCGATTTGCGGAAGAAAAGACGCGGCTAAGCAGATTGCGAATAATCAAAAAACGCAGGCTGAGGAGTATTTTTCCGCGTTTAACATAAGTTTTGGTTCAAAGGTGCGCGATGACGCGATTATTTTGGAAACCAGCATTCTTTTAGATGATATGGAGCAGGCTCTTTCCATTGCAAGACGTGTCTCCGATTATCTGAACGGCGGCAGTTACAGCACGCAAACAACCGCGTGGGCGTTGTTGTCAATGGCTCGTTTTGCCGACAAATCCGGCAAGGGAGATTTGAAATTTACAACCTCTTATCGGGGTAAAACAAATAATATCGAAACCAAAGATCCGGTTTACATGGAAGATCTTACACCGATAAAAAAATCCGGCAGTGTCAGCGTAACTAACAATGGAAGCGGTAATCTGTATGTCGGGCGTACGATGATAAGCACACCCTTGGAAGACCGCTCACCTGCTGTCAGCAATAATTTGATGATGCAAGTAAGATACGAAGGTCTTAACAATCAACAATTGAACGTGACTCAACTTAATCAAGGTACGGATTTCACCGTAAAAATCAGTATCACGAATACCAGCGGTTCTACAACCTATACAAATTTAGCGTTGACGCATATTATCCCGTCCGGATGGGAAATTTTTAATACCCGCTTAGGAAATAATGACGCTTCGTCTAATGAATTTCCAGATGGCATTACCTATCAGGACATACGCGATGATCGGGTGTTGAGTTATTTTGACCTGATGCCAGGCCGGACAAAGAGTGTCGCAATTCGTTTGCAGGCCGCGTATTTAGGGCGTTTTTTCATGCCCGCAATTGCTTGCCAGGCGATGTACGACAATACGGTTTACGCCCGTACTACCGGGAACTGGGTGGAAGTTGTAAAGTGATAGATTTTGTTAGAAAGCACCCAGGCGGCATAATAATTTGCTGTCTGGGGTTAACTTTGCTTCTTATGTTTTGGTTCTGTCTGCCCGGTCCATTATTCCAAACTGATTACAGCACGACGGTTTATGACAGAAACGGTCAACTTTTGGGCGCCCGTGTTTCAAAAGAGGGTCAGTGGCGGTTTCCTCCGTCCACAAAACTTCCTGATAAATACATCACCTGCCTGATTATATATGAAGACCGTTATTTCTATCGGCATATAGGAGTAAATCCTGTGTCTGTGTTGAGAGCTTTGAAACAAAATCTTGAAGCCGGAAAAATCGTGAGCGGCGCAAGCACTATCACTATGCAAACCATCCGTATGGCGAGAAACAAGAAGCGGAATCTGTTTCAGAAAAGTATTGAAGTGATAATGGCAGCGCGTCTTGAATTGACACGCAGTAAACACGCTATTTTGTCATTATACGCTTCCCACGCGCCTTTCGGAAGTAATGTGATGGGAATAGACGCCGCTTCATGGCGGTATTTTGGTCACTCGCCCGCAGATTTATCATGGGCGCAAGCCGCGCTGCTGGCTGTATTGCCAAACGCGCCCTCAGCCATGCATATAAAAAAGAACCGTCCGGCGCTTTTACAAAAGCGAAATAAGCTGCTCACAAAATTATATCAATCGGGCAAATTAGATGAGGTCACATGGCAGCTGGCGCTGGATGAACCTTTACCAGATGAGCCTTTTCCCCTGCCTCAGTTGGCTCCTCATGTTGTAAGCAATTTACAAATTGAACGGCCCGGACAAAAGCATATCACTACAATCGACGCGGCTTTGCAAATCAAAACAGAACATGTTTTGAACCGTTGGCACAGTGAATTCTCTCAAAACAAAATCCAGCATCTTGCCGCCGTGGTGTTCGATGTAGAGAAAAGTGAAGTGGCAGCTTATTGCGGCAACGTAAATTTTGAAACCAGACAGGTCGGCTGCCAGGTCGATATAGTTCAGGCGCCGCGCAGTTCCGGCAGTATTTTGAAGCCATTTTTATATCAGCAGATGCTGCAGGAAGGAGAGCTTCTTCCTAAAACATTAGTTCCCGATTTTCCGATTATAGCGAAAGGGTTTCAACCGCAAAATTACAATCTAAAGTACGATGGCGCGGTTCCGGCAAGTTTGGCTCTGTCTCGTTCGTTAAACTTGCCATCTGTAAATATGCTGAAACAGTACGGTGTTCCAAAATTTTTGGAAGACTTACGGACAATAGGATTCAGCACATTCAAATTCCCCGCGGATCACTACGGTCTGACGTTAATTTTGGGCGGCGGCGAAGTAAGTTTGTGGGAGACAAGCGCCGCTTATCTACGCATGGCGCAATCGGTAGTTTTTAATAACCGCAAACAGCGGCGAAAAGACCGGTTTGACTGGGGCCAAATACCAGTATTTACCGAGAAAGAGGCGGGTCAATTCAGTGCGGGAGCAAGCTGGCAAACCCTGGATGCTTTAATCCATGTGAACCGTCCCGAAGAGATTGATTGGAAAAGTATTCCATCCATGCGTAAAATAGCCTGGAAAACCGGTACAAGCTATGGTTTCAGAGACGCCTGGGCAGTGGGTGTAACGCCGGAATATGTGGTTGGCGTCTGGACTGGAAATGCCAGCGGTGAAGGACGCGCCGGACTAACAGGTACATCCACTTCGGCATTGGTGATGTTCGATATTTTTAATCTCTTAGGACATACTTCCTGGTTTGAAATGCCGGCTGATGTTTTTGAGACAGCTGAAATCTGTAAGGTAAGCGGACATTTAGCGGGACGTCACTGCGATGAGATCGAAAAGCTGGCAGTTCTTCCGGCAGGCTTTAAAACAGAAGCTTGTCCATACCACACTATTGTTTACCTTTGCGAAGATGAGCGTCACCGCGTTTTTGCCAATTGTTATCCGGCGGATAAAATGGTAAGAAAACACTGGTTCGTTCTGCCGCCTGTCCAGGAATGGTATTACAAAAAACGACATCCGAATTATAAGACACTGCCTCCTTTAAGTCAATCGTGCGCCGGTAATCAAGTCCCTGTCAATCCAATGGAATTTATCTACCCCAATGCCCATAACACCGTTCATCTATCTAAGCAGTTGGACGGTTCGGTTGGCGCTTTGGCTTTGGAATTGGCTCACCGGCAGTCAAACGCCGTTGTTTATTGGCACCTCAATGATACCTATCTCGGCTCTACTCAATATTTTCATCAGATGAGCGTCATACCCAAAGAAGGCAGCCATTTAATTACAGTAGTTGACGAATGTGGGAATGTACTGTCTCGCGGCATTAAGGTAAAATTGCCGTAAAATAGCATTTTAGATTTTCATGAACTTATATCCATAATGTTTGAACAAATTTGAAATGATATATCCAAAAAGTCACTTAAAACTCCCTCAAAAAACAGGAATGAGGCATTCGCCCCATTCCTTACTTATATTGTTTTATTTGTAATTTGAGGCTTGCCCTATCTGCATCCGTACCCGTTTCTCCAGTTAAATATTTCAACATCTACCAGATACGTCTCATTTGTCGCGCTGCGCAAGTTAAACAATACCGCCCCGTTTCCAAGCTTTGGCAACGCAATGTTGTTTATCTGTGCGCCATTTCCAAAAAGATTCACTGTACGGCTGCCGCAATCCTGATGATTCTGATCTCTGACTCCGTACCAGTCCACAATCAACGAATCATTATGCCCTTTGTTACGCACTGTAATCATCGCTCCATGCAGGTAATTTGGGTTGTTTATCTGAACCGTTACACCAGAAGGAGTGATTCTAAGCGTGTCTCTGACAGACGTGTCAAATCCGGAGAAATTGTACATCTTGTTGCCGCTGTTAATATGAGCGCTCATATTTCCTGTAGAATCGTAAGCCACAATACTATAGATATTGTCAGCTTTCCGCCGGTTGACATCTTTGTATTCGGTGACATCAGCGGGAAGAGAAGCTATTTGAGACGCAAGATGCGGAGTTGCTGCCGGGGCTCTGAAAAGCTTATACCTTGATATGCCCGGATCAGTGTTACGGTTCCATCTGATAACCGCATTGTTATTGTCATCAACAATATTAACTCCGGATACCGGCGCGGGCGCAGTGGTTTTAGGAACGACCGTTTTTGTCACAGAACCTGAAGAAAGCAGCTGTGCGTAAGTCATCTTTACAAACCGAACACCATTGACACTTGCGTCCCACACAACATATTCGTTGGGCAGAGAGGGCGCGGAAACCTTGCTGTTCTTCCACACCGTAACAGTAGAAGGTTTGTTGATAAAACCGCCCCTGAATTTCAATTCATAAACAGGTCTGAGGTTTTTAGCGTAGTGGAATCTAAACGTCACGGCATCTCCGACAGTATTGGTTGTAAGCGCTCCATTTTCAAACTGCACCATCTGGCCGTTGCCAAAATCTACGCGACCATTAAGGAAACTGGAAAATGTGAATATCGCGTCCATGCTATTATAGCCAATATCCTTTAGTCCGGTTCCCGCGGCTCTCAAAGGAGATATACTAGTTAAACGAAAATCCGAGACGAGCGGGTCAACAAAACCGGGATCAGCAACAGAAAAGTTTCTAACCGGCATCAAACCGGAACTTGAGCAGCCGCTGCTGTTAATAAGGTTATTGATGGCGCTCTCGTTTGTATATCTCTGCTCATTTGCGCCCACGCCAACCGCGATGCTTTTAATCTGGTTAGCTTCAAGACCACAAAACGCCTGCGAATTCTCATTGAACCGCAAATCCGTGTTATTATCTTCAAAAATACAGTTCTCAAATACAGGCGATTGATCTGGGTGCGTGGGGTGGTCTATAAAAACAGCGGTTCCCAAATTCCGGAAAGTACAGTTTCTGAATATCACTTTTCCGGTGAGAGGATAGTCTTGAGAACCAAGCTGCAACGCGGTAACGTTCTTATTTGCCGTTGAAGTATTAACACCTTCAAAAATACAGTTCTCAAAGATATCTATTCCATCTCCATACACTGTGAGCGCGGAACTGCTCTCACCGTAAACGTCATTATTAAACTCTATCCGCATATCTTTTGTTAGCGTAGTATTTCCGGGGCGGGTTTGGGGGGCAATGTAACTGCAGGGCGATTCCGAACTTCCAAAACCAACACGTAAAATACTGTTCCTGGCAGGGTCAATTGGAGTCGATGGGTCTCTTGTCCCAATAAGTCCCTGATCACCTACAACAAAACCAAAATCGTAGATACCCGGTCCCGTCTTTATCGTTCTTCCCTCGCCGCCTCGGTAGAGGGCATCACATAAGCTGCTGAATAAACCGATAACTCTGTCGTTGTCCGATTCGCCAAATACCGGATCGCGGGGGTGTGGAGTGCTGTATACCCTTATATCGTGAGAAAGGGTTACGTTGTCTGAGCCGGTTATTTGTCCGGTAGCGCCTACCCAGATTTCACGGGCGTTTTCTGTGAAACGGAGTTCAGCGCCTGGTTCAAAACTTAATGTTACGTTTTCAGAAGTTGTGGGGATTATGAGATTCGTATTAGTATTATGGCGTCCTGTAGGAACAATAACTACATCTCCTGTATTGGCGTCTGGAATATGCTCAAACCACATTGGTTTCCGTTGGGCAGGTACAGATTGTGTCATACATAAGGAAGAAGTCCAGGAGAAATTTGCATTATCAACGAATTGTGTGTAAGGCATTTTCTGTTCTTTCTCTGTAATAGGCTCGTTAAAGAGTATCGTAGCCTCTCTATTACCTTGGAGGTCTTCATATCCTACAATAACAACCATGTGTCCTACTGTTTGATTTTTTATGTTCCAATACGCTATTATTGGTTTTCGCTCATTAATACTTTGAACAAGGGAGTTTCTGTCAAGAGGGTTATTAAGGTTGAGACGTTGAGCTATTGCAAAAGGTACAATATTAACATTAAAACCATGAATTACTCTATCCACAGTATTAAGACCACCAGATAAGGCAACCGGTTCATCTCTAAGAGCACCAGAAAATGCATACCTGATAATTGACTCTTCACTTACATGAGTGTTGTAGGCCGCCAGTACCATACGCGTACTTACAGCCCAACATGTAAAACTTCTCGAGGGGTCTTCTCTGCCTAATGCAGGAACATTTACTTTGTTATTTGCATTGACATTCGCATAAATTAACAACAATGCAAATATGACAGGTGCAACATTATAGTATTTGTTAATTTTCATTTAAAAGCTCCTCTCTTCGTTTTCGAGACTCTGCACGACGGTGTTTGCGTTCTTCATCACTTACACCCACTTTGTTAACCCCTTGTTTTTTCCAGTGCTTCATAAGCTCTTTGCTGTCATTTATACCTTTTAACGATGGCTCTTTGAAACGTCCTAGTCCAAGATAATGTATTTGTCTGGGACCTTTCTGCTTGAAGT
>JAIRVB010000015.1 GCA_031254105.1 Chitinispirillales bacterium
AATTAAAGATTGCACAGGACTCATAAAACTCTTAACCTCTATCATAAATTCCAGCAAAAAGGAAAAAGATTCACAATTATGAATTGTGAATTATGAATTAAATGAAACTAAAATTCAAATATCAACAGTTCCAAAGCGACGCGGTAAACGCCGTAGTTGATCTTTTCAAAGGTCAACCCAAGCGCCGGGACACGTTTACTATAACTAACGAGAAACAGCTTAACATAGACGAAGGACTTGGTTTTGCTAATGCGCTTACTATTACAAACGAGCGTATTACGACAAACATGCAAGCGGTTCAAAGACGGTTTTCTTTACCAGTCACAGAGGAAGATTCGCGTCACTTCTGCGTAGAGATGGAAACGGGGACGGGCAAGACATATGTCTATACAAAAACGATATTTGAACTTAATAAACAATATGGATTTACAAAGTTTATAATAGTTGTACCGTCCGTGGCGATACGCGAGGGTGTGTATAAATCTTTCCAAATCACCGCCGACCATTTCGCGCGTGATTATGATGAAGTTCCTGTGCGCTGCTTCATTTACAATTCAAAAGACCTCTCAAACGTGCGGCTTTTCGCTACGTCAAGCGAGATTGAGGTAATGATAATTAACATTGACGCTTTCAAAAAGGGTGAGAATATATTTAACAACCCGCATGAAAAGTTGTCCGGCGCCGCCGCGATTGAGATGATTCAGAATACCAATCCGATAGTCATTATTGACGAACCGCAAAGCGTGGACAACACGCCAAAGGCTAAAGACGCTATAACGTCTCTTAATCCATTGTGCGTTATGCGTTACAGCGCAACGCATAGAGAGAGAATCAATCTGCTCTACCGTTTGACTCCTGTTGACGCTTATCAAAAAGGATTAGTAAAGCAGATTTGCGTATCAAGCAACGAAATTGACAGCGATTTCAACCGACCTTATGTCAAGCTTGTTTCTGTATCGTATGAGAATGGTTTTTCCGCAAAAATAGAAATTGACAAGGTTGATAAAGCGGGTAAAGCCGTGCGTAAAATCATTACCATTAAACCGGACGCGTGTTTGTTTGAGCTTTCGGGTAACAGGGATTTATATAAAGATTATAAGGTTATTGGTATCGACTGTACGGAAGGCTTTGAGGGGATAGAGTTTTCGGACGGTTTTATTTTAGCTCTTGGCAAGTCGATGGGCAATACAGATGAAAATCTGATAAAACGCGCGCAAATCCGCCGTACTATTGAGGCGCATTTTGAAAAGGAATTGCGGTATACCGAAAAGGGAGTCAAAGTTTTATCGCTTTTTTTCATAGATGAAGTGGCAAAATACCGCACTGCTGATAATTCACAATGCATAATTCATAATTCACAATTGGGAAAAGATAATCGTGGAATTTACGCAAAGATGTTTGAAGAATGTTATATGGAGCTTATAAACTTACCCAGGTTTGAACGTATTCGCAAGTATTGGCACGAAACTAATTCTGAATTATGCATTATAAATTATGAATTAAACAAAGTCCATGATGGTTATTTCTCACAGGATAAAAAAGGTATTCTCAAAAATACACGCGGCGATACTGTTGATGATTATGATACTTACAACACCATCATGCGTGATAAGGAGCGGCTTTTGGGGTTTGATTGTCCGCTGCGGTTTATCTTCTCTCATTCGGCGCTGAAAGAGGGGTGGGACAATCCTAATGTATTTCAGGTTTGTACATTGATAGAACAGAAATCAACTTTCACCTGCCGTCAAAAGGTAGGGCGCGGGCTTCGTCTATGTGTCAATCAGGACGGCGAACGGATTGAGGATAGAAATATCAATATCCTGCACGTTATGGCAAATGAGAGTTTCGCGGAGTTTGCGGATACGCTTCAGCGTGAAATTGAGCAGGAAACAGGGGTAAAATTCGGAGCGCTTTCGCTTGGCATGTTCAGCGGGATTACATACAGCGGGACTGTGACAGAAGAGAAAACTGTCACTCAGGAAGAAGCGCGGATCATATCTGAGTATGTGCGGAATATTGTGACTACCGTTAATGAAGTATCAGAGCCATCCTCACCAAAATATTACTCACCCGCGCTTGCGCCTGTTATCGAAAAAGTTGTTGCCGCCGCGCGTATGGGAGCTGTCGTTACGCCTGAAAAAGTAGCGGAGATGACCTATACAGAAACTAAAGAGATCGAAATGACTGTAAGCCATGATGAGGCGCAGGAAATAATCGCACATTTTGAACAAAAAGGTTACATTTCAAAATCAGGCGTTATTAAGGATACCATGAGACGTGAGCTTATTGCCGGAACGCTTGCTATTCCAGAAAAATTTGAGGCGGCAAGGGAGAAATTTGAAACGGTTATCAGCGAGGCGAATAGTAAAATACCCATTCATAATAAAGGTAAGGAAGTAATCGTCCGCTTGAAAAAACAAGTAATAATCTCGCCTGAATTTTTGGCTTTATGGGATAGAATCAAAGGCCGCACAGCGTACCGTGTCGCTATTGACGAAGAGATGTTAAAGACACGATGTGTTGCGGAGCTTACCAAAATGGAACGAGTTCCCAAAGCAAGAGTTATAACCCGTACCGCCCGTGTAAACGTAGAGCATTCCGGTGTAACGCATGCCGAAACAAGTGTAAGTTCCACCGAGATAAAAGAGGAAGCGCACTATTTACCGGATTTTTTACGTACAGTTGACAATGAATGCTTTCTGTCTCAAAGCGCTGTAGTGGATATTTTTGTAAACAGCGGCAGACTTCAGGACTTTCTGAACAACCCGCAAAAGTTCACTGAGATGTTTATTGAAACAGTTAAAACTGTCCAAAACAGTATGGAGATAGATGGTATCCGGTATATGCGTCTTGAGGGTGAGGAATACTATCTGCAGGAGATATTCGACAGTGAAGAGCTTATCGCTTATTTAGATAAAAACGCGATTGCCGTTGACCGAAGCGTTTATGACCATATTATCTATGACAGCGACACGGTTGAATTGCCTTTTGCCAAAGCGTTGGATGATGACCCTGATGTAAAGATGTTTTTCAAAATACCATCTAAATTTAAGATTGAAACGCCAATCGGCACATACAACCCGGATTGGGCTGTATACATGGATAAAAACGGCGTGGAAAAATTGTACTTTGTAATTGAAACAAAAGGCTCCACGCAGTTAGGCGGCTTGCGCGGCGATGAGAGAGACAAAATCAGATGCGGTGTACGGCATTTCGCCGCTCTTGACAGCGGGGTGCAGTTCAACGAGAAGCCGGTGAAAGATTGGCGGGAATTTAAGTTGAGGGTGTAAAGGCGTGTAGTGTCAATATTTTTGCGCAAATTCTAAAGCGGGTAAAAAAACAGTTAGTGCGGCAAACGAAACGTATCCGGCTGATATTAAGATATATAATCGCAGGAATGGGCCAAGCTGTCAACAGTAACGCGAGGCGGATTACAAAGTACACATCACAAATTACAAATAAAATTGTGAAAACCGAAAGTAAGTACAGGCGGCGGTATTGACAGCCTGCTTACTCCGAAAGGAAAGCAGGCTGCTTGTCCGGTGTTTAACTACAGGGCTCTTATTGTCATAAACTTATAGATGCCGTGCCTCAACGCCGCCCAACGAAACGCTTCCGGTAAGCGTAAGCGTTGGCGCCCCCTCTTGCGCGGCGGAAGCGAAGCGTTTGCTTATATCTATACCGCCCAGCGTACAATTCATTTTGTCAACAATACGCCAGTGTTTGGGTATGAATAATTCTATAGCTCCAAAGCTGCAATTAAGAATAGCCTGGCAGCCGTTTGGACTGAGTTCCACCTGGTCAAAGTAGACCTGCAGCGAACCGAAATTGCAGTCCAGGCGCACAGTTTCGAGATTGTTGGCGCGTAAAGAGCGGCTGATGCTGCCGAAATTTACACCGATATATGGATTGTTATCATTACCGCCGCTTTCAGGCCGTGTATTGTTTTTCGGTTTGCCGCCGCATTTAAATTCATGGTAAACGCGTTTGGATCTTCGCGGAATCAGAACAGCCAGTCCGAGCGAAGCAAGTACGGAAGCTAAAATCAGCGGCCACGTTTTTATATCAGGCAGACCTAAAGGCGTTCTGAAAATAATATACAATATCGCCAAGGGGATAGGTAACGGCGCAAAACGCAGATGCGATATACACTCCACAATAACCGCAAGCGACAGTATCGCGGCTACTATGCTGCCAATACCGATATTTGTGAAACCGTCAAGCTGATTGACTAACACAAACACCGCCGCAAGTAACAAAAAAGTACCCCAGATAACGTTTGAAAATCTCAGTATCACTCTGAACTCCTGTTATAGTTTATTGAGTCTGTAAATTTATCAAAAACAAACGCGGAAATAAAATGGTTAAACGCGGAAATAAAAAATTAAGAGATGATAGAATTTTTGTTGTATTGTTAAAAGTTTTCTATTTCTCGATTAAACCATTTACCCGCTCTGTTTATTCTTAATTTTATTTGCCCGCTTGCGCGCTTTCGCAAGCAGCCCTCCCATATTTTCCCGCTCCCACTCAATCCACTGATCATAAAACGGGTATTTTTTTTCCGCGAGCTTAAAATCTTTCCCATGAACTACGCGCCTTCCGTTCACAAGGCGCGGCGGAATGGCGATATGCAGCATCTCATGATAAACAAGACCGTAAATTACATGTTCAGGTACAAGCGGGGAGTCGTAAACCCCGGAGATTGTAATAAGGTTAAAAGGGTTGCCGTCTTTATCAATTCGTATGGTTTGATAAGAGGTTCTGGAGGCGTTTTGTCCCCATCGGATATAGGATCTTATCTCTCCCTTAAAATAGGCGCGGTTTACGGTGTCAAAAATTTTTTGCAGATTATAGTTGAATCCCTTAGTCTGGTGCTCGAATATAAGCGGATTGATTCTTGAAACCCGCTCTTTTTTCACCCCGCAGCTTTCCATGTAAGCGCGGATCATGTTCTCCAGCTCTCTTTTTGCTCTGACGAAACCGGGGCTGCGGCGCGCTTTAGAGCTTACCGGCAGCATAGCCCAGTTTAAAAGACAGCTTTTTATCTCCTGCGGCGGGTTTTCGAGAACAGACGGCAATGTAAGTACACGATCTCCTGTTCTAAAACACACTTTGACGCGCCAGCTTTTTTTAAGCCTTTTACTTATAACAATTTTCAGATTACCGGACGCGTCCGCAAAGCCGTTAGCCGCGCTTATATGAGGGTTATTATGAGAATGAATTTTGCTGGAGACAGTAGAAAACCACATTTTTTGGTAAGCTCCCCGATATGAAAACTGGTCAGCGCGGCATAATCTGTTCAAAATAAGATGACAGAATTCATAACGCTGAAATAAAACATCAAAAATATTCGCATTTTGTCTAACTAATCTCACCCACTGCAATATAATATACGGCTTAAACTATATTACAAAATATATGACACCGCAACTTCGCAACCATCTTTTTGACCGCTATGAGATCCGGCGCGGCAAGCTTGCCCATCGCGGCAGTTTACGAAATACGCCCATACAAATAGATGATCAGGACGATAATGATTCTTTCACCAACTTTTGCAACATTTTCTGCATAGTTGAGCCCTCAAAAAACATACGGCTTGAGCTTACGGGAAATTTCCCTATTAACAAAGCTATGGCCGATCTTGCGGAGATATACAAAGGGTTTACCGATATCACACGCGGGAAGCTTGTTATAAACATAACCCCGGATCAAATCGCGGTGGTAACAGACCTTGCCCGGCTTATCCGAAATACCGCAAATATGGGCAGCCTTGTAAATAACCCTCACTGGTTCAGAATCGCCGCCCGAACATCCAGCTCACTGATGCGCTTTTATAGAATTGTGCGGGAATTTCTTGAGGGATAGAATTCGAACTCAGAGCTCAGAATTCAGACAAAACATGAAAAAACGGAAATCCATTTTGAATGGGTTTAAGTTATACTCTTAAAATCTGAGTTTTAAATATTAATACTACCCGTCAGCCTCGAGCCGTCCGGTATAAAAGCCGCGGTATCTTTCGTGTTATTAATGACGGTTTGTCCGGTTATTGAGATATCTTTACCAAAGCGTACATCCCCTGTAATTTTCAGAGACTCACATTCGGCCAACCCGGGAGCGCCCCAGGGAAAGCGTTCTTTCAGCTGGTCTAAATTACCGTAAAATCGTTGGTCGAGGCTGATATTTACCTGCGGGGCTTTTCGTCTCGGATTTATGGTTATGTGGTAATTGGCGCATAGTTCGTAGTAATCTGACCATAACAGAAGCAGTTCTTCACAGTTTTTTACAGGCGCGAATCTGGTTCGCGGCACTCTGAGAGCGCCAGTTTTTTCAAAAACCGATATCGCTGAACCCATTGCGCTCTCAAGCTGAATCACATCGGGCGACTGGCTGTCGCGTACATCGAGCTTTTTTATGTTGCGTATCATGGGGAGGTTAAACAACCCTTTTTTCCAGATATCACTAAGCGCCTCAAGGCGGATCCAAAGATTGTTTGTGTTGAAATAACGGTGGCGCTTAATATCGCTAAAACTTGCGGCGGCCTCAGGAGGACATTGGGCTATCTCTCTTAAAACGAGTTTGCCGTTTTTGAAACGGGCTAAATGTCCGCCTTTACGATCCATAAACGTTCTGTCTGTAACCTCCATGAGAAATGAGAGAGGTTTTTCGGCAAAGTAGCCAAGTATGCCGCTGTCAAGGGTAGCGCCGAGGTTGTCGATGTTAGAGATAAAGGCGTAACGGTAACCCCTGTTTAAAAGCGAATCAAGAATTTTGCTGCTGTATATGGCGGCGTAAAGATCTCCGTGCCCCGGGGGATTCCATTCAAGCTGGGCGTTTTTCGGGTTTGAGACAGGCTTGAGGTTTGAGGCAAGGATCTTTGGAAATTTATGCTGAATGAAAGAGAACGGCATTTCGGTTTTTATCTCCTGATATTTTTCAAGAGCGGTAAGTGAGTCCCGCTCCGTATTAAAGCTGTTCATCAGGATAAGAGGAATAGAGATTCCAAATTTTTCGTTAAGCTTTTTGATCTGAAGGGCGGTAATATCAAGGAAAGAGAGCCCGTCCTTTACAGGTATCAAAGACTTGGCCGCGGAGAGACCCATAGTAGTGCCAAGGCCGCCGTTAAGCTTTATTATTACAGTTTTAGAAAGCGCGTCCGCGCCTGCCGAACGTAAAGTTTCGGTTACAGAGAAATCATCGATCTCCTCGGGCGTTACAGGTATTATCTCATCTTCGGAGATGTATCCGGTAGATCCGTGAGACAGAAGATCATAATAGTGCAGGAAGGTATTAATAGCTACCTTAGGCTGACCTTCCCGTTCCATTTTATCTATTAAAATTTTTGTTATTTCGTTAGTTATGTTGCTCAAAATATCCTCTGCAGAGCGAAATGTGGTGTAAAATACACCCTACAGCATAAATCAAACCAAATATTAGGGCATCTCCAAAAACCTGGCGGGGGTTAGACGCGGCTTTTTTCGTCAGCCAAGGCGGAGTGGGGCAAATACTTGAAAAGTATCAGCAAAAAATCCAACGCGGGGATGGCGGAAAAAGGGCCGGTACTGCCAGCCTTGTCAGGTTTTTAAAGATACTCTTAACATAATATAGATTAAGCCCATGGTTCTGAGAATAGTTTTGATTGCGAAGATTGAAAACTAAAACTCATTTTTCAATACATTACGGTTACTGCGATTATGAGGAAAAAATATAAAATCACACAAACTTTAGGTTACATCTTTATTTGACGCAACGCGGAGTACGGGCTGGAATTTTTCGGCCAGCAGCCGCGGGGCAAAAATGGTTTTGTACTGTCTGTCTTCGTAAACTCAATCTCCCATAAACTCCGGCCCGCCCTCAGGTCCGATTGTATTGCGTTTACCATCGCTATTGTTAAACCGTTTCGCGGGATCGCCCGCGTTGAAGCATGGAGAATATTTGGATAGTTTGTAGTGATTTTTAACGCCTTTTATGGTTTGTGGTTCATCTTCGCCGGAGCTGGCTGTTTGCGGATTAACAATATTTAAAATTTTCAAGAGCGCGGGATTCTTGACTTTAGATGAATCGGTCGGTGTGTTTACATCAAGCGCTATCGCTCTGGCTTGCGCCGCGGAGCCGATAAAGACCGGATCCTTTATTATATTGTCGGCGGCATCGGTGGAGTCGTTATTTTTATTAACTTTTGACAATCTGCCTGTTTCTGGATCGCAATCTAAAAAATTACCGTCTATATTTCCGAAGACGCAGTTGTATCTGAAGCGGACTTTTGAGGTGTTGTCGCACCACAAACCGGTATTTTTGTTAAAGGCGATAATGTTGTTTAAGATCTGCGGGTTGCTTCTCTCAATTTTTATTGCTGAAGTGAAGCAGCTTGTAATCAGGTTGTTGTATATGTTGGATGTCCCGCCAAAAAAGCAGTGTATCCCGATGTTGCAGTTTTCGATAATATTATTCCGCAGCAACGCGTTGGTTTTTTTGACTGTTATGCCGGTTGTCGCTCCCGATATTTCGGCAAACGCGATTTCAACATATCCGTTTTTCGCTTCATCAATAATAATTCCTCTCCATCCATAGCTTGCGAGTCCGGCCGTTTGAGGCTTGAATGTGACAGGCTTGTCTCTTTTGCCAACCACAGTCAGGGCGCCCTGCACTCTTATGGAGATAAGCGCTGAATCTGCTTTGTCAAACGGTTTCGCCGGAGATTCGTTTTTTTCACTATCCGCGATAATTATCTCTGTACCTGGGGCGATAACTAAATTAGCCCTGCGTGTGACTAATATGTCGCCCTCAATAATAAAGGGGCCGTTTTCGGCGTTCCAGCGTGTGTCGCGGTCAATAATTCCGCTGACTGTGGTCTGGCTGTATGCCGCTGAGAACAGAGCGGGCAGGAGTGTGAGAAGCAAGTTTATTTTTATGCGCATATTTCCTTCTATTTCATTGCTTTGATTATTTATATTCTATATTGATGGCAATCCCTTATCAAGGAGAAGCTTTTGTTTCCCTATATTTTCAGGTTTTTCAAGTTAGGCATTCCGCTTTCTCTCCTTGTTCTTTTTTGGGGTGGATGCGGTTCAAAGGAAAAAGTGCTTTTGGAGATCGATTATTCCGGCGCTGCGGACTGGCAGTATCTCCTTGGCGCGGATATCTACGGAACAGCTGTTGTTTCGCAGGATTCGGCGCCGCAGGCCTTCAGCGGTTCGCTTCGGACATATCTGCACGGCTTAAAGGATGGATCCGATTCATCTGTAATTCGTTTCGGTTTGAAGGATGTTACATTTATAGCGCCGTTTCTTTCTGATGATGAGAAAGAGGATATCTATAACCGCCTTACCGTTATGCAGGTGCTCTTGTCGCAGGATGGTATCTCGCTCAGTGATACTACCGGCATGCCCGGCGTCCTCTCAGGAGGCTGGGATATAATGCGTTGTGTCGCGAGAGTGGTTCCGGTGCTGCCAAACGCGGAGATGGCTGTGAATTCCTCTTGGGAGAGAGAGCAGCGTTTTTCTCTCTCTCTTCCGGAAGGCAGGGGCGATGTTCATCTCTACCAGTTTTTTACGCTTGATAGTTTGTATAATAATCGAGGTGTTTTGTCGGCTGCGTTGAGTTGGGCGTTTAACTATCGCGTCTCACTTATCGATGATGACGCTCCATCTTTGCGCAAATACCCGCTTTCCGGTTCCGGCCGGGGCAATGCGGTTTTAGATATCAAAAAGAAAAGGCTTTTTAAATCTAAAGCGAATTTTCAGGTGGCGCATTCGCAGAATCCGGGGTATGAGCTTAATGAAGTTGTTCATCTTGAGGCTGTGGAGTGAGTACTCTGACAAAATGGATGCTCAAAGGGGGAACAATGAGCGGCAGTTGTGCAGTGTGATTGAGATGGGGGATATATGGTGTGCGGTAAATGGCTCCCTTATTGTAATTCCTCCTCCGCTTTCCCCATCTCCCTAAGCTTATAGTACTGAGCAAGCACTTTCTCATAATAGCGCGTGGGGAGCTGTTCTTTGCGGGACAGGGTGCTTCTGACAGTTCCCGGCCCAAGATTATAAGCTAAAATCCCAAGTTTAAAACTTTTGAATCGCGTGATGAGCTGCGTAAGGTACGCGGTTCCCAGCACAAGGTTGATTTCCGGGTCAAAGAGGTCTTCCGGTTTGAGATTTTTAATGCCCAATGGTTTCGCTACATCAAGAGCGGTTTCATATTTGACTTGCATAAGCCCAAGAGCGCCGCTGAGGTTGCCGCTTCTGTATCTGCCTAAAGCTCTTGGGTCAAACCTGCTCTCTACATGGATCACGGCAAGAAGCAGCTCCGGGTTATAGCCGTACTGGAGGCTGTTTTGGTAAACTAAATCGGTTAGCTGACGTACAATGGGTTCGGAGACTTTTTTGCCTGCTGCCGCGCTCATGAGTTTGAAAAGACGGTTTTTTTCACGAAGTCCTTTAATGTAATGGTCGCTGTTTACTTTTTCCGTTTTTAAAACGGCTATCTCCTTGTCAAGATTGTGTATGGCGATAGCGTTACGGGAAATTATAAATGAGATCGAAAGGAGAATTATCAACAAGAAACAGATGAAAACTATGCTGAAAAGTTCTGAAATCCAGACTTTGTTGCCGACAAACATTATGCCGGGTTTGTAGGCGCGGCCGCCTTTAGCGTTAGCGCCGTTTTGGTTTGGCCGCATCCTGTATTATCCCAAGCTGCTCTAAAGGCTGCAGCCGCTCTTTGAGCTGTTCTGTCTCAAGAACGCTTTGCTGCTTCCACAGGTTTAGCTCCAAAAGCTCGCTTTGCTGTTCATGTATACGGCCGCTTTGTACCTGAATAATAGAAAGCAGGGTTAAAAACCAGCCGCACAGCACTATAAGTGTAAAAATCGCCACTGAACGCGATATGCGAAATCCGGTTTTACGGTTGAGTTTTTTGCCTCTCTTTTTTAACAGGCTTAGAAGTGAGCCTCTATATAAAGATTCCTCATCAGGGAAAATTGCAAACAGGTTAATGTACGGCTGAAACGCGCGGCATAAAGAATCGTTTTTGAATATGAGCTTGAGTTCACCGCCCTTTCCCTTTATAGTGTTAAAGAGAGTTAAAAACATGGGTACTACAGTGTCGTCTACCCCTGTGATTTTCTCCATATCAACAACAAAGGAGCGGTTTCCGTCTTTTAGAAGGCTTAAAAATTTTTCACGTATGTTAGGCACCTGCTCATTATAAAAATTTCCCGCAAGGCGAAACCATATTACGTTTCCCCGGCTTTCAAGAGTTATGTCAAGAGCCTCAGAGCGAATCATTATTAAGACCCTTTGTTCTCAGTTTACGGAAATCAATTTTGCCTGTGAATAAAAATGTACCGTTCGGATCAAGATCTACCGGGCAGCTTATCATAAGAATTATGCCGTTTGAGTCTTTTATCTGACCAGCCTCAGGAGAAAACGCCCAGACATTCACGTTTTTCTGAGTTACAAATTGCGTCTTGACGCCAACTGCCCAATCCTCAATATCCCATGCAGCTGCGTTTTCAATGATAACCGGTGTTTCACCGTTAATTGTGTATTCTTTTTTGTTACAAATGAGAGCGCACTTTTTTAAAAGCGCGCCCGCGAGCGCAAGAGGCAGTTCTATTCCAAAAGTAAATGAGTAATTTGTAAGCGAACTGTTGCTGAGCTTGTAGCTGTAGGAGAGACTGGCATTGTCTTTTTCCAGACCGAACACTTTTTCCATGCTCAGGGGGCAGCTGCGTCCATCTTTAATAAACCCGCCGTGGCAGTTCATGAGTACCTTTACCCCAGCGGGTGTATTCTTAAAAGTATATTCAAACGGAGAGTCGCTGAAATTAGAGCTGTCTTTGACTGACCCGGATATATAATTATCACAAGTAAGGGGTTCTGTGAAAATTTTATCACAAAAAGCAAGCCGGCTCTCACGCGGAATAATAACATTCGGCTTTGAGCGCACTCTTGGATTATAGGCTGCGCATGCGTTAAAGCTGCGGCCGCTGTAGTCAAGTTCGTAGATTTGACTTCCGTTTTTATGGTCAAGATAAATCTTAAGATGGCGGTTTGACATTATGATACTTTTGTAACCGTTGCGCAGAAAATCGGTCAATCGTAAGCAGCCGTTTTGAGTATTTTTTAATTCGTAAAGCTCACTCTCTATATCTATAAGTTTGCCATAAGTCCACAAACGGTCTGTAATGGAACTGAAGCCCGCCCTCTGTGACGGCAGAAAACGGTTTATGTCCTGACTGAAAAAGAGCCGCCGCTTCAGTTTGCCGGCCAGCTTGGTTTCCTTAAGGCCGCGGACGTTGTCGCAGGCCTCCATAAGCTTGCGCTGCAGAATACCGATTTGGTCATAGCAGTGCAGATGATTAAGAAAATAGGGCGAAGCGGGTTCGTTGTGCGAAGGCACAAGGCTTGACGGAAAGTAGTGCAGGCCAAGGGGAGGGGTGTTGCCTAACACATCCTTAAATCTTAACGAATGCAGCTCAAGAATGTGTTTGTCGGTCTCTGCGGCGATTTTTTCTATCCACTCCTGCTGCTCTTTGCCGTTATCCTGCTGCTCAAGCGAGTACAGGTACCGCAAAACAAGCATCCGAGGCTCTGATTTTCCTTCCGTGTATTTCTCTTTTATCCATCCGGCAAGGTTTTGCGGCGCGTTATGTTTATGATATGACCAGACAGGAAAAACCGCGATTGAACTCCCCGTGTACTCGGTTATCCAGTACCCGTCATTGCTTCCGGCTTCGTTTTTGGCAAGGAGAGCGTTTGAGATCACCGCGTATTTTAAGCCGGCGCCGCTGAATGAGTCTATGTGCGGCGGCTCCCAGTTAGAAAAGGGAGGAACATACCCATGCGGAGCTTCTCCCGTAAGTTCTGTAAAGACTTTCATTCCCAAGGCGATATTTTCATTAGTAAGCCACTGGGGTGAGAAACTCAGAAACGGTTCCGTGTATCCCATGCATTGCCACTCGATTTGTCCGCGTTTTAGCATATCTCTAAGCGAGGAGATGGTGAGCGGGTCTATACATTCGAGAATATATCCCGGCAGAGCGGCATTAAAGCGCAGGCGGGGGAAGCGCTCGCAGAGGTTGAGCAGCTTATCGGCGAAGCGGTTTATGGAACTGCTGAGTTCCGTTTTCGGCATCAAGCTGTTTTTGTACGGCTGGAGCAGAAGTATAAGCTGGTCGCGTTTCATAGTTTCAAAATACGGTTTTTACGTTATTGATGTCAAACCATTTTTGTGTTGTCTATAATATTTATTATATTTAGAGACGCTTTTTAGTAATATTATCCGGCGCAAATTTTTAGAAAGGATACAACCATGATCCAGTTTGATTTGCATGTGCATTCGATTTTCAGTCTATGCGGAATCCATACCGTACTTGAGCTTCTTGAGCGGGCCAAAGCTATAGGCATGAAAGGTTTTGCTGTGACTGATCACGGACTTACCATGGGCGGAAGGCTTAACAATCCGTTTTTTGAACGTTTTAAATCGCCTTGTCCTGAAGTAAAAATTTTAAAAGGCGTTGAATGCAATCTTATTGATGAAACCGGAAAAATTGATATTCCTTACATCTTTATGCCGTTTCTTGATGTAGTGCTGCTCGGCGCTCACCCTAATACCGCAAAAAATTTAGGGCGCGAAAAATATACGGATATGCTTGTCGCGGCGATAGATAAAAATCCTTGCGTTGACATTATTACTCATCCTAACGATCCGCACTATCCCGTAGATTACCGCAGACTCGCCCGCGAAGCGAAAGCAAGGGGAGTGGCTCTTGAGCTTAACAATTCAAAAATCCTTTATAGCAGAAGCGAGATTAAAGAGGCTGAAGTATTGGTTGACGCGTGTCTTGAAGAGGGCTGCGGCATCGCGGTATGCAGCGACACCCACGCGATACACGAGCTTGGAACCGATGAGTCTGTAAGACCGATACTTAAAGCGGCCGGTTTTCCTGAAGAGCTTATTGTCAACCGTGACGAGGAATCGGCGATTGCGTTTATCGAAGGCAGAAGGAAGAATAAAGCGTTCAGCGGTTAGTATATGCGGATAGGCCGTGGCAATGGTTTTCTGCAGCTTTGCCAGTCAACGCGGAAATAGAAAACACCTGGTAATGACAATACAACAAAAACTCTATCGTATCTTTATTTTATTTCCGCGTTTGCTTAGGTTGATTGAGGGATAAATTTACAGGAAAAATTTTACAGGCTCTATCGGTTACACAATTCACTATATTTAGTATATATGTGATCTCTGAAGGAGCCCGAACCGCCATGAAAAATCCGTTTACTGTTAAGACTTCATTTTTTAGAATGGTTTTATTTATCATCTCAATTGCGTCTATGTGTTTTGCCGCTGAAACAGCGCCAGGGCAGCGCATTGAGCGGGAGTTCAGGCTGCTTGAAAGCAGCTTGAACCGCTTTATGCATTCTAATGTGCTTTCCGCGCCTGATTTGGATTCTATGAACCGGGCGCTTTATGGGTTTATACGTGAGAATCCTGGGGTAAAAAGAATCTTTCGTACCAATGCGGGCGGGTTTATTGTAAACGATGTAAGCTCCGGTCAGACGCGCCCCGCTCCTTCGCGCGATATATCCGCTCAAAGATGGCTTCAGGCTCTTACGCTGTCAAAATCACCATATTACAGCTTTGATACGGACTCTACCGGTGCGCTGTCTCTCTTTTACGCCTGGCCTGTTATGAGCGGGCCTGATAAATCACACTTCTCCGGAGCGTTTGCCGCTAAAATTGATATTACAACACATATAGCTTTAATTGAAGATATCGCGCCGTTTCAGGTTGCGTTCATGGGAACGGCTTTTTTCCAGCATGAATGGGATGAGATTGATTACAGTGAAGAACCTCTTAAGATAAAGGGCGTGTCTGATGTCACAATTCGTACGGTGAGAGAACTTGTTACAAGGAAGACCCCAATACCCGCGCCCGCGCCTTCAACCGCTGTTTCAGATTCCGCGGCTTATACCGCTTCTTTATCCGCGGACTCCGCCTTAATGTCTCCGGCCGCCGGCGAGGCAGTCAAAAATAATACTGCCGTACTTTTAAAATCGATGGTTCAGTTAATTACTATTATCGTTGTTATGATTGTGGTGATAATGCTTATTGTTTTGGTTTTCAGAGTTAAAAGGCGTGCTGAGAGTACGACAGGACGTTTCTTTATGGGAGATGCGTTTAAAGAAAGCAAGCCAGACGGCTCAGATGTTCAAAACTCCTGGGATGACGCTCAGGAACGGGAACCATCTACCGGCATAAGATTGGAACTTGTCGACATTGATGCCCTGCCGCCCCAGCCTGTAGTGACAAACGAAGCTGAAGAGAAAAAAAAAACTTCCCATAGAAACGGCTCTGCCGAAGGCAGGGGAAAAACCGTAGACCCCCGCGACGCGGCGCTTGCGCAGTTTCTCAAGGGTGAATTTGGCAAAATGGAAAAAAATATGCGTGCGCTCTCCGAGAGGATAAGCAGGCTTGAGAGGGAGAAAAGTAAAAAATAATATTTTTTTAAAAAAAGTTGCGTAGAGTCAGAACATTAATTATATTATTAACAGGTGTAATGCCATGCAAATGGTAAACGTGTGTGATGATGAAGTGACTCAGGTGCAATGCCTGGGGGAAGGGGAGCTCTTCGGGGCTCCCTTTTTTGATGCGTTGAGCCCGCGCCCTTACCTGGATGAGATACAGCAAATTGCGTTGATGTTGTCCGCGTTAGTAAAGCTATTTTTAAGTTGAATGACTATAACTGACAAAGTCAGATACCTGTTTTTTATCGACATTGAGATATAAATTTCTTGCGATTCCATCAATGATAGAAAAAGGGGCTAAGAAAATTGTAATAGAAATGGCTCTGTTGATGAGATGACGGCTATGGATACAAAGACTATAGAACTGTTCTTTGGGGGTGGGGGTACGTAACATAAATACGGTATAATGGACAATTTGGGTTTATTACACATACTCCCCAAATAAAAAAGGGAGCTGAGGCTCCCTGATAAAAAATTATTAACCGTTCCCGCTTTACCTCAGCAAAATATTTCTCTGAACAACCGCCCCATCATTCTGAGTAATTCTGGCAAGGTACATACCGCGCGGCGAGGCGGCGGTTTTCCATCTTATTTGTGAGGTTGGGCCTGAAGCTTTTTGTCCAAATACTTTTTTTCCGGCTATATTGTAGATACTGATATCTTTTATAGATTTACTTTCCGCCGCGGTAAAAACCACAGCGCCGCGCCTGATGTTCATTGCGAAACCCTGTTTTGCCGGCGCGGTTTTGTGCGATACCGATGTTGTGTAAATAACAGGTATCAACGTGTTTATATATTTTTGCTGGCTTGCGAGCGAATATGAGATAGAAATGTTTTCTATCTTCGGAGTAATTGCGGCGATTGGTTCTATTGGAGCTGAACATCCTCTGCCGGGCTGTATGCTTATGTTTACATCCGCGTTTATCGTCCACGTTATATCATCGCAGATAATGCCGGATGATATATGCGCGCCGGAATCGCTGAATATGTGCGCGTAAAGCGTTCCTGTATTTTCGTCCACAGTATTTATGAACAAAGTGTCAATATATGAGGTCGTATCAGCCGGATTATTTGAGCGGCTTACGCGAATACTTGCGGGGATCTGCGGCGGAGGAATATTGCCTGTAAACTTGCTTGTGTCGGCGGCCGCGGAACTTTTGGAAACTATGTAAGCGAGAGCTCCGAGGAAACCTGCTTGATAGTCTATGCCCCCTTCGGTGGCGGTGAAATCGTCATCATTATCGTTGAATGAATTTGAATTTCTCCTGCCGCCCGCCATGTATCCAAAATAGCGGTTTCTCTCGGGTATCTGCAGCTGTCCTTTCTGGCTGTTGTAATCGTTCCAGTTATCAAAATCCCTTAGAAATACATTTCTGTGATGAGGCCGGGAGACTCCACGCATGGTTCCGGTGAACCCCGCGGGGTTTTCCGTGAACCCTGCGAGAAACGACCGCTTCGCGTTGTTGTCGCCGAGGATAAAGTCTATTTGCCTGTATATGAATTCATCGTATTGATTCGTACCGGCTGCCGAAGAGTAAAGCGCCGCGATAAACGCGACATTGGCTAAGTAGCGCATTTCGCCCCAGCCGCCGCCAAGATTCGATATCCCGGTTTCTGCGCTGCCGCCCACGTTTTGGAGGTATTTGGTTATGAACTCATTGAGCATGATGCTGAGATAATGTGTTCTGTCTGCAGTGTTTCCGGCTTTTCCCGATGCTCTAACCGCCGCGTAAGCCGCGAGGTCGTGGGAGTTTGAGTAGTCAAAAACGTGATTATGAGTTTTTACTTCGTTTTTTGCGATAGCGTTCCAGTATGTATTGTCTCCGGTTGTCAAATACATTTCCGAAGCGGCTGTGACAAATACTGTCGCGGGGTCTTTGTGCGCCTGGTATTGACTGCCGCCGGATGAACCAACGGAACCGCTTCTTCCGTTCGCGTAATCGTAGGCGTACTTTGCGTGTACGAGGCAAATGTCTGCGTAATCAGCGTCATACTTGCGGTATATTCTCGACATGACGGCAAGCGCCGCGGCTGCGAAAGAGGGCATGACCTTGTCGTTGGGGTTCTTGTAAACGGGACGCGGCGAACCGCCGTTCCAGTTAGCTCCGGTCTGATAATTGGCTGATTGATACCCGGCTGTGGCCCACGGAACATCGTGAGATCTGCGGTCTCCCACCTGAAAGATGAACGTATTGGCGTCGGGTACAGCTTTCATTATCCAGTCGGTAGCGTACTTCAGCTCCTCCAAAAGATCTGGTATGCCGTTTGGCTCGCCATCGTTAATTGTCCACTTACCGGGCGTGGTTGACATGTAGTCGCTGTAGTTTCCGCGGTAAAGGTCATGAAAACCGGTTGGAAAAGATTCATACACCAAGGCTAACATATAAGCGGAAAAAAAGAATGTCTGCCCGTAAAGGATATGGTCTCCGCAGTCAAACCACCCGCCTGAAATGTCGCGGGAGCCATCGACATCGTTAGTGTAACTGGTTCTGTATGCCGGATTAGTATGCTCCATGATAAGCCAGTTCGGTCCTTCTCCCGATCTCTGACCGCCGTAGAACCGTGTGGCCATCCACAGAGCCTTTTTGTACTGGTCACCGGTGAACTTCCCCTGCGCCTGCGCGAAAACAGGCAATTGCCCCATAGCGCACATGAATGCGGCTGCAAGTATCGCTTTGCGTAAAATCATCATCCAAGCTCCTTATTAAGCCACAGAATAATAATATTTTATTATGATTGTTTAAACTATATTAAGATTTAAGATAATAAATGATCTGCGCAATAACAAAGGTAAAATTACTTTCATCCGGCATTATGATCAGGAAGTTAAGGATTCTTTTGTATTTTTATCATTTTTCTGTTTCTCCCACCCTTTAATATTTTGGGCGTTTACAATACATTTATTCATAATACAATATAAATATTGCAGCAAAATTTAAGCAAATAAGATTTTTGCTTGCAGGGTGACGGGTTTCAGTTTCCGTGCGTCTATCGGTATGGAGTGTATCTGCTATCGTTCGTCAGTCAATTTTGCGCGATCTTAATTTTTATGTTGCGTGTGTATATGGGGTATCGGCACCCCTGTTAAAAACGATTTTATCAACGCTTCCGGCGCTGTGTTGGGGCAAAGGGCTATGTAGGCCGCCGGACATCCCAAAGGCATTCTAACGCGCTTTGGTAGCGTTTGGCGGGGTCATGTTGCATACACTTCTCAATTATGAGAGCCGCGCGGCGGTCTGTCTCAACAGGCGCGTAAGTGCTTGCTGATTTGGCCGCGAGTAAAGAAGTAAGGTCGGTTTGGCCGAAAGCGGGCAGCCCGCGGACGCATTCGTAAAGCAATAATCCGATTTGGTAGATGTCTGAGCGCATATCGCAATCTCCGCCCGCGCAAGCCTCCGGCGGCATGTATCTGACGGAGCCGGGTACGGTGTCGGCTACTGTGTGTATTGATACTTCTACGGGGCGGGCAATGCCAAAATCCATTAGACGGGCGAAACCAGTATCAATTGAAAGGATTACATTTGCGGGTTTTATGTCGCGGTGCATTACGCTTGTGTGCGCTACCCCGTAAAGCGTGTAGTTTACCGTGTGCGCATAGTGTAAGCCCTCAAGAGTGCCTAAAACGACAGCAAGGGCAATAGGGAGCGGCAACGCCCCGCGCTTGGCTATGAGGGCGGCAAGTGTATGGCCGGAAACAAAATCCATTTCTAAAAAAGGGAGTCCGGCGGCGGTCTCGCCGTAGTGGTATACATGCACAATATTTGGGTGAACAAGTTTGGAAGAGATACGCGCTTCTGTTTTTATGCGGTCGCGTATGTCTTCGGTCGCGTCGGGGTGCATGACCTTAACAGCGCGGTGGAGTTCTAAAGCCTCGACCCATGTTTTGTACACGGCGGCGCTGCCGCCTGTGCTGATGAGACTCAGGACGATGCCGGAACCAATTTTGTCACCCTCGCGGGGTAGTTGTAAAGTTTGTTCGTTCATTTTTGTTTGACGGGCGGCCACACAGGGAACGCCCCTACAGGGTGCTAATGTTAGCTAACATTAGCTAATGGTAGCCGCTGTTAGCGTGTGCGTTGTGTAAGATGGGCTACGCTACAATACCCAAATCCTTTTTAACAAGTTCCCCTAAATAATGGGAAACTGACCTTCCGTTCTGCTCAATAGCCGTTTTTAACGTCTCATATACTTTTATATCAAAATAGACAGTTTTGGGTTTTCTGTCTTTTAAACGTAGTGCCTTTTCGGATGCGGTTTTTGTTACGGTGGTTGGTTGTGTTTTTGATTGCTTGCGGCTGGATGCGGCAGCAGCAGCGGGTAGCAGCTGTTGTACGCCCCTGCCCTGATTGCGGGTGCGGGGCGGGTTAGAGGGGGAAATGTTATTCGCCCCTACAGCGGCGGCGGATGATTTGGTTAATACTGCGCTTTGGGCGTTCTTGGTTGCCTGTGCTATGATTTTGTCTGTTGTTGAAGAGATTTTTACTTTCTGTCCTACATTCGGGTTGGTCATTGGCTGCTCCTTGATTGTACTCTGTTACGTGCGTTTTCTGCTAAGTGTTTGTTGCGCTCTACTAATAAATCACCGCTCAATTTTTTCTCTTTGAACGTGAAAATCTCGGTCATCATTTTTATGATATATGGTACTGCTTTACTGGACATATAGCGGTCGAGCAGTAAAATTTTTTCCTCTGTTACAATAATATCAAGAATACTGTCAACTGGTATGGCCGTTGTAACGGACTTTGGAAACATTTTCTTTAACGCTGTTAGAAATGCTTCCTGTCTTTGTACATTACGGTATTTATTTGGTATGATTTTTATATTCTCACGGTTGAAAGAAAAGTTTTCGGTAAGTAAGCGGTACATGACGGATAAACCGTTTACGGCCAACTGTTGAAGTTCGGTAGGGACAAAGACATATTCAGCAGCGTGTAAAGATGCTCTCTGTAATGCTGAAATACCCGGATGGTTGTCGATTATGATGTAATCGTAATGGGTTGCCGCATAAGATTTTTGTATAACCTCTGCAAGTATACGCTCGTTTGTTACATCTGCGTCACACAGTGAGTCCGGCGCTGTGATGCAGTGAACGTTTGTGAGCGTTGTTTGCAAAGTCATGTCTTCCAAAATGGCATCAATCTTTGGCATCTGCGAGGCTTTTAATGAGTAAAGATTTCCTATGTTTGGTTCCGATGGAGTAAGCCCAAGCATAGTGGAAAGATTGTGCTGGCCATCGTTATCTATGGCCAAAACTTTGTGGCCTATGATTCCAAGGGCTTGTGCTATGATGCAGGCCAAGGTGGTTTTGCCTACACCGCCCTTGTTGTTGACAAATGATATTACGGTTGCCATTTGCTTTCCTTTTAAACGGGCGGCAGGCTGCCGCCCCTACAGGGTGATACGTTGTTTGCATGAACGGCGGGCGGCTACTGGCCGCCCTACAGGGTGCTAATGTTAGCTAATGGCAGCTAATATTAGCGGATTACAGGCGTTTTATTTGTTCGATGCTTAGTCCGGTATCTTCCGATATTTCTGCCAATGATTTGCCGCGTTCTTTCATTTTTTTTGCGACCTGTAGTATTCCCTCTTCTTTGCCTTTTCTTTTAGCCGTGTATATTGCGCTGTCTACGCTTGATTTGTCGGCCTGATATTTTTCGTATGCTTTGCGCTCTGCTGTGGACATTTTTAAAAGGTCTAATTTTAGAGCGGCTTCTTTTATACCCGCTGCTTTAAAGTCGCTTCTTACTGCGGAATTTTTCAATAAATAAATCCATTCATCAAACTTGGTGCGCATATGTTCATCAAACATTTCAGGTAGAATCAAATAATATTCGGGGTGAATGTCGCTTTTTTCATTAAGCCCAGAGGTAAGACCGCGAGTTTGCGCAAAGGGGATAGTTTCGTTTTTAAAGTTAACGCCCTTGAAGCCGTCAAACTTTCCGTTAAACAGATACTCGTGTTTTGCGCCTAAGTTATAGTAGGCGATATTTATTGAGTAAACTTTTTTAATGTCGTAATTTTCAGAACCTGACGGCACCTGTTCTGTTATGGCCTTGCTGACGCCATACAACACTCTGCTTAAAAAGTCTACCTGTTCAAGGAACTGAATCTCAAAAACCGCAAACTCGCCATTGTCGATTTGCGCTTTCAGGTCTACCCTGTTTGTTTTGCCGTCTGAGTTTGCCTTGTTGCTCTCGGACTCTAAAATGGCTTTGACGGAAACGTTTCTTTTAAGAAGCTCGCTTAAAAACCCGCTGAGGATGCCAAAACTCTTTTTGTCTCGAAAGAGATACTTAACAGCGTAATCAAAAGAGACGATTGTACGCTCTTTTTTTGATGCGGCTTTTTTTACAGACGGCTTTCTTACCGCCGCTTTTTTGGGTGCTGTTTTCTTTTGCATGGGCGTTCCTTTCTATTTTGGGAGGGTACTTGCGAAGGGTACCCCTACGGTTACGGTTTATGGTGCGGGGATGTTGCCCCACGCTATTAATATATATTGTGCGGGTACGCTAATGTTAGCTAATTATAGCTAATATTAGCTAATGTTAGCTTTATATAATGGATGCACTGATAATGCCGGAAATAAATGTGTTTGCGTAATGAGGGTACCCGCGAGGGGTACCCCTGCTGCTATGATGCTCCCGCAAGACCTTTTTATAAATACACAAGAAGTTACATTCTTTCCTGTTTTTACAAATTGCGCTCCTTGAATGGTAAAAAGTTTGCAAAAAAGAGTTTTTCAACAACCTGCTATTCGAGCTCTTATGCTCAAGATATTATTCGGTAAAAAGGGACAACAGTGTCTACAATCTACGGAACGTGGCATTTTAAAACCACAAGGGGCAACCACGTAGTACACTGGATTCCCGAACTCTGTTGAAAAATTCTATTTTTATCTCTTTTTCCATATTCCTTTTGTTTGAAATACTTGTACTATCTGTTAATCTACTCTATTACACCAAACGAATATTTGACATCTTGTATGATACAACTTCGCAGCCGCGTTATCAATTTCCTTGCAACTGCAACTATCGCTTTCTTGCAATTACCACTATTGTGCTTTATTCGACAATAAAACTCCTGGAGCGCAGGGTCACGACTTTTGGCTATCCAAGCGCTCTCAATGAGCCATGACCGTATCAGCGCATTACCTTGTTTGCTTATTTCACCCTTTCTTATACTCTCGCCGCTGGAATATTCCGTTCCTCCCAGTCCAACAAAGGAAGCTAACTGTGCGCCTGTTGTGAAACGGTGAAAATCTTCTCCAAGTTCCAAAATCAAACGAATCGCTGTAAGTTCCCCTATACCGGGCAATGATACTGCAATTCCAAAAGCCTTAGCGTAACGTTCTTTTTTAGACAAGCTCTTCAACTCTGCTTTTAGCTTTTTCTGCTGCTTCCAAAAAAGCTCAAGCTTTTCAAAGTATGGCTCCAATGCCAATTGAAGCGTAGGATCCAAGCTGACAAGAAGTTCTCTAAGATACTTATAATGGCCGTCATTCCAATCATGTACTGTAATACCGGTCTCTATACCATGACAATCAAACAACTTACGTATCTGATTCTTAGTTCGGGTAGTATCACGTATTACGGAACCAAGTGTACGAGCTACTTGACGGTCAATACGCCTCTGTTTATCTGGAACATGACAAGCTTTACAGTTGCCATCTTCAAGATTCTTGGCTAAAAGTTTAGCGTCAATACGATCGTTTTTAACTCTGGCGCATTTAGCCTGATGCACGGTATGCGGAGGCACAACTGTACACTTATAACCATCCGCAATTAAAGCATCGTAAAGATTAAATCCTCTAAACCCTGCCTCATAAACAATGTGTATATTGCAATCTACAAAGTTTTGAAGATAACCATGAAGAGCGTCATAACGCGCTGCCATACTGGAAACATTGATAATATTCTTATCACTACGAGCGCAAACCACCCACGTCCTCTTGGAATCTTCAAGTCCTATAAAAATTTCTTTGCCTTTGGCGATGTAATCTTGCATTTTTCTTTCTCTAGATTTACTAACCATAAGCTACCTTCCTTTCTATTGTGGACCTCGATCAAAGGTACCACGTTTATAATGGGTTATATAGAAAGAAGGTAGCTTTTTTATTATATAAACGCAAGTCTTTACGATAAGTTATAGCATAACATAATATCTACGACGGAAACGACGGGGACGGTGGAAATGTTGGGGATGGTTGGTGCGGTTATTGGCGCGTATAAATCATTGGCTGCGAATAAATGTATTGAAATTTGCAAATTACGAAATCAATATATGGGAAAATTATGGCAGCGTAATTATTACGAACACATTATCCGCGATAAACAATCGTATCAACGCATTGTCAATTACATTATCAATAATCCCATGACTTGGGAAAATGATAAACTGTACCATTAGGAAAAATTTTTAAATACTATCGCGCCGCGTCAGGTTTTTAGAGGTGTCGTTGGACAAGTTTTTTGGAAAATATGTTTGGGGTGACGCATTGCCGAAGTCTGGAAAGGGTGCCTCATCCCACCCGCGGCGAAAAAGTAATTCATTTTCCTCTTGATTTTCACCAAGAATTGCTTTATTTTTCACTGGTTTATATTTTGTATCTTTTTTGGCGGTTAAGCAAAAATTTGAAAATAAAAACAGTCTTGATACGCAAATAATGGTTTATATGATATATTATTGTGTATAATGGGCTGTCACAGATCGTCCTTACGATGGTTTATCAGAGCGGTACTTTTCATACAAACTCACGAAAGAGAGAACAATGAGCACATTCAATCTGACCAAAGAATGGCAGAACCTCGACTTACCCGGCCAGGTTAAGGATATCCTTAAGAACGCCCCCAGTCTGACGTTTCCCGCCACCAGGCCTGAGCTTTTTGACCTGGCGCTGGGCGGCAAGGAAAATGAATCCTTTGATGTTTGTTATGATGTTAAGGGTAAGGGATTGGTTAAGGAAGCTCAGGTTGTGCGCTGTAAGAACGGATTGGCTGTTAACTATGCAGAAACATACATGCGCCGCCGCGACCCTGATTGTATGGTTGTTGGTGATAAAAATCCATCTGATAAAACCCGTTTTGACGAAAGATTCGGATACGGCTTTGAAACATTGCGCGGCGATACATTTGAGTGGCTTAAGGGTCAGGATCTTGCCGTACTCGCTTTTATGCTTGGCGACAGCGATTACGGAGCGGTAATGCTTGCCCCTAAAAACGCGGGGTTCTTTGTAGGGGGCCTTGCTGATCTTCAGGGAATGGTCGATCCTTATAATATGCCAAAAAATTTTAAAGTGCATTGCGTGCTTTATATCGCGCCCCCTTACCGGCACACACACTTTGACGGTAAACAGATCGTTGTGCATAACCGCCTTGAAGGTCTTCATGAGATCTTCTCGTATAATCTCTACCCTGGCCCAAGCGCTAAAAAAGGTGTATATGGCGCGCTCCTTACAATCGGTGAACGTGATAAGGAGAAATGGCTTACACTTCACGCCGCCACAGTGCAGGTTGTAACCCCTTACGACAATACAACCACAATTATGCACGAAGGAGCCAGCGGAAGCGGCAAGAGCGAGATGCTCGAACTTGTCCACAGGCAGGAGGACGGCCGTTTATTATTAGGCAAGCATGTACTGACAGGTGAGAAACGTCACATATCCATTAACCAGACCTGTTCTCTGCGCCCTGTTACGGATGATATGGCGATGTGCCTTAATGAAGATCAGGATAAAAGCGGTTTTGTGCAGGCGCGCGACGCTGAAAACGCGTGGTTTGTACGGTTGAACCATATTACTCATTACGGAACAGATCCGATGCTTGAGAAGATCACCATTCATTCTCCCGAACCGCTTATTTATCTCAACATGCAAGGTGTTCCCCAATCATCGATTCTGATCTGGGAACATACGGAGGATGAACCGGGCAAACCATGTCCGAACCCGCGCGTTATTCTGCCCAGAAGAGTGATGCCGGGCAGCGTTGATGGTGTGGTAGAGGTGCATATCCGTAATTTTGGAATCCGTACGCCGCCATGTACAAAAGAGAACCCAAGCTACGGAATCGTAGGATTGCTGCATGTACTGCCTCCCGCTCTTGGATGGCTCTGGAGGCTGATCTCTCCGCGCGGTCACGATAACCCAAGCATTACCGAGAATGACGCTATGACAAGTGAGGGCGTAGGTTCATACTGGCCGTTTGCTACCGGTTTAAGGGTTGTACAGGCCAATATGCTTCTCAAGCAGATTCAAAATACCCCTTCCGTACGCTATACACTCACGCCGAACCAGCACATTGGGGCATACAAGGTCAGTTTCATGCCCCAGTGGATCGCCCGTGAGTATCTGGCGCGCCGCGGAGCGGCCAAGTTCAAGCCCGAACAGCTTATCACCGCAAGATGTCCGGTTCTCGGCTACACGCTTGCGTCAATGCAGGTGGAAGGAACGCCGATTCAGCACAGTTTCCTACGCGTTGATGAACAGCCGGATGTAGGTAAAAAAGGATACGACGCGGGTGCGAAGATTCTTATGGATTTTTTCCACAGTGAACTCCAGAAGTTTATGAAGCCGGATCTTGATCCGCTGGGACGCAAGATTATTGAGTGTTGTTTGAATAACGGAAGTGTTGAGGATTACGAGAAATTGCTGTAAATAACCTCCGGCATCCGCGCCCTGTGAATGGGCGCACTGCCGTAGGCAGTTTCTATAGCCTCACGTTTTAACGTGGGGTGGGGTGTGTGATATATAGCGGATGCGTGTGATGTACGTTAAATGACCCGCGGGTTTGTTGGTGCGGACGCACGCGGTACGCAGGGTGTTTTGTCAGATCAAACGGTTTTGGTACGCAGATTATGCCTTCCCCCCGCGTTGAAACGTGGGGTTATAAAGACAGCCGAAGCGGCTGTGCGCCCATTCAGGGTGCGGAAAACTTCAAAAATATAAACAATACCCAATCCAAGCAAGGAAACCTTACTGAAAATGGCTGAAAAATTTATCTATTATATGGATCGGATGACAAAGATTCATCCTCCAAAAAAAGAGGTGCTCAAGGATGTTTCCATATCGTTTTACTATGGGGCTAAAATTGGGATTATCGGGACAAACGGTTCCGGTAAGAGTACGCTTCTAAAGATTATGGCGGGGATTGATACTGAGATCCAGGGAGAGGCGTGGCTTGAGAAGGGGCGCACCGTGGGTTATTTGCCGCAGGAGCCGGCTCTTGATGAAAGCCTTGATGTGAAAGGCAACGTTGAGCTTGCCGTTGGTCACATCCGTAAATTGATTGAGGAGTATGAAGAGATTTGCGCAACTGGCGAGGATATGGACAAGTTAGCTGATTTACAGGATAAAATTGACGCGGCGGACGCCTGGGAGCTTGACAGACACCTTGAGATAGCTATGGACGCGCTGAGACTGCCGCCGGGGGACGCGAAGGTGAGTACGCTTTCCGGAGGGGAGCGCAGGCGCGTAGCGCTTTGTAAATTGCTTCTTGAGAAGCCGGACCTCCTTCTTCTTGACGAACCGACAAACCACCTTGACGCCGAATCCGTAGCGTGGCTTGAACGGCATCTTAAAGAATATGCTGGTTCCGTTATTCTTGTCACTCACGACCGCTATTTTCTTGATAATGTAGTAGAGTGGATTTTGGAGCTTGACCGTTCAAGAGGAATACCGTGGAAGGGTAACTACGCCTCCTGGCTTGCTCAGAGAACGGAGAGAATGGCCTCTGAGGAAAAAGAGGTGAGTGTAAGGCAGAGACGGCTCAGGCAGGAACTTGAGTGGGTTAACATGTCTCAAAAGGCGCGTCAGTCAAAAGGAAAGGCGCGTCTTAACGCCTACGAAGAGCTGCGGGCGCTTGAAACTCCGGACAAAGTTACTACAGCAAGCATTATCATACCGCAAGGCCCAAGGCTTGGTACTGTGGTGATTAACGCTGAAAACATGTCTAAGGCTTACGGGGATAAATTATTATTTGAAAATTTAAATTTTACCCTTCCGCGCTCCGGAATCGTTGGTGTTATCGGGCCTAACGGAGCGGGTAAAAGTACGCTCATGCGCATAATTACCGGGCAGGAAAAGCCTGACAGCGGTACAATGACAATAGGCGATACCGTCAGCCTTAGCTATGTTGATCAATCCCGCGATGCTCTTGACGGTGAAAAAACTGTTTTTGAGGAGATTACAGGCGGCAGGGATATTATCACTCTGGGTAAGCTTGAGGTCAACTCAAGAGCTTACGTCGGTAAATTTAATTTTTCAGGCAGCGATCAGCAGAAATTTGTGAAAGATTTATCGGGCGGCGAGAGAAACCGTGTACACATGGCAAAGCTTCTTCAGTCCGGCGGCAATGTGCTCCTGCTTGACGAACCTACAAACGATCTTGACGTTGAGACTTTGCAGGCCCTTGAACAGGCGATGAGTGATTTTAGCGGCTGCGCGGTTATCGTATCTCACGATAGGTGGTTTTTAGACAGGGTAGCGACTCATATCTTAGCCTTTGAAGGGGATAGCGCGGTTTACTTCCACGAGGGGAACTACGCCGACTACGAAGAGAAGAAGCACGCAAGGCTTGGGACGGATGCGGATCAGCCGCATCGGATAAAATATAAGCCGCTGCAGAGATAATCTATGGTAAGCAAGGGCACCCGCCAGGGGTGCCCGTACAATCCGTATGCGCACAGGAGCATGTAAGGGCAGCCCTCGCGGCTGCCCCAATAAAAAAGGCCAAAATCACTCTTGGCCTCTCCATCCCTATGTAATGTACCGCTTAAATTACATTGGCTGAACGTTTTGAGCGTTGGGGCCTTTCGCGCCGTCAACAACCTCAAACTGAACTTTTTGACCCTCTTCCAGCTTTCTGAAACCAGTGGTCTGGATAGCTGAAAAATGCACAAACACGTCACGGGAACCGTCATCGGGTGAAATGAAACCAAAACCTTTGGCCTCATTAAACCATTTTACAACACCTGTAGGCATACTGCAAAACCTCTTTTGAATAAATGAAACATACCGGATTTTCAGGTTACTTCCAGAAATGTCCGGATAACAACAGATACAAGATATTAATTGCCACCGGTGAAATAAAGAGAAATTTAATAAAAACTAAAAAAAGTTTAAAACGTTAAAACCGGCATTACCGAAAATTTTGTGAGGAAAACAGAAATGCGGACACGGCAATAACTATATTTATATATTGTTGATAATTTCAGTAAGGAGCGAAAAGATGGTTAAATTCGTAGTATTTGGGTTGATTCTGGCGGTTGGAGCAAACGCTTCCGGAGTGACAAAAAGTACATCGGACGATCTGCAGTCTGTTGAGGTTACTGTTTACAATAGTAACATGGGACTTATTAAGGAACAGCGTAAGATCAAGGTTCCCGGCGGGGATGGGGAGCTGCAGTACGTAGATGTGGCTGCGCAGATAAACCCTGTTACGGTAAACGTAAAGCCGCTTGCAAACGCCGCCGATTTTGTTATCCTGGAGCAGAACTATGAATATGATCTTATCAGTCACGCCAAGCTTCTTGATAAATATATCGGGAAGAAAATAAAGATTGTTGACTGGAACGAATACAAGGATCGTAAAACTACAGTTGAGGCTGAGCTTTTAAGCTCCGGATTCGGTATGGCGGGAGGTGAAGTTTACAAAATAGGAAATGAGATTTATCTGGGACACCCGGGTACAAAAGTTTTGCCTTCTCTGCCCGGTAATCTTATAAGCCGTCCGACGCTTTCATGGCTTTACCGAAACAAGACCGCGCGGGAATACCAGCTTGAGGTATCATATATTACTGATGGCTTGAACTGGAACGCCGACTATATATTTGTTGTTTCCGATACAAAGCCTGTCGCGGATTTGTCAGGATGGGTAACGGTTAATAACCATAGCGGCGGCGAATACAAAAACGCAAAGCTTAAACTTATTGCGGGGGATGTTAACCGTGTGCAGCCTGTTGTGATGGAGCGCCGTGTGGGCTCGGCCAAGTTTGCGATGAATGATATGGCAATGGGCGCCGCTCCCGAATTTAGTCAGTCTGGCGTGTTTGAATATCACCTCTACGACCTTCAGCGGCCTACGACTATAAAAGATAACCAGACAAAGCAGATAAATCTGCTGGAAGCGCGCGGGCTTACTGTGGTAAAAGAGTATATCACCCGCTCAGATTTTGCGGTATCCAGGGGCGCCAGAATTAATAATAATCCAGACGGCGCTGTCAAGCAGTCCGTGAGCGCGTTTCTCTCCTTTAAGAATACTAAAGAGAACCGTCTGGGTAATCCTTTACCAGGCGGAATCATCCGTTTATACACCGCCGACGCTCAGGGCAGACAGCAGTTTATCGGCGAAGACCGTATCGTCCATACTCCTAAAGATGAAGAGATACGTATAAAGGCCGGAGATGTGTTCGACTTGGTCGCTGAGCGCAAGCAATTGGATTTTCAACAGAGAACTTCACATATGAGCGAATCGGAGTGGTCTGTCACTATTCGCAACCGCAAAGAGGAAAATGTCACGGTTGGGATTATTGAAAACGCGCATGGCAACTGGGAGATAATCGAATCCTCTCACAGACATACTAAAGTAAACGCAACAACTTTTCGCTTTGATGTGCCTGTAGCTAAGGGCAAGGAAGTGACAGTGAAGTATAAAATCAGAGTAGGAATTTAATTATGAATTTTGAATTATGAATTGAAGTTACGCATCTCACATCCACTCGGGAGTGTATTGTTCCTGGTTGTTATAGCGGAACGATCATTGATCGTTCCCTGTTGTATCTCCAACACCGTCATCCCCGCGAAGACGGGAATCCATTGTTCTTACGTAGGGAACGACCAGCGGTCGTTCCGTCATATCATTGCGGTCGTTCCGTCATATCATTTAAGAACAATAGACTCCCGCTTTCGCGGGAATGACGGCTCTGGAGATACAGTCCCGTGCGTAACATCAGTTATGAATTGAAATTCAAAGTTTATTAATATGTGTTTTTTTAATTTTCCGCTAAAAAAATCCATTTTCCTTCCGATAAAATAAACAGACAGCCCTTATCAGGCAACGCGGAAAATCTTACCCGCCCTCATGGAACAAAATTCCTATGTACGGGCAGCCCTCGTGGCTGCCCTCCTGTATCCGCTCCATATCAATCCTCATAATCCATTGATTTTAAAAGCCTTACATCTCCATCGAGATTCCCAAAACCAATATGGCATGCCTATTGCATATTTCTCTGCGGCGAGGGATGAACCGGAAAGATCAGAAGGATAAACATGCGTAAAAACGACTTCATCGCAATAATCTTAGTGACTCTGTTCACTTTCCCTGTTTTGTATGTGGCGATGCTTCTGTATACCGGAGCCCTGCGCTTTGAGTATGGGTTTGCGGATAAAGATCTCGAGGAGGAACTCAGGGTAGAGGAGGTCAGGCACAGCAAACGCAGGGACTCTTTAGCCGCTGAGAACTCAAAAACATTTTTAGCTCTGCAGCAGGAACGCGCTGAGATTATACGTGAACGGGAGAGGCTTCTTGAGATTCAGGAGCGTCTTGAGATGCTGCAGGAAAATATCGATGGAAAGAGAGATGAACTTATAAATGAGAGAAAGCAGCTTGAGAGCAAGCTCAACACTAATCCCGAATCGGAAAATTCGCGCTACAAACAGCTTGCGCGGCTTTATGGAGCTATGAAACCAGCGGAAGCCGCGGGGATTCTTGAAACGCTTCCTGACGGTCAGGTCACTTCAATATTAACAAATATTAATGATGACAGGCAGAGGGCCAGAATTATGACCTCTTTGAGCAGGGAGAAGGCGGCAAGGATAAGCAAGCTGATGAGGTAATGCGGAAATAATGCAGAAATAAAAAAATCCGTGTAGGGAACGACCATTGGTCTTTCCGCAATGCAGCGCGGAAATTAAGAAAACAATGCAGAAATAAGAATGAAAAAACAAAAATTAAAAAACAATGCGAGAATAAAAAATGCGGAACGCCAGAGATTTTATTTCTGTATTATGCATTATTATTTTTGCATTAATAATAGAGGAAGGAGGTGAGAACATGATGAAAGAGGTGCAAGTACCAGCAAAAGCAGGGGACTCTTCAGGGATTAATCGAAAAATGGACCACGCTAAGTCTGAAAATAAAAAACAGGGCAAAGCAACTGGGTTTGGAGATGAAGTCAAAAAATTCAGCGGGGCTGATGAAAGTAGTAAAACGGAAGCCGATGATAAAGACGCATCCAATAATAAAACTGCTAAAGCTGACAGCCAAAATGAAGTTGAGACAAACCGTAAGGCGGAAAGCCGGCGATCTTCCAAAGAAGAGCAATCCGCTGTTAAAACAGTTATGAATAAATATAACCGCGCAGACACAGACGCGCAAGCCTCAGGTATTGAGACAGGCGAATCTAAGGCTGTCAACGGTGAAGCGTCAGTATCAGAGGGGCAGCTTGAATACGCTCATGCAGCTGTCAACAGCGAGAATCACGCTTCGTTTCAATTCGGTAAAGTGAATTCCGGCGGTATAACGCTTAATATTCAGGAGTTCTCTCCCGCTGTAGTTGATAAAGCGGAGAGCTTTAAAGCGATGCGCGATCAGGCAAGACAGTCTCATGTTCATCGACCGCAGCCGGAAGTTCCGGTGTTCTCCGCTGAGGATACAGGGAGCGTTGAAGCGGCGCCTGGTGCCAACAGCGTTGAAGGTGTTAATGCTGACAGCGAAAACGGAGCGGTACGTGTTGACCGTGAAGCGCTTTACGCTCAGGCGCGTGAGTTTCTTGAACAGTCTAAGCTTCATGTGTTCGATATGGGACAGGCAGTTAATCTTTCGGATGTGGATGTTAATTTTCGCGTAGAACTCAATCCGCAGCTTAATCCTAAGACGCCGGAAGAGCTGCGGGCAGCTGTCTCTAAACCTGTCGCAGAGGTGCCGGGTGTTCTTGAGCATGTCGTAAAAATGCTTGAAACGATGGCTCTTAATGGTCAACCATTTGATGTTTTTCAGTTTGACGGTTCAGATCCCCTGCACACTCTTCTTAAAGGGTGGGAAGGATTGCAGCAAGGACAGGGACAAACCCTTTTCACTGGTATTGTTAATGCCGCAGATGTGACAGGCGAAACAGGTGAGAAGCAGGGCGCGTTTATTCCGCTGGCTACAGATCCGAGTCAGTTACCTGCGTCAAGTTCTGATGTCAAGTTGGCTGATGATAGGGAGCTGATGTCCGCGATTGAGCGCATAAGCGTACTTTCCGGTGATCAGGGAAAAGCAGCGCATCAGCAAAAAGAGGTTATAAATTTAACTCCTGTTGATTCTCAGGCGATGAGAGCGATGTTTGGGAAGAGCGGCCAAAACTGTGTAACAGATGAAAAGGCTGTTTCAGATTCTCAGAAAGCAGTATCTTCTGAAAACCTTAAGACTTCCGGTAATGCAGTCTTTGATTCAGGCCCTAAGATTCCCGTAAGTTACACTGAGTTAGCTGCTGCTAACACGGCGCAAAATACAGTATCTGATACGGTACAATCTCCGCATAGTAATTTGCCGTCTGACAACAGCGCGGCTCAATCGTCTTCAAATCCGCTGTTAAACGCTAATGTCAACACAAACATGGCGGTAAGCGGCGGCGATGGAAGTGTGAATCTTACCATACAGACTATGGAAGCAGCGCAAGCGGACGCGGCTTCCGGCGATCCTCAGGAGATTATGTCTGGAAATCAGCCGAACGCGGCAAAAGCTCTTGAAGCGGCCGAAAAGGCGGCTTCATCTCTCTCCCGTGTTGACCAGCAGGCGATTATCAATCAGCTTAACGAAAAAATGCAGATCGCCATTCGTCAAGGCGTACAGGAGATGCGTATTACATTACGCCCTCAGGAACTTGGCGAAGTGCGCATGAGCATAAAGGTTGAGGGTGATCAGGTCACCGCCCGCATGATTGTCGAAAGCGATCAGGTCAAGGCGGTTGTAGAGAAGCATTTTCAGCAGCTCAGAGACGCGCTCGAACAGCAAAACCTTCACGCCGCCAAACTCAGCGTGGATGTAGGAACCGGCAATGAACGCCAGCAGATGTGGCGTGAAATGGCCGAATCAGCCAATCACAGACGTTCAAAACAGGGAAGTGACTCAGGCCAGGACGGCAATGAACAGCGGGACGATACTTTAGCAGGCGTTTCCGGAAACGATACCGGACGGCGGTTCGGCAACAACACTTTTGAACTCTTTGTTTAATGCAGAAATAATAATGCAGAATGCAGAAATAAAAGATCGTGTAGGGAACGACCACCGGTCGTTCCGCGTTACAACGCGAGAATGGAAACACGGAAAAACATTTTGCATAGTTGTTTCTAAGACATATAAAATTGAAGAGTTCATGGAATTAATTCACATTAACCGACAGAAATAATTTCTGCATTATTATTTCTGCATTAGAAAAAGAAAGGAGGTGGGTAAATGAGCACTATCAGCGCAAATGTGAACAGTCTTTTGGCTTCCAACTCACCGTATTCCGTGAGCGCAAAGATGGGGGAAGGCGGCGTCGTCGACAATGAGACGATAAAGTATACAGGTAATATGAGCGGTCCGCTTTGGAACGCTGACACTTCGATGGGCAAGGAGGATTTTTTACGGCTGCTTGTAACACAGCTTCAGTATCAGGATCCTATGAGTCCGCTTGAGAACCATGAGTTCGTCGCTCAGCTTGCCCAGTTCAGCGCCCTTGAGGTAGGGCAGAACACCGGAGACGCGATCACGGAGCTTCAGAAAGCTTTTAATGAGAATATGCACTATCAGATGATGGCGTCTCAGTCAATTGCCAACTCTTCAGCCATGTCGCTTATCGGTAAAGAGGTTCGTATGCTTCAGCCGGTAACGGACTGGTCGGGCAAAGCCGGTGATAAGGTACCTATTAACGTGCATCTGGGGAATAACAAAGAAGCTGTTGTGGAGATTAAAGACGCTGAGGGTGAAGTAGTAAGAACACTCAAAGTTTCGGAAAAAGATGCCGAAAACTCCGCGACCATACACTGGGACGGCAAGGATAACGGCGGTCAGTATGTAAAGTCGGGAAAATACCGTGTCGAAGTGCAGGGATCGGACAAAGACGCTTCTCTCTACTGCTTCGTGCAAGATGCGGTGGAAGGTGTGCGCTTTACATCTGATGGCGTTCTTGTCAAGATCGGCGGAAGCGAGATCTCTCTGAGTGAGGTTCTTGATGTTTCTACCGGTAATAGCGGAAGCTACATATCCCAGCAAAACGCGCTGTCTCTTATGGGTAAGAATGTGCGGGCCTATCACAGCAGTCTTGTGTATGGAGCCAAAAACGGTGAACAACACAAAATAGAGGTGAACGCTGCTCCTAACCAGTGGGTAACAGTTGAGATTCGTGATAACAAGGATAATGTTGTAGCGACCCTCAAAGAGCAGGCTGACGTTAACGGAAAAGCGGAACTTTACTGGGCTGGAGAGAACAGCGAAGGAGAAGATTCGCCCATCGGACAATATAAGATTAATGTTGTCGGCTCGGATAAAAATCCGAATTTGTACGCTTATGTAGAGGGAGTGGTCAACGGCCTTACAAGTCTGACCGGAGACTTCAAACTCAAAGTGGACGGCAGGGAGATCGCGCTGAATCAAGTCATTGACATCTCAACACCTAAATCTTAAGGGGAAAAGATGAATACAATAGACAATAACTCAGCAGATCTTCAAAACAGGATACTCGCAAGCCGCGCGGGATTTGTCCAGCGAGGGAGCGCTCCTCAAGCGCCGGTTACAGCCGGACAGCAGGGAGCGGCGGTACAGGGCGGCCAGTCGTTTGGCGAAATCTTTAAGTCAAAGATCTCGGAGGAGTTAAAATTTTCGGCTCACGCCTCATCAAGGTTAAAAAGCCGCAATATCGAAATGACGCCTGAGATCATGGGGAAACTTGAAAAAGCGGTGGAGGGAGCAAAAAGCAAGGGAGCGCGCGATTCGTTGGTGCTTGTAGACGATCTCGCCTTTATTGTAAACATCCCGAACAAAACAGTAGTTACAGCCATGGATGGAGAAAGTATCAGGGATAACGTTTTCACAAACATAGACAGCACGGTTATAGCAGGCTAAAACAACACGCAGGACCTTCTCCGGCAATTAATAGTTATTAATTGAGGAAGGATGCGCCGGACCGCCGACCTACTGAAGCGGTTCAATAGCTTGCTTAGTCCAGGGTGTGTGTCACTCAAATCAACCTAAGGAGATTAAGCAAATGGTACGTTCACTTTATGCAGGTATAAGCGGACTTCGAAGTCATCAGGTAGCGCTTGATGTTACCGGTAACAACATCGCTAACGTAAACACAGTCGGATTTAAGGCTGGAAGAGCCACCTTCAAGGAAGCTATGGCCCAGACGCTTCAGGGCCCAAGCCGCCCCGCGGGAAACACCGGCGGTATGAACCCTTTACAGGTGGGCTTGGGAACGTCAATCGGCTCAATTGACACAATGCTGCGCCAGGGTAACCTCCAGACTACAGGACAGATTACAGATTTGGCGCTTGAAGGAAGAGCGTACTTCGCTTTCTCAAGCGGAAAAGGCACGTTCTACAGCCGTAACGGCGGTATGCACCTTGATTCCGAAGGTTATCTTGTATCCCCTACAAACGGATGGAGATTGCAGGGCAAGATGGCTAACGCCGAAGGCAACTACCCGCCGGGAACCGGTATCGGCGATATCAGAATACCATGGGGTGAGAAAGCTCCGGCCAAAGCTACTGCTCAGATCGGGTTTAGCTGTAACCTTAATATGGATTCACAGGAACTGGGTACGGTTACGCATACTAATAGCTTTTTAAGAAGCGCGGCGCTGGATATTAACAGCGTCCTGAATCAGACAATAAATACCAGTTCACTGCTGCTTGACAGACTCGCTTCTGTTCCGCTTGATACGGACATTAATCTTTCGGAAATGGCAGCGCAGCTGGAAAGTGAGATATCGGCTCGTTTAAATCTTATGGCAACCGCTCAGAGAAAGATAGAGCAGAATAACACTGACATGGCGAGATTTCTGGAGGAAATGGGTAAATTAATTGTTCAAATGACTGAACAGATAGAAAGCTCAGGCACTGTTACTCTTCCTTCCAATTTCGATTATTTTACTGATACCACTTATAGCAGACCTTATAATACTCCCGGTGATCCTACGAGCGGGGACAATCCTAATTATGATAAAACCTTTGCGGATATGCAGGAAAAACTTGTTAGAGCGCGTGGCAATTATGTTAACAGGGCCGATGAAAATGCTGTTTTAAGTTATAATATCGGAGCGTATAGTAATGGCGGTGCTGTCGCAGACAGAATTGACGGGCGTACCTATACTTTTGGCGGTACTCCGCCGGCTCTCACTGTTACTGTTGCCTCTGGAGACTTTGGTACTTTTCACTCCGGTACCGCTGTAACCAGTACCTTGAATACTGCCGGTTTTGCACATGCTGGCGGTACCGGCGCCGCTGACGCCGCCGCTGCCGGCGCAATCTGGTATGAGTGGCCTATCGGCACAGCCGCTGATTTTGTAATTACTCCCCCAAGTATTCAAAGAGAGAGCCGCTCTTTGCAAAGAGATCTTGAGGTAATCCGCACCGCTTTGAATGAACAAATGGCTCCGCACATGGAGGCGATCGGAAACCGTACTGCGCTCACCTCTCTTTTTGATGCGAATGGAAACAGTCTCGGAATCAAAGCCGGCGATGTCCTAACAATAACAACCGGTAATAAAAACCTGCCTGATTTTCAATTTACTGTGCTTAAAGACGGCCAGGAGTCAAAAAACGCGCAGGAGGGTAAAACACTTGAAGATTTGCGCAAGGCTTTGGAAGGGTATCTGAACGGTTTAAATGAACTCGATTTTTCCGGTTTGTCAAATAAAGAGAGAAATGACCTGATGAACAGTTACGTGAACAGATATGACCCGGATAATCCGACCAGACCTGAAGGGATGGGGGAGATAAGAGTGGGTTATAATGCGGACGGAAGCTTCACAATAAGCAATAACAGCACTGATCCTAATGGTTTGCACGGAGGTCCGATGGAGATCCCCCGTTTTGGCATCGATTCATCCCGTCCCGGTTCTCGCGGTTATGTCAGCACCGCTTTCGGTTTCACGCAGCCTATTTACAGCAGTTATGCTTTAAAATCAGATAATGCTGGTAATACTGTTAACCACACAGCTACCGATGTAAACGGCGATCCCCTTGTCCCGCCTATCAGCGCTGCTGATCTGGCTAAACGTGAATTTAGTATCTCCAGAAGCGGCGCAATCTTTATTCCCGCGGTTGCTGAGGATTTGCTTGTAAACCTCAGAGACGCCAAGGGTAAGGAGCTTAATCTTCAAAACGGCGATGAGATCGACATTACCGGCAATGTAGGCGGCAGAGGCAAGAGCAATGACCGCGGTCTTGAATTTTCCGATGGTACAGATACAGCTTACGGCCCGGCGACCACAATGCAGGATCTCATGGACGCGCTGCAAAACACATTTAACCTTGGGCCTGCGGACGGCACCATCTATAACCGCCCCTCTGTTTCGATAAAACAGGCTGGCGACGGTACAGACGACACAATTCCCATAGGCTCCATAGTTTTAAGGGGTACTCCCGGGCTTGCGTTCGCACTCAAAGGCTTGTCGGTTCAGGCAAAGGATAATAACGTAAGCGATCCTCCTCCTCCAACCGCTTTCAGTTCGAATATGTCGTTTGTAGAGTCTCAGGCGGCAAGAGAGGCGGGCATTCATACTACATCGGGCGAAGTGTACGACCAGTCCGGCGCCGCGCACATGGTTATGATGACTTTCATTCCCCTTCAGACTCCCGGAGAGTGGATGTGGGAACTTTCGATTGCGGGAGACGCTCAGATTTTAAGCGGCGGCAGCGGCAAGGTAACATTTGGTCAGGACGGTTCACCCGCGTCATTTACTTTTGATGACAACTCAAACGGATTCCGTTTTGATCCGATGAATGGCGCTGAAACAGTTGAGATCAAAATTGACCATGGCAGCCCCGGTTCTTTTATGGGTATTACCCAGTTCAAGAGCCCGACCACAACCGAGATGAGTTTTCAGGACGGTTACCCGATGGGAAAACTTGAGGAGATCTTTATCAACGAAAAGGGCGAGATAGCTGGTAAATACACAAACGGTATTTCAAAGGCTATAGCGCAGATCTACCTTGCTGAGTTTAATAACCCGGCCGGTTTGCTTAAGACCGGGGACAGTATGTTTGCTGTCTCGTCAAACTCAGGCCAGGCTGTAATGTATCAGCCCGGAGCAGGCACCCCGACCACTATCAGGGCGGGCGCTCTTGAGATGTCAAACGTAGAGCTTGAAACAGAGTTCACAAACATGATCACCATCCAGCGGGGCTACCAGGCCAACTCAAGGGTGATCTCGACGAGTGATTCTCTGCTTCAGGAGCTGGTGCAGCTTGTGAGGTAGTTAGCAGTATAAGCAGTGAGAGTACATCTTTGTAAGGGCGGCAGTCTGCCGCCCGTTTTTGTATGTACCCGTAAAACGTGTAGGGGCGACCTTTGGTCGCCCGCTTCTTGTTGCGATTGCGATATCGGTTGCGATTGCGTAATACATGATGCGTAATACATGACATTTGGGAAAAACGTTTATATTCACGATGTGCGTATAGTCATTCAACTTAAAAATAACTTTACTAACGCAGAAAACAGATGTTCGAATGCGGAAATAAAAGATCAGATCACCTCATTTCCGCATTAATAATATCTTTTTCAAGTCGAATGACTATATATGTGTGATCTTTGACAGCTAGTTTTGGTCATTGCGCGTGACAGCGGGCGCCCCCATGCGGGGATTGTTATTGTGTGTTGATTTGTCTTTGATTTCTCTTTTAAACTTGAATGTAAACCTACGTATAATGTATAATTATAATCTGATAATGCGCTTGCGGATGTTCGAGAGGGAGGTGTGCCTGTGATTGCGTTGCGAAGATTAAACAATGATGAGTTTGTGCTCAATTCCGATCTGATTGAGACTATGGAATCCACTCCCGATACGGTGCTTACTCTTACAACCGGGAAAAAAATTATCGTTCGTAATGGTGTTGAGGATATTGTCCGCAAGACCATAAAATATAAACAGCTTTGCGGCCAGGCTCTGCAGGTAGTTAACAAGCAGCCGGATCCTTAGCCGTAAGCTGCAGGCAGGTTTTGACTTTTCCGGACTCCGGGTTCTGAGCTCTAAAAATAATGTTTTGACTTTTCAGAACTCTGAATTCTGAGTTCTATCATCAGGAGTCGTTCGTATGGATTTCGCTACCATTATCGGCATGTGTACAGCGGCGCTGCTCATGTTTTTCGCGATAGGGCCCTCAAACATCACCGCTTTTATCGATCTTCCTTCGATATATATCGTACTTGGAGGTTCTTCGGCGGCTACATTGGCGGCTTTTCCCGCTTCAAAGATGATCAACAGCTTGTCTGTTGCCAGAAACGTTTTTTTTGTCGCTTCCAAATCTCCGGTCGAAGTTATAAAACAGCTTGTGGAATTTGCGGAGCAGGCGCGCCGCGAGGGGATACTTGCGCTTGAGTCACGGGCAAATGAGATTAAGGATGAATTCCTGAAAAAAGGTATTCAGCTCGCTGTTGACGGAACAGAACCCGATCTGATTAAGGATATTTTGGAAACCGATATATCATTTACAGAGGACAGGCATGCCGAGGGCGCTAAGTTATTTGACTTTATGGGATTCATGGCTCCCGCCTTTGGTATGATGGGAACATCCGTGGGGTTGGTGCTTATGCTTGGCAACCTGAGTGATGTTGAATCTATCGGCCCTAACATGGCTGTTGCGCTTATTACAACTTTTTACGGATCGGTTATGGCCAACATGTTTTGTATACCGATTGTGGAGAAGCTTAAAAACTACTCCCGTAAGGAGATTTTAATAAGAGAGCTTATGCTTGAGGGGATAATGTCGCTTCAATCGGGTGATAACCCGCGCATTGTGGAGCAGAAACTGACCTCATTCCTTGAACCTTCGCTGCGGTTAGCCGCTATGAAGGATGGAGGAAAGAAATAGCTTAGTATATGGCCAAGAAAAAGAAGAAGCAGGAGAGCGGCGGCGGAGGCACACCCGCCTACATGATGACCTGGAGCGATATCTGTACGCTTCTGCTCTGCTTTTTTGTATTGCTTTTGTCAATGTCCACCCTTGATCCCGCCAAGTTTAATTCCGCGGCGTCCTCTTTTCAGAACGCTTTCAGCGGAGTGCTTGAGTCTTTTCCCTCCGTGCTTATTACGAAAGATGTTTTTGTCCCGAAAATGGGCGGAGATCAGCAGAACAAGCGTATGGCGATAGAAGCCGCGAAAAAAATAAAAAAAAAGATAGAAGAGGAAAAATTAGAGGAAGCGATAAAGGTGCAGGTTACGGAGAGCGGCATAGCGATAAAAATAGCCGATCCTGTTGGGTTTGACGTAGGAAAAGCGGAAGTAAAGCCGGGGCTTCATAAAACATTAAGCGACATTGCCAATGTTATTAACGCCGCGCCCACAAGCAATATAAGGGTAGAGGGGCATACGGATAACGTGCCCATTAACACAGCGCAGTTCCCGTCGAACTGGGAACTTTCGGCGGCGCGCGCGTTAAACGTAGTAAGATTTATGTCTCAGAGAGGCAACATTGATCCTGCCCGGCTGAGCGCAATAGGATACGGAGAACACAGGCCAATGGTTTCAAACGCAACCCCGGAAGGCAGAAGAACAAACAGGCGTATTGAGATTTTTGTGGATTACGTGCAGAAAAAATCAGGCGATGGAGCGGATTTTACGGTGAATTATTAGCGGTGGGGAGATAAATAAATCGCCCGTACGAAACGGAATTATCCCCGGCAGGGGCGGCAAACGTGAATATTCTGATGACGCAGATAGAAATATATAACATTAAAAAGCAGGGGCGTTGCGAGCAGCGCCCCTGTCATGGAATCAGCATAAGGCATGCGGCGCAAAGCAGGGGCGAATAAATGCCTATACAAATCATAAATCGTTAATTTGGTTATTTGGAGGGTTTTCATGGCAGAGAAAGATAAAAAAGGTAAAAAAGGGGAGGCGGAAGCGGCACCCGGCGCCGAAGGCGCGGCTCCTGAAGGAGATGTCGCCGGTAAGAAAGATAAGGGCGGAAATAAACTTGCGCTTATTATTGTTCTTTTGTCTATTGTGGCGGTGCAGGCGGTAGTTGTATATTTTATAGTGCCCAGACCGGAAAATCCTGAGGCCAGGGCTGAAAAGCTAGCTCAGGATTCGATTAGAATAGCGCAGGAAGCGGCGACCAAAATGGGAGCGGTTAGCGAGCCTATCGATGCAACTGTCAATATAGCCGGTACGGATGGGGAACGTTATCTCAAAGCGTCTATTATCCTTGAGTATGATGAGAATAACAAGCTGATTGGGGCGGAGCTTATCCGCCGCGCTCCGAAGTATAAGAGTTTGCTTATAGACCATTTGGCAAGCCTTACACTTATGGAGGTTACCGATCCTAACGCCCGTGACAAGATACGCAAAGATCTTATACGTTTGATAAATGGTACTCTCCCTCCCAAGATGGGAGAGGTGATGGATGTGCACTTTAAGGATTATATTATTCAGTGATTTTAATTATTAATTAGTAAGTATTAATTAATAATTAAAATCGGGAGCCTTGCGCTGTGAGCGATATACTTTCACAAGAAGAGGTTGATGCTCTGCTTTCGGCAGTTTCTTCCGGTAGTTTTGGAGGGGAAGCAGCTGGCGATAGCGGTTTTTCATCCGTAAGCAGCGAGCCTGTTGAGGATTCGCCGTCATCCGGAGGGATGATGGATGATTCTGACCACTCGCGCTACGACTTCAGGCGGCCTGACCGTGTATCCAAAGACCAAATGCGTACACTGCAGAACCTTCATGAAGGGTACGCCCGTCAGTTTTCCACTTCGCTCACAAATTTTCTGCGCACATTTGTTGAAACAGAACTTGTCAGTGTAGACCAGCTCACATATTCAGAATTTATAATGTCGATATCCAATCCAAGCTGTATCTATGTGTTTCGCATGGAACCTCTTGAGGGTTTGGCCATTTTTGAGATTAACCCGTCGCTTGTGTTTTTTATTATCGACCGCTTGTTCGGAGGATTGGGTCGTCCGGTCGAACTAAGCCGTGAGCTGACTTTGATTGAGCAGAATGTGATAAACCGTATTGTGCAGCGCGGCCTTATGGATTTGCGCACCGTATGGGAGCACATCGGAGCCTTTAACCCCAAAATCGAAACTTACGAAACTAACCCGCAGTTCGTACAGATCGCACCCTCAAACGAAACTGTTATTTTAATCTCGCTTGAGGTACGCATGCAGAACGCCTCCGGGCTCATGAGTATCTGCTTTCCATACATGGTTTTGGAAAGCGTTATTAATAACTTGTCGGGTGAGAGCTGGATGTCCTCTCAGGGCACTACCACCTCCGAAACCCGCGAAATCATGGAGCAGGAACTCAGTGATGTTGATATCGGCCTCTCTACGGTAATAGGCAATACGAAGCTTACCATAAGGGACCTTTTACAGCTGCAGCGCGGCGATGTTATTTGCCTCGACAAACCATATGACAGCGATCTTATAGTGCAGCTGGGCGGCAAAACTAAAATGGCGGGCCGCGCCGGTCTTATAGGGCGCAAAAAGGCTGTAAAAATTACAAAAATAATTGAACAGGAGGTACCTGGCTGTGAGTGATCATTTGTCCCAGGATGAAATAGACAGTCTGCTCAGCGCGATGGCTGAAGGGGGTGATATTTCCACCTCTTCCGCCGCTCCAGCCGCCTCTGCCGCAGACAGCGGCGCTTCTGACCGCCTTTCCGTACTGACTCCGTTTTTTGAGCTTTTCTGCACCCACGCGGGAGACGTGGTTACCTCTGTGGTAACAAAGAAAGTAGTATTCTCTCCCGACCTCTGCACAAAGGCGGATATGGGCGCTGTAGGGCAGAAGGTTACAGGCGGTTCCCTGTTACTCAAGCTTTCGTTTACATCCGGTTTAATCGGCGACATGTTCCTTATAATGAATCAGAAATACTCGGCTATTCTTTCGGATTTAATGATGATGGGGGATGGAAGCGCGCCTTACAATGAAGAGCACAAAGACGCGATAGGCGAGCTGCTGAATAATGTGGTGGGATCTTTTAAAACCGCTTTTGGCGCTGAGATTAAAGAACAGCTATCCGCCGCAAACGTAGAGGTCACTGATTTTGACGCTAAAAGCCCCCCGATTGATACTAAATCAATGGATATGGGGCTGGCTAAATTATCTGTTGAGGGTATGGGCGATTCTTATGTGGCGCTTCTCATATCCAATGAACTCGCAAACGCGATTGCCGAAAAGAAATCGCCCGCGGCCGCGTTTACAGAGAGTACAAACGGCGGTTTTGGCATAAGCCAAGCTGAGATGGACGCGCTCACAAACCTTTCCACATCAAGTTTGGGTTCCGGCAGTGACAGCGGCGGTTTTGGCGGCAGCGGCGGCGACTCATCCTACAGCAGCGGCAGCGAAACTTACGGCAGCGGCGCTTTTATGGCTCCGGGCGCGACAGCCGGAGGCTACAACGGCCCAAAAGAAAATATTGATCTGCTGCTTGATGTCGAGCTTGACATCAATATCGAACTGGGCAGATCAGATTTATCAATTAAAAAGATATTAGAACTTGCCCCCGGTTCCATTGTTGAACTTGATAAAATGGCCGGAGAGCCTGTCGACCTTCTTGTCAACAATAAAGTGGTTGCGAAGGGTGAAGTCGTAGTGATAGATGAAAACTTCGGCATACGCATAGTATCTTTGATTCCTGCGGAAGACAGGATTAAGAGTCTCAGGTAGGATAACGCTGAGATACAATGTTCGAATGCGGAAATATTAAGAATATAGTTTTGATTGAGCGCGGATAAAGGGCGCGGTAAACCGCGCCAGTATAAATGAAAATGTTTGCGCCGCAGGGGTGAACCTGTATGTTCGCTTCCCAACGCGGGCAATTATACGGTGATTCTGCATAGATGCCAATGCGTCATTGATATATGTATATATGCGAATACGAATAGGGCATTGGCAGGGGCAGCACTCGCGGCCGCTCTCATCACGCATACGCATCATACATATGGCCCAAAAAAGGACGCCCGCAAGGGGCGCCGGTACAAAGAGGAAAAGGCCTGGCGTTGCCAGGCCCCCATATATAGATTTTTAATTTTGATTTTATTTTCGTTTTAAGGAGAATCAACCAATAGTGAATTATTTTCGGATTCTAAATTTTTCGTTTATCTTGATATTTTTCACCGCGGTCTTGACATTTACATTTGCTCAATACCAGGATCTTGACAGTAAATTCAGCAATGTACTTGGCGGCAGCCAGAGTTACGATGATACCGCGTTTGCCATCTCTGCTGATCAGGGAACCGCTCCTCTTACACCCCCAAGCCAGCCTGAGAATTACGCGTTAGTTATACTGCGCATGATCGGATACCTTGCCATTGTTACAATGGTTATTTTTGCCGTAGCCTGGGCGGTGCGCAAAGTGGGATTTGCCGGTACGTCAAAATTGGGCGGCGGCGGCAGCATGGATATTATCGAGGTGCTCTCATTTGGACAGAACAGGAACGCGGTTCTTATCCGTGTGGCGGATACTGTGTATCTTTTGGGTCAGACGCCTGAGAGCATGGTTCTGCTTGAAAAGATCGAGGGGCAGAAGGCGATTGACTTAATAGCCTCTTCCAAGGGCGGTTCTTCGGTTATGAATTTCAAAGAGGCGTTTAATAGTTTTATAGGAAAGATGAAGAAATAGTAATGTGTTTTTTTAGGTTAGGGGCTTCGCCTCATACTCGGCGGAGTTTATCTTCGTCAATATCGAATTCACAGCCTCTTATGTCCGGGGCTTCGCCGTCTATTAATGATGAGCGAAGTTCTCCCTTATCTGTATCGGATTTACAGCCCTCAGACTTGAGGGCAAAAAAGCGTTTCTTTAGATATTTCTCCCCTTTACGGCTGGCAGCTTGCGTTCTTTCAATTCTGGTGGTTGGATTATTCACCGCCATCTGTGCCCAGGGTATTCCGGGTATCTCTCTGAGTGTGGGAAGCAGCAGTAATCCCAGCGATGTTGGGTTGACGCTTCAGATTATTTTTCTTATTACAATTCTGGCTCTTGCGCCTTCCATACTTATAATGACAACTTCATTTGTGCGCATTATTATTGTATTCTCTTTTTTGCGCCGTGCTATTGGCACCCAGACACTGCCTCCTGACCAGCTTTTGGTTGGACTTGCGCTTTTTCTCACTTTTTTTGTAATGATGCCGGTTTACACTGAGATTAACAGGGATGCGCTCCAGCCTTATCTTGCGCAGGATATACAGTTTCGGGAAGCGCTTGATATAGCGGGTAAACCGGTTCGTAATTTTATGCTGCGTCAGGTGAGTGAAAAGGACATAGCGCTCTTTGTACGCATAAGCCGCATGCCGCCGCCGCGTACAATAGACGATCTGCCTTTTGAGGTTATTATTCCGGCGTTTATTATCAGTGAACTTAAAACCGGGTTTATAATCGGCTTCATTTTGTTTATTCCGTTTTTGGTGCTTGATATGATCGTAGCCAGCGTACTTCTGTCAATGGGTATGATGATGCTGCCGCCGGCCATGATTTCGATGCCGTTTAAGATAATTCTTTTTGTAATGGTTGACGGATGGCATTTAATTGTCCGTCAGCTTGTAATAGGGTTCAGGTAGGGGAGCGTACTGTAATGGAAAGTGCTTTAGTGATGGATATTGGCCGCCAGGCGCTTATTATAACGCTCCTTGTTTCGGGGCCGATGCTTATTGTGGGACTGTTTGTCGGTCTCGCGATAGGTATTTTTCAGGCTACTACTCAGATTAACGAAGCGACGCTCACCTTTATTCCCAAATTTGTTGGTATAGCGCTGGTGCTTATGGTGCTTATGCCCTGGATGATGCTTAAGCTCATAGAGTATACAAATTGGTTGTTTGATTTGATTGGTCAAATAGGTACAATGCGATGACCGATCTTCTGATCTCGTTTGATCAGGTGCAGTACTTTATGCTCATGTTTGTCAGAGTAATGAGCATGATGATGCTTATGCCGGTTTTTGGCGCTACTTACGTACCCGCTCAGGTTAAGGTTGCGCTCTCTCTTCTTTTGACAAGCGCCCTTTTTTCCGTTCAGCGTGTGTCCGGCCTGTCTTCTATTGACATAAGTGAATTTTCAATAGGTTTGTTTTTTCTACTTGTGTTTAAGGAGGCGATTGTTGGTTTTATTATAGGATTTGCCTCCACGTTTTTGTTTACGGCAGTAAATTTTGCTGGACGCATGGTGGATACCATGATGGGTTTTGGGTTTGTCGAGCTTACAGATCCGCTTTCTCAGGAATCAGTTACAGTGCTTGGTCAGCTGAAGCTGATTCTTTTTACAATTCTTTTTCTTTTGTTTAACGGGCATTACTTTTTGCTTATTACCGTTCAAAAAAGTTTTGAGCTTGTACCGATGTTTGAAGCTGTGTTCCCCGCGGACCCTATGCTTGCGCACTTTACCTATTTGGTTGCCAATATTTTTATTTTAGGATTTAAGCTCGCGGCGCCGGTTTTTGTGGTATTATTTTTAACGATGGTCGCCCTTGGGATTGTAGCCCGTACAGTGCCCCAGATGAATATCTTTTTTGTAGGCCTGCCGCTCAAAATCGCGCTTGGACTGGCCACTACTGTTGTCGTGCTGCCCATGCTGACAGCGCTTTTCAGGCGTATGGCGGAGGGGCTGATTCAGGATATATGGAAACTGTTGTATATGTTGGCGTGAGAGGATGGGGCGGCCGTAAGGATCGACCCATCTACACGCGGATCTATTGTAAGGGCGGCAATCTGCTGTCCGCATATTATGAAAACAACCAAAAACCCAGGGACACGGCCATAACCCCGCGCCCCAATAATCACTACTAAAAATGGCTGAAGATTCAGGGCAGGAAAAGACAGAGTCCCCGACCGCTAAGAAGCGCAGTGACGCCCGTAAGGATGGGAGCGTTGCGAAGACCGTTGAGGTGAACTCTGTATTTGTACTTTTGACCGCGATATTTCTGCTGCGTGTTATGGGCGCGGGGATGTTAAGGGATATTAATGATTTTATCAAGCATTGCTTTGAACTTACAGCCATTACCGATATGAGTGATCTGCGTCTGATGGAGATCGCGGGTGAATCAATTGCTTTTTTGATTAAAATTATTCTGCCGTTTGCGGCTGCGATAATGGTTGCCGGCATTGTGGCGAATATAATTCAGGTAGGATTCATGTTTACCACTAAACCATTAATGCCTAAATTTTCGAAGATTAATCCTTTAAAAGGTCTTAAACAGAAGTTTTCGCTGACTACCGTTGTAGAGGCAGTGAAAAGTATCCTTAAGGTTATTATCATAGGTTATGTAGCGTATGTAAGTGTAAAGGGTGAGTATGAGCTGCTTGTCATGCTCGCCGATACCTCTGTGATGGCGATATGGAATTTTATAACTGAGGCGACGTTTAATATTTTTGTGCGTATAGCTTTAGTGCTGCTTGCGATCGCGCTGCTTGACTTTAGTTATAAGCGTTACGAGCATGAAAAGAAGCTCAAGATGACCAAGCAGGAGATCAAGGATGAGAGTAAGCAGATGGAGGGAAGTCCTGAGGTAAAGGGACGTATCCGCTCTCTTCAGAGAGAGATGGCGAGGCGCCGCATGATGGGTGAGGTTCCCAAAGCTACTGTTGTGGTGACAAACCCTACGCATATAGCTATCGCTCTGCTTTACGAATCTGAAAAAAATGACGCTCCTGTGGTGGTTGCGAAAGGCAAGCAGCTGATCGCACAGCAGATAAAAAAAATAGCCGCGGAACACGGTGTACCAATGGTAGAGGACAAACCTTTGGCGCGCGCGATGTATGATAAAATTGAGGTAGGGTTTCCGATACCAGCTGAATTTTTTACGGCTGTGGCGGAGATAATGGCTTATGTCTTTAAGCTGAAGAATAAAAGTGCGGCGTAGGCGCTGCTATAGCAACTTAATCTTTTTTAGTCAGCAAACCATAATAAAGAGGCATATTTTCAAAATAAAAGCAGATTATGTTTTGTGTTTTATGGACTACAAAAAGTGAAATTACCGCATCACATTTACGGCCCCGATATCAAGTCAGCAAAATAAGGATCTTCTCTCCATATGAGCTACGAGTTCTAAATCTTCCCCAAAGAACTCCCCAAAACCCACCCGCTCGCCCCATTGGGCAGACTCACAAGACACCACTCTCCATCGTTCTTACGGATTTGAAGCTTCGTTCCCTCGTGCGCTGTAAAGAGTGTTTGGGTGCCCATCGGTTGATTTTTAGCGTCAAGGCTTGGACTGAGGATTATCGCGTATTGACGGCTTTCAAGAGCGTAGATTTTGTAGCCCGCTGAGATGCCTGTTGCAAGTATGAGAATTGTACAGAGCGTTGCGCCATAGGCAAACCACAGACGGTTTAAACCTGATTTAAACAGTATTCCTGCGCCAAACAGGGCAAGTATCAGCGTCAGTAAGAATAGTAAAACAAGCTGGCTTTGGAGAGGCAGAAGCGTATGAATATTATAGAATACGGCGGTGAGAAAATCGGATTCGGCACGCTCCTCCGAACGGTCAACGATGATTGTTTTTATGAAGCGGATATTGGCTTGTATGTCTGCGTCTTTGGGGGAGAGGAGCGCGGCTTTTTCATAGTAAAGACGGCTGAGGCCGGGCTTTCTGAGTCTGTGAAAGGTGTTTCCCAGATTATAAAACACGACACTGCTGCTTATTCCCGCGTCAACAATTTTTGAGTAATAAGTTTGCGCGCTGTCATAAGAGCCGGCAGCGTAAAATTCGTTTGCTTTTTCAAACCAGGCTTGAGGGTTTTGCGGTGATAATAAAGATGCTGTTTCTTCCGTATTTTCCGCGTTGTTAAGCTCGCTTTTTATTTCAAAAGCGCTGTCTGTTTCTGTGTTCGCAAAAGATGGAATAACAAGCGCGGAGACAATTAACAATACGGAGGCTGCTGCGGTTGCCGGCGATGATCTCTCTTTTTGCACACTTTTCTCCATGCTTGTGAGGAACGCGGCTGTTTTAGCGGTAAGCTCGCTTTTACCCTGAGTGTTAAAGGTTTTGCCGCCGAACCTGTATTCATCAATGTTTTCTATCAGTGAAGCGAGTCCGGTTGCGGTATGTTCATCAATGTTACGGGAGAGAAGTTCCGCTTTGAGTTCTTCAAGAGTCCGGCCCGTGGCTGGAAACGCGAACTTGTGAGATATATATTTCTCAATTGTAAGCGCCACCTTGCCTAAGAATTCGCTGTCAGGCTTAACAACGGTTTCTTTGTTGATTTTGTTAAGTTCCCGCAGAGCGGTGGAGAGCGCTTTCTGACGCATATTTTTAAACTGGTTTTTGCCGCTTTGCTTTGAGTGTAATTTGTAAATCACCACGAACAAAAATAACAAAAACGGCAGAGGGAAGAGCAGATACCAGTATGGGTCGCGGTAGGGCCGTACAGACTGGTTACAAATTTTTGGCGTTGATTTTATATAGCGGATATCATGCCCTACCATTTGAATCTCATCTTGCGTCAGGTATCTGGTTTGCTCTCTTGAACCGCCTTTACCGGGGGTAACATTTACAGTTAACTGATTTGAGCGCGCGGTTTTGTAAGTACCGCTTTCCGGGTCAAGATATGGGTAGGTAATTGGCCCAATGTTTAAAGCCCCTTCAGTTTTAGGTATTATCAGATAGCGGTAAGTTTTTCTGGTTGAAAACCCATCCGCCGCCGTATCTGTGACAGATTGACGTTCGGGAGTAAAGATGTCGCAATCCTTAAGATCAGGTAGAACTGGATCGCCGATGTTTGAGGGGCGTGTATTGCCCCGCAGAGTGATTCTTAAGGTTAGCGCTTCTCCCGCGGCAACGTTCTGCGGCTCTACAGACGCGTTGAGTGAAAATTTTCCCACAGATCCGTTAAAATTAGCAGGCGTATTTTGCGGAAGCGGTTTTACAGTTACATTGAATGGAGCGGTATGAGTTGTCTGACGCACAGCCTGATGCTGGGAGCCGCCAAAGAAATCATCAAAAAAATCATTAAAAAACGGATTAACCCGGCGCTGCCCGGTCTGGCGTATCTCATCATATTCAAAAGCGATTGATGGTATGGAGTAAGTTCCGGCGGTGAGCGCAAAGATCGAAAATTTTAAAGTAAATGTGTTGTATATCTCGCCGTTTATTCGTTCCTGACCCTGCGTGATGCTATTTGTAAATAAACGGTTGAGAGAAAACTCCTTGCCGAAAGATTTTTCAATCTGCTCTATGGCGCTCATGTATCCGCGCTGAGTTTGAATGGGAGTATTATTTTTTTGAGCGATTTTTAATGTAAGCAGCGCCTGCTCACCGGGAAAAAGTGAGCGTTTTGAGAGGTGAAGCGAAGCGGTTATATCGGCGTTTTTCACAGGTTCGCTGCTCACTCTGAAGTCAACCGGCTGCGTGCTGTAGTCGGTTCCGTCAATATTAACGCTCAAAGCGGGGAAGGTAAAACGGCCTTCAGCTTTTGGACGTATCGTATAGTTAAACCGGTAAGTTATTACACGGGTTTGCGTAATAGCGCCGTTTATATTTTGAATTTGATGTGACTGTGACTGTGAGCTGTTTACATTTAAAAGATCAAACATCTCGTTTTGCGGCGGCGCAGGTACGGCGGAGGCGTTTATCGGTTTTGGCGTTGTGAGCGTAGCGACAAGAACAGCCTGTTCGCCGTTTGTAATAACAGTTCTTTCTGTATTAATGGCAAAACTGACCTGTGACGCGGATGCGGGCGTCAACGCGGCTGATAAAAAAAGCAGAAAAATACAAATGGTAATATGTTTCACGTTTGTTTCTCCTTACCCATATATCTACCAGTCTTTCTCCGGCTGCCGTACTTTGCCTCTTTTAAATTGGGGTTTGCTGAGCGTGTCGGCGTCATCGGCGTAAAGCTCAATCAGCCTCTCAGCCTCCTCTTTTTTCATATCCTGCTCAGTCTGCTCCTGCCCATTTTGTTCCTGCTGATTTTGTTCCTGCTGATTTTCTTTATCCTGATTTTCTTTATCCTGATTTTGCTGCTCTTTGTCATCTTTATTTTGTTGATCATTATTTTTTTCATCCCGATTATCGTTCTTATCACCCTGCTTATTATCTTGATTCTTATCCTGCTCATCCTTTTTATCGTTTTTTTCATCCTGATCCTGGTTTTCAAGCAGATCAACCTTTTGATGAGCAAGCTGCAGGTTCCATTTCGCGTCAGCGTCATTTGGCCTGAGCTTAAGGGTTTGGATATAGTTTTCGACGGCTTGCGAATATTTCTCCCGTGCGCCGGGATCACCGGAAGTTTCAAACTGCTGTCCCTGGCCGTAGAGAATGTTGCCCAAATTATAGTGCGCGTCCGCGAGTGTATTTTTATCTGTTTGTGAAAGAGAGCCAAGATAAGAGTTTTCAGCTTCTTCCATATTTTTTAGCCTGTAAAGCGTTGACCCTCTGTTCATTTTTAACTTATTATCTGATGGATCGAGCAGAAGCGCGTCTTCGTATAATTTGAGCGCCTCTTCATATTTACCCTGACCATATAATCTGTTTGCTTTTTTATTCAGTTTTCTCACTTCATCCGCGCATATAGGCGCAAAGAGCGCAAGTACGGTAATAAGGCAAAGGGCTTTCCTTAACAAAAGAACAGCTGTTGTCATTATTCAAACCTGCCTTTCCAAACCTCTTTTTTTCGTGCCCGCTCTGAGATAAAAAATTCGATAAGGATAAAAATAAGCGCGATTAGCAGAAAAATCTGATATTGCTCTTCATGGACAACAGCTTTTGTCATCCCAAACTCAGTTTTTTCCATGCGTGAAATCTCATTGTAGATTCTTGTGAGGTCAAGGTTTGTACCTGCGTGAAAATATTTACCGTTTGTTTCAAGGGCGATTTTTTCAAGCGTAACCGGGTTGAGCCGCGTCATCACTAAATTTCCGGCTTTATCCTTTTTGTACACCACATTATTTGTACCCCGGTTCATCGGTATAGGTACGCCCGTTTCCGATCCGATTCCTATAGTGTAGATGATGATCCCCTCTTTAGCCGCTTGCTTAGCCGCGTCTGTCACATTGCCTTCGTGATCTTCTCCGTCAGAGAGGATAATAAGTACTTTGCGCTTACGGCTTGTGCCGCCGTCAAGAGCCTTTGCCGCCTGCTTTATAACATCGCCCAGCGCGGTTCCCTGCGTTTGAACCCAATCGGTGCTTACAGATTGAAGCATAAGCTGCGCGGCCGCGTGGTCGAGAGTCAGCGGACACTGCACAAAACTCTCTCCCGCAAATATAATAAGTCCGATACGATCGCCTTTTAACAGATTTATAAATTTGCGTATCTCAAGTTTCGCGCGTTCTATTCTGTTTGGGGCCAGGTCCTGAGCAAGCATACTGTGAGAAATGTCAAGAGCTATCATAATATCAACGCCTTTACGCTCAACCATCTCCATCTTTACGCCAAATTTAGGCCGCGCCAACGCGAAAACGATAAACAGAAAAAACAGGCAGAAAAAAGTACTTTTAAGTATATAGCGGGACGGGCCCGCTGACGCGCTCAGTTTTTTAATTAACGAATCAGAAGCAAAAAGAGCAAGCGCGGCAAGCTTTCTTCTATACGCAATGAGAAAAAACACCGCCAAGAGAGGAAGCAGTAAAAGTAAGCTAAAAAATTCAGGGTTGCCAAATCTCATCGGTTATGGCCTTATCCTCAAGGTATTCGTCTGAAGACGGTTTTTTGGAGCAGCGTCTCTGCCATTAATATAAAAAAACCTACCCACAGCCACATGTAAAAATACTCCGACCAGGAGACATGGCTTATGGACTTTATTTCGGTTTTTTCTAATTTGTTTATCTCATCGTAAATCTCTTTGAGCGCTTCCGAGTTTTGCGCCCTGAAAAAAGTTCCGCCTGTAAGCGTAGCAATTGCCTTAAGCTCTTTTTCATCAAGATCAGAATCCATCATCTGCGTTCTCTGTTGTTTTTGTCCGGTGAGCGGATTGACCACTTCTACCGGAAACGGCACTTTACCCTCTTTACCTACTCCGATTGTATAGATGCGCATGTCAAGCTCAGCCGCCGCTTTTGCCGCGCTTAACGGAGGAATGTCGCCCGCGTTATTCGCTCCGTCAGTAAGAAGAACGATAACTTTGCTTTTGGCAGGAGAATCTTTCAGACGGTTTGCCGCGGTGGCGATCGCGGTCCCAATGGCAGTCCGGTTTGAAAAATCTGTGAAGTCTGCATCGTCTATCATTTGCAGAAGAACGCCATAATCGTTTGTTAGCGGACAACGGGTATAGGCGCGGGCGGCAAACAGCACAAGACCGATCCGGTCGTGTTCGCGTTTTTGTACAAAATCTTTCATACTCCGCTTGGCGACCGCGAGACGGTTATCAGGCTTAAAGTCAAGAGCTTTCATACTTTCAGATATATCAAGAATAAGCATAATGTCCACACCTTCGGTGGTTACCTCAACTTCGGTATGCTGTTTTTGAGGACGGGCCAGCGCGACAACAAGAAAACCAAATCCAACGATACGCATGACAGGCAAAATGTGACGAAGTTTAAGCCAGGGTGATACTGGGAGTTTTTTTAGTATAGACAAATCAGAAAAACGCACGGTTACCTTAGTTTTGCGTTCCCTCAATATGTAAAGCCAGATCATAGGGATGCAAAACAAAAGTAATAGAAAAAAGTGCGGATTTTTGAAAGTCATTAAGTACTCTCCGTTTTTGTTTCTATTGCGGATATTTCAGACAGAGGTTTGATCATTTCTAAAAAAATCATGAAACGCGCTCCGTTTTTTCCGAAGATTCAGCTTTTACCTGTTGTGTTTCAGTGACTTCCGGCATCGGTCTGGTCGCTTCTAAAAACTTTCTGACCTCTTTGGCGAATCTCTCAAGAGTCTGCGAATCCGGAAGCCAGCGGGCGAATTTGACAGGATCGCTTGTTCGGAAAAACCATTCAGCGTTAAGGCGCAGCTCTTTACTGACAGTTGACGATTCAAGCCATGAAACAATCTCATCTGTCGTAAGTTCAGGCGCGTTTGTGTCAAACCTGCGTCCAATATATCTTTTAAAAATTTCCGAAAGCTCAAATACATACTCTTTTATAAAACCCTGCTGCAAAAGCTTTTTCTCTTCAAGTATCGTGATAGCTTCAATCGCCTCTTCATATGGCGGTTTTTGAGGGATCACAGGAACAGCGGCAGTTTTGCTTTTTACGAACTTCTTATAAATGTAGAAAACCGCCGCGGCTATCAACGTAATAATAATCAGCCAGAGCCACCACGCGCTTGCGCGTCCTGTAGTTTGCTGATTTTTCAGGTCGCGTATTGCCAGCTCTTCGCCATCTTCAATTTGCGGAAGAACGGATATTATGTTGATTGGTATCGCCTGTGAAGCGAGAGTATCAACTAACGAATCTTTGCTTATTAAGAATGATACGGGGGGAATTGTGCAGTTCTGTGGTTTGTAAATAGCAAGAGTGTAGCGGTAGAGTGTTGTATCGTAATCTTTGCCAACTTTAGTTTCAGCGTGATAATCCCGAACAGCAAAGTTTCCAAATCCGCCGTCTGTCTGCGGAGCGGTCACCTGAACATCCTTTGGTGTCTGCACCGTAATATTGAGAGTTATCTCATCCCCAACAGTAACGCTGTCCGGAACAGCGGAGGCGGATATCACCTGAGCCTGAGCATAGGAAGTAAAATTCACCGCAAACAGCGCAAGCGCGGCACAGTGGATTATTTGATAGACAGTTTTATATTTCATAGTTAAGTTCAGTTTCCAGTTTCCAGTTAAAACAAACGGCCGCCCTAAAGATCACCCTTTGGCAGGAAAGAGACGAAATAAAGACCAGTCCTAAAAAATTGGTAACTGATAACTGGAAACTAAATTACGTCCATACCCCAAAATTATTTACAACCACCCAAACCGCACATTCAAAAGCGTCAGGAGCGCGATAACAAAAACTGACGGCAGCAGATTTACGGCGTTTATGTTTTTTATTTTAAGCATGTTTATACCTATTGCGGCAATCAGCACCCCTCCAACGGAGCTTACTTCTGTAATGACTGCGTTAAGTTCCGCGGCGTTGAGAAACGATGTGATAAACTTAGCGCAAAGCGCAATTGTTCCCTGATAAGTCAGCAGCGGCAGCGATGAAAATATAACCCCCAGACCAAGCGTAGACGCAAACACAACCGATGATATTCCGTCAAGCATCGATTTTGTGTAAAGTATAGTATGGTCATTACGCAGACCGCTTTCAATTGCTCCAAGGATCGCCATCGCGCCTACGCAAAAAACCAAAGTTGCGGTAGCAAACCCTTCCGCTATAGAATCTTTGCTCTGCTTTTGAGGTGAGATTCTTTTTACCGCTCTCTCAAGACGCTCTCCGGCTGCTTGAAGCAGCATATCAATTTTGAGTATCTCTCCAATAAAACCGCCGGTTACAAGACTAATGATAATTAAAAGATGATTATCCGCTTTGAGCCCCATTGAGAACCCCAAAAACACAACAGCCAATCCAAGCCCCTGCATAATGACAGTCCGCATACTTCCGGACATGCGGGGTAAAACCATTCCCAAAAAACTTCCAAGTACAATTGCCAAGGCGTTAACGATTGTTCCCCAAAGCGGTTCCATAAATAAAATGCCGTTCTATTCAAAAGCTTACGTGTTCTTTTCGCATCTGCGAAAAATAATATCTGCCATTTTGAGATTTTGAAAATTATTATGTCAATAATCGTAATTTTATGCAAGGTAACTCTAATTAAAAACAGGATAAGCGAGCACGTAAATAATCTCTGCTTTTGCTGATCAATCCGGAAAGAAATTAAATGTCCGAGTACAGAAATAAAAATTAAGACATGTTAGATCTTTTGTATTATTAAGTATTTTCTATTTTTGCAGTTGTTTGTTTTTAGTTGATTGAAAGATATATTTACAGAAAAAATTTACAGGCTCAGATAAGCCATGCGCGGTAAAAATGTTGACCTCCCTCGGAACTTTTGAGGATGTGAAAGAATATAGTCATTTAACTTGAAAAAGTTTTATTAATGCAGAAATAGATGTTCAAATCCAGAAATGAGGTGATCAGATCTTTTATTTTTGCATTCGGACATCTATTTTAAAGTTGAATTATTATATATCTCAAACAAAAAGAGTGAACCATAAGTATTGGAATTAAACAAAATAAAAAACAACTTGCATGCTGTTCATTCGCGCAGTATATTTGATATATAGTTTGCATAATATATTGAAACCCAAGAATAGTGTAAAATTTTACTGGAGGTACAAATGGCAAATGTAAAAGATTATAAAAAAGAATATAAGAATATATATTTACCCAAGACCGAACCAGCCATTATAGATGTTCCGGAAATACAATTCGTTGCCGTGGAAGGCAGGGGCAACCCCAATGACAAGGATGGGGAGTATCAAAACGCTTTAGAAGTGTTGTATGGAATTCAATACACAATAAAAATGAGTAAAAAGGGAAATTGTATACCTGCGGGCTATTTTGATTACGTTGTCCCCCCTTTAGAGGGTTTATGGTGGCTTGATAATAATGAGGAATTTTCTCTGCAGGACAAATCAGAGTATTCTTGGATTTCGCTGATACGGCTGCCGGAATTTGTCGATGAACAATTGTTCATCTGGGCTTGTAACGAAGTTTCAAGAAAGAAAAGCATTGAAACAAAAAACGCAAAATACATAAAATTCAATGAAGGACTATGTGTACAGTGCATGCATATCGGCCCATATGATGATGAACCTAAAACACTAAAAAAAATGGATGATTTTATCAGTGAAAATAATTTAGAAAAAGATATAAATGAGACAAGAAGACATCATGAAATATATTTACTGAATCCTCAAAAAACGGAAAGCGCAAAACTTAAGACAGTATTAAGAATACCGGTAAGAAAGAAATAAGTGCGCATCATCACATAAAAAAATCTCACCCTCCCCTTGACACTGGTGTTCCAATGTATTATCTTTAACACCGTCGCATGATTCTCCACATAAGACTCAACGTTGTTTGATAACGTTTCAGGTGGTTGGCTACGACACTTTTTTTGTTAAGATTTAGTAATTTTTTTAAGATTTTCAAAAAGAGTACTTGCGTTCTGATTAAAATTGTGTTATATTTATCAGGCTCTTTTAATAACGGTTAATAACGGTTGATATTTGCGGGGGTTGATGATGATTCCTCCTCCGATAAAATAGAAAGATATGGCCTTGTA
>JAIRVB010000038.1 GCA_031254105.1 Chitinispirillales bacterium
CGATCTCAAAAATTTGACCAGAAAAATTACTTTCGCTTAAAAAAAAGAATTTGAGATTTAGAGCAAACAACTTTTGCGAAAAGGGAACGTAGACTCAGAGTTGTGCAACAGCTACGTACTAAAATTTCCCTTTTCTGTAAAGTTCTTTCTAAATGATTATATCCTTTTAGCCAGAACGCAAAATCGGTTTTTGCTTGTTCTTGGAGATTCTTCATTTTGGCTGATAAAACCGTTTTGCTTCTCAGTCTTAATGATGGCAGTTCTGGGATTGGAGCAAATAATTTGAAAATGTCTACATCAAGCGCATTTGCTACTATTTGAAGAGTAGAAACCTTTGGTTCCTCTTTTCCGCTTTCAATATTGGTATAAGTAGCCCTGCTAATACCTACTTTTTTAGCAAGTTTTTCTTGGGATAGATCTTTTAGATTTCGGTATCGTTTCAAATTTTTTGAAACGGTATTGACTATTTCTTTTCCATTTTTCATCTTTTTTCGACCTCCTTCCTATTCTAATAATACGATTTGAACAGTATTATAGTCAATACAATAATTTAATCAATCATAATTTTGTTATTAATGACTGCAGATACTTTCGGGCTGCGACCGATCGACAATAATCTGTCTTAGTCCATATCGTTACTCACTAGTGTTGTCTCCAGTATATCTACATAATAGCGACAAACAGGGAAATGAAATAGCGGCGAAAAGTAGGTAAAAATATAATATACTTAATCAGTTGTTTATGACGACCCCGTTTTTAAGCGCTCTCGTTTTTTTATTCCGTCATCGTTATATTTTAATTTTACATACGCATCTTTTAAACCTGATTTATCTAACATACGATAAAAACTTTCAAGATTTTCAGCAGTGTCGGTTATACCGGGTATCAGCGGCGTCCGCGGTATAATTCTAATGTTTTCTTCGGATAAGAGAGTAAGATTTTCGAGTATAAGTTTGTTGTCTTTTCCCGTATGCTTTATATGTTCGTTTGAATCAAACAATTTTATATCATAAAATATACAATTAAGATACGGAAAAAGCGTCTCTTTAAAATCTGCGAAATCAAAATATCCGCAGGTTTGTAAAGCGCAAGTTATGCCGTTTTCATATAACGCTTTTGCGATCTCTCCGGCATATTCCATAAAAAGAGTCGGTTCCCCGCCGCTAAGAGTGACCCCGCCGCCCGATACCTGATAGTATGTAATATCTTCTTTTATAATCCGCAAAAGTTCGTCAATATCATAACTTTTCCCGATTGTTCTCATTGTTCCAGATTCACAAAAATATTCGGTCTCACACCTGATGGATTCGGGATTATGGCACCATGAGCAGTTCAAAGGGCAGCCTTTGAAGAAGAGTACGGTTCTAATCCCTTCTCCATCATTCATGCTGCCTCTTTTTATATCGAAAACCAATGGCTTTTTCAAACTAAACTTTACCAGCGGCCATAAGTTTCAAACGCATGGCCATATAAGCGAATTTGTTGAGGTAGTTGATATTACCGCAAAAATCAACCTCTTGATTAAGCATTGCGTTAAGTACGTCTGGAGTATCGGATAAAAGCAGTTTGAAGAGTGAGTTGCCATCCTTAAACGTAAGTGTGAGTTCCGGATTTTGAATCTGTTTTTGTTTGACCGCGAGTTTGTTATTTTTGAATTCCGCGGTAACATACAGTTTTTTACTCTTACCCTTAAAAACATACTTTGCCTCAAAGTCCTTTATGTTTAAGCGGTATTCGGGATTGAGACACAAAATCAGTGACATAAGATTAAGCAGAACCGTTAAAAACAGATCCGCGGCGCGTTCATCCATGCTGCCAAAACATCTCTCAAACTGTTTAAGGCAGCGGTTTGCCCGCGTTCTTCTGAAAAGTATACGGTTAATGATTATTTTTTGAAACAGGTTCATTTCACAGTACCGCCTTTCCGTCTATCCCATATTCGGTGCGCTCGATCAACTCATCTTTCATACTGTCGCTTAAATCGTTAAAGTAAGCTGAGTATCCGGAAACACGAACTAACAGATCGCGGTAATTGTCAGGGTTCTCTTTAGCATCCCTAAGCATTTTACCCGACATTATATTAAACTGCACCTGTAAACCGCCGTTTCTGAAATACCCCTCAACGAAAGCGCCGACTTTTTCTACTTCTTCCCGATTTTCTAACGCTGTAAATTTAATATTCAGCGCGATTCCTCCGGGCATATTTTCACCGCCGAGCGCGGCGACCGCGTTAAGACATTCGGGCAGGCTTTTAGGTACATTTGACACAGGGGTAATCCCGCTTGCGAAAGGCAGTCCCGCTTTACGCCCATTAGGAAGGGCGTGAGTGATTTTTCCCTGTCCGGAATGGTTGGTCATGCTCCAGTAAGCGGGGTAATATTTTCCGCCCCTGTCGTTTATACAGCTTTGATACGTTTTATACAAAAACTTGATTAACTCACGCGACATCCCATTTTCGGTTTCATTATTTGTTCCATATTTTAACGTATCGTATTCTAATTTCTCATTAGCAAGATATGACCGCAGCTTTTCGTATTTCTCTTTCACGGAAACATTTTTATCATCAAAGTCATTTTTGACGGCGTTTATAATTTCCTCCATTGTATAACGTTTGGACTCAAGCGCGGATTTGACGGCGTTAAGCGAATCAGCAACGTCGGCGAACCCTATATTAGTCGCTCCCGATGAATTATACACCGCTCCGCCGAAAGTAAGGTCAATGCCTTTTTCCATAGGCCCTTCAAACAACGCGGAAAGCAGTGGGGATGGCGCTATTTCTTTATGGATTTCCGCCATTTGCTCGCTTGCAGTGAAGGCCTGCTTGATTATCCACTCCGTTTGTGTTTTAAACGCCTCCCAAAACTCCTCGAATCTGGTAAATTTAGCGGCATCGCCAGTTTGCGGCGCGCCCTCAATCTTTTCATCTCCGGTTCTGTAACGTCTTCCGTTATACAGCGCCATTTCAAGCGGAGCGGAGAGATTAAGAAGTATATCGCTTGAAGCGTCAAAACTTCTTCCAGCAGCTGAATATTCCACACAGCCGATGATCGCGTAATCCCGTGCGTGTTCAAGAGATATGCCTTGATTTTGTAAAGTTTTTATGATCGCGGCGTCGTTATAAAACGCGGGAACGGCTTTAGTTTCCGCAATCACCTCAGCTACCCTGTTACGGTACCGTTCTTCGTTTATATTATAGCGGAACCGCGCGTTCATGTTAGGTTCGCGCAGTTTTAAAATTTCTGTCACCCTCAGCATAATATAAGTGAGATCGTTTACCGCGTCGCTGCCGTTTTTGTCAACCCCGCCCACCGTTACTGAAGGAGCGGTCGCCGCGCCGCCGAACAACTCTTCCGATACTTGCGGTACAAGAGAGACGTTATCGCCCAATTTTATAAAGAGATTGCCGATGATCTCAATAGCGTTCTCAATTGTAAGCGTGCCCGCTTCCATATCAGCTTTATAATAGGGATACAGGATTTGGTCAAGTCGGCCCGGGCTGATCGCCATATTCATGTTCTCAGCATGGATCGCTATCATGCAAAGCCATATACCGCTTACCGCTTCATAAAAATTTGAAGCTGGTTTAGCGGGAATATTTTTGCAGGCTTGCGCCATACGCATAAAACGCGCTTTACTTTTCGGATCAGTTTCTGTTTTCGCGCGTTCATACGCCGCCGTTGAAAGCCGATTGACATAGTTTAAAAAGCCGTCCAGCACAACGGCGACCGCTTTATAAAACTCAGCGCTTTCTATAGAAGTTTCTTTCGCTGCGGCTTTTTTGTGCGTTTCGGCTATGATCGCGTCAAGCCCCTCCGAAAGCACCCGTTCAAACATAGGGACTGTATGTGAGATACACGCCCCTTTTCCTGACAAATAAAATATTATTTTCTCAAGTAAACGAATGGGCGTTCCTTCGGGCGGCTCTTCGCCAAATCTTGCTTTTGTGGAACTTAACACATCGCGGTTGAGCCAATATGGGAAGACATCCAAGTTTAGCTTTCGCGCTTCCTCTTTTGAAAGACGCTGAGGATTCCTTTTCCTTTCGCTGATAGTATCTAATTCCGACCAGATCGTAAGTCCGATGAACTCAGGAAAAAGAAGCGCGGATTTGAATTTTGAACCTGTTGTTCCAGCAAGAATGTTATTGCCAAAGAAGAGCGGTTTTTTATTTGAAAGATAATTTGCCACAACTTTGGCGCGAAAAAGCAGCGGGTGTTTCTCCTCTTCCTTGTGATTTTTCATGTAGTCGGTAATATGAACGGCGCGTTCGATACAGATTTCAACAGGAGCGTTTAACAGTTCTTCGCGCAATCCTAAAAGGCTTTTGCCATCGTACTCCCGCAGAGCGATATCTTCTAATGTTATATCTTTTAATGTTACAGCCACAGATCATCCCTCCTAATATTTGTATAACCACTTTACTCCGGTTTTGTAAGGGTAAAAAAGTATGGGTCTGAAATGCCTTTTATAACAGTAACGCCAAGAAGAGTATTGCTGTCGATACGGGCGAATATTTCGACAATAGGTAGCTCGTCCCAAACCATAGCCCCCGTTATTTTTCCGCGGTATTCCACGTTCCAATATTGCGTGCATGGATTTTTGGTGCGGATAAGAGGCGCGAAAAAGAAAAAAAGTATTTTTATTATCCAGCGCGGGAATGTCATAATAGTCTTAAACGGGATCTCGCTGGCATTCACGGAATAAACTTTCCCATTTATCCCCTTATACAGTAATGGGTGTATGCCCCCATCCTGCTGGAACTTTTTGCCGTACCATCTTACGGCAGTAAGTAACCCGTCCATCGGATGCCCTGTTATTATCTCTCCGCCGAGCCAAACGCCAACCTCTACAAGCTCATTGAGCGTTACCGGTTTAAGAGTGTCAAAAAGTTCAAATGCTTCTTTCGGGGTCATTTTGTCTGTTTTCATAATACATTGCTCCTTATTTCCGTTATTTAGTAATTATTGCTTGAAATCGGTACAACATAAAATTACATTATTTGGGTAGCCTATGGTAATAACATCGGCATATTTTATTTCGTCTCCGGCAGAAAGGTATGGTTTTATGGATATAAGCTTTCATTATTTCGCGGTTAAAACGCTGGCTTACATGGCCGGCTTTTCTGATGATGAAGCGCAGCGCATCGCTGAGTATTCACAATATGTGGATGATTACAACTGGACTTCTCCAAGAAAATGTTCCAAGATCCCCAGGTACGCTAAATTACCGCAATACGACCTGGTTGAAAAGTCACTTCTTCGGGGTAACAGCAGGAGGGGAAGAGGAAGGAGATCCGAACCAGGACGATCCGGCGTTATGGGGCTTGTTGACATTATTATAAATTTACTTGAAATGCTGCCGTTTCTTGGCAGGAGATTCATTCCGGTACGAACCGGATTTAACGGCTGGGTGAATTTGGCTACGATCGTGTTTAATAAAAGGGAGCAAAAATTTGTAGCGCTGCCGTTTCATTTTCTTCCGCGCGATAAATCAATCGCTCAGGAGGATACCCGCGTTGAAGCCCGCTCTTTTAATGATAACTCATTAATAGACAAGTTGCTTATGCAGGCGGTTGAGGAGTATATCAGCCGCCGCGAAAGCGATAAAGATACATCTATCGCGCTCATGCGTATTGGGATGCTGCTTCACACCTTTGCCGACACACACGCCCATCAGTCATTTTCAGGGTATCACTCATGGGTCAACGATGTCGAAGTAACAAGCGTTATTGACAATGTAAATAATAAAAATATTACCGTTGCCGCATTGGCAAAAATTTCCGAACTCGAGCATGAAGGCGCAAAAAACATTTTTAACAGCATATTAGAAGAAATTTACGAAACAGAAACTGACGCTAAAGAAACGATTATTGATAACGCGCTGGCGAAGATTTCTAAAACTGAGGAGACAGCTGCAAAAGACGATATCATCAATAATATGCTGGAAGACCTTTCCATAATTGAGCAAAAAGCTGCTAAAAACATAATAGACAGTATGCTTGAGGAAGTTTCCGAAGCTGAACGTGAAGGGGTAAAAAATACTTTGGACAATATGCTGGAAAATATTTACGAAAACGAAACTTATGTTAATGCCGAAGAAACGATTATCGGCAGCGCACTGGCGAAAATTTCCGAAGTTAAGCATGAGGAGGATGTAAAGGAGATTTTAAACCGGATATTGGATGATCTTTCGGTTGTTGAACATGATATTGCGGAAAACATAATTGACAATATGCACGAAGAAATTTCCGAACCCGCGAGTAACGCCGCAATGAAAAATTCCATGTCTCAACAAGACCCAAAATACGCGGCCCTCTCACTAATCCCTGTTTTTATCGGCCATTCAAAAGCGGCGCACGTTCCGGATCGCTCAAATATCAGTTTTACCATGAAACGCAGATCCAAAAAAGATGGCGCACGCAACGAAATTTATAAACGCGACAACACAAAAACCTTTGTAGAAGCAAGTCGCCACATATTTGATTATATGAAGAAGTGCCTTGACAAACCACAAGTTACGGATAACGAATGGAAACCGTTAAGCGAACTTCTGACCAACGCTCTTCTTATTGAAAAGCCGGAAAAAGACACTGTCAAAATCCTTGCCAGACATTGGAAACTTCATTTTCCAAAAGATACTCTGACTTATCATTACGAAGAAAAAGAGGTAGAAAAAAAGTTCTTTGCCGGCAGTACAAAAAATATGGACGCGGCGCAAACTAAAACACATACTAACAAGTACACAAAATCATTCTACCGGTACAATTGCATAGCAGACGAAATGCTCATCGAATTATATGGTGATAAACCAAGAAAAACTAATTGATTGGAATACCCGCAACATTAGCGGCGGGGCAGCGGAGAAATCAGGCGTTAGTTTACGCAATGCTGTTTGTGCGGCATTATAAATTATTGATTTTAAACAAGACGCAACAATTTATAGTATAATACGTTATATACAAAAGTATGATTTTTCTAAAAAAGATCCAATAGCCAACAAGATTACTAAGAAAACGTTGGATTTATCTAAAGAAGTTGCGGAAAATTAAACTAATGAAAATAAGATGGACGTCCCTATCCATTTCGTATTTTGTTAGATTCTATTAATCTTTGGTATGGTGTTTTAGGTTGATCGTAGATTTTTATGTATTTGCTTTTAAACCGTTCTTTGTGTTTTAGCTTCAATGATGGGCAGAATAAGTTTTGATATATAGACCATTCATTTGCATACAAGCTGTTTATCAAGGGTAGCAGAGATGGTTCTTCAATACGGTGATACTCAAGTAAGTGTCTTGCATGCGTCCAGTTTTTTTGTTCTACGTGAGCGTTATCGTTTTTTTTATTTGGTCTTGATCTTGTAAATTGCACCGGTTTTTCTCTGTTTCCAAAGTACTCAAGCAGAACGTGATTTATGAACTCGCTCCCGTTGTCGCTGTCAAATCCAAGGAGTTTGAAAGGCAGCATGAGTTCGATGTCTTTAATCTGTTCCCTAACGCTTATAGCGTCTTTATTCCAAACTGCCCTACATTCCGTCCATCCTGTGTGAATATCTGTCATTGTGAGGCTCCAGACGAACTCTCCGGCAGTGCTGCCGCCACAGTGCGCCACGGTATCCGCTTCCATGTATCCGGGAGAGTTTATATCCCAGTTGTCTGTTCGTATTGGAATCTGATTTTTCAGCAATGTACCGGGTTTTGTTCCACACATCCCTTTGTGATGCTTTGCGCGAATGGGTTTTAGAATGCGGTCAAGAGTTGCACGGTTAACTGAGAGCAGCAGACGCTTAGTCTCATCAGCAACAACACCATGCTTTTGTTCGTAGAAAGGAAGCCACTGCGCAATAACGGCTTTAAGTCTGATGGAGCACATGTAATCACAAGCCTTAAAGATTTCGTTGAGTACTTCCAAAAAAAGCGGGTTATTGTATTTGGATTTTCTTCCACGCTTTGTCTTTTTGATGTGACCGGCAGGCTTATTGAGCAATCTGATAGCGTATTTACGGTTGTATCCGCATACCGCGCAGAACTCATCAAGTATCAATTTCTTGGCGCGGCGGCCTGAGGCTTTATACCGTGGAAGAATAGATTCAAGGTATGATTTCTTCTCTTTTTGACCCATAAGTAACCCCCCTTTTAACAATGGCATTGGGTTACATTAATTATGAGCCAACGAAG